>NZ_MLHQ01000035.1 GCF_001999305.1 Rodentibacter myodis | reverse complement strand
AGCCTACAGCCTACAGCCTACAAATAATCTAAATACTGTCAATAGTATTGAGGTGATTTTATGATCACCAAAAACATTTTCAATGCGGAAAAAATCACCGCTATTTCTCCCCAATTAGCTCAGCTTAAACAACTTTTTCCTCACTGCTTTGACACAAGCGGTCGTTTTTTGTTGGAAAAATTCCAAGCGGAAATTGCATCGCAAACCGAGATCAGCAAAGAATTTTATTCAATGAACTGGTTAGGCAAATCCTATGCGAAATTGTTACGCAATTTGCCGCCTGAAACCTTATTAGCAGAAGATATTGAACATAATAAGCTGCCTGAAAATCAAAATAGCGAAAACTTGCTCATTTGCGGTGATAATTTGGAAGTGTTGAAGCATTTAAAAAATGCTTATCACAGCAGCATAAAAATGATCTATATCGATCCACCCTATAACACAGGTTCGGACGGTTTTGTTTATCAAGATGACCGCAAATTTACCCCTGAACAACTGGCAAATCTTGCCAATATCACGCAAGACGAGGCTGAACGCATTTTGAATTTTACAGACCGTGGCAGCAATTCCCACAGTGCGTGGCTAACCTTTATGTATCCACGGCTTTATATTGCAAGAGAGCTGCTCAAAGAAGATGGCGTGATTTTTATTTCTATTGATGACAACGAAGTGGCACAGTTGAAGTTACTTTGTGATGAAATATTTGGGGAATATAATTTTGTAGCTGAATTAGCGACTGTTATGAATTTAAAAGGAAATAATGATGAATTTGGCTTTGCAGGAACTCATGAATATACTCTTGTTTATATAAAAAATAAAGATAAAGCTATTTTAGGAAATTTGCCAATTGATGAGGAGGATTTAGATGAGTGGGAAGAAGATGAAAAAGGTTTTTATAAACAAGGAGCTAATTTAAAAGCAACAGGTATTAATGCTCCTAGAGAAAAAAGACCTAATTTATTTTTTCCAATAGGTGTTGATAAAAATAATCAGATTTATATTAAAAATAATGGAGAAATATTTGATGATAAGGAGCTGGAGGTTTTATATCCAATAACTAATGGACAAGAAATGTCATGGAGATGGAGTAAAGCTAAATTTAAACAAGATATTAAGGATATTATTGTTTCTAGAAATGGTGATAATATTTCTTTATATAAAAAACAAAGACCATCTATTGGTGACCTCCCCTCTAAAAAGCCAAAAACTATATTTTATAAACCAGAATATAGTAGTGGAACTGGTACTGCACAATTAAAAAATTTATTTACACAAAAATTATTTAATAACCCAAAGCCCATAGAATTGTTAAAAGATTTTGTTTCCATTGGTTCAGATAAAAATTCCTTAATCTTAGATTTCTTTGCTGGTTCTGGCACAACCGCCCACGCGGTAATGCAACGCAATGCGGAAGATAGCGGCAATAGACGTTTTATTATGGTACAGCTGCCTGAAGAAACTGATAAAAAATCGGAAGCCTACAAAGCAGGTTACAAAACCATTTTTGATATTACCAAAGCCCGAATTGAAAAAAGTGCGGTCAAACTCCGCCAAGATTTTCCAAATGCAAGCGGTGATTTAGGGTTTAAAATTTACCGAACCACAGAAAATTTCAATGCCGTTAGCGATGATAAGTTTGATCCAAACCAAGTGGAAATACCGAATGCAACCTGTTTGACTGAAAGCCAAATTCAAACCTTGCTCACCACGTGGTGTATCTATGACGGTGCGAAACTGACCGACCCTGTGCAAGTGGCGGATTTGGGCGGTTATACGGCATATTTGTGTAATAAACGCTTGTATTTACTTGATGAACATTTTAGCAGCCAACATTTGCTTGCCTTTATTCAAAAGCTGGATAACGATACGGCATTTAATCCAAATCGTGTGATTGTGTTTGGCAATCATATGGAAAGTGCAATGCAGCAGGAGTTAAATCAAGCATTGGCAAGTTACAGCAACCGCAAAAATATCAGTTTGAGTTTGATTGTGAGAAATTAAATGAGCGGCTTTAATTACGAAAAAAATCTGGAACATCAAGAACGTGGTATTCAAGCCGTGCTTAGCGTGTTTGATAACGCCTCTTGTCGCTTTTATCAAGCTGATGAAAATCCACAAATTGTGTTTGGGCAGAATCAATACATCGCCAATCTGCAAAAAGTGCAAAATGAAAACGGTATTGACCGCACTTTGTGTTTGGATTCAGACGGCATCAATGTGTTGGATATTGCTATGGAAACAGGTACGGGCAAAACCTACACTTACACCAAAACAATGTTTGATTTGCACCGAATGTTGGGCGTGTTTAAATTTATTGTGGTCGTGCCTACTCTTTCCATTAAGGCAGGTACGCAACAATTTTTGCAAAGCCAATCGCTTGCGGAACATTTTGAACAGGATTTTGGCAACGATTATCAGGGCATTCGTTTAAAAACCTATGTTGTGGAAAGCCATAAAGCAAGTAAAGGCAAGAAAACGTATATTCAGACAGCAATAGATTCCTTTGTAAAAGCAGAAAATCGGCAAGAAATTCACGTTTTGCTGATTAACGCTGGAATGATTAACTCACCATCAATGAGCCATTCAGGTGATGTAGCATTAAAAGATTTATTTGATAACCCTGTGGAGGCAATTGCTGCGGTTCGCCCCTTTGTGATTATTGATGAACCGCATAAATTTCCCACTCGTGAAAGTGCTAAAACGTGGCAAAACATCAAGCGGTTAAATCCGCAATATATTTTGCGATATGGAGCAACGTTTAATAATCAGTATTACAACTTGATTTACCGATTAACTGCAGTGGATGCTTTTAATGAGGGCTTAGTTAAAGGCGTGCGTGTGTTTCAGGAAGAAATGCAAGGCGGAATGGAAGCCAGTATTAAACTGCTCTCATTAGATGGCAAAGAAGCGGTGTTTGAGCTAACTGAAAATGGCAAAAGCAAAAAATTTGCTTTGAGCAAAGGCGATGATTTAGCCCAAATTCATTCGGCAATTTTTGCGCTGAAGATTGACGGAATGAACAAAAATACATTGTTGCTAAGCAATGGTTTGGAGTTGAAACGTAAAGCATTGATTAACCCTTATTCTTACGCTCAAACCGTGCAAGATACGATGATGCAACGTGCGATTGCGGAACATTTCAAGCTGGAAAGAGAATTATTGGTAGAACGTACTACCAAAATTAAACCGCTAACCTTATTTTTTATTGATGATATTAGCGGCTATCGTAGTGGCAATGAGCTTTCAGGCAGTTTGAAAGAAAAGTTTGAAAGTTGGGTAAAAGAAGAAGCACTACGCCGATTAAAAACCGAAACAGATGAATTTTATCGTGATTATTTGCAAAGAACGTTAGCGGATTTATCTTTGGTTCACGGTGGTTATTTTTCCAAAGACAATAGCGAAAGTGATGACAAAATTGAGCAAGAAATCAACGAGATTTTGCACGATAAGCAAATGTTACTGTCGTTAGACAATCCACGCCGTTTTATTTTTTCCAAATGGACATTGCGTGAAGGTTGGGATAATCCGAATGTGTTTCAGATTTGCAAATTGCGTTCCAGTGGCAGCCAAACCTCTAAATTGCAAGAGGTGGGGCGAGGCTTGCGTTTGCCTGTAAATGAGCTCATGGAACGCGTGCGAGAACCACAATATAAGCTCAATTATTTTGTGGATAGCAGCGAAAAAGATTTTGTGGAAGAATTGATTGGTGAAGTGAATAAAACTTCAGTGAGCGAAGATATTCCACAAAAATTTACCGAAGAACTGAAACAGAAAATTTTACAAAAATATCCTGAAATAAAACCGCTTGCATTGCTGATGAAGTTAAATTCAGAGGGCATTATTGATGACGATGAGCAGTTTACTGAAAATGGTTACGCCCGTTTGAAAACGGCTTATCTAAAAGCCTTTGAACAACCTCTGAAAAAAGACAAAATCAGTAAAGCAGGTGAGAGCAAAGACACGATAAAAATGCGTATTGGTAAATATGAGGAACTCAAAGCCTTGTGGGAATTGATTCATCATAAAGCAATTTTGCAATATAAGATCGGTTCAGAAAGTGAGTTTTTGGCATTGTTCACGGCTTATTTGCGTGAAAATATTGCCAAATTTAAACAAACTGGTATCCGCACAGTAGTGAATGAAACTTATATCAATAATAGTGTAATGCTCAAGCGCAGAAAAGAGAGTATTGAAAACAATGATTTTATTCGTTTTAATACGATGAATTATAGAGAATTTCTCATTGAACTTGCCACAAGTGCCAAAATTCAGATGAATACGTTGCATAAAGCGTTTTATGCCTTGCGAGATGAGCTGAATATCAGTGGGTTTATGAATCAGCAGACGATTAATCAAATTCGCAGCGGATTTAATCAATTCTTGCTTAATCACTCATTTAGCAAATTTGAATTGGGTTATCAGGTGGTAAATAATCGTATTCACCCGACTAAATTTACTAATGCAAAAGGTGAAGTTAAGGAAGTAAAACGAGCGGATTTGGGTATATTTAGTGATAATGGAAAAATACCGTCTGAAAATTATCTGTTTGATGAAATTTTCTTTGATTCGGAAATTGAACATCAGAATATTACGGATAGCGATATTGAGAATGTTACCGTATTTACCAAAATACCGAAAAACTCGATCAAAATTCCTGTGGCAGGTGGGGGAACTTATTCGCCCGATTTTGCCTATATTGTGAAAACCAAAACAGGTGAAATCCTAAATTTTGTGATTGAATCTAAAGGCGTACAATATTCGGATTTGCTTCGTAAAGGCGAAGAACGAAAAATTAAACACGCTGAACGGTTATTTTCTAAGATTTCTGATAATGTGAAAGTTGTATTTAAAACACAATTTGAAGGAGATAGAATCATAAATATTATTCAGAATGTAATCAATAATAAATAATATCGTTAAATATAAAAAACCTCTTAGTAAACTAAGAGGTTTTCATTTTACAAGCGGTAATATTTCTTAAAATATTGCCAATTATCCTACCTAAACAAATTTTGCAATAAAGAGGAATGAAACCATGGCAACGGAAAGGGTTAATTTCTATACAATGTCTGTGCAACTACTACATAATATCGCATGATTTTTGACCGCTCTTTGTTTACTCAAACCATCACATTCCGGCGATATATTTCAACATCACACCGGCGGCGATGGCTGAACCAATCACGCCGGCGACATTTGGCCCCATTGCGTGCATTAATAAAAAGTTTTGATGATCCGCTTCCAAGCCGACTTTATTTGACACCCGTGCCGCCATTGGGACAGCAGAGACACCGGCGGAGCCGATAAGCGGATTGATTTTGTTTTTACTGAATTTATTCATCAATTTTGCCATTAAGACACCGCTTGCCGTGCCGATACCAAAGGCAATCACTCCGAGCAATAAAATCCCTAAGGTTTGTGGCTGTAGGAATTTGTCTGCGACCAATTTTGCCCCAACGGATAAACCCAGCACAATGGTCGTGATGTTGATTAAAGCGTTTTGAGCGGTATCACTTAAACGATCTACCACGCCACTTACCCGCATTAGGTTACCAAAACAGAACATTCCCAATAACGGTGCGGCATCCGGCAATAATAAGGCGACCAATAACAGTAAGATAATCGGAAACAGCACTTTTTCGCGATTGCTGACTTGGCGAAGTTGTACCATCCGAATTTTACGTTCTGCTTCTGTGGTTAAGGCTTTCATTATAGGTGGTTGGATAAGTGGTACTAACGCCATATAAGAGTATGCCGCCACGGCAATCGCCCCCAATAATTCCGGTGCAAGTTTGCCGGTGAGGTAAATAGCGGTTGGGCCGTCCGCACCACCGATAATACCGATAGCGGCGGCTTGCGGAAGGGTGAAGGGAATAATGCCGAGCCAGTTTAACGCCAATGCCCCTAGCACGGTGGTGAAAATACCAAATTGTGCCGCCGCACCTAATAATAAGGTTCTTGGGTTCGCAAGAAGCGGGCCGAAATCCGTCATCGCTCCAACGCCCATAAAAATAATAAGGGGGGCAATCCCATAGCCGATAGCAACTTTATAGAAAAGTGCAAGAATTCCCGCACTGTATCCTAAATCGCCGGCAAGGCTTTCCAGTTCGGCAATTTGGGAAGGCAAGGCACTGCTCAGTGCGGTTTTAATCGCCGCAGGATCGGCAACGGCATTTAATTTTGCCGCTACCAAGGCAAGCTGTTGTGTCGTGCCGGAATGGATAAGATTATCCAGTGCCGTCATTGCCATTCCTGCTTCGGGAATATTGGATAACAGTCCGCCAAAGCCGATTGGCAACAACAGGAGGGGTTCAAATTTGCGGGCAATGGCAAGCCAAAGCAGGAGCAGGCTCACCGCAATCATCACGGCTTGCCCCCATTCCAAATGCATAATCCCCATTCCTTTAAATAATGCAATAATACTGTCCATATTGACCGCCTCTGTTTATGCGATAGTCATCAAGGCGTCGCCAACGGAAACGCTATCCCCGGTTTTGACGGAAATGCCCCGCACGGTTCCTGATTGAGAGGCTCGAATTTCCGTTTCCATTTTCATTGCTTCAAGAATGAGTAACACATCCCCTTCTGCGACCGTTTGCCCTTCGGTGGTGACCACTTTCCAAATGTTACCGGACATTGGGGCGGTAACCGGTGTGCCTGCCGCTGAGGTGGTTGTTGGTGCGATTGTAGGTGTTGTGGCAGTGGTTGGCACAATATTGGTCACTTCGCCACCTTCGCTCACTTTCACTACAAAGGCTTTGCCTTCCAATTCAACTGTATAAACCGCAGGTTCGGCGGATTTTGGTGTGGAAAGTGCGGTCGGTTTTTCCGCTGTTTTGTCGGATTTGGTTTCTGCTGTTGGTGCAGGTTCAAAGGCTGCAGGGTTGCCACGATTTTCCAAGAATTTCAAGCCAACTTGTGGGAATAAGGCAACGATTAACACATCGTCAATTTCATTTTCAGCAAGTTTAATGCCTTTTTCTTGCGCCAATTGTTTCACTTCTGCAATCAATTTATCCATTTCCGGTGCGAGGTGATCCGCAGGGCGATCGGTAATCGGTTGTTCGCTTTCCAGTACACGGGCTTGTAATGCACTGTTTACCGGTGCAGGCGTGCGGCCGTATTCCCCTTTTAAAATGCCTGCCGTTTCTTTCGCAATGGTTTTATAGCGTTCGCCCATTAAGACATTAATCACCGATTGTGTTCCCACAATTTGTGAAGTTGGGGTAACAAGTGGGATAAAACCAAGATCTTCACGCACACGCGGAATTTCTTGTAATACCAAATCGAGTTTGTCGGAGGCGTTTTGTTGTTTGAGCTGGCTTTCAAGGTTGGTGAGCATTCCGCCCGGTACTTGTGCCACTAAAATTCGGCTGTCCGAGCCTTTTAATTGCCCTTCAAATTTAGCGTATTTTTTACGCACATCACGGAAATAAGCCGCAATTTTTTCCAGTTTAAGAATATCCAAACCGGTGTCATAGCCGGTGCCTTGCAAGGTGGCGACCATTGCTTCGGTGGCAGGGTGACCATAAGTACCGCTCATTGATGAAATGGAGGTATCAATGCCATCAAGTCCTGCTTCCACGCCTTTTAACAGTGCCATTTCAGCCATACCGGTGGTGGAATGGCAGTGTAAATGCAAGCGGACATCGTAACGTTTTTTGATTTCGCTTACCAATTCATAAGCCGCCATTGGGGTTAAAATGCCCGACATATCTTTGATAACGAGCGAGTCAATGCCGATTTCCAATAATTGTTCGGTGGTATCTAACCAAGTTTCCAGAGTGTGAACAGGGCTAGTGGTATAACTTAATGTGCCTTGTGCGTGACCGCCTTGTTTCCGCACCGCTTTTAAGGCTTGTTGCATATTGCGCGGATCGTTCATCGCATCAAATACACGGAAAACACTCATTCCGTTTGCCACGGCACGTTCCACAAAGCGATCCACCACATCATCGGCATAATGGCGATAGCCTAAAATATTTTGTCCCCGCAAAAGCATTTGTAATGGGGTTTTCGGCATTGCTTTTTTCAATTCACGCAAACGTACCCAAGGGTCTTCGCCTAAAAAACGAATACAGCTGTCAAAGGTTGCACCACCCCAAGCCTCTAACGACCAATACCCGATTTCATCTAGGCTTGCCGCAATCGGCAACATATCGTCAAGACGCATACGGGTTGCAAAAAGTGATTGGTGGGCATCACGCAATACTACATCGGTGACGGCAATTTTTTTAGGTTGAGTAGTCATAAAATACCTCTTTTCTTATGGCTATTTTAAGCCTTGTTGACGGCGGTGATGAGCAATTGCGGCAACGATAACCGGACGCAACCGTTCAATATCATCTTTTGGGGGGAAAGCATTCCGAGTGGCAGGCGGTGGAGCGACCGGCTCGGGGAAATAACGATTAATCAGTTTTGATGAAAAAACCACCGCATAAATAAGTAGGAACAGAAATAAAAGCACAAAGCCCATTCCTGCAAACATTAAATTAATGCCTTCAAGCATTAGTTCGGAACCTGTCATCACTACCTCCATATTGAAAACATTACTACCTATATTAGGTAATTTTTCGATAAAAAACTTTGAAGTCCGTCACAAAATAAGGAAAGTGCGGTTAAAAATGCGTGCGTTTTGCGGGCTGATATGAGGTGACAAAATCAATGCTTTTTAGCAGGCAATTCAATCTTTACTAACAAACCTTGTTCAAAGTGCAGGCTGTCGTGTAGGCTGAGTGTGCCGCCATAATTTTTCACAATTTCTGCCGCAATTGCCAAGCCTAATCCCGAGCCTTGTTGTTTTGTCCCGAGAATACGATAGAAGGGATCAAGCACGCGTTGGCGTTCTTCCTGTGGAATGCCGTTACCGTTATCTTCTACTTGAATGATGAGGGTATTTGCCTTTTGTTGTACGTTCAAATCAATTTGGCTGCCTTGGGGCGTGTAGCGAATGGCGTTATCCACCAAGGTTTTCACCAGTAAATAAAAATCGGTTTCTAAACCGTGGAAATATACAGCCTGTTCATTAATAACGCCTAAATCTTGATTTTTATTTAATGCTAATGGTAGGAGATCTTCAATCACACGGCGAAAAACCGTTTGTATATTGAAGGTGGTGTAATTCTCGAGGGAGTTATTTTGAAGACGGGCAAGGGAAAGCAGTTGTTCTAATAAATGACGACTGCGTTGAATGCTTTGTTGGATTTGGTGAAGTTGTCCTTTGGCTTCATTGGATAAATCTTGGTTTGCCAGTTGTTCCACTTGTAAGGAAAGTGCGGTCATTGGGCTGCGTAATTCGTGTGAAGCATCGGCTATAAAACGTTTTTGCTGTTGAATAAAGTGATTTGTTCGCGCTAATAATCGATTAATTTCCAGTACAAAACCACGAATTTCAGCGGGGATTTTATGAAGAGGCAGCGGGGTGAGATTTTGCTCGTGGCGTTGTTCCACTTTGCGGGAAAGGCGATTAACCGGTGCCATTGCCGCACGCACGATTAGGATGGTAAACAAAATCACTAAAGGCAACAGCACGAATAAGGGCAGTACGCTATGCCAAGCACTGCGGATCGCCAAGGCTTCACGATAATCGTTTTCCTGCGTGATGATAATTTTACCTTGTGGCGTATTACGAACGTAAGTGCGGTATAAATTATCTGCATTTTTGACGTTATACCATAGACGGGTTTCTTTTTTCGGATTCACTTTTTTATATTTTTTACCGTCTTTGCGAAGGGTGTGAAAGCCGTCTTCCATCTGTTGCGGAAAGTCGGGCGGATGTTTGTCGCCCCGCTTAGGATGATGTTCAAAATGCATATGAACACGGGCGTTATTATGTGGTAGCTGAAGGGCGGTTGGGTTTTCGGGCGAGTGAATAAAACTTGAAATTTGTACCAACATATCATCTTGCAGTTTATAACTTTCCCGATAGGTATCGTAAAAGGATACGCCACCGGCGATGCCTGCCACAATGGTAAATAAGGCAGTGAAGGCGAGAATCAGTTTAAGTTGAAGGGAATTTTTCATTGTCTTTTTAGGCATAATTCATTGGAAATTGACCGCACTCTGGGCTTCATTTTAAGGAACACATATTAATTTTTTGCCACCAACCAGCCAACGCCACGCACGTTCTTAATATGTTCCTTACCTATTTTTTTACGCAAACTATGGATAAGAAAATCAATGGCATTGCTTTCCACCTCTTCTCCCCAAGCATAAATTTTATCTTCTAAATCGGCACGTGAATGGATAATGCCGGGGCGGGTCATTAAGGCTTGTAAAATGGCGAATTCTTTGTTACTCAGTTCAATAGGCGTGGTTTCATCGGCAAAGCTGACTTGGTAATTGGTCGGATTTAGGGTTATCACGCCATTGCTTAGTAAAGGCGAGCTTTGCCCACCTTGGCGGCGTAATACGGCACGTATTCGAGCCAATAATTCAGACAAATCAAAAGGTTTGATGATGTAATCGTCTGCACCGCCGTCTAGCCCTGCAACACGACTCTCCACATCATCCCGTGCGGTAACAATGAGTATCGGGGTGTGATTTCCCCTTTGGCGTAAATGCTGAAGAAGTTGTAAACCGTCTTGTCCCGGCAGCCCTAAATCCAGCAGTACCAAATCATATCGCTGACTTTGCAGGGCGTGTTCTGCAGTGTTGCCGTTATTGACCCAATCCACCGCATAACAGGCTGCTTTCAAGCCGTTTGAAAGGGCAGTAGCGATCATTTGGTCGTCTTCAACTAATAAAATTCGCATAGGTTCTCATTAAAGAAATATCAATAAAATAACCGCACTTTAGGCGTTGGGCTGATCTCAAAAGTGCGGTCGATTTTATCATTAAATCCGATGACTAACGAACGTTATCCGACTGAGAGGGATTATCCTGTTTGTGATGATGTTCGCTATTCTCGTGTTGGTGCCAACCTTGCCCGTGCTGCATTTGATGAGAAGGTTTGTGATGTTTTTCGTCTTGTTTATGATGATTTTTGCCGTGATGTTTATGATGGCTGTCTTTTCCCTTCTTCGGCATATCTATAATTTGTCCATTTTCGGCATCTACCGCCACAACAAATTTTTGACCGCTTGCGAGGGTTTCAATTTCATAAAAGGTTTTATCTTTGTGAGAATGAAAAACCGCTTCAATGACTTTTCCGCCGGTTTTCGTTGTCGCAATATCCATTGCCTGCGTGAACGTGGTTTTCGGTTCGGCTTTCTCAGATTGCACTTTCACCTTTTTCGGCGTTTTACTTTCCACACCTAAAATTTCACCGTTGTTTGCATCCACATCAACCTGATGTTTTTGCCCGTTAGCAAAGATTTCGACTTGGAAATAATCCTTACCATATTTGGTGTGATGAAATTCAATTTCTTTCACTTTTGCCTCTGCACCCACTTTGTTTTGTGCGCTCGAAAGTGCTTGTTGTGCGGAAACCTGCGCTTTTTCAAAGGCTTCTTGTGCTTGTGGTGATAAGGCTTGCGCCACGCCCACCGCACTCAATAGCATTGCACCCACAAATAAAGAATTTACCCGTTTTTTCATTTTTTTCTCCTTAACTTAAAGAAAGTGGTGATTCAATTTGCTTAGGGTTACGCCCTAAGATGATGGGCATTTTAAACGGGAAAAATTAGCGAAAAATTAGGGGAGAAGAAAGATATTACGCTAAATAAAAACAAAGGCGTTTATTAAACCGACTTCGTTTTTGTCTATTTATCTCAAGTTATTGTCAAAAAATCTCATTCCTGCTAGGGGCTTAGTGACAAAATAAAATGGATAAGAAATAATCGCTCCGCCTCTTTGAGAGGATTATTCTTTTGTTATTTTTTATTAAGAGATCTTAGTTATGTTTACAGCATTTGTTGATTTTGTTGCCAAAATCGTTGCGCCAATGCAACGTCAATTTATTAATTTTATTCGTATTGCGATTTTCATCGTAATGGCGTGGATTGGCGGTTTAAAAGTGGTGCAATATGAAGCGGACGGTATCGCCCATTTTGTCTCCAACAGCCCATTTATGAGTTTTTTGTATGAAAAAGGCCCAAATTTAGTGGAAAACGACAAAGGGGAATTAGTGATGGAATACACCCTACACAAAAATCCCGAAGGAAAAATGGTGGCGAAAAATATTGAATGGCATAAGGCTAATGGTACTTACACCGCTTCTTATATTATCGGTGCGATTATTGTGACGATTGGTGTGTTGGTGTTACTGGGAATCTGGAACCCAACACTCGGTTTGGCGGGCGGTTTGCTCACCTTTGGAATGTCCATTGTCACGCTTTCTTTCCTGATTACCACGCCGGAGGCTTGGGTGCCTAATCTGGGTGGTGATATGCCAAGTCCAAATGTGGGATTCCCTTATTTGTCGGGTGTCGGGCGTTTAGTGATTAAAGACATTATTATGATGGCAGGCGGTTTAACGGCAGCAGCTGAATGTGCCGGTCGTTATTTGGCGGCGAGAAAAATTGCGGAATAGACTAACAGAGGGGGCAGTATTGCTCCCTTTTTATTTTATAGATTAATATTAATTTATGGTGGTTTTAGATGAATTGGCGGAAGGTCATGGGAGTCGAACCCACCCGGGAACGCTGGCGTCCCCAACAGGATTTGAAGTCCTGCCACCTCACCGGAGATGACGACCTTCCGTGGTTGAAATCGGCGTTACTTTAGCGTAAATTAGCCGCCGATTCAACGTTATTTAAAACAGATTCTAAAATGACCGCACTTTTCCAACAATTACCTTCCGTTGATAAATTACTCAAAACCCCACAAGGCGAACAACTTGTCATCGAATTTGGGCATTCTGCCGTGGTCGAAATTTGTCGCCATTTATTAACGCAGGCACGCCAATTTATTCAAAAAAACAATCAACTTCCTGAATATTTCACGAATTTTGACCGCACTTTTGCCGAACTTCAACATCGTTTACATTCACAAAATCGCGTGAAAATTAAAGCGGTGCATAATCTTACCGGCACTATATTACATACTAATTTGGGGCGTGCTTTATGGGCGGAAGAAGCCCAAAACGCCGCCTTGGCGGCAATGAGGGAAAATGTTGCGCTGGAATATGATTTGGATGAAGGAAAGCGGAGTCATCGCGATAATTATATTAGTGAACTGTTATGCCGTTTAACCGGTGCGGAAGCGGCTTGTGTAGTGAATAATAATGCGGCGGCGGTGTTACTGATGTTGGCAACCTTTGCGCAAGGTAAAGAAGTGGTGATTTCACGCGGTGAATTAATTGAGATTGGCGGAGCGTTCCGTATTCCGGATATTATGATACAAGCCGGTTGTCATTTGGTGGAGGTTGGCATGACCAATCGCACCCATTTGGCAGATTATCGCAACGCGATCAATGAAAATACCGCCTTTTTAATGAAAGTTCACAGCAGTAACTATCAAATTTGCGGTTTTACTTCGTCAGTTTCGGAGTCTGCATTGGTAGAACTTGGGCGTGAAATGAATATTCCCGTGGTGACGGATCTTGGCAGTGGTGCATTGGTGGATTTAAGTCAATATGGTTTGCCGAAAGAACCCACCGTGCAGGAAAAAATCGCAGAGGGGGTGGATTTGGTCTCTTTTTCCGGCGATAAATTGCTTGGTGGTGTACAGGCAGGCATTATTGTAGGGAAAAAAGAATGGATTGCCCGTTTGCAGGCACATCCGCTGAAACGTGTTCTGCGTTGTGATAAAGCCATTCTTGCAGGGTTGGAAGCCACATTACGCCTTTATTTGAATCCTGAAAAATTGGCAGAACGCTTACCAACGTTACATTTGCTCACGCAATCCCTCGAGCAACTCGAGGAAAAGGCAGTGCGACTTAAAGTGCGGTTAGAAATACGATTACATTCACAGTTTGATCTTCAAATTGAAAACAGTTCTGCGCAGATTGGCAGTGGTTCGCAGCCAATGGCACGGATTCCTTCTGTTGCCGTAACCCTTTCCGAAAAAAGCGAGGAAAAATTGACCGCACTTTCCAATCGTTTGAAATCCCTTTCCCGACCGATTATCGGGCGAATGGATGGGGGCAAATTATGGCTGGATTTACGCAGCCTTGCGGATATTGAAACCTTATTACAAACAGTGGACGAACTATGATTATTGTCACTTCAGGACACGTTGATCACGGAAAAACCGCGTTATTAAAAGCCTTAACCGGCACAAATACCGCCCATTTACCGGAAGAAAAAAAACGCGGAATGACCATTGATCTTGGCTATGCTTATCTTCCTCTTGCCGATAAGGATAGCACCAAAACCCTTGGTTTTATTGATGTACCGGGACACGAAAAATTCTTATCGAATATGTTGGCAGGCTTAGGGGGCGTGCATTACGCTATGTTGATTGTGGCGGCGGATGAAGGCATTGCCACGCAAACCAAAGAACATTTGGCTATTTTACGTCAGCTCCAATTTAATGAAATTATTGTGGTGATAACTAAGGCAGATCGTGCAAGTTCGACACAAATCGACACCTTAATTCAACAAATCAAGCAAGATTACGGATTTTTAACCAACGCAAAATATTTTATCACCTCTGCGGAAAACGGAGAGGGCATTGAGGCATTACGCCATTATTTACAACAATTACCCGAGCTTTCCGAAACTCAAAAACCGTTTCGTTATGCCATTGACCGTGTATTTCGTGTGAAAGGTGCTGGGACGGTGGTTACCGGTACAGCATTTGCAGGCAGCGTGAAAATAGATGATGAGCTTTACCTTTCCACAGGACAAAAAGTGCGGGTAAAAGCCATTCACGCTCAAAATACCCCAAGTGAACAAGGTTTGGCAGGACAGCGTTTGGCGTTGAATTTGAATGTTGATTTAGATCGCACGCCAATCACAAGAGGCGATTGGCTCTTGCAAGATCCGCCACCCGTGCCGACCGACCGCATTAGCGTGCAGATTTTGGCGGAGACTGCGTTAAACGAAAGTCAACCGGTGCATATTTACCACGCCGCCGCTCGCACAACGGGTAAACTCACGTTGTTACAAGGCAAAAATGCCATACCAAATGACCTTACTTTTGCAGAGATTATCTTGGATTCGCCGTTATTTTTAACCTTTGGTGATCAACTCATTTTGCGTAGTGGTGATGCAA
This sequence comes from Rodentibacter myodis, assembly GCF_001999305.1. Taxonomy (GTDB): domain Bacteria; phylum Pseudomonadota; class Gammaproteobacteria; order Enterobacterales; family Pasteurellaceae; genus Rodentibacter; species Rodentibacter myodis. The sequence continues at coordinate 5,357 of NZ_MLHQ01000035.1, read as the reverse complement.
AAACCTTGATTGCAGGGGCGAGGGTATTGGAAATTGATTCGCCAAAACGCCATAAACGCACGGAAGTGCGGTTAAATTTCTTGGCAAATTTAGCCGAAACGGAAAGTGCCGCACAGCGTATCGGGCTTATGTTGCAACAAAATGCGATTTCCGCTCAAAAATTAATGTGGACAGAGCAATTAACAACCGAGCAATTAGCGGAAGCATTGGCACAATGCGGGGCGGTACGTTACCAAGATTGGTGTTTTAATCAGGATTATGTGCAGCAAAAAACGCAGCAAATTTTGACCGCACTTGAGACTTATCACACCCAACACAATGATCAACTGGGTGTTAGCAAAGCCCGTTTACACCGAATGGCGGCACTTAATCAGCCGGAAAATTTGATCTATCACCTCATTGATGAAATGTTGGAAGAGGGCAAATTACAGCAAACCCGCGGTTGGTTGCATTTGCCGGAACACAAAATTCAATTTACGCAGGCGGAGCAGAGCCATTGGGCGGATATGTTGGCGGCGTTTGAACAGGCGCAGGGGCAAGCCATTTGGGTGCGTGATATGGCAAATACTTTGGCAATGGACGAAAGTGCAATGCGAAATTTAATGTACAAAGCCGGAAAATTGGGTTACCTCACGCCCATTGTGAAAGATCGCTTTTTCTTAACGGAAAACATTTATGCCTATGCCCGTTTGATTAAACAAATTGCCGAAGAAAAAGGCAGGATTTCAGTCAATGAAGTACGTGACCGTTTGAATTTGGGGCGTAAGCTCACTGTGCAATTAATGGAATATTTTGACCGCACCGGTTTTCTACGCCGCAAAGGGAACGATCACCTTTTACGGGATAAAAATGTATTTGATTTATAAGGGGAGATGATGAAAAAAACGTTAATTTCAGCGGTAATTTTGACCGCACTTTTCACTGCAGGCTGCCAAGATAAAGAGACACAAGCAGAAATTGAATGGCTTAACCAAAGGGTGGCGCAACTTACGGAAGAAAATAAACAATTACAACTGGATTTGCTCGCCAATAATCTATTGTCAAAGGAGAGGCTACCGGCAATCTTTACAGAAGAAGATGTGGTGTTCAAAAAAGCCGAAACCATTAAATACCCGCCTTCAAAAGAAGACTATGTGCTGGAAGAAGGACGCATTGAATATGCGATTTCTACCTTAAAAACAAATATTGATTGGTTAAATACATTATTGTGGCAAGAATTAACCCGTAAAGCGGAGAATGTTCCAACCCGAGAGCAGCTTATCGCCGGCTATCAGCAGGATTTTGAACAAACCCGAAAAGAAATGTTAAAAGAGCCAAGTATTGGTTTTAATCTTCATCGTTGGGTAGGTTTTCTAGGGCAGAAAGAAAAATTAGCAACCTTTTTTGTCGGCTTTTATGATTATACCGGTGGCGCGCACGGTATCGGCGGAAACCATTATTTCACGATTGATTTAACCACACATAAAATTTTAAAACTCAGCGATCTTTTTGATGAACAAACTTTACCGAAATTGAAAGCCTTATTATGGGAACGTTACACCGAATACGGTAATGTAAAAGAAGATGAAGTGTTTACCTCAAAAGATAATTTTAATGTCTCTGAAAATATTTATTTAGATAGCGAAGGCGTGCATTTCATTTATGGCGTTTATGAAATTCAGCCCTATGCCGCCGGCGAACAAGATTTAACCCTTGAGTGGTGGCGATTAATGGAGCTGCTCAAACCGGATTTTAAACAGCAAAACTATGTAAAACTGAGAGAAGAGATTGTGGATTAATGGGGACAATAAAATGCGGTCGAATTTACAGACCGCATTTTTTTACTTCCCTTTCTTCACCCAGTATTTGAAAGGGGGCGTTGTGGTTTCACCTTGTAGCAAAGTGTGATCCATAAATTGGCAGAAACTGGGAATATCACGTGTGGTGGCGGGATCATCCGCGATAATGAATAACACGTCACCATCATTTAAATGACGCATATTTTTACGCACTAACATCACCGGTTCCGGGCAACGTAAGCCTAAGGTGTCAAGGGTTTGAGTAACCGGAATTTCTCTCATCTTCTTTTTCCTTCAAAAAAATAACGCGGTATCATATCGCACTTGCGGCAAAATTTCGACAAATCCCCGCTATCGGTGATAGACTATCGCCCTTGAAACTATCTAAAAGTGAAACTACCCGAAAGAGACGATGGCGGAATATCTCATTCCTAAAAGTGCGGTCATTTTTGAAGAAGAAATTAAGAAAAGCCGCTTTATCACTTATTTGCAACATACGGAAGGCTTGGAACAGGCAAAAGCCTTTTGGAACCGGATTAAACAGGATCACCCAAATGCCCGTCATCATTGCTGGGCGACGGTGGCAGGTAAGCCTATGGATTCCCAACAGCTTGGATTTTCAGACGATGGCGAACCGGCGGGAACAGCAGGTAAGCCGATGTTAAATGCACTTCAGGGTAGCCATATCGGGGAAATCAGTGCCGTGGTGGTGCGTTATTATGGCGGCATTTTATTGGGAACAGGCGGTTTAGTGCGGGCTTATGGTAATGGTGTTCAGCAAGCCTTGAAATTGTTGGAAACCGAAACCAAAGTAGAACGCACGCTTTTTCGTTTAGATTGCGATTATGGGCAGTTAAGCCTTGTACAACTTCTTTGTGAAAAATATCAAATCGAAATAATGGAACAGGATTTTCAGGTGCAAATTCATTTAATTTTAGGTATTAGTGAAAAAATGGTTCAGCCTTTTGCCGCAGAATTATTAGAAAAATCGGCAGGAAGATTGGCGATTGAACCGCTAGAAGCAGGTGAATAGTTGTGCATATTTTATCTATCGTCCGAATTATCGGCATTCTTGTGATGTGCTTTTCCGGCACAATGCTCATCCCTGCTTTTATTGCATTAATTTACGGTGATGGCGGCGGAAAAGCCTTTATGCAGGCGTTTGTGCTGAGTTTAGCGGTTGGTGTGTTGTTGTGGTGGCCTTGTCATCACCACAAACAGGAATTGCGTTCACGCGAAGGGTTTTTAATTGTTGTCGCCTTTTGGTTTGTACTTGGGGGATTGGCAACACTACCGTTCTTATTATTTGACGCACTACATTTAACCCTTGCTTCTGCCGTATTTGAGGCATTTTCCGGCTTAACCACAACAGGGGCAACGGTAATGACCGGCTTGGACTCCTTGCCGAAAGCCATTTTATTTTATCGTCAATTTTTACAATGGCTTGGTGGAATGGGGATCATTGTGTTGGCAATTGCAATCATTCCTTTATTGGGGATTGGCGGAATGCAATTATATCGGGCAGAAATGTCCGGCCCGATGAAAGAGCAGAAAATTCGACCGCGGATAACGGAAACTGCCAAGATATTGTGGATCATTTATCTCTCACTCACCATTTTTTGTGCCTTGGCATATTGGCTGGCGGGAATGGATCCTTTTGATGCACTGACACATAGTTTTTCTACCGTATCAATTGGTGGCTTTTCAACGCACGATGCTAGTATAGGTTATTTTAATAGCCCGCTTATCAATGGAATTACTGTTCTGTTTTTATTGATTTCGGCTTGTAACTTTGGGCTACATTTCCGTGCTTTTTCCACCCTAGGACAGGAAAATTTTTTCAAGATTTATCTGAGTGATCCGGAATTTCGTTTTTTTATCAGCATCCAAGTGATTTTAGTGGCGGTTTGTACGCTTGTGATGTGGTGGCACAGTTATTTTTCCTCCTCTTGGCAGGGTTTTGAGCAGGTATTGTTTCAAACAATTTCTATTTCAACCACAACGGGTTACACCACTTCCGATTTCAGTTCTTGGCCGTCTTTTGTACCGGTGTTACTCATCCTTGCCTCTTTTATGGGGGGGTGTGCCGGCTCGGTCGGCGGTGGTTTGCGTGTCGCACGTGTATTTGTTTTATATTTGCAGGGTAAACGTGAGCTTAAACGGGTGGTTCATCCAAATTTAATTTACCCGATCAAGTGGGGAAAGAATGTGTTGGACGAACGTATTATTGGGAGTATTTGGGCATTTTTTTCCGCTTATCTTTTAGTTTTTTTTATCTGTTTGCTTGGCGTGATCGCCTGTGGTGTGGAGCCTTTTAATGCCTTTAATGCTGTGTTGGCAAGTTTGAATAATTTAGGGGTAGGATTAGGAGCGGTTAGCAGTAATATGATCGCAATTCCTGACAGTGCAAAATGGATTTTATCTATTGCGATGGTTTGTGGTCGTTTAGAAATTTTTACACTTTTAGCCTTATTTACCCCCGCATTTTGGAAAGCATAATGAAAACATTAATTCTCTATTCAAGCCACGATGGGCAAACAAAAAAAATATCGGAATTTTTGACCGCACTTTTGGAAGGGGATATTACCGTGGCGGCATTAAAAGAAGATTATGAGATTGAGGGCTTTGATCGCGTGATTATTGGGGCTTCAATCCGCTATGGGCATTTCAACAAAATGGTCTACCGTTTTGTTACCCGTCATCGCTTTCATTTAGAGCAGAAAAGTGCGGTATTTTTTGGCGTTAATTTAACGGCACGCAAAGCAGGCAAAGACAGCCCTGAAACGAATGTTTATGTACGCAAATTTTTACAACGTACAAAATGGCAGCCTAAATTAGCAGCCGTATTTGCCGGTGCTTTATTTTACCCACGATATAAATGGTTTGATCGGGTAATGATCCAATTTATTATGAAGATCACCAGTGGCGAGACAGACGCAAGCAAAGAAATTGAATACACGGATTGGGATAAAGTTGCACAGTTTGCACAGCAAATTAATGAGCTGAATAAATAAGCAAAAATTCATTGTATTTTGAACGTTTTGTATAAAGTTCCTTCAAAAGATCAAAAAATTAAATTTTTTTACAAAAAAGCCTTGCAAGGCTTTAATTTTTGCCTATAATACGCCGCACACAACGACGCACTGTTGTGGAAACTTAGAAACTAACAGTGCGTCGTTGTTTTTTGCTCTTTAACAATGTATCAGACAATCTGTGTGGGCACTTGTTGATTGACTTATTTAAAACAATTTTTAATTTTGAAGTCTTAATAGGTGCTTAACTTGAAATTCATCTACTTAACTTTGGTTAAGTAGTAAAAACTTTAGCTAAGCAGATATTGAGCGATTGAACTTGAATTGAAGAGTTTGATCATGGCTCAGATTGAACGCTGGCGGCAGGCTTAACACATGCAAGTCGAACGGTAACAGGAGAAAGCTTGCTTTCTTGCTGACGAGTGGCGGACGGGTGAGTAATGCTTGGGAATCTGGCTTATGGAGGGGGATAACTGCGGGAAACTGCAGCTAATACCGCGTAATATCGAAAGATTAAAGGGGGCTTTGTAGCTCTTGCCATAGGATG
>NZ_MLHQ01000034.1 GCF_001999305.1 Rodentibacter myodis | reverse complement strand
GTGTAACCATTGTTAATCATTTCTTGCGTAACAGGAATGGTTGTTGGCTCACCGTTAATAGTAACGATTAAGCTGTCACCTACTTCGGTGTTATCCGGAATCGTGATGTAAACAGGGGTTTTATCCGCACCGTCTTTACCGGTGATTTCAGTACCGTTTAATTTTCCGTCACCATTTTCGTCTTCACCAAATACGATATTTGGTGCGCCATTGGTATTGCGTGGTACTTCTTGACCATTTGGTAATTTCACGTTGTTTGATGAATCATCATTGCCATCAACTACGCCATCGCCATTGCTATCGCCCGGTGTTTTAGTGTCACCGGCAGTAACCGCATCAGCGTCTGCTTTATTACCGTTGTCATCTCTACCTACTGCGGTTACTTTTGAGTTATCTTTTACGCTATCGGCAGGAATAGTGAACGTACCGTCATTATTAACAACCACATTAGGATCGTTTGATACCCATTTGCCGTCATTGCCTTTTGTTACAACCGCTGTTTTTTGGTTACCATTTTCATCTGTATAGGTGATTTCAACTTTGGTGTTATCCGCACCCGGAGTAACTTTAATTGAACCGTCATTTTCAGCTTTTAAAACCGGTTTATCTGCACTGTTATCGGAACTACCGCTGCTACCACTATCGTGTGCAGCGATAGCAATACCGGCTGCTAACGGAATCAACGCTAATAACCACCAAGGGTTGAACGCCCAAAATGCGCTACCTAAATCTTCACCGCCTAATGCTTGTGGTGCAGCCACTTCTTCTGCCAACATACTCACGGCATCAGATTTCAAACCGGATTCCGGCACGTAAGCATAAATGCCGCCATTTTCGTGTTGACCCACAATTAAATTGCTGGTTTCTTCACCATTTTCATCACCGTAGTAGTTTTGAATCACTACATCCGGATTCATATCGCCATCTTCTAAGAAGATTTTTAAATCTTTCCCTTCACGTTTGGCAATAATATTTTGAGGACCAAGACCGGTTTGATCGTTGATTAATTGATAGTTAGAACTGTCTCTTGCCTCAATGACTAACGTATCACCTTGATTAATTTGGTGAGACGCTACCACTTTTTTTGCACTTAATACTTTTAATGTTGTAGACATAAATTATCCTTCTGTTTAATTACTTTTCACCGTAAACGCTAATTTCTACACGACGGTTAGGTAAATTACATTGATTTTTTGCCGCACCGGTTAATGCTGCGCAATTTGTTACAACCGGTTCTTTTTTACCAAAGCCAATCGCTTTGATTGGAGCAGTGATACCCACGTGTTGTAATTGTTGTTTCACGCTATTTGCACGTTTTTCTGATAACACTTGGTTATAGCTATCCGAACCTAAATTATCGGTATGACCACCTACCACAATGTGATCAACTTTTAAGGTTTTCACGTGTTCCATAAAGTTTTCTAATTTTTCACGGCCTGCTGGCAGAATGTCTTTATAGCCGTATTTGTCGAAAGCAAATAATGCACTGCTATCAACGGCAATCGCAGCAATTACGACTGGAGGTTGGCAGTTATTTGCACTTGGAACACGGGATAACGTTTGGTTTTCCTTTGGTAATTTTCCAATCTCTTGTTCGGCAACAGAACGTTCTACACGCTCTAGATAAGGTTGTCCGTTAGCCGTTTGAGAAACTTTCACATAAGCCACCTCGCCCACCGGTAAGGTGTAGCTTGCACCTTGTGTGCGGTTACCAAATTTTTGATTTGAACTAAATGATGTGCTGAATAAATGTTTATCGGCACAAACCGCTACCGCACTATATGCATTCGGAAGTAATGATACCTGATAATTTCCGTCCACATAGATATTCGCAGCAGCCCCCTGAAGATCGTCTTGACGGTAAAATACCGCTAAAGCTTGATTTTCCCCAATCTGGGTTTCTAATTTAGCTTGCTCAAAATTGTGCCACACTTCCAATGGTTGATTAGCATCACGGGCGCAACCGCTCAGCGCTAATACCACACCAAGTCCCAGCAATGTTTTTTTCATACATAGACCTCTTTAGTTTAAGACTTAATCCAATACTTATTTTCTTCGTTATTTATACGGCATAGCTAAATATTGGTGAAAATTCGTATAAAGATCGGATAAATTTCAATAACTTGAGTTTAATAAAAAATAAAAAAACCCAAGGTTAAACAT
>NZ_MLHQ01000033.1 GCF_001999305.1 Rodentibacter myodis | reverse complement strand
GGTGATTGGGTGGTTGATGCCTTATTCAACGTGTTTTTGTCATCGGGATTTTACGGTTGAGGAAGTAAAGAATATTGTATCTTCTTTAAGCAGTTCTAAATCATATAAATTATTTATTCATAAAAAATGTCCTTTAGAGGATAAAGAAAAAAGTTATGAAAAATTAACTGAAATATTAAATAATACATTTAAGAAATATGAAATTAATACATGTATTAGAAAGATTCATTTTTTAACTCAGGTTTATCTTGAATCAGCACATTTAACAACGACAGTTGAGTTTGCTAGTGGTGCAGACTATGATCTTGGTAAACATCCTAGTGCAATAAAAAATCAAAATACTGAAGTAGGAGATGGTCCACGATATAAAGGTAGAGGATTAATGCAATTAACTTGGAGAAAAAATTATCTTAGCTATTTTAAATATACTAGATCAGATCCTGAATATTATAAAACTGTAATATCTCCAATAACTAAACTTGAAGATATGGCTAATCGAAAAAACAGTTTTCATTCTCTAGTTGGAGAAAAGCTATTTTTAGCTGTAGATTCAGCTGGTTGGTATTGGAGATATGGAAGTGTCTGGGGGGACTTGAATATTCCAGCAGATAACGATGATATATACGTGATAAATATAGGTGTTAATGGAGGTTTTAATGATTTTGAAACTCGAATTAATTGAGCTAAAAAAATTATTAAAAATAATAATATAAAAAATTGTCCAAATCTAAATTTATTAAAAGAACTTGGTAAATATAATTTTTCAACTAGTAGCGTGAAGAATAAAGGCTATGGTAAGAAACATAAAGCAAAATTTGAAAGCTATGATGATTAGACGAATAATATGTTTTTTTCTATGCATTCTTTTTTCTTATAATCTTTATGCAGTGTCAACTATGTCTGGTATTACAAATACAGGAGATGTAAATAATGATGGTGTTAAAGATTCTATTGAGTGTAGTAATAGTACTTTTAATGAAGATTATCAATGTATAATCTATATTTCGGGAAAAGAGGTAGAAAAAATAAAAAATATTGTTCAAGTTAAAGATAATAACGAATGCAGTTATTTTTCTATGAATTTTACAAATAAGAATGAACTAAGAGTTGAATGTAGTCCTAGAGGTATTTATAACGGATACTATTATAAATATGATGGTTTAGCACATAATTGGTTTTTGTCAAAATATGAATATATGTTAGAGACCAATAGTCCTGATGATATATCGGAAGATTTTACAGTCGATTCCAATATATTAATACCGTTAAAACGTAGTTTGTTTCAAGATATAAGTGAGAAAGGAAATAAACTGGTATCAATGGGGTATGTTAAGAAAAAAACTTATATTTATGATAATAATTACCGTAAAACCAATATGTATCTAGTCCAACGTGATAAAGTTTTAATACTTGATGCTAAACAAGATCCATTAACAAAGAAAAAATAGTATCAAATTTATTTTCACGGTAAAAAAGATATAATCGCCTGGATTAATGCTAATGATATTGAATATTTAAGTTTACATACTAAATTTTTAGAGTTTAGTAGGTAGTCAATTTTTTGAGAAGAATGATGGAATTATTTTGGTATAGCGCTAGACTATTTCTTTTCTAAAAATCCCAATGTAAGTAATAACCTAGATACTTGGGGACTCTACACAATAAATATGAAAAAGAAATTATGAAAAAACTAGTAATATTTTTATTGTTTCTCATCTTCTGTCATTTCATTAGAGAATAAACAAATTTTATCTGAAAATGATATTTATCAATTATCTTTAGGTTATATTAATAATTGTGAAAAATTAAACATTCTTGATAAAAAACATTAAAAAGTATACCTGTTTCAGATCGATTGATTTTCTTTAATTATGGTTTTAACTTAAGTGTTAACTGTAATGATTTTAGTTCTATATCATGGGGTAAATCCTTTGACAACAATTATAATAATGGCTTCCTTGTTTTAAACTATGATCTAATTGGCTATGTAAATACGCCGGAAGAAAAACCTAAAAAACATGTAGAGTATTACTGTTCAGTATTAGATTTAGCTACAGGAAACATTTTAACTAAAGAAAATTCTAATGATGGCTTCTGTAAGATGGATACACTGATCTTACCAGATGATGTGTCTATAAAAAAAGATAAAGCAGTGCTTTATAATCAACCAAGTAAATATAGTAATAAATACTTAATTAAAGGAGATAAAGTAAAAATATTCAATAGATATATTGATAATAAAGACGAGTGGTATTTTATAAACTACAAAGGAAAAAAAGAAATTAATATGTGGATTAAAGCTGATTCAGTTGATCTAAATTAACCATGATATCGACCGCACTTTTTATAAAGTGCGGTTATTTTTTTGTTCTTTTAAAACCAAAACTTATCTTTACCTATGACGATATTGAGCAATTTAAAGAAAAAGTAGAAGCGGCATATAAACAAGATAAAGAAAAGAAAGGGATTCAAGATAACTTTTTATATGTTGCACGGAACAGTCAGCTTTACAGCATAATGAACGATGAGACGTTTGAACTGGAACAAAGTCAAGTTGAAATGATGGTACCGCTTGCCGATGTGGAAAAGCAAAGCGTAAAAGATAAACAAAATCCAAAGCAAACAAAAACCTATTACAATGTACAGCCATATCTTTATCAGCAACAACAAAACAATAAAGACAGCGGGATTTATGTGGATGACAGCCATGTAACCCACGGAGTGTTATTTCCGGGTGTTAATGTGTTTACTCAAGCGGGTAACGGGCTTTGCATATTCAAGCACCCTTTACATCGGGCTATCGACCCAGAAAGTGAGTTGACGATTGAGCAGAAAAACGAATTAGACCCGATGTTTAAGGCGATAATGACGGAGCTAAATTTAGAAGCGGATAAAGGTACACCGATAAAATTTGAAGCGGGCAAGCTCAAGGATTTATTATTAAATCCGATACAACAAAGAAGGTTGACGGGTATTATTGCCAAACATGACAGCGAGTGGAAGAAGACGAAGTCAGCCGATTTTAAACAAGTGTGTGATATTTATCGGGATAACGGGAAGAACGACGTAGCTTCCGGAATAGAAAAACGGGTAGAAGATTTATCTATCAAATTAGAGGTGGACGGATTTAATAGCGACAAGCAGGCGTATTATATGCATCCGTTGGGGGTGATTGGGTGGTTCTCTAATTCTTGGGAAATTTTAAGTAAAGATATGCTAAGAAAAATTTTTAAAAATGCAAAAGAAAAGGATATTGATGACTATTACTACCCGATAAATAATGCGATATGGATTTTTGGTATTAAAGATATTAAGAGTTTAGCCTTTTTCCTTGGGCAGACTTCTGCAGAAACGGAAGATTTAAAATATAAAGAAGAAAATGGAAGTTACTCATATTTTACAAAAAGTTATGAAGGGCGAGCCGATTTGGGTAATAAAGAAAAAGGTGATGGTGCAAGATTTAAAGGAAGAGGTTTAATACAATTAACTGGTAGACATAATTATACTAAATTTCAGCATTATGCAAGAACAAACTTTCATGGATATGAAGATCTAGATGTAATATCATCAACAGAAAAGGCAGATCAAATTGCTTATAACTTAGAGCTAAATGTTTTAGCTGGATTTTGGTATTGGTTTAAAGGGGAAAAAAGTACAGCTATTCAAAAGTATGTTAGAAATGAAGATTACTTTTGGGTATCTGTAAAAGTTAATGGATGGCAAAAGCAGAGAGAGCCTTATTATCCAGATAAACCCAAAGAACCTAATCATATGAAAAAAAGGATTGAAAGAACCAATATTGCTAGAGAAGCACTTGGAGTTTAATTTATGAATAAATTATTAAGTATCTTATTGATTTCTTGTTCATTCTTTGCTCAATCAAAGAATTGTATTTCTATCGATGACATATCAGTTCGCTTAGATGATAAGTTTAGTGTTGATAGTGATGTTACTAAACTTAATATTTATCACAATAATAAAGTTCTATTTTCCTATGAGGCTCTTGAGATGGATAATAAGGTTAATAATGTAAAATATTCTGACTTGGATTTTGATGGTAAGAAAGAAATTATATTGAGGGTTGATAGTGATCCTTCTCATGATACTGAATATGTAGTATTAAAACTGGAATGTAATAAATTAGAATCCCATCCTTTATTTTCAGAGATTAAAGGGTATGAAATATTGGATAATAAAAAAACTAAAATATATTATAAGGACGGATATTCTATAAAAGAGAAAACATATTGTTTTCAATCAAGTGGATATTTATGTGAGGAAAATTATGCCATTGATAATGGTTATGAACTTAGAAAATTATATTCTAAAAACGGAAATATTCTTGATTCAAATATCTACCGTGGTCAAATTAAATTGATACCTAATGTAAAAGTAAAATCATATCTTTATTATAGTTTGGATAAAAAGAGTAATATGTATTTAGTTAAGGGAGATAAAGTTTCTATTCTAGATGAGAAAATCGATGAATATGGAGAAAAATGGTATTTCATCAACTACAAAGGAAAAAAAGAAATCAATATGTGGATCAAAGCAGATTCAGTTGATCTAAATTAATCACGATATCAACCGCACTTTTTATAAAGTGCGGTTGTTTTTTGTTCTTTTAAAACCAAAATTTATCTTTACCTATGACAACATCGACCAATTTAAAGCCGAAGCGGAAGCGGCATATAAACAAGATAAAGAAAAGAAAGGGATTCAAGATAACTTTTTATATGTTGCACGGAACAGTCAGCTTTACA
>NZ_MLHQ01000032.1 GCF_001999305.1 Rodentibacter myodis | reverse complement strand
TCTCCCTTGCCGAATTACCGCAAGACACGCAACCAAGTGCGGTCAATTTTGATGAGGATTTTCAAGCGTTTCTGGAAGATTATGACAAACGCCACTTACTGGATAAATTGCAAAAGGAGCTTATTCCACAAGAATTTAGCAATAATGCCATATCACCACCGGATATTGAAAAATACTTCCATAAAGCACTTGAATTGGGATTTAAGCACATTGAGGCCATTATTGACTTAGTAAAGGCCCAAATTTATTTAAATGATCAAGAAAAATTAATTCGACTTATTAAACAGGCAGAAGATGAATTTGGTGATAACTTTCCAATTGTTATTGCCAATGCGGTTTATGAACAAGCCAAAATTGAGCAAAAAAGCTAAGAAAAGATGACAATACCAAACAAAACTTCAACATTTACTCAAGACGATGTACTCGGACAACCAACGCAATGTCAGCCAAATGAACGTCCGATTTATCCGGTGCGTTTTAGTTTAACCGGCGAAGCATTAGAAAATGCAGCAACATCAGGAAAAACGCCGCCTATGCCAACAGGATTGAATGATCCTAATTATGAATTAAGACGTTTACGCCAAGGTTATTTTTATATCTACTCACAAAAGCATGTGGGTAAAACAACGGATGCCGGAGGTAAATGGTTAATATTTAAATATACGGTATCGTCAAGCGATAGCAATGCACCTGAATTAAATCAAGAACAAGAAGGACAATATAGTTTTACTCAATATGAGTGGGTGGACGGTCATGCCCGAGGGAATTGGGTAAAATCGCAAAAGCGTAAATCCTTTCCTTACCCTTATGTTAATCCACAAACCGCAGTCATTGAGTTTGCATATAGTGAGTATCGTTGGCCCCCAGAGTTATTTGAAAAACTTGAAGCAGATGCCAGCGTACGGGCGAAAATAATGCAAAGACTCCCCCTGAAAACGCTTGAAACAAATTTTTCTTTTTTGCTGACAGAAAAATCCTTGAAAAATAAGGTTTCTGATTTCAATCTAAGCCAATCAGAAAACGACCATAATATTGAAAGTAAACGTCGGGCAACCGCAGTTGGTTATTCTGAAAGGCATAAACTGAATATACCTAAAGCCTGCAAAAATGGAGAACCCATTGTTGTTGCAGTATATGATCCGATTGGCAATATAAAAGATATTTCCGCTTACCATACCCTCCTATTTGCCCGTGATGCCGATGAGCGGGTTAAGGAACTGTATCCAATAACAACAGCAAGAGCGGTTAAATCGATGGAGAGATTGTTACGCAAAACATCTTGGAATGGCTATCCAATAGATCCCAAGACAAAAGTAGAAATGGAAAAATATCTAGAATATCGTCCCACAGAATATGAAAACAAAATGAAAAATCTCGCCTATGTACAAGCTATGTTATTAAGGCAAACGGGCAATTACACAGTTTTTGAGCAGCTTCTCGTTCTCAATAAACTCATGAGCAATTATTTTTCTCAAAAAAGCGAATTAAACAGCGTAATTAATTATGCCATGGGTGTTTATATTTCCGGAATGGCGAATATTTGTAGTAAACCTAAAGGTGTGCCTGAACAAGCTAAATTACTCGAATTGCAAGCAATAAAACTCAATTCCGCAACCGAATTACCCCCAAATTTGGAGCAGACACCAAAAAGCTGGGGAGATATATTGACAAATATTTTGACAGCCATTGACAAGTCTAACTCGTTACTTCAAGAAGGAACAAAATACACTGAATTTAACAAATTAAGATTTGATATTTTAATTGGCGAAATCTCGGCGGGACAATTACATCTCTGGCAAAAAACGGCCACAAACGCCTTAATGTATAATCATTATATGCAAGTTTTCGGGTTACGTGTAGAGCGAATGCCACCGACAAAAATGAAAAATGCCGTACAGATTCTTAGAACACAGTTACAAGATTTTATTCAGGGCAAAAGCAGTATCACCAACATAGATATGCCAAGACATCTGTTGCAGCTGAAGAAAAAGGAAAGCCTAACAACCTGGTTTAAAGTCAATGTAACCGAGCAATCCAAAGCGAGTAAATTAATAAATGCACAAACTCAACGAATTGGTTTATTTTTAGCATCAGTTACACTCTTTTCAAATTTAAACAAATGGTTTGAAGACCAAAGTGAAAAGGATATAACCGACCATGCCGGTACACAATTAATTGCTGATTTTTGCGCCTTAGTCGCCGCGCTTGAACGTAAAGAAAATACCATTGCAAAAGACGGTATGAAAAAATTATTTGAAAAAGCAACGCTGGGATTAAACCTTCCGGTTCCTAAAAATGCGGCAGGAATGGGGATTATGCGAAAAGTCTTTTCATTTGAGACCGCAGGAAGAGTAGCGAATGTAGCAGCGATCGTCATTGCCTATGGCGATGTAAAACGTGGAAATGCCTCGGGTGATAAAGCCCAAAAAGCCGCCGGTATGATTTTAATTGCAGGGGAAATTTGTGGGTTATTGGCATCTTTCTCGTTAATATCGGGTTTTATACCGTCATTAGGCATAATTGGTTTTGCCGTAGTATTAATAAGTTTGGTGGTGCGATTGTTTGGTGATAATCCCTATGAAGCTTGGGTGAGAACCGGATTTTGGGGAAATTCGCCGCAATATTGGAATAAGGATCGACTTAGTCTTCTTGAGCAAAATTCTGCTGCAGAAAGATTGACTTATTCCGAAACCGACCAACAATTTATTGAAATAAAAAAACTCTTTGATAAAGAAATGCAAGGTTATTACAACTTGGCATGGGGAATTCAAATCACTCCCCGTGGAAATTGGAACTTGCTCGAAATTCGTTCACCGGCATTTTGGGAAAATGACCTGGCAGTACAGGAAATACAACTCAAATTGCAGATTGAACATAAAAAATCAATATGGGAATACAATCAATTTGATCTATCACCTTATAGCAGCACGCCTAAATTCACAATACAAGGTAAAGGCACACAAGAAGGCGGAATAATACTTTGGGATATTTCGGAGGAGAACCCCTTCAAACGCTACAAACAAATTAAAGTGGCGGATAATAACGCCCTCCCTGACGAGAATAAAGACGTGCTTACCGTCTATGTGGATTACCCTAAACTTGGTGAAAAAACCAAAACATTTTGGGATAAAATGTTTGCCGAGTATTTTGAAGGCAGTATTACTTTTGAAGGATATTATTAATGATGAAACAAAGAGAATATACACCGGATATGGTGTCACGCAATGTTAAACAATGTGGCAATGGCGTCCTTGAAATTGCCCGCTATAATGTAGGGCACATGAAAGCCAATATGGCATGGCCATGGTTTTTAGTCATCACCACAATGACACTATACGACATTTATTTTCAACAAGGAATGTTTAATGATATTCAATGGGCTATCTCTCCGATGGCCAGAATAAAAGATACTTTTGGTTTTTATGAAAATATACAGAACCCAGGATATACATTGGCGGGAACGAGTTTCGATCAATTCGCTCAAGAATTACTCAATAAACATGGAGATCGCAGATATTGGGGCTGGTTTTATATTCTTTTCCCGCTTTTTTGGTTTTGTTTACTGATTTCACCGAATTGGCGCCCCTTGCGCATTGATAGCAAACGCCGTTTGATTTATTTCTGGGATTGGGGGAAATTTTATATCGCCCAATATCCGACGGAATATAAAAACAGCCCCGATGCCCTATGTTGGTTTTTAGAAGCAAAAATGTTTAAATCTTGGATGCACAGGGAAGCAATGGGTAGCTTAATTTTACATATTCCTCATGAAAACCCAACAAACAAAAAGAAAGTAGCGGTCCCCATCGGCACCTACCGCCCGGTGTGCGAATACCAAAACTACCTATTACGGGATTTTATTTTGGACTATCTATGCAGTGAAGACAGCGATAAAGAATATGCCCGTTATTTCAAAAAAGAAAAACGTATTTGGTTGGATTACCTCGGATGGTTCTACCACTTCAGCCTGTTCCCCCAAATCGGCTACAACGAAAAAAAAACTGAAGCCAAAATTCAGGCTTGGCTTGAAAAATACGGCGACGGGCAATAAAAAAACACGTCGAATTTTGACCGCACTTTAGCGTTAAAAAACATTGCTGACACTCATTCAAAGCTGATAAGAATAACAATTTGCTTATCGTCTATACGGACTACCCTAAACTCGGTGAAAAAACCAACACATTTTGGGATAAAATGTTTGCCGAGTATTTTGAAGGCAGTATTACCTTTGAAGGATATTATTAATGACAAAACAAAGAGAATATACACCGGATATGGTGTCACGTAATGTCAAACAATGTGGTAATGGCGTCCTTGAAATTGCCCGCTACAATGTAGGGCACATGAAAGCCAATATGGCATGGCCATGGTTTTTAGTTGTCACCACAATGACACTATATGATATTTATTTTCAACAAGGAATGTTTAGTGATATTCAATGGGCTATTTCTGTTGACTGGGCTCTAGAAGATGGTTGGACTAGACATATAGCTATAATGACTGAATTAGGAAAAGAAATCCCACAAAACTATTATGCTGATTACAAGGCTGAAATGATCGCAATGCACGGAGACAGCTTTTACTGGGGCTGGTTTTATATTCTTTTCCCGCTTTTTTGGTTTTGTTTACTGATTTCACCGAATTGGCGCCCCTTGCGCATTGATAGCAAACGCCGTTTGATTTATTTCTGGGATTGGGGCAAATTTTATATCGCCCAATATCCAACGGAATATAAAAACAACCCCGATGCCTTATGTTGGTTTTTAGAAGCGAAAATGTTTAAATCTTGGATGCACAGGGAAGCAATGGGTAGCTTAATTTTACATATTCCTCATGAAAACCCCGCAAGCAAAAAGAAAGTGGCAGTCCCCATCGGCACCTACCGCCCGGTGTGCGAATACCAAAACTATCTATTACGGGATTTTATTTTAGACTATCTATGCAGTGAAGACAGCGATAAAGAATATGCCCGTTATTTCAAAAAAGAAAAACGTATTTGGTTGGATTACTTCGGATGGTTCTACCGCTTCAGCCTATTCCCTCAAATCGGCTACAACGAAAAGAAAACCGAAGCCAAAATTCAGGCTTGGCTTGAAAAATACGGCGACGGGCAATAAAAAAACACGTCGAATTTTGACCGCACTTTAAATAGAAAACGCGGTGTTATACAGCAACAACGTTAAAGTGCGGTTGTTTTTAAAAATGTTTTTAATGAAAAAGCGTTAAGAAAAAACATTACCGACATTCCATTCATTCAACGCTGATAAGAATAACAATTTGCTTATCGTCTATGTGGACTACCCTAAACTTGGTGAAAAAGCCAACACATTTTGGGATAAAATGTTTGCCGAGTATTTTGAAGGCAGTATTACCTTTGAAGGATGTTATTAATGATGAAACAAAGAGAATACACACCGGATATGGTGTCACGCAATGTCAAACAATGTGGCAATGGTGTACTTGAAATTGCCCGCTACAATGTAGGGCACATGAAAGCCAATATGGCATGGCCATGGTTTCTATGCGTAATTGGAATAACTTGTTATGATTTTTTTACTACACAAGAAATATTAAGACCTATAAAGTGGGCTATATCCATTGATTGGGCCTTAAAAAACAATTGGCAATTCTATACATCAAGTTTATTAGCTCAGGGTAAAGATATCCCAGTAAATGAATATGAAACCTTCAAGAGTGAAATGTTAGAAATACATGGGGATATAATTTACTGGGGCTGGTTTTATATTCTTTTTCCGCTTTTTTGGTTTTGTTTACTGATTTCACCGAATTGGCGTCCCTTGCGCATTGATAGCAAACGCCGTTTGATTTATTTCTGGGATTGGGGGAAATTTTATATCGCCCAATATCCAACGGAATATAAAAACAACCCCGATGCCTTATGTTGGTTTTTAGAAGCGAAAATGTTTAAATCTTGGATGCACAGGGAAGCAATGGGTAGCTTAATTTTGCATATTCCTCATGAAAACCTCGCAAGCAAAAAGAAAGTGGCAGTCCCCATCGGCACCTACCGCCCGGTGTGCGAATACCAAAACTATCTATTACGGGATTTTATTTTAGACTATCTATGCAGTGAAGACAGCGATAAAGAATATGCCCGTTATTTCAAAAAAGAAAAACGTATTTGGTTGGATTACTTCGGATGGTTCTACCGCTTCAGCCTATTCCCTCAAATCGGCTACAACGAAAAGAAAACCGAAGCCAAAATTCAGGCTTGGCTTGAAAAATACGGCGACGGGCAATAAAAAAACACGTCGAATTTTGACCGCACTTTAAATAGAAAACGTGGTGTTATACAGCAACAACGTTAAAGTGCGGTTGTTTTTTAAAATGTTTTTAATGAAAAAGCGTTAAGAAAAAACATTACCGACATTCCATTCATTCAACACTGATAAGAATAACAATTTGCTTACCGTCTATGCGCCCCCCCTTAAACTTGGTGAAAAAACCAACACATTTGGGGATAAAATGTTTGCCGAGTATTTTGGGCAGTATTACTTTTGAAGAATATTATTAATGACAAAACAAAGAGAATACACACCGGATATGGTGTCACGCAATGTCAAACAATGTGGCAATGGCGTCCTTGAAATAGCCCGCTACAATGTAGGGCACATGAAAGCCAATATGGCATGGCCATGGTTTTTAGTCGTCACCACAATGACACTATATGATATTTATTTTCAACAAGGAATGTTTACAGATATTCAATGGGCAATATCAGTAGATTGGGCGTTATCAAAACAATGGAATGAAATATTAGAAACCTATACTGCCTTAGGTAAAACAGTTCCCATAGGAGAATACAATATATATAAATCAGAAATGTTGGAAATGCACGGCTATAGAATATACTACGGTTGGTTCTACATTCTTTTCCCACTTTTTTGGTTTTGCTTACTGATTTCACCTAATTGGCGCCCCTTGCGCATTGATAGCAAACGCCGTTTGATTTATTTCTGGGACTGGGGCAAATTTTATATCGCCCAATATCCAACGGAATATAAAAACAACCCCGATGCCTTATGTTGGTTTTTAGAAGCGAAAATGTTTAAATCTTGGATGCACAGGGAAGCAATGGGTAGCTTAATTTTACATATTCCTCATGAAAACCCAGCAAGCAAAAAGAAAGTGGCAGTCCCCATCGGCACCTACCGCCCGGTGTGCGAATACCAAAACTATCTATTACGGGATTTTATTTTGGACTATCTATGCAGTGAAGACGGCGATAAAGAATATGCCCGTTATTTCAAAAAAGAAAAACGAATTTGGTTGGATTACCTCGGATGGTTCTACCGCTTCAGCCTATTCCCTCAAATCGGCTACAACGAAAAAAAAACTGAAGCCAAAATCCAACAATGGCTTGCCAACAATCCCGAAATCTATTTAAGTTAGAAAAAGCCAAATCTCTCAATATCACCTAATCTACTCTGCTTGTTATAAGACGGGATATTAGCTATTGATACAAGAACCGGAAAGATCAAAAATGGCGCCGGAACAGAACCAAAAGGTATTAGTAAATATTCCTAATAGGAACTTATGCAACTTCGTCAAAGATTTGTTTATATTCGCGAACGCAAAACATCGTTCATTCTCTACGAACGTAAGATATATAATTGATATTAATTGTGATGCAGGCGAATTTAAGCAGTTTATACCGTATTGTTCGATGACGGCACTACCTTGTTGAGAATAATATCTATATAAAAGATGTTAACATTGTAGAGAATGGACGGCACTACTTTCGACACTAGATATTGTAGTGAGGAATATTAAAGTAGAACAATACGGAAAAAATGAGATTACAGACTTTCGGAAACAAAGTTAAGCGCCGATTATCTGTGCAGTATATAAGTTACGCCTATTTTACGTCAAAAAACTTTTTAGACACATCAAAATTGACAGCAACAAATGAAATAACATAGGAAATAACAGAAAACAAAAAAATCGTAAGTTACTGATTTTCAAGGGTAAACTTACGACTTCTAGACAATTGATGGCGGAGGAAGTGAGATTCGAACTCACGGAGGGCGTAAACCCTCGCCGGTTTTCAAGACCGGTGCCTTCAACCACTCGACCATTCCTCCGTGATTTGAGCGGGTTGAATAATACGTTTTTTACTAAACATCGTCAAGAATAAAAAAATATATTTTTATCAAGTGATTAATTTTAGTCCAACTAAACGTAAAAAAATTGGTGCAATGTCGCACCAATTTTTACTCACTCAAATAATGAACAAATAGTTAACGTTTTCTATTCTGCTTTTGCTCGGGTAGGCTCGGAATACACGTGGCTAATTGCACTGTGATGCCCTGCCGCACCTTTGCCATAGAAGTAATAGCGTGAATCGTGCCATTCTACAATAGGGAACGGTTGTGCTATTTCTTCATCGGCTTTTGCTAGTGTCATTTCAGCTTTTGTATGCGTGACTGAAGAAATCGTCCCTAAACGACCATTAAACTCATAGCGACGGACAAATTCAGCAACCTCTACGCTCTTTGTTACATTTTCGGCTTGTTGCGAGGCTACAACTACCTCATCTTGCACTTTTTCGGCATTGAGGCGTTCTAATGATTCCTGTACTTTTTTCTGTACCGATTCATTTGCCGGTTGAACAATAAAATCTAAAACCGGTTTCACGCCCGCCGGATTATTATCTACTACAATACCGGTCGCCGGTGTGATAAACCCTTTTTTGGTTTTCTCTTGCTCAAGCAATTCATCCACCGATAAGAAATTGCTCTCTTTAGGTGTATTAACGAGCGAATAATCCACCCAAACTTTACCTCCTGCAAGTTCCGGTGAAACCACTGCGGCAAATAATGGCATTGGCGATTTGACATCTTGACGGCGACGGCGTTGATTATTCGCCGCACGCAAATGACGTGGAGTACGACGTTGACGTTCTTGACGAAGCGGTTGTTTTTCTTCCGTCATCTCAGATGGCGTTGAAACAATCGGTGTTTGGATAGATTCAATTTCCACCAAATCAGGTTCTGTTTTACGGGAATCTTCCACTTGTTCATCAATGCGTACACGCTTACGCAAATCACGGCGTTGACGACGTTGGGTCACTTGCTCTGCTTTTTCTTCTTGAACTTCAGAAACAGCCGCAAAATTGACCGCACTTTCCGTCATAGCTTCATCCGCAACATTATTTCGACGAGAACGACGTTGATTACGTTCACGAATTGGGCGGGGTTGTTCCTCCTCGCCTTTCTCAACTTCATTCGTATTTTCCACTCTGGCACGGCGGGAAGTATTACGGCGTTCCTGTGAACGGCGTTGGTTACGATTATTACGCTGATTGCGGTTATTTTTTTTCTTTTCTTCTTCCTTAGGTTCGGAAGCAAATAATCCTTTAATTTTCGCAAGAATTTTCGCCAATAAGGAAGGTTCACTTGATTTGCGTTCTACCGGTGTTGGCGCGGCTTCCGAAATAGAAAGGGATACCGCAGCACTTTCTACGGCAGGTTGTTCGCTCTCACTTGAGGTTTCAACTTGATAGAATGCGGAAGATTCTTCTGCCGATTCCTCTTGCACACAATGAACTTTCGCCAAATTGTAGCTTAACTCGTTCACTTCTTCACCGTCACGCAAACGGAACACACTAAAATGCGGTGTTTCCATTGCTTCGTTTGGTGCGACGATCACATCAACATTATGGCGTTTTTCAATGCTACGGATAGCTTTACGTTTTTCATTAAGTAAATAAGACGCAATTTGCACCGGTACAATGGTATGGACTTGTTTGGTGCTCTCTTTCAGAGCCTCTTCTTCAATCAAACGTAAGATTGATAAAGAAAGCGATTCATTATCACGGACTTTCCCCGTACCTTGACAACGCGGGCAAATATGATGTGATGATTCACCTAAAGACGGACTTAAACGCTGACGGGACATTTCTAACAAGCCGAAACGTGAAATGCGGCTAATTTGAATCCGTGCGCGATCTTGACGTACCGCATCGCGAATACGATTTTCCACCTCACGTTGGTGACGAACCGGCGTCATATCAATGAAATCAATCACGACCAAACCACCTAAGTCACGCAAACGTAATTGACGGGCAATTTCATCTGCTGCTTCAAGGTTGGTGTTTAACGCGGTTTCTTCAATATCACCACCACGGGTTGAGCGTGCGGAGTTAATATCAATCGCCGTTAAAGCCTCTGTTACATCAATAACAATTGAGCCACCTGAGGGCAAACGCACTTCACGTTGGAAAGCCGACTCAATTTGCGATTCGATTTGATAATGACTGAAAAGCGGTACTTCGCCTTGGTATAATTTCACCCGATTGATGAAATCAGGTCGAACTAACTTGATATGCTCTCTCGCTTTTTCAAAGATTTTTGGACTGTCTATTAAAATTTCACCAATATCGCGGCGCAAATAATCACGAATTGCACGCACAATCACATCACTTTCTTGATGAATAAGGAAAGGTGCCGGACGATTTTGAGAGGCCTGTTTAATGGCTTCCCAGTGGTGCAGTAACACTTTTAAATCCCATTGCAATTCTTCCGGCGATTTGCCGACACCGGCGGTACGTACGATAAGCCCTACCCCTTCTGGCACATCTAAAGAACTTAAGGCTTCTTTTAACTCGGTGCGTTCGTCCCCTTCAATACGGCGGGAAATGCCCCCGGCTCGCGGGTTATTCGGCATAATCACCAAATAACTTCCGGCAAGAGAAACAAAAGTCGTCAACGCCGCTCCTTTATTACCACGCTCTTCTTTATTCACTTGAACAATCACTTCTTGTCCTTCGGTTAAAATATCGCGGATATTTGGACGACCGTGAAACACATAATCCGCCGGGAAATATTCACGTGCAATTTCTTTTAATGGTAAAAAACCGTGACGTTCAGCCCCATAATCGACAAAAGCCGCTTCTAAACTCGGCTCAACGCGGGTAATTTTCCCTTTGTAGATATTGGCTTTTTTTTGTTCGTGACCCGGATTTTCAATATCCAAATCAAAAAGGCGTTGTCCATCAACAAGCGCCACGCGCAACTCTTCTTTTTGAGTTGCATTGATTAACATTCTTTTCATTGTGAATTCTCTGATTAAAATTAAAAAATAACCTCAAAATAAACCGCACTTTGCTTCGTTATCGACCTCGTGTTTCTCGCGCCAGTCAATCTCACGATTGTATGTTGCTGGGTGCATTGATAACGTTATGAAACAATAAATCGTTGTCAATAAAACAATGCGATATTCCGCACGCATTGCAAGCGGCTGATTTAATTCAAGAAAAAAATGTTGATTATCAATGTCTTATGCCGATTGCCGCATTGAGTTTTCACCAACAAAATTTGTCAATTAAACGTGCAAAAATTTATGCACAAAAAGACGCTCTATTATCCATATAAACCGATAAATTAGCAAGGCGATTGTTACCACTCAAAGGCTTTTATGATATGATTCGTGCCTCTTTCAAAAGGTGAAAAAATGACGGAACAAAAAGAAAAAATCATTAATGCCGCAGTAAAAATGACGGTGATTAGTGAAGATGAAGCGGGGCAACGCATTGATAATTATTTATTGGCAAAGCTAAAAGGTGTGCCAAAAAGTTTGATTTACCGCATTGTCAGAAAGGGCGAAGTACGGGTAAATAAAGGACGTATCAAACCGGAATATAAACTCCAATCCGGTGATATTGTGCGGATTCCCCCTGTTCGTGTATCAGAAAAAAATGATGCCCCCATTTCTAAAAAATTAAATAAAGTCGCAGCACTTGAAAACCAAATTTTATTTGAAGACGATTGTTTGATTGTGCTAAACAAACCCTCCGGCATTGCCGTTCACGGCGGCAGCGGCTTAAATTTTGGCGTGATTGAAGCCTTACGTGCGCTCCGCCCGGAAGCCCGTTTTCTGGAATTAGTCCATCGTTTGGATCGTGATACTTCAGGCATTTTATTAATTGCCAAAAAACGTTCTGCGTTACGCAACCTGCACGAACAATTACGATTAAAAACCGTGCAAAAAGATTACTTAGCCCTCGTGCGGGGACAATGGCAATCTCACGTCAAAGTCGTGCAAGCACCTTTATTAAAAAATGAACTTTCCAGCGGTGAGCGTATCGTGCGTGTCAGCGATCAGGGAAAACCTTCCGAAACCCGTTTTTCTATTGAAGAACGTTATCCCAATGCCACACTGATTAAGGCTTCACCGGTAACGGGACGTACCCACCAAATTCGTGTACACACCCAATATGCGGGTCATCCTATTGCTTTAGATGACAAATACGGCGATAAGGATTTTGATGAACAAATGCGTTCACTCGGTTTAAATCGCTTGTTTTTGCACGCGTTCTCCATTCGTTTTGAACACCCCAAAACGGGAGAAACCCTTCGTTTTAATGCACAACCGGATGAAAAAATGAAATCCGTATTGAAAAAGTTACGGGAAAGCAAATAGACAAGCCCGATGTTTATTGCTATATTTGCACGCAGAGACAAGTCGTTTCTGTCATAATTTTTCATACAACCAAAGGATAGCAAAATGGCCAAAGGACAATCATTACAAGATCCTTATTTGAATGCGTTACGTCGCGAGCGTATTCCCGTATCAATTTATCTCGTCAATGGAATTAAATTGCAAGGTCAAATCGAATCATTCGATCAATTCGTGATTTTATTGAGAAATACCGTTAATCAAATGGTGTATAAACACGCTATTTCTACTGTCGTTCCGGCACGTTCCGTTTCTCATCATAATACACATCACAATGCTCACGCAGCAGAAGTGACGGAAGAAGCAGAAACGAAAAGCGAATAATCCTTCAAAATAATGGATCATCCACAAAACCAAAGTGCGGTTGAAAATTCTTGTGAAATTTTAACCGCACTTTCCTCATCTAAAATCAATCAAAATAACCATTCACAACGTGATACGGCGATTGTTGTACATATTTTCTTTTCACCACATAAAAACCTAGAGGATCTCCAAGAATTTCTTCTGCTTGCCGACTCTGCCAATGTAGAGGTTTTAGAAACGGTTACAAGCAGCCGTTCTACCCCACAGGCGAAATATTTTGTTGGAGAAGGGAAAGCACAAGAAATTGCCGATATGGTGAAAGCACATAACGCCGATGTGGTGTTGGTAAACCATCAACTCACGCCGGCACAAAGCCGAAATTTAGCCAGTTTGTGTCATTGCCGTGTCGTGGATCGTACAGGCGTGATTTTAGATATTTTTGCCCAACGCGCCCGCTCCCACGAAGGAAAATTACAGGTGGAATTGGCACAGCTAAAGCATTTATCCACTCGCTTGGTACGCCGTAAAACAGGGCTTGATCAACAAAAAGGCGCGGTCGGGCTGCGTGGCCCGGGTGAAACCCAATTAGAAACAGATCGTCGCCTGATAAAAGTTCGTATTGGGCAATTACAAAATCGCTTGGCAAAAGTGGAAAAACAGCGTAATCAAAATCGCCAAACCCGACAAAAAGCGGATATCCCCACCATTTCTCTTGTGGGTTACACCAATGCGGGAAAATCAACCCTTTTTAATTTCATCACCCAAGCCAATGTTTATGTGGCAGATCAACTTTTCGCAACGCTTGATCCCACCCTACGCCGATTGCAAATTCAAGATATTGGCACAACCATTCTGGCAGACACCGTAGGCTTTGTACGGCAACTTCCCCACGATCTTATCTCTGCCTTTAAATCAACTTTGCAAGAAACCGTGGAAGCCAATTTACTCTTGCACGTGATTGATGTGGCAGATCCAAGAAAAGCAGAAAATCAAGCAGCCGTTGATTTGGTATTGGAAGAAATTGGTGCGAATGACGTTCCCACTTTATTGGTTTATAACAAAATCGACTTAGCGGATAATGTTGCACCACATATTGAATACGATGATGAAAATAACCCCATCGCCGTCTATCTTTCCGCTCAAACAGGTGAAGGGCTGGATTTACTTCCAAAAGCCATTAAAGTGCGGTTAAAAAACGAGATACTTTCTCTCAATTTGACACTGCAACCTTATGAAGGGAAACTTCGCCACGCCCTTTACCAACTTGATTCGGTGCGTAATGAACAAATTTCAGAACAAGGGGAATTTTTGTTAGAAATACAAATCGACAAAGTGGAATGGCTGAAATTATGTAAGCAGTTTTCAATACAAACCAGAGTAGGTTTGTGATCTACTTCCCAATCCCATATTGTTTCAATTTATTCGCGATCGCTGTGTGTGATACGCCGAGGCGTTGGGCGAGTTTTCTGGTGCTGGGAAATTCGGCGTAAAATGCACGAAGAATTTTTGTCTCATATTGCCCCATAATTTCCTCCAGCGTGAGTTTTTCAAATTCATTGATAGAAATGACCGCACTTTGTGGCAATGTCAAATTTAAACTGTCTATACTTAAACGGTTATCTTTTGCCAAAGAACAAGCCCGATATAGCGTATTATAAAGTTCACGCACATTGCCCTGCCAATCATATTGTTGTAGGTAAGTGAGAAAATCCTCATCAAAAATCGGCGTTTTTATTTTTAAATTCTCACCGATTTCCTGTAAAAAGCCCTCCGTTAAAGGTTGAATATCCTCTGTGCGATCACGCAATGGCGGCATATTAATCGTCAGCACATTCAAGCGATGAAATAAATCTGCCCGCACTTTGCCCTGTTCAACCAATTGGTTTAACGGTACTTGCGAGGTACAAATCACCCGCACATTGGCATAATGTTCTTGTTCTTCTCCCACACGGCGAAATGATCCGTCCGTTAAAAAACGGAGTAATTTTGCTTGAAGATTTAGCGATAATTCGGCAATGCCATCTAATAACACCGTGCCTTCATTGGCATATTCAAAAAAACCGATGGTTTCACTGTTTCCCACTTTTCTGCCAAACATTTCACTTTCCGCATCCTCATCGGGTAAACCGGCACAGTTCACCGCAATAAATTTATTGTCTTTGCGCAAACTTTGATAATGGCAAGCCTTTGCCAACAAATCCTTACCAGTACCGGTTTCGCCTTGAATCAGTAATGGCACATCAAACATAGCAAAACGTTGTGCATTTTCTACCGCACTTTTCATCGTTTCACTGCGGGTAACAAAACAATCGAAAGGATGTTGAGGATCGAATTTGAAGGTCATAAATAAAAAATTAGCACGTTAAAAATGAGGGTTATCATAAGCGGTTTACAACATACTGTAAACATTATTTTACAGATAAATAAAAACCCCTCTTACAGGGGCTTTATCTATCCGAAATTATTTCTCAGCGGCATTTTTCAGTTCTTTAGAAATGATTTCCATTGATTCCAATCCGCCAAAAGCGAGATACCAATTTGTCGCATCTAAATAAACAATATGTCCGTTTTTATAGGCTTTGGTTTGTTTGATGATGTCGTTATCCAACACTTTTTGGGCGTTATTCGCTTTTTCCGTAATTGCCGCCGTGCGATCTACGACTAACAAGAAATCCGGATTTTTTTCTAAAACATACTCAAATCCGACACTTTGACCGTGTGTAGAAGACTTAATAGAAGGATCAGCTTGTTGGAAACCATATTTTTGATACACCATCCCATAACGCGAGCCATCACCGAAGGCACTAATTTTGCTTTCATTCACCAAAACCAATAAAGCGGTTTTATGCTGTGTGGCTTTCGCCACTTGGGTTACCACGCTATCTAACGCTTTCAGCTTTTCTTTGGCTAGCGCTTCTTTATCAAAAATCTGTCCCAAAGCGAGAACGTTTTGTTGAAAACTGTCGTAATAGTTTTTGTAGTCATTATCAATGAAGAATACCGGTGCAATTTCTTTAAATTTATCCACCATTTTTTCTTGGCGTTTTGAGGCGATAATCAAATCCGGTGCAAGATCATTGATTTTTTCTAGGAATTGTTCCCGTAAATCCCCTACATTTTCAAATTTTTTATCGGCAAATTCAGAAAGGTAAGCAGGGATTTTACCGCTCTGCGGAAAACCAATAATGCTATCCGCCGCGCCCAAAGCCCGAATAGTATCCGCCGCCCCAAAATCTAATACCACGACTTTTTGTGGATTTTGCGGCACGGTTTGTTTTCCGGCAAAATTTTCAACCGTAATATCGGCGGCATTCACCGTATTCACACCAATTAAGGTAAGAACGGAAAGGGCTAAAGTGGAAAAGGTTTTTTTCATTGAAAACTCCTAGTTGTGTCTAAAATAAACAGCAATTTTGTGGCGGTTAATTTCTTGAATCGGAATATCCATATCGTAAATTTCTTTTAATACCGAGGATTGCATAATGTGATTGACCTCTCCTTGTTGCACCAAACGCCCGTTTTTCATCGCAATGATGTAATCTGAATAGCAAGAGGCAAAATTAATGTCGTGAATCACCATCACCACGGTTTTATTCAGTTCATTCACCAGCTTACGCAACACCTGCATAATCTGTACGGAATGTTTCATATCAAGATTATTCAGCGGTTCGTCCAACAAAATATAATCCGTATCCTGCGCCAAAGTCATCGCAATATAGGCACGCTGACGCTGTCCGCCACTGAGATTATCGAGATATTGGTGGCGAATTTCATCGAGATCCATATACGTGATTGCTTTATCAATAAAAGTGCGGTCAATTTTCGTTAAGTTTCCTTTGGAATAAGGAAAACGCCCGAATGCCACAAGATCTTCGATCGTTAAGCGTAAATTGATGTGGTTAGACTGCTTCAAAATCGCCAATTGCTTGGCAATATCATTGCTTTTTTGACGCGTTAGCAATTCATCGTTTAAATAAACTTCGCCACTATCCGCCGAAAGTAATCGACTAATAATGGATAATACCGTGCTTTTTCCGGCACCATTTGGGCCGATAAAAGCAGTAATTTTGCCCTTTGGAATGACAACAGAAACATCATCCACCACTTTTTTAGCACCATAACTTTTATGGATATTTTTAATTTTTATGGTCATCTTTATTTATAACCTTATTTCTTGTGCGTTCTTAATAAGAGATAAATGAAATACACGCCCCCCACAAAATTCACAATAATGCTTAACGTGGTGCGGAAAGTGAAAACCTGTGTCACCAAGAATTGACCGAATACCAAGGTAATCATTGCAATCAACATTGCCGCGGGAATGAGAACTTTATGGCGATAATCACGAATAAACTCAAACGTGACATTCATCACCAACAGTCCTAAAAAGGTCAAAGGCCCCACAAGAGCGGTCGAAACGGAGATTAAAATCGACACCAAAATTAACAGGGTTTTCGTGATGGATTGATAATCTACACCAAGATTTATCGCATTTTCACGCCCCAATGCCAACACATCAAAATATCGCCAATAACGCAGGCTGAATAAAATGGTGGCAAGTAAAATGGCTAAGGCAATCCACAGGATATGGGTATTGATTCGGCTAAAACTCGCAAACCCAATATCTTGTGCAATTTGAAATTCATTCGGGTCAATCAGCACTTCCATAAATGTGGTTAAACTGCCAAAGAAAGTGCCAAATACAATGCCGACAAGTAATAAAAAGAAAATATTTTGCGATTCTTTTTTGAACAAGAAATGATAAAGCAACAAAGAGAACAACATCATTAAACCGGTACAAACCACAAATAAAGCAATGGAATTAATCGACAATAATGTACTTGAACCAAACAGGAAAATAATGGTGGTTTGGAGCAATAAATAAAGGGAATCCAGCCCTAGAATGCTTGGAGTTAAAATTCGGTTATTCACTATGGTTTGAAAGATCATCGTGGCAAGGGCGATAGCTGCGCCGGTGATCATCATTGCCAAAAGGGAAAGCGCGCGATTTTCCAAAGCATATTGCCAACGGGAAGGCAACCCATAACCAAGATAAAGTGCGGTCGAAATAAGGGCTAAAATTGCAAGTGTGATCAAGGGATAAGGAAATTTCTTAGCCATTTTGATACCGTTTCAATAATAAAAATAAGAAAATACCACTGCCAAACACACCCACTACCGCATTAATGGAAATTTCATAAGGGTAAATGATACTTCGTCCTAAAATGTCACAAAATAAAACAAACACCGCCCCAAGTAACGCGGTATGCGAAAGCACTTTTTTCAAATTATCCCCTAAATAAAGGGTAACAATATTCGGAATAATCAATCCCAGAAACGGAATCACACCAACGGAAATGATCACAATGGAAGAAACCGCCGCCACAATCAGTAAGCCGAGATACAATACTTGGTGATAATTTAAGCCTAAATTAACGGCAAAATCCTTCCCCATTCCAACAATGGAAAAACGATGAGCGAATAAATAGGCAATCGCCAACATAGGAATGCTGAAATAAAGTAATTCGTATCGTCCTGCCATCACCAACGAAAAATCCCCTTGCAACCAGCCGGAAAGATTTTGCAATAAATCCTGTTGATAGGCGATAAACGCAGTAATGGCACTAATAATGTTGCCAAACATCATCCCCACCAGTGGCACAAAAATAGTATCTTTAAATTTTAAGCGGGAAAGGATCGACATAAATAATAATGTGCCGAGAAATGACACCATAACGGCAACACCGGTTTTCAATAACATTGAAGCGGAAGGGAAAAAAAGCATTACGATCAAAATCCCAAGTCTGGCACTATCCATCGTGCCTGCCGTAGTGGGAGACACAAAACGGTTTCGGCTTAACTGCTGCATTACCAAACCGCAAATACTCAATGCCGCCCCTGCCATCACAATGCTGACTAAGCGTGGCACACGACTTATAAGAAAAATTTGCCATTGGTTG
This sequence comes from Rodentibacter myodis, assembly GCF_001999305.1. Lineage (GTDB taxonomy): Bacteria > Pseudomonadota > Gammaproteobacteria > Enterobacterales > Pasteurellaceae > Rodentibacter > Rodentibacter myodis. Next base: position 43,984 of record NZ_MLHQ01000032.1, on the reverse strand, counting down.
CCCTCAAAATGCAGCAAGCCTTGTAAATTCACCGTGCTGACACCAAGAAAAAGTGAAACGCACGAAAGGGCAATTAAAAGAATAAGTAAGTAACGTCTTTTAAACATAACAAAAATGAGAATAATTCTTAAATAAGAGAATAGCATATTCGTGAAGACACGAAAAGGTCGATTTAGTCTTCACAACAAAATCAAGACATAAAAAATCTGCCTCTTAATAAGCTGATTTTTGTTTTCAACTTTTAAGAGACAGACTTTTGAGTGGTGACTAAAATCTCAACCTTCTTTCTGCTTCTTTGGCTCTTATTAAGAATTGCTTACGCTCTGCCGTTGCCATGCCACCGCTTGTTCCCGGCAGTTTAACCGTTAATGGATTCACCGCACGGCCGTTAATATGAAATTCATAATGTAAGTGTGGGCCGGTGGAAATACCCGTATTGCCGGAAAGGGCAATTCGTTCCCCTTTTTTCACACTTTGTCCGGCTCTAACCAATGGGCGACTTAAATGCATATAAACGGTTTGATATTCCCGACTATGGCGAAGCACAATATAACGCCCTGCCCCACCGGCTTGATACGCCACTTTTTCCACTAAGGCGTCCGCCGGTGCAATAATCGGTGTGCCTTGTGGCACGGAAAAATCCACACCTTTATGCGGACGAACACGCCCTGTTACCGGATGGCGGCGATTCGGGTTAAATGGTGAAGAAATGCGTGCTTGACGTTGTAATGGATAACGGGCAAAGCCTTTGCCTAAGGTTTCCCCCTGTTGATTGTAATAACGTCCGTTTGCCGCTTGAATGGCATAATAACTTTTACCCTCGGCAATAATATGGATCGCTTCCACGTTACCTTGCCCGGTAAGTTTATCACCTAAATATTCACGGGAAACCAACACCGCAAATTTCGTGCCTTTTTTCAATTTTTGTAAACTCACCTGCCACTGTAAGGCAGAACTTAATTGGGAAACTTGACGACCATCCAGCCCCAACGCCCGTAAACTTGCGGCAAAAGAACCGGAAACCTGCCCTTTCAACACTTCTTTTTTCCAAACGCTTTGTTTTTCTAAAATTTGACGTTTAAATTTACCGTCCTGTACCCGCTCATAAATGCGTTCTTCTTTTTCGGAAACTAACCAGTTTAGATATTCCAACTCATCGTTTTTGTCTAATATCCAATAAAATTGCTGCCCCGCACGCAAGTTTTTTAATTCCGGATAAGAAGCGATCAAGCCTTTTGCGGTGTCATCATCCAAGCCTGAAAGCTCCAATACATCTTTTAATGTATCGCCACGCACAACGGTATGGCTGAATTGATCACTAATACGTATTGCCTGATCGGCGGCATCCAATAAGCCATTCAAGGCATCTTGTGCATCTTGCGGTAAATCATTTAATTCATCAAATTCAGGTTTGACTTCTTCCGATTCATCGTCCTGACCTTGCAACTCATCATCATAAGAAGTGGCGTCTTCAGAATCTGCGTGTGCGTCAGCCTGTTCGGCTGGTTGAGAAGAAGATTGAGAATCATCAGGCTGGAGTGATTGATATTGCACATCGCCCACCATTTCCGGCTCTAAATTGCTTTGCACCGTGGGTTCGGATTCCGCATTATCTTTCAAACCAAGCATTGTTCCGGTAAAGATGAGCAACAATGCAGCAAAAAAAATCGCCGCCTTGATGCGGGATTTTCTTTTTCGTCTGTCTCGGGCTAATTTAACGTGCTGCAAAATGATGACCTAAAATGGAAATAATATCGCTTTTCTGACTACAAATTATAAAGTAGGTTCATTCTACCTTAAAACATTGAAAAAAGATGGCGAAATATTCGGCATAAGCGATTATGCCTTGAGAAATTCCCTGAAATAAGCTAATGTTAGCCGCTAAATTTGACACAGGCGGTATTATGCAAATTCATACCATTCAACGCGATCCGCTCTCTCCATTAATTGAACTCAAAAATATCAATGTGGTGTTTGAACAAAAAACCGCGTTACAAAATATCAATTTAAAAATTTATCCAAATTCCATTATCACCATTGTCGGGCCGAACGGCGGCGGCAAATCGACCTTACTCAAAACCCTATTGAAGCTACAACAGCCCACCGGCGGTGAAGTGATTTATGGTAAAAATGTACGTATTGGCTATGTGCCACAAAAAATTCATTTGGATCATAGCTTACCCATTACGGTGGAGCGTTTTCTTGCCTTAAAAAAAGGCATAAAAATGCAGGAAATTTTGACCGCACTTGAGCAACTTTCGGTTCCCCATTTACGCCAAAACAATATGCAAAAACTTTCCGGTGGCGAAATGCAGCGCGTACTGCTTGCCCGTGCGATTTTAAACAAACCAAATCTCTTGGTTTTGGACGAACCAACCCAAGGGGTGGATATTACCGGTCAGGCAGAACTTTACCGACTTATTCACCAAACCCAGAAAAAACTGAATTGTGCGGTGCTAATGGTGTCCCACGATTTACACATTGTAATGGCAGACAGTAAAGAAGTGCTTTGTATCAACCAACATATTTGTTGTGCCGGCACGCCGGAAAGCCTTTCCAATGATCCTACCTTTATGCGTTTATGGGGAAATCAACTCGCACAGAATGTAGGCTTTTACACCCACCATCACAATCACCATCACAATTTGCACGGTGATGTCTGTGGGTGTGGTCATTCCGAAAATCATTGTCAAAATAAGGATGCCTAATGTTTGAAATTCTCTTTCCGGCATTTTTGACCGGTATTTTACTTTCCCTTATCACCGCACCATTAGGTGTCTTTGTGGTGTGGCGTAAAATGGCATACTTTGGCGACACACTTTCACATTCCGCCTTACTTGGCGTAGCATTAGGGATTTTTCTTCAGGTGAATCCTTATGTCGCCATTGTAGTGCTTACCCTTATTCTTGCAGGAATGATAGTATGGTTAGAAAGCAACACGCAATTTTCTATTGATACCCTGCTCGGCATCATCGCCCACAGTTGTTTATCCCTTGGCGTAGTCACCGTTGGATTATTAAAAAATGTGCGTGTGGATTTAATGAGCTATTTATTCGGCGATCTCCTCGCGATCAATTATTCGGATTTAATTTATATCGCTATTGGCGTGGTGATCGTATTAAGTACATTGGTTTATTTTTGGCAAGCTCTCCTTTCCACCACCGTCTCGCCGGAACTCGCCCAAGTGGAAGGTATCAATATCAAAAAAATGCGTTTTATTTTGATGATGTTGACCGCACTTACAATTGCATTAAGTATGAAGTTTGTCGGTGCATTAATTATCACCTCATTACTCATTATTCCCGCAGCCACGGCACGCCGTTTTGCCAAAACACCGGAATCAATGGTGGGTTTTGCCATTGGAATGAGTCAACTTTCCGTTATTGGAGGGCTGATTCTATCCGCACTGTATGACACCGCTGTCGGCCCTTCTGTGGTAATTTGTTCCGCCTTTTTATTTGTCCTGTCTTTATTTAAAAAAGAACGGTTATAAGCTCGCCCAACCAGTGAAAACCATTTGCGCCACAAGGTAATTCTTGATAAAGTGCGGGCAATTTTCACGGTGTTTTTAGGATAAAAAATGAGTCAAGAATATTTAGATTTTGAACTGCCGATTGCAGAGTTGGAAGCGAAAATTGAAGCTTTGCGTGCCGCTTCCGATGATAAAGTGGATTTAACGGACGAAATTAAGCGTTTACAGAAAAAAAGCGATGAACTCACCAAAAAAACCTTTGCCAATCTTGATGCGTGGCAGGTTTCCCGAATGGCACGCCACCCAAATCGTCCTTATACCCTTGATTATATTGAACATATTTTTACCGAATTTGAAGAACTTGCCGGCGATCGTGCTTTTGCCGATGACAAAGCCATTGTAGGCGGTTTAGCCCGTTTGGATGGTCGCCCGGTGATGGTAATTGGTCACCAAAAAGGCAGAACGGTAAAAGACAAAGTAAAACGCAATTTTGGTATGCCAGCACCGGAAGGTTATCGCAAAGCCTTGCGTTTAATGGAAATGGCAGAGCGTTTTAATCTCCCTATTATCACGTTCATTGATACACCGGGGGCTTATCCAGGCATTGGTGCGGAAGAACGCGGTCAGGCGGAAGCTATCGCGCGCAATCTACGAGAAATGGCGCAATTAACCGTGCCGGTGATTTGTACCGTGATTGGTGAAGGCGGCTCAGGCGGTGCATTGGCAATCGGTGTGGGCGATAAAGTCAATATGTTGCAATATTCCACCTACTCCGTTATCTCACCGGAAGGCTGTGCCTCCATTCTTTGGAAAAGTGCCGAAAAAGCCTCCACCGCCGCAGAAGTAATGGGATTAACCGCAGCCCGTTTAAAAGAACTCAACTTAATTGACGGTATCGTGCAAGAACCACTCGGTGGCGCACATCGTGATTATGCATTAATAGCAGTAAACTTGAAAAAACGTTTAACGGAAGATTTAGCCGAACTTGACGGATTAAATAAAGAAGAATTATTAGACAGACGTTACCAGCGTTTAATGTCTTACGGCTATTGTTAAACCTATTTAAAAAAGAGCGGTATTTTGACTGCTCTTTTTTATCTTGTAAAAATCCCTTTCCCTACTTAATGGAATAACACAACAAAAAGGAGGCAAATATGAAAAACGTACTTTCCATTCAATCCCACGTGGTCTATGGCTTTGCTGGCAATAAATCCGCCACTTTCCCAATGCAATTATTAGGAGTTGATGTTTGGGCACTTAACACGGTGCAATTTTCTAATCACACCCAATACGGCAAATGGACGGGAATGGTGATTCCACAAGAGCAAATCCGTGAAATTGTTAGTGGTTTGGACAATATTGAAAAATTACAAGAATGTGATGCCTTGCTTTCCGGTTATCTTGGTTCGGCAGAACAGGTTGATCAAATTATTTATGCTTTAGAACAAATCAAAAAACGCAACCCTAATGCCCTCTATTTATGCGATCCGGTGATGCCGAACCCTGAAAAAATTTGTGTTGTGGCAAACGGTGTGCGTGAAGCCTTAATTGAAAAAGCCATTCCGGTAGCAGATATTATGACCCCCAACCTCAACGAACTACGCCAGCTCAGCGACTTCCCGATCAATCATTTTAATGATGTCCTTAAAGCCGTGCGGGCATTGCTCGCCAAAGGCGTGAAAAAAGTATTGGTAAAACACTTAGGAAAAGTAGGCAAAATCAATGATCCCGATACTTTTGAAATCATTATGGCAACCCCGGAAGGTATTTGGCACTTAAGCCGTCCGCTTTATCAATTCAATTTTGAACCGGTGGGCGTGGGCGATTTAATTGCCGGCACATTTTTAGCCAATTTACTCAACGGCAAATCAGATGTTGAAGCCTTTGAAGCAATGAATAATGAAGTCGCCGGCGTGATGAAAACCACCTTTGAACGCAATTCTTACGAGCTGCAAACCATTGCCGCACGTTTTGAAATTTTAAATCCAACCAGTCAATATAAAGCTGAAAAAATTGCTTAATGGATCTTTTTTCAAATTTTGAACAGCAACTCTCACAAACCACCGCGCAAGGTTATCTTATTGCTTTGAGCGGTGGGCTGGACTCCACTGCCCTTCTCTCTCTTTTTGCAAAATACCGTGAAAAACAACCGCACTTTCGCCTGCGGGCAATTCATATTCATCACGGTTTAAGCCCGAATGCGGATAGCTGGGTAAACCATTGCCAAACGCTATGCGATAAATTGAATATTCCACTCCTTATTGAATATGTACAGGTTAACCAGCGCAATGGTGTGGAGGCCGGTGCGCGCGAAGCCCGTTACAATGCTATTCGCCAACATCTTCAAGCAAATGAATTACTCACCACGGCACACCATCTAAACGATCAAACAGAAACCTTTTTCCTTGCTCTAAAACGAGGTAGTGGGCTGCAAGGATTAAGTGCAATGCAAGCCCAAAGCGAAATCTTTGGGATGAGCATTTTTCGTCCCCTACTCAATTTCAGTCGTGAACAATTAACAGATTATATCCAAAGGGAAAAACTGACTTGGATTAATGACGAAAGCAATGATGATAACCGCTATGAACGTAATTTTTTGCGTAATCAGGTATTACCGCTACTGTGTGAACGTTGGTCGCACTTTGACAATGCGGTTCAACGCACTGCACAGCACTGTTTTGAGCAACAAACATTAATTGAAGAATTGTTGCAACCAACCTTTGAGGCACATTGCCAAACAAAGACCGAATTTCATCTTCATCAGTTCCATCAATATTCGCCGCCAAAACAGACCGCACTTTTGCGTATGTGGTTAGCGAAAAACCAATGCGAAATGCCAAGTAAACGCCAACTTGAACAACTTATTCAAGATGTTATCTCGGCAAAAAAAGAGGCAAATCCTCAATTTCAACTAGGTAAAAACGTGATACGCCGTTATCAATCTTGCCTGTATCTTACGAATAACTTTCTCGATCTGCGTGCAATTTGCCTTGAAATGAAAAAGTCATCTCTCACCTTGCCCGATAATTTGGGTGAACTTTATTTACAACGGCTGGAACACCAATTTATCTTCCATTGGCAAGAACATTCCACTGTGCTTCCCCCAACCCATTTGCCGATTCAAATTCGCTTTTCTTATTCGGGTAAAATCAAACATCATCCTAAACGCCCAAGGGAAGACATCAAAAAAATATGGCAAGAACTCGCTGTCCCCCTTTGGCTACGTAATCGTATTCCGATGATTTTTTACGGTGATCAGCTACAAAGTGCGGTCGGTTTTTTCCAAGTTTTTGAAAATACAAAAAAATAGGGCGAAATGTGCCGTGGTTTTCTCCCTTTGCACCATTTATTTGATAGAATGCCCGCCTATTGTTTTCATTAAATAAAAAGGAAAGTGGATGTTTGATTCTTTTATTGTTCAGTTCGTTGTACTTTGGGCGGTGATTGATCCTATCGGTTCGATCCCCGTTTACCTTTCTAAAACCATTGGATTTTCCCTTGAAGAACGCCGCAAAATCGCCCGCAATGCGGTAATTATTTCCGCCGGCATTTTGCTTTTCTTTTTAATCGGCGGACAAATTCTTTTTGAAGCAATGCAAGTTCCCCTACCGGCGTTCCAAATTGCCGGTGGATTAGTCCTGTTCTTATTTGCCCTAACAATGATTTTTGGTGAAAGTAAACCGGATCAAGAAATCAAAATGCGTGCAAATGTTACAGAAATTGCAGTTTACCCTCTTGCCGTGCCTTCCATTGCTTCACCGGGGGCGATGATGGCGATAGTGCTTTTAACGGATAATCACCGTTTCAATTTTACCGAGCAGTTTATTACCGCCGGAATTATGTTGGCGGTGTTATTAATCACCTATATTTTACTGCTTGCCGCAAACCGTATTCAGCACTTTATAGGCAATTCCGGTGCGGCAATTATCAGCCGTGTAATGGGATTAATTTTAGCCACCGTTGCGGTAAATAATGTATTGGTCGGATTGAAGGATTTCTTCATTCAAGTGGCGTAAGGATAATTTTTGACGATTTTAGCCCTCTTGTTATAGAGGGCTTTATTATATGAATGTATAAAACGAAATAATCTGTAAGGACGCCAGCGTGGCGTCCCTACCAATCACGTTATTTCAGACTGGTGAGTTTATTACAACATACACCAAATTTTCCTTTCCCTCTCTCCGTTTACGAAGGGATATACCGTAGGCGGAGGAAGAGGAAAGTGCAGTTATTTTCACGATATTTTTTGCAACTGATCGCCCTAAGCTATCGTGAACAGCCACAGTTAAGCGCTTAAAAAATCCCTCAAAATGCCGGCAGTAAATTCTTTTCTCAAATAAAAGCCTAAGGGTAACGTTTCTATTACTTCCCCATTTTTGCCAATACCTTTCGTAATTGATTTACTGTTTGCTCCTTTTGGTCTTAATTGCATCACTTCACCAATTCTTGCGGTAATTTGATCGAGCCGTCCAAGGGTGATGTATTCCATCAATTCTTCCCAATCTTGTTTTAATTGGCGTTCTTGCGCGGGCGTTGGTTGCCATAAAATAGGGGCGCCGATGTGGCGTTTCCGCAATGCTATATGGCGGCTGCCTTCAATGGGTATCCAAAGTACGCAAGATAATTTATGGCGAACGTGAGAGGTTTCCCACTGCACGCCGGAATTTTGCACCAAAGGGGCAAGGCTAACGAAAGTGGTTTCCAATGGAAATCCCTGTTCATTAATCGGTAGGGTTTTAAGTTCCACACCAAGATGAGCAAAATCCTGCTCGGCTTTACTGCCCGCTGTCGCCCCTAATGCGGTTTCCAATAACATTCCAACCCAGCCTTTATCCCGTTTTAAATTGGGTGGGACGGGAATATTTAATTCATCAGCAAGTTCACCAAAGGTTAAACCTGCAATGGTTTGAGCGTGCCGAAGTAACTCTGCCAATGTTTTGGGAGGTGTTTGTAAAGTCATTCAGTATATTTTTTGAAAAAGCGGGGCTTGGTATATTCACTGCCTTTATCAATGTAAGGGATCTTTTCCAGTTGTAGCAAAAAACGTTTTACCGCCAATCCACCACCAAAGCCCGTTAGGGTTTTATCTTTCCCCAAAATGCGGTGGCAAGGGATAATAATACTAATTGGATTACTCCCTACTGCGCCACCTACTGCACGCACGGCTTTCGGGTTGTTGATCATTTTTGCCAATTCACCATAACTCGACATTTCGCCATAACCAATTTTTCGCAATGCCTGCCAGATTGCCTGCTGAAATGCCGTTCCCTCTGCTTTCAATGGAATATCTGCAAAGGTTTCCGCTTCACCGTTAAAATAACGGTCAAAAGCACGATAAACTTTTTGGAACAAGGGTAAATCGTTTTTCTCTAACCACGCAGGGTTTGGGGCGTATTGTTCTTTTTCAAAATCAATATGTGTGATGTGTTCGCCGTCAGACAAAATGAGAAGTTTGCCCACCGGCGAAGGATAGTAGGTGTAATAAAGTGCGGTCATTTTTAGTCCTGTTTTGCAGTGTTATGTAGCAAATATACAACGATTGAGCCCTTCAAGGGCGCCACGCTGACGCCCATATTATTGAAATTATTTAATTTTTATGTAATCCGACATGGCGTCCGACAAAAACAATCATTTCTATTCTGTACATTAACTACATCATTAAAAAAGAAAGGCACGCTTCTACCTGGAAACGTGCCTTATTATGCTAAATTTTTGAATGGATTAAAAACTATAATTTAAGTTTAAACCGTAAAGATTTGCACTGGCTTTAGAGGTGTAATCCGCTTTGATTGTAGCAATGCCACGCACATCTTGCGATTCTGTAAATTGAATTTTTTTACCTTTCAAATAGGCATAACCTAAATCAACGGAAAGATTCGGGGTAAATTTATAGGTTGCACCAACGCTATACCAAGTACGATCCGTATCCGGAATGGAAGCACTTGCGTGAGCAGTTGTTGCGGCCGCTTCGTCATAAGCGATACCCGCACGCAAGGTTAATTGATCATTTACATCATAGGTCGCACCAAGGGCAATACGGGAATTGCTGCGGTAATTTTCATCTTTATGGAAGGCTTCTTCACCGGTGTTATAGGTAGCGTGTAGCGATTTTAAGCGACTCCAATGCGTATATTTATAGCTATAATGCATTGCGAAACGATCCGTTAATTGATGGAAACCTGACACTTCTAAATAATCCGGCAAATGTAACGTTAAGCCGCCTTCACCTGCCGGTTGACCTGCGATGACACGTGGTGCGCTGGTGGCATAACGGTCTTTAAAATCAATATCAATTTTGGAGTGATACGCCACACCAATACGATTACGCTCATTAAATTCGTATAATAAACCGGCATTCCAACCAAACGCCCACGCACTCTTATCTTGTAAATGGGTTAAAACCGTATCTTTCTCTGCGCCTTGAAGTCTTGATAAAGATTGGGCTGCATTAGGTGAAATTAAGCCGGCTTGAACTAAACCAGGAACCAAAGGTGCAGCATTTTTAACCGCAGTACTTAAAACGCCTGCACGGCGTTCAATTTCTGCTTTTGCATAAACGGCATTCACGCCTACACCGGCACTTAAACCTTGGGTGACACGATATGAACCGCTTAAGTTAAGATTAATGGCGGTTAAATCGGTTTTTCCACCAAAAACCCCTGCATCATAGTTGTTGTCATATTCACTTTTTAAGCCAAAATTCACATTCATTCCACCGCCCACAGCGAATTTGTCATTGATTGGGGCAACAAAATACATATTTGGAATGAGTGATCCCGGTACCACACTATTTTGCGAAGCGGAACCCTGAGCAATCGGACGACCAAATGCCGTTACCGTAACCGGGCCGCTCATTTTGATCTTAGAATCCACATAAACGCCGCCTACGGAAAATTGGTTGGTTTTAAATAGGCTCATTAATGCAGGGTTGGTTGCTACAACAGAAGCGTTATCCGCCATTGCCGCTTCACCGGCATACGCACGCCCCAAGCCCGAGGTTGAAACTTCCGCTAATTGGAAGGCGGCGGCATTTGCACCACCGGCGGCAAGTAACATTGCCGTTGCTAATAAAGATTGGTTAAATTTTTTCATAGAAGAAACCTTTTTATTTATAGAGGAATTTAGAGGACGGGGGATTCTAAAGCTCCATTTATTGGAGTGCAAATTCATTTTATTTATTTTTATAGAGTTCCGACCAGTAGGCACAATTTAAAGTGCGGTGAGTTTTCAAGTTATTTTCAAAAGTGCTAAAATAATGCCAATTTTAATTTTAAAATAAGGATAAATTATGGCAATAAAATGCAAAGCGGAAGAATCCCTTACTTGTAGCTGTGTGGATGTGGGGACGATTATTGATGGCTCAGACTGCACGGTGAATGTGGAACAAATTTACGGCAGCCAAGCCGAAGCAGAACAAGCCCTTGCAACACTCACGGAAAAAGCACACAAAACAGAAAGTGATCCTTGCCAAATCAGCAGTGAAATTATCACTCTTGAAAACGGTGTGCAATTAAAAGCAAGTTTCACCTTTAGCTGTCAAGCCGAAGCGATGATTTTTGAATTGGCAAACCGTTAAAAATAACAATGAAAAAGACCGCACTTTATTTAATGTGCGGTCTTTTTTGTCTTAAAATTTTATCGCAAACGTTTGCGTAAACTGATACAATCTGCGCTGATTTTTTCTTTAACAAACTCAGGAAAACATTGTGAGCAAACAATCATTAAGTTACAAAGATGCCGGCGTGGATATTAATGCCGGTAATGAACTTGTCGAACGAATCAAACCACACGTCAAACGCACTACCCGTTCGGAAGTCATTGGTGGACTTGGCGGATTTGGCGCATTATGTGCAATTCCAAGCAAATATAAAGAGCCGATTTTGGTTTCCGGCACGGACGGCGTGGGAACAAAATTACGTTTGGCGATTGATTTGAAAAAGCACGATACAATTGGTGTGGATTTGGTCGCAATGTGTGTGAACGACTTAGTGGTGCAAGGTGCCGAGCCGTTATTTTTCTTAGACTATTATGCTACCGGTAAATTAGAGGTGGATGTGGCTTCAGATGTAGTCAAAGGCATTGCGGAAGGCTGTGTGCAATCAGGTTGTGCGCTTGTGGGCGGTGAAACCGCTGAAATGCCGGGAATGTATCACGAAGGCGATTACGATTTAGCCGGTTTTTGTGTGGGCGTGGTAGAAAAATCTGAAATTATTGACGGTAGCCAAGTGCGTAACGGAGATGCCTTAATCGCTTTAGGCTCAAGCGGTCCTCATTCCAATGGCTATTCTTTAATTCGTAAAGTGATCGAAGTTTCCGGTGTGAATCCCGAAACAGAGCAATTAAACGGAAAACCATTAAGCGAACAAGTGTTAGCCCCAACCAAAATTTATGTGAAATCTATCTTATCCCTTATTAAACAAACCGATGTTCACGCCATCGCACACTTAACAGGCGGTGGCTTCTGGGAAAACATTCCACGTGTGTTGCCAAAAAATACCAAAGCCGTTATCAATGAAAAAAGCTGGGAATGGCAACCAATCTTCAAATGGCTGCAAGAACAAGGCAATATTTCCACCTATGAAATGTACCGCACGTTCAACTGTGGCGTGGGTATGGTAATTGCCCTTCCGCAGGCTGAAGTAGAAACCGCACTTGCCATTTTAAAACAAGCCGGTGAAAATGCGTGGCTGATCGGTCATATTGAGTCGGCAAAGGATGGCGAAGAACGGGTCGTTATTCAATAATTTTTCCCAATAAGGCGAATGAAAATTCGCCTTTTCTCTTTAGGATCTTTATGAAAAAAATTGCTGTTTTAATTTCAGGGCAGGGAAGTAATCTTCAAGCCATTATTGATGCCTGTGAAACGGGGTTTATTCCTGCCAAAATCGCCTGTGTTGTCAGTAATAAAGCGGAAGCGTTTGGACTTGAACGTGCCAAAAGTGCGGTCATTCCTACCCAAGTTTTTTTACGCCAAGATTTTGCCAATAATGCAGAAATGGATAATGCCATTGGTGATTATTTGCAATCAATGGAAGTGGATTTAATCGTGCTTGCCGGCTATATGAAAATTTTAACGGCTGCGTTTACTCAACGTTTTTGCAGTAAAATTCTCAATATTCACCCTTCTCTCTTACCCAAATATGCGGGCTTAAATACCTATCGGCGAGCATTGGAAGCCGGTGATACGGAACACGGTACAACCGTACATTTTGTCAATGAAGAAGTGGACGGCGGTGCAATTATTTTACAAGCCAAAGTGCCGATTTTTCCTGATGATAATGTGGAAGAGATTGAATTACGCACAAGGGAACAAGAATATCGCATTTATCCAATGGTAATTAAATGGTTTGCGGAAGATCGTTTATGCCTAAAAGACGGTATCGCCTATTTGGACGGTAAGCCATTACCCAAACAAGGTTACGCAAGTGAATAAAAACTAAAAGAAAAGCGATGAAATCATTCATCGCTTTTTTGTTAAATAGAGGACTCACTAAGATTAGAAACTGTAACCAAGACCTGCGAAGAACACAAATGGGTTAAGTCTTACATCAACTTCGTGGTTTAAACCTAACGCATCAAATTTCGCTTTAGTTTTAATATGGGTGTACCACATTGCAGTATTCAAATAGAGGTTATCTGTTAATTTAATATCAATACCTGCATTCACAACCGGTGCGAAAGAATGTTTTTTAACATTTAAATTTGTTACTGCCGGATTTAATGATTTTGCATTAAAGAAACGGGTATAGTTTACACCTGCACCGATATACGGGCGAGAACCTGCATTTTTATCTAAGAAATAATATTGTGCGTATAAACTTGGTGGAAGTTGTTTTAATTTCACCACTTCACCAAGGTTTGCATTTGCACCTAAAGCCGGTACGTGAGCGGTAATTTTATGTGAGAATGGGGTTGCACCTAATAATTCCACACCGATATTGTCGGTAAACATATAAGTACCGGTTAAACCGAGTTGTGCATTATCTTTTACATCTAATACCACTTCCGGTTTACCTGCACCGACACCTTTTGTGTCTGATTCAGAATGTGCCGATACAAACACACCACCAACACGTAAAATAAAATCACCTGCTTGGTGTGCGCTTGCTACGCCACTAAATAATGCTGCTGTTAAGCCTAATGCGAGTGCTGTTTTTTTCATATTGAACTCCTTAAGTATTATATTTGAGTGAAAACCATAAAAACTTTATGGCTATCAACAGCGTGAAATATACTTCATTTTGAGTAGTCATTCTGTGATCTACTTCAAATTTTTATGAATTAGTAAAAATTTCTCATTAAAAATGACCGCACTTTTAATGAAAAAACTTGAAATTAAGAAATTTGTGCCATATCAAAAAGCGGAATTTTTACGTAAGATAAATGGCACAATCGCACAAACAAGGTATAATTGCGCCATTTTTGAAAAGAGAAAATAAAATGAAGATTAACTTTACCCAAGTTTTGCAAGACAGTTGGCATTTTTTTCGCAATCAACAAAAAATCGCCCTTCAATTTGTCTTAATTCTGTTTATGGTGCAGATGGCGAGCGTATTATTAAGCCCCCCACTCATTCCTCAAGATACTTTGCCGAATAATACAGCTTTACCTGATGTTGGAAACCTTGAATCAGGTATGCTTTTATCATTTTTTATCACACAATTAGCCTCGGCTTTTATTAGTGCTTGGGTATTAATTAGCGTTCATCAAATCAGCCAACAAAACTACCGCACTTTAGCACAAAGCTTTCGTGCCACCTTGCCACGTTTTGTGGGGGCGATTGTGTTGGAAGTGATTGCTATCACACCGTTATTATTTGCTTTGATTGAAATCGCCACCAGCGTAATGAGCCAAACGCCAACCGCCCCTTCTATTGTGTCCTTTCTTGTCTTCCTTTTTGGGATGTATTTTTTCGTTCGTTTAAATTTATCGGCGACACATTATTTAACAACCCAAGATAGTATTTCCCAAAGCCTTAAAAAAGTTTGGCTGCAAGGAATGAAAAGAAAAGGGGACTTATTTATTTACACCTTGCTTATCTATGTTGTTGCTCCTCTTTTAATTTCTCCAATTATTTCCATTCCCGGCAACATTTTCTTTGCTGTTGTAACCAGCCTTTTGGTGGCGACAGTGAATATTTTAAAGTTGGTTATAACCTACCGTTTTTACAGTTTATTGATGAAGGAAGTATAAATGAAACAATTACTTGAATTTATTCCACTCATTTTATTTTTTATCACCTATAAACTTGGGGGCGTGCGTGATGCGGCGATCGTCCTTGTGATTGCCACCATTGTGCAAATGATCGTTTTAAAATGGAAATATGGCACAATTGAAAAACAACAAAAAATTATGGCAGGCTCCGTGGTTTTCTTCGGGCTTTTAACCGCTTATTTCAACGAATTACGCTATCTTCAGTGGAAAGTCACCATCATCAATGCCCTCTTTGCCATTGTGTTACTTGTTGCACAATTTCAATTTAAAACACCTCTCATCAAAAAATTACTCGGCAAAGAAATCACGCTGCCGGAAAAAGCGTGGCATACCCTCAATCTTGGTTGGGCAATTTTCTTCCTCATTTGTATGTTGGTGAATATTTATATCAGCCACAATATGTCGGAAGAAGCTTGGATCGATTTTAAATCTTTCGGCTTAATTGGGATGACGTTTATCGCAACAATTCTTTCCGGCGTTTACATTTACAAATATTTACCCAAAGACGAACAAAATAATCACAAAAACGGAGAACAATGATGTCCTCAAATTTTATTGATAAAAACGGTCGCCAATCAAAAGGCACATTATTATTACGCACTCT
Source organism: Rodentibacter myodis (assembly GCF_001999305.1). Classification (GTDB taxonomy): domain Bacteria; phylum Pseudomonadota; class Gammaproteobacteria; order Enterobacterales; family Pasteurellaceae; genus Rodentibacter; species Rodentibacter myodis. Next base: position 28,694 of record NZ_MLHQ01000032.1, on the reverse strand, counting down.
TGCTATGCCTTCCGACACCAATGCGAACGGTGATATTTTCGGCGGTTGGATTATGTCGCAAATGGATATGGGCGGCGCAATTTTAGCCAAAGAAATCGCCCACGGTCGTGTAGTTACCGTTGCCGTGGACAGTATGAATTTCATCAAGCCCATTACTGTTGGCGATGTGGTGTGTTGCTATGGACAATGCTTAAAAGTCGGGCGTTCTTCCATTCAAATTAAAGTGGAAGTGTGGGTAAAAAAAGTCTCAAGCGAACCGATTGGCGAGCGTTATTGCGTAACCGATGCGGTATTCACCTTTGTTGCCGTAGATAACAACGGCAAATCACGTGCTATTCCGCGCGAGAACAATCACGAATTAGAAAAAGCCTTGGCTTCTATTGAAGAAGCCCAAGCCTCTTAATCCCCATCTATTAACCCATTAAAAGGAGAACACAATGTATTACGTTATTTTTGCACAGGATATTCCCGGTACGCTATCAAAACGCCTTGCCGTGCGTGAACAACACTTGGCACGTTTAAAACAATTACAAGCGGAAAACCGCCTCCTCACCGCCGGCCCTAATCCGGCTATTGATGATGAAAACCCCGGTGACGCCGGATTTACCGGCTCAACGGTAATCGCTCAATTTGAGAGCTTAACGGCAGCAAAAGAGTGGGCAACACAAGATCCTTATGTAGAAGCCGGCGTATATGGCGAAGTGATTGTAAAACCCTTTAAAAAAGTGTTTTAACGAAACTAATCTACTAAAAAGCGAATCTAAGGGTTCGCTTTTTTACAAATGATGTTCAATAACCATTAAAAATATGAAAAAACTTTCTCTCATTTCTTTTGCTATTTTGACCGCACTTTCTCAGCCAATTATGGCAAATACGCACAAAAACGAAAAAACACCTTCCATTAACCTTGCCGAAGAACAAGCAAAATGGCAACAAACCCAACAAGAAGTTCGTTTAAAACATTTTGAACAACGTGCTACTTTTTTACAGTTGGAAAGTTTATTGAAAAGTGCGGTTAAAAATAATCGTGTTTTTGAAAATAAACCGCTTTTCCAACAACTTATTCGTTCATTAGAAGGCTATCCATTACAAAATGACGCGTGGGTAACGTATTTTGAAAGCCAAATCAATGTGGTCACGCCGCACACCTCCCGAGATGAAGTGATGGCATTAAAAAAAGAAATGGAGGATTATTTAGACAAACATTCCCACCACTTTTTACACGCACGCCTAGAACAGGGCATACTGAATCTACTTAGTAACAATCAAGCCCCTGAGCTGGTTGATTATGCGAAAAAAATCAAACCGCAACGCCTTGCTATGCAGATCGCCGTGCTAAACCAAGCCTATCAAAATGAAGCCAAAGCGACGGAAGCAAATCAATCCCCACAACCAAATCAACGCGATATTTTGACCCGCTTTGAAAATCTTTGGTTGAATAATGGCGAAATCACCAAAGACACGCCTCTTTGGGCGCAATGGTATGCCACCGGGAACAGAACCTCAGACAAGATTTATCAAAAAGCGAAAAATCTTTTCACTCAAAATGATGTAAAAGGCTTAGAGCTGTTGGCGAAAGAATTAGAAAACCTAAATGGCGAAAAAGAAGATCCAACAATTTTGGCGGATTTACAAAGCTATATTGATTTACTCAAAACACCAAGTAAGCTCAAAATCATTGCGGAAAAATCACCACAGATTGAAAATGGCAAAATTCCCCATCAATTTGCGATACTACAAAGTTTTTCCCGTTATTTACGCAGTATTCCCGAAAATATCAACGAACCGAGTTTCGCCCCTTATGAACAATGGGCAAAAATGTGGCAGCTCAATGACGCTCAAATGCGGGATTGGAAAATAGCATTTATCAGCCGTTTTTTTGATAACGAAAGCCCGCATTTTCAACAATGGCGTGATGAGGAAATCCTAAAATTAAAGGCGGATAATCTGATTGAACGCCGTTTGCGTATGGCAATTTGGCAGAAAACCGATCTAATGCCTTGGTTAAACGCACTTTCTAATGAAGGAAAAGAAAAACAAGAATGGCGTTATTGGTTGGCGAAAAGCGATAAACAAAAAACCTCGTCAATTTTGACCGCACTTTCTAAAGAACGTGGCTTTTACCCAATGTTGGCACAAGCAATGTTAAGCCCTAAAAATCGAGGGGCTGGCTATCATTTTGAATCAAAACAAGCCACACCGGAACTCAAAAATGAATGGACAAAACATCAAAATACCTTAGCCGAAATTGCAGAACTTCGTCAATTAGATCGCTTAGGGGCGGCAAAACAGCGTTGGCGTTTTCTGCTGGAAAATCTTCCCGTTGATGAAAAAAATTCAAAGCAGGCACGACAAATTGCTTTGAGTGAATATGCCAACCAACAGGGCTGGTTTGATTTAGGCGTGGATGGTTCAATTATCGCCAAAGCGTGGGATTATCTGACTTTGCGTTTGCCCAATGCTTATCAAGATTATTTTGATATTGCCTTAAATAGGGAAACCATAAAAAATCCGACTGCCCAAGTAAACACCGCTATCTCCAAAACCTTTGCGATGGCAATTGCCCGTCAAGAAAGTGCGTGGAATCCAATGGCACAATCTTCAGCCAATGCCCGTGGTTTAATGCAGCTGCTCCCAAGCACCGCACAATTAACGGCAAACAATCAACAACTGCCATATCAAAGTGAAAATGACTTGTTCAGACCATTGAACAATATTTTGCTTGGCACGGCACATTTAAATGAATTAAACGCCAAATATCCGAATAATCGTATTCTGATTGCCGCCGCTTACAATGCAGGGGCAAGCCGTGTCGAACGCTGGTTGGCACGCGCCAATGGAAAACTGGCAATGGACGAATTTATCGCTTCCATTCCCTTTTTTGAAACCCGAGGCTATGTACAAAATGTCTTGGCGTATGATTTTTACTATCAAATTTTGCAGCACAAAGAAAATCCACAAACCTTTCGCCAAGAAGAATTTGATCGGCTATACTAAGCGCACTAGTTTAATAGTATAAGGTATCACTATGTATATCAGTCGCAATTTAGATCAATGGCAGGCTTTTCTTGCTATGTTGCAAACCGCTTTCGAGCAAGGCAAAGCACAAGAGCTTTTAACCTTGCTACTCACGGCGGACGAACGCGATGCCGTGGGTTTACGTTTACAAATTGTCTCACAACTTCTCGACAAAAATTTATCCCAACGGGAAATTCAACAAAACCTCAATACCAGTGCCGCCACCATCACCCGCGGTTCAAATATGATTAAAACAATGGATCCTGATTTTATGAAATGGGTGAAACAACATCTTGATAATGTGGAAAAAAACTAAGCAAATTTTGACCGCACTTTTGTGCTTACTCAGTCCTCAATGGTGGAAGAAAAATTGGCAACGGGTAGTGATGCGATTTTTCCTCGCCATTTTTGCTTTTGTGCTGATTTTTCGTTTTGTTCCCATCCCTTTTTCCGCTTATATGGTGCAACAGCAAATCGGACACTGGCTCGTGGGTGATTTTCATTATTGGGCGAAATCGGACTGGGTGAACATTGAAAACATTTCTCCGAATATGCAACTTGCCGTTATCGCTGCGGAAGATCAAAAATTTCCTCACCATTATGGCTTTGATTTTGAAGCGATTAAAAAAGCCTTTCAATATAACGAAAAATCAAAACGCCAAATTCGTGGCGGTTCAACCATCTCACAACAAACCGCTAAAAATTTAATGCTGTGGCACGGTCAAAGTTGGCTACGCAAAGGATTGGAAGTACCGGCGACAATGTTATTAGAATTGGGCTGGTCAAAAAAACGTATTTTAGAAGTGTATTTAAATATTGCGGAATTTGGCAACGGTATTTTTGGCGTGGAAATGGCAAGCCGCCATTATTTTAAAAAATCCGCAAAAAATTTAACCCAATCAGAAGCGGCATTATTAGCCACGGTGTTACCAAATCCAATTATTTACAAAGTAAATAAACCGAGTGCCTTAGTGCGTAAAAAACAACAATGGATTATGCGGCAAATGAGTCAATTAGGAAGGGGTTATTTAAAACAGTTAGATTAAAAAGTGCGCTCAAATTGACCGCACTTTTTTTGTATTTCGATTATTGCTTATTTTGTATTTGCACGTTTTACCATCATAAAAGATAAGCTAAATGCAACGATAAAGGAAATTGCCATTCCCACACTATACATTGCCAAGCTATCCGGTTTGATTGACGGCACGCCGAGGAAACCTGCCGCTCCAAGGGCAATTGCTTTTACATTAAAGAACGCAATAAAGGCACTTGCCAAGCCTGAACCAATCATTGCGGCAAAGAATGCTTGACGATAACGTAAATTCACACCAAACATCGCCGGCTCAGTAATACCTAATAATGCCGAAATACCGGAAGGTACGGCTAAACCACGCACTTTCGGATCTTTTAATGCAACCGCTACGCCCAAACAAGCCGCCCCTTGGGCAATGTTCGACATTGCGGCAATTGGGAAAATAAAAGTACCGCCGGTATGTGCTACATCCGCTAATAATTGCGTTTCTACCGCAATAAAGGTTTGATGCATACCGGTAATCACGATTGGCACATAGAATGTCCCGAAAATCGCACCGCCCACAAAACCAAGCGTATCATATAACCAAGTTAAACCGCTGGAAATTAAAGAACCAGCCTCACGACCAAATGGCCCAATCACGGTAAATGCCAAGCAACCTGCAATAAACAGTGAAAATAACGGCGTGATGAGATTATCTAAATAAGAAGGGACAAATTTACGGAATGTTTTTTCTAAAGTGGCAAGCACCCAAGCGGAAATGATGGTTGGAATCACCGTACCTTGATAACCGACTTTCTCAATTTCAAAACCAAAGATATTCCAATATTTGATGTTGCCTTCCATTAAGGTTTTTGCATAGTTCCAACCGTCTGCCAACGCAGGGTGAACCAAAAGCATCCCTAATGCCGCACCTAAGAATGGGTTACCGCCAAATTTTCGGGTAGCAGAAAAACCGAGCAATACCGGTAAAAATACAAACGGTGCATTAGCAATGGTGTTGATAAAATCGACCAAATCGGAGACTTCCGGATATTTCGTTACAACCGAATGACCTTCCCAGAAGAAACCGACGGAAGTCAGCATTGAATGAATACCCATCAATAAACCGCCCGCCACAATCGCAGGAATGATAGGCACGAAAATATCCGCTAAGCCTTTCACCAAACGTTGTAATAACCCTTGGTTGCCGGCAGCCGCTTCTGCCACTTCCGCTTTACTCACATCACCAATACCTAATTGTTTGGTAAGCTCTTCATGCACTTTATTCACCGTACCTGAACCAAAAATAATTTGGTATTGACCGGCAACAGAAAATTGACCTTTTACACCATCAATATTATCGATGCCTTCTTTGTCAACTTTGCTTTCATCATTCAATACAATACGCAAACGTGTTGCACAATGGGCTGCGGTGGCGATATTACTCTTACCACCCAGCTTTTCTATCACTTGTTCAGCGATTTTGGGAAAGTTCATAGTATTCTCCTAAGGTTAAAAAATAAAATCGGTGGATTGTAACGAAATTGATGAATAATAACTAGCACTTAGGTATTTTTAAACGAAAAAAAAACCGACACTAAAGTCGGTTTTACTATTTGGTGCCTGGGCGAGACTTGAATTGATAGCATTAAATCCTTTTACATACTGAATTTATGAAATTCAACATTAAAATTGTACTACTAAATCTACTACTAAAATCAAAAGTAACCTACTAAAATGACTATTCTTTGAACAATTATTTGGATCGTAAAGAGAGGGTATCAGCCAATGGCGATCACCCCAATTTAGCCGCTCAAATTGAGCCACTAAAATTTACTCTTTTCAGGTAAGTTAGATTTCCCTTTTTAGGTAATATTTCCCGTTTTGGTAAAACTGGCTTTACTCTTTCAGTAAAATCTAGGTGGGCGCAAAAGTGCGTTCACCTTTAACCGGTCCTTTTTTGGTCTCGTTGTTTATCCTCAAGTTGAGGTTAAGTCATTAAGTAAAATTTAATAACTGGCAAAATAACTTTCACCGTTGGTGGATGTCGATAGATGTCGAACGATAATTGAATAAATATGAACGGGATAATCAATTCAACAGGGTGATCCTATTTCCTCATAGAATGGCAGTAAAGCCAGTGATAGCAAGTGATTATGGGGTGATCATTAAAAGGTACTCCCGAGGGGATACCCCATTCCACGGGGTTGCGAACTCGCGGTTTTCGGCAGTTTTTTGAATTTCCGGTCATCATCATCTTCTGCCAAAAAAGGGGAGAAAAACTGTAATAGTGATGAAAGAGGGTTCTCCAAGCGGTATTTGAGGCTTTTTCTCTGAACTTTTTATCCGCCCTCCCCAAGTAAAAATCGGTTTGGCTCTCGCGCACGCGCGCGTACTGGGTACGAAATTCAATAAAAAAGGCTCAATGCGCTACACTAAGCCTTTTGAATCGCTATTCTATATGTTTTGTTTTTGCAATAAATAAACCTATCACCTTAATGTCTGGTCTCTCAGCTTTTATCATTGATTTGATGGCTTTAAAATGACTTCCAGTAGTTAAAACATCATCTACTAAAATAATATGCGTAACCTCATCGGGTATTTCTTTAGTTAAGCTGTAACGTTTACGAAGATCTTCAGGAGTTGGTCTTTTTTCTGATATAGTATGAGAGGCTTCAGTGCTTTTTCCTTGGATAATTAGTTCATCAAAATATATATTTTTTGTTATGGTAGTCCTTGTTGCTAAATCAACTATTTGGCTTATTCTATCATCATACATAGGATCTGCTTTAGCCTTTGAAGGGGGGATTGGAACAACTAATATATGTACCCCTTGATACTCTTTTATACCATCAAGACTACTTTTTATGAGTTTAGCACAATCTTCTACAGCTTTGACTTTATGACGCCACTCTAGTGGATATTTTTTCTTATCCATTGACTTCTTTAGATTAGATATCAATTGATTTGTACAACTAAAACTATGCCCTTTCCCAGCGGTATATGTTCCCCAATAATGGCATATATCATCAGAATCTAAATAATAGCAGTCTGAAATGTTACTCTCATCTATTTGTCTTAGAATAAACTCACACATAACAATCTACTCCTCAAGAATTTCTGTTATATCTGTAATATCCTTAACTCTTATAGCTCCTTTTTTCAAAAAACGCTCTGGCCAAGTAATATTAGGGTTTTCAAAACAACTATCTAAAATAAAGAGTTTTCGATTTTGTGATAATGCTGCTCTAGCTTGTATTAATGTTCCTGATGTTTCGCTTGCTTCAACAATGATTGTGGCTTGAGTCAAAGCTGACATTGTTACATTTCTTTCAGGGAAAAAGGCTCGATTGCTTCTATAATCTTGTTGTGAGTATATCCATAATGGAACTTGACTAATCAAAAGATAATCTTTTGCAATTTGGTCTTGTAATTCTTTATTTTCCGAAGGGTAATATTCTGTAATCGGAGTCCCAATAACTGCAACTGTTCTCCCCCCATTTTCGATTGCTGTTCTATGCGCCATCGTATCAACGCCTTTTGCCAAACCAGATACTATTGTGTAATCCTTTTCGACTAATAATCTCGCTATTTTTTTGGTTCTTTTTAATCCTTCTATACTTGGGTTTCTTGAGCCTACGATTGCAACCCGTTTAGGATGTTCTATAACTTCCCAATTTCCCCGATAATAAAATATTTCAATCGGATTTCTAGCATCTCGTAATCTTTTTGGATAGTCTAAGGTACCATTTATCATTATCTCGTAATCATTTATTCCTTTTTCATTCATTTGAGAAATGATAAAGCTACGCATAGATTTAATTTCTTCAGGTCTCACAAACTCGGATGGTGGGGAATCTGGGTATTTGCGAAATAAATCCGCAATTTGTTTAAATGTACTTTTATCTTTCCATAATGCTTCGTAAGCTGCTAATTCATTCAATGGGCTTATAGCATTTGAAAAGAAACTATCTGTTGATAAATTCATCTTATCCATTCCTTGTTATATAGTCTTAATATGCTCTAGAAGTACTTCATTAATACGTGTTTGCCAACCTTGCCCCGTTGCTCTGAATGTTTGAATCACTTCAGGCGATAATCTTAACGTGATAGATTGTTTAGTCGGTGCTTTTTGTTTACCTCGTCCTGTTTTGATTTTTCCTTGCTGTTCCATTTCATTTTGATGAGCTGTCACCATAGCAACAAATTCGGGTGGCATTGCTTCAGCTAAAGGTTTCGCAAGCGCAAAATCTTCTTCGGTTAATGCTCTTACTTCGCCCTCTGAATCAATAAGTGATTCTCTGTGTTTCATATCTCTTTACCTATAGTTTAATTCATTAAATGAATAGGTAATGATAAGTGGCTCATTAACCCCATAGACTCTAATTTTGCATTGGGGATATTAGGGAAAGTTTCTATTAGTTCTTTAAGTTTTTGTAGCCATTGATAATTGCTGCTATTTTGACTAATTAAATACCAAAGGACAGCAATTCTACCAAAGATTCTTGATTTAGCTTTATTATCTAGGTTGATATTTGAGAAATATGCACCGGCTCTTTTAAATTTCTGTTGGCTCTGACTGTTGAAATTAGGGATATTTATTTGATTAAAGTCTCGATTCCATACTCTAGAATGATGAGCAGCTAAATTCCTCACTATATTTATTTCATTAAGCCAATTAGTAAGAGTTCTTTCATCAATATTGAAATGTTTCGCTATTTTTCTTTGATATTGCCCATTTAGTAAAGAGTAGTATTTAGATAGTGTGCCGAAATCCCATGTTTCTGTAATTACCCAAAATGGCAAAGGATTTTCGTTTTTTCTATGCCATTCTATAAAATCATCCTTACATCGCTCTATTTTGGCAGTTAAAGAGTCTTGCCATTTTGAGAATAAATAACTGCTCCGGGGGTTCCAATTATGTTGAAGGAATTTACGATTGATTATACTGTGATCTTCATAAGCTAAAGGATTTATCCTCCCTAATTCATGAGCCATTATTGTTCTTATGTTAATTTCTAGCCGTTCGATGATATCCAACAAAAGCAACCGTAACTTTTTATCAAAAATATACAGCCTATAAATCTCGTTAAAATCAGTTCCTTGTATGAAATTATCGCTAAATGTTCTATCTTGGTTTGGAGTTCTTGAAATATGCCAAAAACCGGATAAACGGTAATATCCCACTTGCGATAATTTTTTCTCTGCATATTTCTCATCTTGTATAATCATCCCTCTTTGTTTGAGTTGATTGATAAGATCTAAATATTCTTTATGAGGCTTTGTAGAATTGGTCATGAGGTTATAGATTTTAGAAAGGCAAGGGCGCAACTTGACTTGTCAGGTAGATTATACAAGCAAGATAACCCCTAAGGTCAGTGGTTGCGCCACGATTGGGGCAGATTATAGGACTTTATTTTTTTAAAGTAAACTGTTTTTACCTATTAATGCGTTCTTATGCGGTCTTATATGTTTCTATCCGTTCCTATACGGTGTGATTCTTTTTCTGCGTTTTTATAAAGTTTCACCTATGGATCAACCTAAGACTTTCCACCACACAAAAAAATAAAAAAGTGTATAGATAATAGAAAAACACTGGGCACGCTGGGCACTTTGGGCACGACCTTTAAAATCAATAACTTAAGACGCATTTTCGTGCCCAATGCACTGGGCACGGCTGGGCACGAATTGGGCTCGAAAGAAAAATGCTTATTTTTTGACTGGGCACGAAAGTCCTAAATTTGGGCACGGAAAGCCCATTTTTGGGCACGAAAAAGGGATATTTGGGCACGCTATTTTTTATAAGTTGTTGATATATTTATGTTTAGTCTATTACGTGCCCAAAATGCCCAGTATTTTTTAATTCATCTACACACGGAAAATAATTTTTTGCTGGTGGATAAAAAAAGAGCAAATCATTTCTGATCTGCTCTTTTCTTTTTGATAGCCTGCACCTTTCAAAATCGGTGATTTATTCCTTTTCTTCGCTTTCTTCTCCCTGTTCTTCCTCGTCTAAAATCTCAAGTACATAACAACGGATAGTTTTACCTCCGCTCATTGTTTTAGGTAAACGATTGAGATATTTTCGCCCTTTCTCTTTTCCTAACATCAACATTCCGGCATTGAAAAGCGTTTCATTCGCCTGTTTCTCATTAAATCCCTTAATCACATCTTCAAGATAAACCTGCGGGAAAACCCAGTATTTATCGCTTTCTTGTGGTGCTTTGCTGTCGGCTAACTGGCGATAACCTGCCGTATCATTCGGTTCTTTTTGGCTCGGATTAAAGGGAAATTCGATAAACCTTGCCCCGTTTCGCAATAGCCACCCATTCACCTGTTCAATGATTTGTTTCTCTTCCCTTGAGTGTAGTCCGTACTCGTTCACCCATTCATTAAAGCTGTGTAAAAGTGCGGTCTGATTATCCTGTGTTTTCCAACCGGTAAAAGGGCTTGCCAGTTGTAGGGCGGTTTCAAGTATGGCAAATCGACCTGCCACCCGTTTTACCTGCGAGCTTGCGTCATTGGGTAACATTGCTTGCCATTGTTCACTCAAGCGTTGATATTCAGCCACCACCGCATTTTTATTTTCCAATAGCCACATAATCCACGCTTTCCCCATTGTGCCATAGTAACGCTTTGCCATGGCGTTTAAATGGTCGGCGTGGGCTTTGCCATTGCCAAAATGATAAAACGTGTTCGCCTGCGTGATAGGGATATTTAACAAGCGCACTAATTGCCCTGCATTGGTTCTGATATTGTCCTGCTTGAGGTAAAGCTCCAAATCCTGTTCACCGGTGGAAAAGGCAAGAATGCGCCAGCGGTTCAATTCTCGGTTTCCACCCTCCTTTGCCCCTTGGATTTTCCCCACGCCATTAAATAACGCATAGGCTGTTTGTTCTACGTGCTTTTTACTTGCCCCTTGTCCGATTTCATCAAGGGGAATAAAGCCGTCATTTCGTGCGGCTGCCTCGTTAATTAAGCCTAGGCTGGTGCCGTTCCACGATAACCGGATAATATCCGGCTCACCATAGATTGAGCTGGCAATATTGGCGATAGTCGTTTTCCCCGCACTGGATTTTCCGAATAAATGCACGCCAAAACTTTCCGCACCAATCAAGCCAATCAAAGGGGCAGCCAACGCGCAAGCCACGCCCAACATCATTGAGTGGTTGCCCTTGAGATATTGCCCGATTTCCTGCTGCCATTCCTGCAACGTGCCTTTGGCTTGATAGCCTGCGGTGGTGGATGATTTACTGTTGAAATAAATCGGTTTGGCGGGATTTCCCAATACTTCACCATTTGGCAAGATATACGCGTTAAAATCTGCTTGCCAGCCTGTTTCGTTCACTATCTGATAAATCGGTTTGTTTTGGGTATCTTGCAGATAATCCGCCAAATAAGGTTTGAGCCGTTGGCTATTGGTTATCCGCACGCCTTTTTGTTTAAGCAGTTGCCAGCCGGCACGCTCGCCAATATCCGCCCACGGGAGCGCGATTAAAGTCGGTTCGGTTTTTCCCTGCGCCTTAAAGGAAAGCATAGAAAAATAATCACTCTCGGAAATCCCTACGCCTACCACGTCTACACAATCGGCTAACCATTCGCATTTTTCGGTTAAATCTCCCGTGTCCTTGTCAAACTTCGGTATCACCCGATAAATCCCCGCTATGCCGTTTTCCTTGCGTTCTTCGGTGTAAGGCTGATGTTTATCTCGGCTTGGTTCAATCACGGCCCGTTCTAAAACTTCCGCCAAATCGACCGCACTTTGTTCTTTATTGCGTAAACGTTGAATAAATCCGCTTAAATCTTCCACCACTTCGCCCACGGTATTACGCAAATAAAGCCGTTCAAGGCAGGTGTTTTTGGCAAGGTGTAGGCAAAGTGCGGTGAGTTGATTATCGTGTTCTCGAATAGCCACGCCATTTACGGTTTCTTTTACGTTGAAATAACCGTCAGTATCAACAAGGCTTGCCACTTGGTGGGCATTGGGGAGTAATGCCGTGATAGATAATTCCTCAATATTGCGTACATCAAAGAGAACCGGTAGCTCCTCATAGCGGTTGGGATTGTCTTTATCCGTGCTGTCTGCCAATAACTGCCACCCTAAGCCTTGCCCGTCCGTGGTGCGGTCTTTGGGGTTTTGTCGATAGAATGTCCACACATTGCCACCTAATAAAACATAAATTTCCTGCAAGGGTGAAATGTTGGCTTGTTCAATCGCGTTGAGGTTGTAGGCTTTTTTAGTGAATGCCATTATTGCCCCCTGTTTCGCACGCTGTGCGCTTTTCTATTTGAGCAAGGGCAATCTGTGCTTCTTGAGAGATTAAAGCGATATTGGCACGCAGAAAGCCTAATACGGTGAATTTCATTAAATCCTGTTGGATTTCTTCCACGCTTAAATTTGCTAACACATCATCTACATTGCAAACGCCCTTACGTGCCGGCATTGATTTAATCAGCCATTTCTCCACATAATGGCAATCAGCCACCAACGCCCGCAGATAATCATCATAGCCTTTCAGCTCGGCATTAGCGGGAATAATCGCCTCTCTTAGCCCGTCAAGCAGTGAAAACAAGGCGGGAAAAGCAATCTCCCTCTCTTCCGCACCACAAGCCAACGCCGCTTTCTCCCGTTCGGAATAAGCCGACCAATCCAGCTTTTCTTGTAAAGGATTGGGTTTTGTTGTTTTAGTCATTGCTTCCCCCTTGTTTTTTAATCACCACCGCTTGATAGATTTCATCCTTCAAGGCTTTTTCTGCAAGGTTTAGGGCTTGAGATTGGTTTTCTGTTGAGCCTAAAACAATGGGCTTTTGTTGGCTGTAACCGATAACTTGATAGGTGTTATTCATCGTTGCCCCCTTTGCCGTCATTGATTTTGGTTTGTTCAATCAAGGTGATTTGATTGGCTTTCACATCGTCCACCACCTCGCCCAGTTTAAATACAAGGTAAGAATGCGCCTGATTGAATGATTTTAAAAGTGCGGTCTGTTCTTGGGTTAAAGTTACGCCGGTGGATAAGGCTTTCAGCAATGCCCGCCCATTGTTTAGCCGCTCGATTAAATCCGCACATTCTGCCGATAATTTCAGCTTGTGATGAAAACAATCGGGGTATTTTTCCACGCAAAGTTGGTTACTCTGTTTTATCAGGTCAAATTGGCGGTTAAATTGCGCCAGTTTCAACGCCAGCGGATTAAGGGGGAGTTTCCCCTTGTGTTTTCCTTTCGTTGCGCCTTGCGTTTCCTGTTGCGTTTTTGGGGTGTCCTCAATTTTGAGGGCAGCGGCATTTTTAACCGGCTCAATTTTGCGTTCGTTCATTTCACTGACAAACCAGTTGATTTTGTTTTGGCGGTGGTTCGCTTTCCATTGTTCAAGCTGTGCCATTGGGTTAGTTGGTTTCATCATTTCCCCCTGTGTGCTTAATCTCCACCGCCACAACATCACGATAGCTAAAGTCCTCTCTGTTTGATTCAACATGGGCTTTGATTTCTTCCGCCCGTGCAAGGGTGACACCTTCCGCACAAATAAACGTGCGCCCGTCTTGATAGTGTAGGATGACGTTATTCATTTACGCCCCCCTTTCATATTGCTAAGGTGAAATTCGGCTAATCCTGCTGTTTCTCTCAAAGCGTTGAGCAAATAGGCGTTTGCTTTAATCAGTCCGCCAATATGTTTTACGTTGTCGTTATTCATGGCGCAATGGCTAAAATCTTGTTCAGAATCAGCCAAATAACCTAAATTTGCCATCATATCGCCCAGATGAAATAAGCCATATTCGATAGATTCACACAGATTTTCCGATTCATTGCGCAAGGCTTTTAAATCTTCCTCGCTCATTAGGTCGATTTCGCTGTGCTTGTTGAGTTTGTTAAAACTCGTGCAATTTTGAAGAACGGATAAAATAGATTGATTAAACATTTGCGCCCCCTTGTGTTGAAGATAAAACAGGGGTAGGGAGTGCCGCCAAAAGTGCGGTTGAATTTTGATAGGTTTTCATTGTGGGAAATCTCTTATTAGTAATTAGTAAATTTGATTTGCCAACCTGTAAAAGGCGTGGCAAGGTTTCAACTACCGCTAATAATCGGCTCGCCTTATTCGTGCGGATAAACTCCGCCTTATTTCGACGTATAGACCTTGCCACAAATTCGGCTTTGAATAGGTGTAGTAAACCTATTGAGGGAATTTGAGGTGTAAAAAATCCGCAAGTCTTACGGGTGCGGTGTCCGTTATTAGTGATAGTGCTTTTAATACTACCCACAACAACGGCATTTCGCAAGCTGTGATTTTGAACAGGAATGTCTTTACGCATAAACGTCCCCTTAATTCTTGCAATGAAAAGAGCGGTATCAGGCGTTAAGTCTAACCGTTGGCGGGCTTCCGCTTCGGTTTTGGCGTAAATAGATAGACGTAGGCGTTTATTGCCTAAGAGTAGGAATTTGTAAATCATCGTTGAAAACTCCGTCGGTAAATTGTAAACATCTACCGCAAGTTTCCACGCTTGGCGGTAGAACGTATCGGGGTGGAAAACTGCTACCAACGGAACGCAGCCAACGATTAAACGTTGCCCAATACGCTCTACCATTGAGAGAATAATAGCCAACGCATTTTGGCGTCCGCTATTTTCTTTAGGTGTGCGTATATTACGAACAAAAAAAGCACGATTTGGCGTGCTGTTCGCCGTTGGTGATAAATTCGAGTTTCCACGCTCGGCTTTAGATTTTGCTAAAGCGTAAAAACTATAATGAATTTGACCGCACTTTGTAAAGTAGTTTTTGTTGGATTTTTTTACTTTACCTAAATTTGAGGTAAAGCATTTTGCAAGCTCAAGATAGCCTGTATAATTGAGATTAGTCATTGTCTTACTCCGTTTTAGTAAGGTGATGATTAGAGGCTCTTCAATGTTCCCGCATTGCTGAGCCTTGTTTATTTCTGTAATTGTCGTTATTATGTAATTACATTGTCTTGAATAATAAATTGGAGTAATTACAATGTCAATCAAAAAAGAAAATAAATCTACACAATACCAACTAAGACTATCTGATGGTTTTCGCCAGCAATTAGAGGAACAAGCAAGAATTGATGGTGATATTGCGCTAGCCACTTGGATTAAGCGCATTTTGCGTAAAGAGTTATCCTCTCGTGGTATTGAGCCTAAAGCATAGTAATTGTCTTCTACTGTGCTAGAATGAATTTGAAATTTTTTCATATCGAATCTCTTTTAGTTAGTGTAGTTAGTAAATCACGCCATCGGCTTTGCCCTTGGCGTTTTGTTTATCTGGCAAGACTGAAAGCGATAATCAAAAGGCTGATAAACATTAAAAATTGGATGATTTCTTCTTTCATTCTGCCTCCAATCTGCTCCCTACTTTTTCGGGAATTAAATCCCTATTATTTCGGGAATGTTTTTTACTTAGCTGAAAATTCAGCTGTGCTTTAAATTCAAGAATTAGCCCATATATTCGCGCGCACGTACGCGCACGTATTGGTCCAGAAATTATTTATTCCTATGGTTTACCCGTCATTTGTTGCCATTTAATCAAAGCCTCAATCACGCTCGGAAAGCCATTGAGCAAAAGCCAGATTAAAAAAATGCTGCCGCCAAAAATGGTGACGAACCATACAAAACGATTTACCCTCGGGGATTTATCCATAAGCTCTAACATTTTTCTGATTTCCTCTGCTAAATTAAAATTCATCGGGTCACCCCTATGCCGCCAACGCCCATTTACGCAAGGAATAAAGGGCAGATTGCTCTAACTTGGCTTTGCGTTCCTGATAGTTCATTCCTAACTTAATCATCACCGCATTTTCAGAAAGTAGGTCATCAATGAGCTGTAACCGGCTTTCGGTTAAATGGTCTCGGATTTCATCATCAGGGGAATAACCGTTATCTTTAAGCCATTTCTTACGGCTTGAGCCTAACGCCACCACATAGACAAGGTTATTCTCTCGGCTGTAAATGTGTTCATCTTGCTTGCCAGTGCTTTCAAGGTGAAATTTAATCGCCTCATTCATTCGGTGTTGGTCGTGTGAAAGTTTGGATTTAGCCGTTATCCAATCTTTCATCTTGTTAAACTGGGTGATGTATGCCTCTTTGAATTGCATTGCTTTCTTTCCGGTAAAGCCCATTGTTAAGAGAGTAAAACCGTCGTGAGTCATTAGGTACATTGGACGTTTTTCGCCTTTATCATCGGTATATTTAACCGCCTTAAAATTCAGGGCGTTAAATTCTTCTGAACAACCTAGATTTTTAATACTCTGCAGTAGGTTGTCGTGTCGTTTCCCAAAGTATTGAGCGACTTTTAATGAATCGGTCATTGCCACGGTCTCTTTATGAAAGACTTTCGGAAAGACTGCCTCTAGTAGTTCTTGGTTAGTGTTCATCTGTCATTTCTCCTTGTCGTTGTTCCATTGCCTTTAAATGTTTTTTCAAGGTGTAAAACTGGGTTTCTAAGGCTTCATTCTCCCGCCCTAACTTTCGCCACGGCTCTAATTCGCTCTCTAAATCGCTTATCTTGCGTTTTAGCACGTCCACCACCTCATCTAAGGGATAAGGCTCAAAATCGCTATATAGGCTTAAAAACGTGAATATCGTTGATGATTTCCGGTAGTGTTGAATCGCTTGTTTCAGTAGTAAATCATTGTGTTTTGCAATGGCGCATTTCATTTAAATTTGCTCTCTTGTGTTCGTCAGGTTTCTCATCAGTGAAGAAGAGGTTAATCAGTGGCGGTAAATCTTGCGCCGGGGTGATGGTGTGATCCACCCTGTCTTTAAACATACCAAGATGTTTACCAAGCAATTCAAGAGCTTTGTTTGCTCCTGCAGGTTCAAATATGTAACGATCCACTTCTACGCATTTAATTTCGCCGCTTTGATTGTTTTTTATCGTGATAGTGGTCTTAACTGACTTTTTGCCCATACATACGGCGCACTGCTCCAATAAATCCATGATCACCTTATCAACGGTTAAATTATGGCGTTTCATATGCTCCGCCTGTAATGCCTCAATCCTTGCCGTGATCTTGCCGTCTGCCAGTAATTCAGCGGCTTTACGGTGAACGCTTTCAGGTTTCATATTCTCAGCGTTGTAGGTTTGGCGATATGCCTCGCTTGCGTTGCCTAGCTCAATGTATTTCAAGCAAAAGGCTTCTTGCTTGGGCGTAAGGTCTGCCATTGTTAAATCTCCCTTAACTGTTCTTGGGCAATTTCAATCAAGCGGTCTACATTGCCTAAATGTCGGTGGATAGTTGCCCATACTTCCCGCTCTGTGATGTCGCTTTTTAGCGGTGTGCCTTTCGCCATATTGTCGGCAATGGAAATAATCCGTTCTAAATATTCCCTCGCTTGTTGCAATGTTGGTTTTTCTTGGCTGTTGTTTTCCGGTGTTGTCTCTGTCATTGTCTAAATACCTTTCTATGCGATTAAATGCGCCAAAATCACGCCCTATTGCAAAATCGGTGGTGGATTAATGGCTTTGCATTGTTTATCGTAAAAATCGCGCTATGCTCGTTAAATTAAGATTTTTGGCTCACTTCGTTTTCGTGTAATACATAAACGCCCACACGGTGAACTAATCCGCTTGAATCGGTTTCATCTCGGTAAAAGGTATCAATCACATAGCCTTTATCCCGTAGCTCCTTGATTCGTGCCGGTGGGTAGTAAATCCCCTTAGCTCTTAATTCGTGTGTGCTGTGTTCTTTCTTGCGTAAACACTGCAGAATAAAAAGCCGTTGTTCGTGGGTATCTGTCGTGTTAATTGTTTCCATTTGGCCGCCTTATGGTCGATTCTCGGCAAGTTTGGCTATGTAAGCGTTAATCTCGCTTTCAAGGTAGCCAACGGAATTTACGCCTAATTGAATTTTCTTCGGGAAGTCAGGGCGATAACGTTTAGATTTTGGGTTCTGCCAATCGGAAAAAGTGGATTTACTCACGCCAAAACGATTAATCGCTGCATTTCGTCTGATAATGCTGTCTTGTTGATGGGCGGTCTCTGGCATTGAGGTTTTCATTGGCATTGTGTTTTCTCCATAAATGATAGTGATTAAGAATTGATAAGCCTGTTTTGGCTTTCCTTGTGTCGGTGGGGATTGTAGAAAAGTGGAAATATTGAATCATCGCAACGAAAAAGATATTTTCGCTGCGAAAAAATAGGATTGATTTGGAAGGATTTTTCGGAAATAAAAAAACGCCCTAGGTGGGCGTTAGTGATTTATGGAGTTAGCCGTTTATTAGCATTAGAGAAATATTCTTCTATTGTGCGTTGCTCTAAGCCTTGAGCTGTTCTGTTTTCAGTTTGTCGTTGCTCTAAAATGTCTCTTATGATTTCTCCTTGTGTCCATTTTTTAGCTTTTGATTTGACTGTTTGCAATACTTCTCCAAGTAAATAGAGTGCATTATCTAAATTTAATTTGCTATTAGGATCGGCTGCCAGTGCTTTATATTTATTTGATAGCTCTGCGTATAGATTACGACCTCGCTCTAACCGTTCTTCAGCATCTTGTTGGCTTAGTTTAGCCTGTTGTAGCTGAATAGATAAAGATTGCATTGCTAAATCTTGATCTCTGATTCGGCTTTCTTTATTTGCTAACTCTGTTTTAATTTCATTTAATTTGGCTTGTAAATTGGTATTTTCAGCTAAATACTTTTGATACTCTTTGTTCATTCGTTCATATTCAGCTGAATCAATAACGGGCTTTAATTCTTCATTGTGAAAAATGGTTTTAGGGCGATCATTTGGGTAATTTTCAGAAATAAATTTTTTTAAATCAGAAATCCAAAAGTGCCTACGACTATAAGCGACATGATCAATTTTTTCTTCTTTAGTTGTAGGGTCTATGTATTTTTCGCCACCATCTCCATGTTCTCTTACCGCCCTTAGTTCACCATTATTTACTACTCTATTTAATATCCTAGTCTTTTTTTCAAGACAGGGGATATATGGATGTCTATAAATACTTTGAGAAATATTTGTTAATAATTCTGTTTCCCCCGCTAAATCTTCAAATTTAACTCCACACCATAACAAAGCCGCTTCTGGCAGAGGAATAACCTCATAATCAATAATAGAACATTCTGGGAGTGAATTATAATATTGTTGGGTTTTAGCCATCTTTTAACGCCCCTATGCGTACCCTATTCAGTGAGAACACGGCAAAGAACAAATAGGGTTATTCTCTTTCGGGGTGGGTAATTAAGCCACGCCTAGCCGTGTAAATTGGTTTGGATTTCGTAAGACTTGAAAGGTCTTTATTGGACGCATTATAACCTGTTATTATATCCAGTCAAAAGAAAAAGTGCGGCTAAATTCGACCGCACTTTCATTTCAGATTTAAACAACCATTTTTAAATGATGAGCTATCGCACTTAACTGGCATTGTTCGACATAATCTCCCCATACTTGAAGGGCTTTTTTACGGTGAGTGAGATATTCTGCCTCATTATAAACGCCTCTTATCCCTTGAATCGTATGCGCTAAACACATTTCCACCACATCAGGCATAATGCCTTTTTCGTGCAGATAAGTACTGGCAATTTTGCGTAAGCCGTGCGCAGTTTGCTTGCCCTTGTAGCTCATATTATCCCTAATAGCTTTATTTGCTGTTTGGCTCGAACAATGCCCCTCTGTTGATCTCAAACTGGGGAATAAATAAGGGGAGTTGCCGGCAAGTCGTTTGATTTTCTCAAGTAAGGATTTTGCTTGTTTAGAAAGCGGGACTAAATGCGGTCTATCTGCATTGGCTTTTGTTTGTTTCATTTTGTGTGCCGGAATCGTCCATACGCCCTTGTGTTCATCAATATCACTCCATTCAGCAGTGACGGCTTCATTCGGTCTAACCATTGTTAAAAGCTGCCATTTAATAAGATACCTTGTTAAAAGATCAGTTGATGAATTTTCTAAATGTTCCAAAAATTGCGGTAATTCTTCCGGCTTAATGCTTGGATTCTTCCCACGTTTTGGCGGCTCAAAAGCTGTTGCGATTTTTTCACAAGGATTAAAAGGAATGGCAAATAATGAATAAACCGCATAATTTAAAATGGCATTAAGTAACTTCACTGATTTACGATACATTTCAGCCTTTCCCTGTTTATAGGGAATTTCTAAAGCCCTTTTTGCTATTGCCGGTGTGATCTCACTGATAGGTAAATTCCCCAAAATCGGCAAAAGATAGTTTTCAACAATTGCCCAATATTTGCTTAAAGTTAATTCCTTGATATTGCCTTTCTTACTTTCCCGCCAGCTTTCCGCTACGGTTAAAAATATGTTGGTACGCCTTGTTAATTCGGCTATCTCTTGCTGTTGCCGGTGGATTTGCGGATCGATACCTTGAGCCAATAAAGTCAAAATCTCTTCCCGCTTTTGTCTTACTTCGGCTAAAGAGACATCAGGGAAAGCCCCTAAGCTCATTTCAGTTCTCTTTTTGGTAATAGGCTTATAGTAATTTAACCGCCACAATTTCGAGCCATTTGGCGTTACGAGAAGATAAAGCCCTTTTCCGTCTGTGAGTTTGTTATTAGAAAGTGAACCATCAGAATTGATTTTAGGCTTTGCCTTGGTGATTTCAGTTTGTCGAAGTGGTTTAGTAGTACGCGACATAGTAGTAGGATATTTTAGTAGTATCTTGCCACAAATTAATAACCGTATTTTTCTACAATATTATCAATAGGTTATGCGTTTTTAGTAGTACATCATTTTTCATTTTAAAAAGATCCTACTAAATCTACTACTAAAACTCAAGGATTCGATAGGTTCTGATTGGACTGGATAAGACAATAAAAAAGCCTTGAAGTCAGTATTTTCAAGGCTTTTTGGTATCGTTTGGAATGTATAAAACTTCAGTTTGGTGCTCTGGGCGAGACTTGAACTCGCACGACCTTCGGTCACTACCCCCTCAAGATAGCGTGTCTACCAATTCCACCACCAGAGCGTTAATTCTTATTTATCCTATTATTGCGGGATATCGCTATTTTTATTCTCAACTGCAGGTGCAACTTGTTGTTGCTGTTGAATTTGTTCGGCTGCTTGAGATAAATCGTCAAATGCACCTTTTTCAACATTGTTACGATGAGAATTCATATTGCCTAACACAAGTGCAATGACAAAAAAGATGGTTGCTAAAATAGCACTGGTACGAGTTAAAAAGTTACCGGCACCTGCTGAACCAAACATTGTGCCTGATGCGCCACCGCCAAAAGATGCACCGGCATTCGCACCTTTACCTTGTTGAACGAGAATAAAGCCGATTAAAGCAATCGCCACAACAACGTAAATAAATAAAAGAACTTGATACATTTTTTCTACTCTAAACTGCGCGTTACGCAAGAAAACTGGGGACGAATACTATTCTTTTTTTTTGTCTTCCGCAAGTTTTTTTTCTTATTTATTGTTTAACTGTATCAACTTTAATCAACCGATTTCTCCGCTTTCAATTCTCTTGTTTTTTTGACCGCACTTTTACGCGGTTTTGCCGTTGTTTTTAAAGTTCGGCGTACTTGTTTTAATTGTCGTAAGGCATTGAAATCCACAAAACGAACCAAATCCGGCAACATTTGATTTAACCCCTGCATAAACTGTCGGTAGGTTGCCTTTTTTTGATTAATATCCGTTAATTGCGCTTCCCAATGTGCCGTCATATCAGGTTGCGTAGCAATTTCAGGTAGGGCTTGAATTAAAATCCTGCCGGTTTCCGTACTATGAATATTCCGGCCTTTTTTAATCAGAAAACCACGTTTGAAAAGCAATTCAATAATGCCTGCGCGCGTGGCTTCCGTCCCCAATCCATCGGTTTCACGCAGAATTTTTTTTAATTCTTTATTCTGCACAAAACGGGCAATGCCGGTCATTGCAGAAAGCAATGTGGCATCGGTAAAAGGCTTGGGCGGTTGTGTTTTTTTACTTATCACTTCTCCCCGTTCGCAATGCAAAATTTGCCCTTTTTTTACAATTGGCAAAAGCGGTTCTTGGTTTTCCGTGTCATCTTCTTTGCCTAATAAGGCTTTCCAGCCTGCCGTCTGCAAATTTCGGGCTTGAGCAATAAACGTTCCGCCGGCGATATTCAATGTGATTTTGCTTTTTCGATATTCCGCATCGGGGCAAAACTGCATTAAATATTGACGTGCAATCAAGCCATAAATATTGCGTTCATCATTCGTTAAATTTACGGGTCTATTTTTTGCCGTTGGGATAATGGCGTGGTGTGCTTCCACTTTTTTATCATTCCAACATCGGTTGCGTTGATTAGGATTCACCACATCCGGCAAGGTTTGATAAGCCTCGCTATGCACGGAAATCGCATTCAGCACATTGTGGCGTTCGGCAAAATGTTCTTCAGGTAAATAGCGACAATCGGAACGCGGATAAGTAATCAAACGGTGGATTTCATACAAACGCTGGCAAGTATCCAGCACGGCTTGTGCCGACATACCAAAACGTTTTGCCGCATCAATTTGCAAGGCGGATAATGAATAAGGCAAGGGAGCAGTTTCTTTTTCACGGACATCTTTATAATCCGTCACTTCCGCCGGTTGATCCGTAATCCGTTTCACTACATTTTCCGCCAGTCCTTTGGAAAGAATCCGTCCGTCATCGTCTTGATAATCTTCGCAAGCCTTGCTGGGTTGCCATAATGAACTAAAAAGTGCGGTCGATTTTTCCGCCGTTTTTTCGGCTTTTCCCTCAGGATTAACCCAAGCCAAGACTTCAAAAAAATCCTTTGGTTGAAAATGTTCAATATCCAAATCGCGGCGCACGATTAAGCCTAACACCGGCGTTTGCACCCGCCCAACGGAAAGTACGCCGTCATAACCGGCTTGCCGTCCTCGAATAGTGTAGGCACGTGTCATATTGATACCATAAAGCCAATCGGCGCGCGCCCGCGCTAAAGCTGAAGTGGCAAGGGGAATAAAGTTGCGATTCGGTTGCAATTTTTTAACCGCTTTTTCTACCGCGCTTGGATTGAGATCGCTAATCAAACAACGCTGAATTTGATCTCGCTTTTCCGCGTTTAAATTCGCATAGCTAAACACTTCATCTACCAATAATTGCCCTTCGCGATCCGGGTCGCCCGCATTCACCAATTCATCCGCTTGATGAATCAGCTTTTCCACCACAGAAAGTTGCTTTTTCACCTCTTTTCGCGGCAAGAGTTGCCATTTTTCGGGAATAATCGGTAAATGTTCTAAACGCCATTGTTTGAATTTGGGATCGTAGGCATCGGGTTCCGCTTGTTCAAGCAAATGCCCTACACACCAAGTCACCACATCTTTTTCGCCACATTTGATAAATCCCTCACCCCATTGATGAGGTTTTGGCAACACATCGGCAATAGCACGTGCCAGACTGGGTTTTTCGGCGATAAATAAACGCATAATCGGATGAAGAATTAGTCGATTTGACGGCGACCAAGGAAGGAATGAGTAAGGGTTGTGCCATCCACGGTTTCAAGCTCACCGCCTACCGGAATACCGTGTGCAATACGGCTCACTTTGATATTGTGTAAATGGCAAATTTCCGCAATATAATTTGCCGTGGCATCGCCTTCTACCGTTGGATTGGTCGCAAGGATCACCTCGTGGAAGGATTCCTCTACCAAGCGTTTTTGCAATAAATCAAGCCCAATTTCACGCGGCCCAATGCCATCAAGGGGGGATAAATGCCCCATCAACACAAAATAACGACCGGAAAACTGCCCCGTTTGTTCAATGGCTTGAATATCGGCAGGCATTTCCACCACACAAAGCAAACCTGAATTTTGACGGCGTGGATTATTACAAATATTGCACACCTCTTCTTCGGTAAAATCCCGACATTGTGAACAATGTCCAATTTTAGACATCGCCTCTGTCAACGCACGCGCCAAATTCATTCCACCACTGCGATTACGTTGCAAAAGGTGATATGCCATTCGTTGTGCCGATTTCGGCCCGACCCCGGGCAAACAACGGAGATTTTCAATAAGATGTTCTAAAAGTGGACTGCTTTGCATAATGATCAATGAGAGGGAAAGATGAAATGAACGGTGCGCAAATCTTAATATTTACGCACCCAACAAATTTAAAACGGAAATTTCATTCCCGGTGGTAATGGCATACCTGCGGTTACGGAAGCCATTTTTTCCTTTTGCAATTCTTCCGCACGACGTACGGCATCGTTAAACGCGGCGGCGATTAAATCTTCCAACATTTCTTTATCATCTTCCATTAAAGAAGGATCAATATCGATACGGCGACAATTATGCGCACCGTTAATGGTGATTTTCACCAAGCCTGCACCTGATTCACCGGTTACTTCAAGTTGTGCGATTTCTTCCTGCATTTTTTGCATTTTTTCTTGCATTTGCTGAGCTTGTTTCATCAAGCCGCCTAAACCGCCTTTTCCAAACATAATGTTATCCTTTCTCAAGTCAAAAAATTGGGTGCATTCTAGCGAAAAAATTTGCCTTTGGGAACTGCGAAATAACAGTTTAGAAAGGCGATATGCGGTATTCCTACCGATAGTTGTGAAATATTTAAAAGGTTTTCTCAAAAATCAGATTCACATTTTTTCGATCGTAAGAGTAAATTGTTGGAATATTACTTTTCTGCTTACGGTAGGAAAATTGCAGTTTTGGTGTGATGCCTAAAACGTGCCAATCTCGTTTCCATAGGGTAAAGGTTACATTATAAATGCGGTCTTTTCGCACTTTGCCTAAGTCAAGCAATCTACCCAGCACCGCTCTGTCTTTGTAGTGGCGTTGGGAAATGCCGAAGCCTAAACGGCTGGAAATACCTTTGCCCCATTCTTGTCCCCAGCCGAAACGGAGGGATTTGGTGTCTGAGCCATATTGTTTGACTTTGGTCGTTTCTCGGTTAAAGTCGCCGCCAAGGTAGAAAAATTGTTGTGGCGTTCTCGCCCACACTAAGGTGGCAGAAACCAATTTCGTGTTGCCGTTTTGGCTGTCGCTGTCAAAATAGCGTTGTTTGGAAAATTCGGTGGCGGTGGAAAGTTGCCAATTTGGATTTAACCAATGGCTAAATTCTAATCTTGCGCCGTTTGCCCATTGGTAGCTATTGTTGCCATACCAACGTTTTTCATAGAATGGCAAGAGGCTCAAGGTAGATTGTGCGGTTTTGTAACGTAGCCCTAAGGAAGTGCGGTTAAATAAATCATCATATTCGTGATTATCCCAATAGCTTTTACCGAATAAATCGTTATCTAAAGCGAAATAATAGCGTCCGCCGAGGTTGAAATCTTTGCTGATGCCAAGGGAATAGGCAATGCCGTGAGCAGTTTGCGGCAGCATATCGTCATTTTTCACATAGCCTGTTTGTTCAATATCACGGCTGTCGGAAGTGTTATTCACGTTGGTATCCCGCACATAATAGGCACTGGCGGAAATGTTCCATTCATCGCGTTGTTGCAAGGCGTTGAGATATTGCGAGATAAGGTGACGAACCTCGGGTGGCGTGGTGTTATCGCTTAAGGCTTTTTGGAATTGGTCTTCCGCCGCGGCATTTTGGCGGTCGTGGAATAGGGCAATAGCAAGTTCAATTCGCACGGGGTTAAGTTCCGCACGTTCGGCGAGAATTTGGCGGTAAGCATTAATCGCGCCGCTAAAATCTTCGGTTAAAAAGGCGTATTTACCTTGGGCGAATTGCACTAAAGTGCGGTCGTTTTCAGGGAAATTTTGGTAAATCGCTAAGAGTTTTTCAATCAGTTGCGGTTCACGGCTGTAAATCGCTTGGCTTAAAAGTTGTTGGGTTAATACAGGATTTGCCTTAAGTTCGGCTTCCGAAAAATGAATAGGTTGGTTATTTTGCCCTTGAATGCTCACTACCGGCTCGGCTTTCTCCGGCTCTGCTACTTTGATGTTTTGTTGGGGTTCGGAGAAAGTGGCGGCAACGGCAGGAACAGTTAAAAATAGGGGGGAAAGTGTGGTCAAAAATTTAGGTGTTTTCATTGTATTCTGATCTAGGTTGCAATCTATCATTCTTAAATAAGAGAGAATGATCTATTTTCTATTTGAGT
The DNA here is from genome assembly GCF_001999305.1 of Rodentibacter myodis. GTDB lineage: Bacteria > Pseudomonadota > Gammaproteobacteria > Enterobacterales > Pasteurellaceae > Rodentibacter > Rodentibacter myodis. Next base: position 2,662 of record NZ_MLHQ01000032.1, on the reverse strand, counting down.
TACAGTCATAATTTTTATTTAATAAAAAACGCCACACACTTGCGTGGCGTTAGCAAACATCACAAAACTAAATATTACTGCTTCGGTTTCGGCTCCTGCTTGGTCGCACCAAATACAGCACTGTATGTAAAGTCGCCCTTATCATCCTTACCGAGAACATTACTTATAGTACCAACGACATCCTGATAATTAGGAGAAAAATATCCTCTGTACGAACCACCACCGCTGGTATTAGTACCACCTAAAAACTCACGCTGCCCATATATTACAGTTTCATTTAATTTTACTTCTCCAAGTGACTTGGAATGTAAAGTTCCACTCACTTTATTTTCATCAAAATTTGCTGTTAATGTGATGTTACCATCAGTTTCCAGACGATTATCTTTTGCTATGCCTGTTTCTAGATCTAGATATTGCAGGTTGGCTAGCACCCCATAATCTCCTTTACTTTGATAAGATGCGGAGCCTGTTGGTTTCTCTATTGGATCTCCGTTATATACACCGCCAATAAACTCAGTTCTCTGATAGTTACTAAGTCTCTCACCTGCTGAATTTACCTGGTTATTATCATACAACACGCCATAGTAAGAGTAAGGCTGATGAATAATATCATAATTTAATTGATTACTGCCCGTACCATCATTTACCACCAAGCCCTCACCGTCAAATGAACCGTGATTCCAGCCTAGTCCATTTTCTGATCGCTCGTTTAAATTTACCGCAAAATTTTTTGGTTCGACACGTAACCCCCCAGTAACAGAAACCACGCGCATGTGATCAGTAAGAGAAATATAATCTTTTGATAAAGAGTTTCCATCCAAATCAATTTTGCGTTCGCCTTTCCATTCTATTACTGGGGATTCCGGTTTTGGTCGCACTGCAGGTGGTTTTAGTTGTTCTTCCTGTTTTGGAGGCACTACCGGCGGTACCGGTTGTTCGTCCGATTTTGGCGGTTCAACAGGTGGTTGTGCTTGATCTTGTTGCTCCGATTTGGGTGGTGTAACAGGTGGTTGTGGTTGATCCTGTTGTTCCGATTTGGGTGGTGTAACAGGTGGTTGTGGTTGATCCTGTCGTTCCGGTTTTAGCGGTTCAACAGGTGGCTGTGATTGATCCTGTTGCTCCGATTTGGGTGGTGTAACCCGTGGTGTTGGCTGCTCTGATTTTGGATTTTGAGCAGGTGGATTTGGTTGAGACGGAGATGCATCCCCCCCACTAGAACTACAAGCTGTGGCTAGCATCGCTACACAAATAGCAACAAGTGTTTTTTTCATTTTCAAAGACATTGAATTTCTCCATAAAAAATTAATAAGTAAATTAGTATAGTTATATATTGCGCTTTTCTTAAAAAAGCTCGGCATTATAATTTACAAAAGACAAAAAATAAAATAATAAAATTTTCTTCGGTTGCGCTATAACAAAATAAATAGAGTATAACGAATATCGCCATACTCTAATAAAATACGGGTAAAGATACTGTTTTTTTAAACGTTAATGGTTGGTTATTTTGCCCCTGAATGCGCACCACCGGCTCGGCTTTCTCCGGCTCTGCCACTTTGATGTTTTGTTGTGGCTCTGAGAACGTGGCAGCAACGGTTGGTAAGGTTAAAAATAGAGGAAAAAGTGCGGTTAAAAATTTAGGCGTTTTCATTGTATTCTGATTTAAGTTGCAATCTATCATTCTTAAATAAGAGAGAATGATCTATTTTCTATTTGAGTTACAGTCATAATCTTTATTTAATAAAAAAACGCCACACACTTGAGTGGCGTTAGCAAATATAACAAAACTAAATATTACTGCTTCGGTTTCGGCTCCTGTTTGGTTGCACCAAAGACGGCACTGTATGTAAAGTTGCCCTTATCATCCTTACCGCGAACATGACTTATAGAACCAACTACATCCTGATAGTTACGAGAAAAAGATCCTCTGTACGTACCACCACCATTAGTCTTCGTACCACCCAAAAACTCACGATCATTATATATAGAAGTGTTAACCAACTCCACTTTTCCGAGAGTACTAGAATTTAAAGTACCACTTACTGTATTTTTATCAAAATTTGCGATTAACGTGATGCTGCCATCCGGCGTTAAATAAACACCGTTTAGACTACCATCTATATATTCCTTGCTAGCTATCACCCCGTCGTCAATATGGCTTTGATAAGATGCGGAGCCTTTTGGTTTCTCTATTGGATCTCCGGCATACACCCCAGCAATAAACTCTCCTCTTTGAGAGGCACTGAATCCCTTACCGTCTGAATTTATTACTCGGTTATTATCATACAACACACCATAGTAAGAATAAGGCTGATGTACAACAACGTAATTCAACTGATTAGACTTCGAGCTATCATCTACCGCCAATTTATCATCCGTAATCCGCCCTTGATTCCAGCCTAGTCCATTTTCTGATCGCTCATTTAGATTTACCGCAAAATCTGTTGGATCGACACGTAAACCACCGTTAACAGAAGGCATATGGCCAGTGAGTGAAATATAATCATTTGATAAAGAATTTCCTTTCAAATCAATTTTGCGTTCCCCTTTCCATTCTATTATTGGTGATTCTGGTTTTGGTCGCACAGCAGGTGGTTTCGGTTGTTCTTCCTGTTTTGGCGGTACAACAGGCGGCTGCGATTGATCCGGTTGTTCCTGTTTCGGT
>NZ_MLHQ01000031.1 GCF_001999305.1 Rodentibacter myodis | reverse complement strand
AGGCTGTAGGCTGTAGGCTCATTTTTTGCTCCTTATTTTATTGATGTCAAGTAATAATTATTGCTTTCTAAGATTTTTTACAAAGAAATGGAGAAAGCCGCTTTTTAAATTTTCCTGCATTACTCAACAGAGAGCTTGTAATTTAGAGGGACTCCACGCTTTGTCTCCTTAGAGTTAACCTATTGAAATTTCTTAAATTCTAATAAAGACGCCAGCATGGCGTCTCTACTTTTAATACTAGGCTAATTAGCTACGTAAATATCACAAAAAACTATTTTTTCTCACCAATTGGTAATACGGTTCTACCGTAAGATTCGTTTAGCACTTCTGCGGCTGCCAAATAGAAAGCACAAAGGGCGGTGATTAACCCTAAATAGCCGCCCACATTGACAATTGCGTGATTGCCCGTGGCATCGCCAATGGCAAGGGCATAGAAAGTGAGGGTTAAAAAGAAGAAAATCGCTTGTAATGCGCATGGTTTCGGGAAGGTCGCCAAAAACATCATTAAGGTGAATGTTCCCCACGCACCTAAATACCACGCCACAAATTGGGGTGAAGCTTCGCCTTTAAAGAATGCCACAAATAACGCCCAAGACCACCAGAATGCACCATAACTGATGAAGGCGGTAAAACCGAAAGTATTCCCTTTTTTAAATTCAAACATTCCGGCGATCATCTGTGCCGTTCCGCCAAAAGCGAATGCCATTCCTAACACTAAGCCAAGGTTTGTGCTATCAAACACACCCGCATTAATTAAACAAAGTAACCACGTTGTTAATGCAAAACCACACAACCCCAACGGGCCCGGATTCGCTAAACCGTCTTTTGCTGCCGACATAAAAATTTCCTCAAAAAGTCATAGACAATAAAGTGCGGGATTATGAGCCAAATCCCTCGATAAATAAATAGCTCAATACATAAATTTTTTCTCAGCTTATTCAAATTTGATAGAGATCAGCTTTTTATTGAATAACGCCAAAAGACGTTAGAGTTAAAAAAACAAACTCCATATAATTAGAAATAGTTAGATTTTTAATTTTTTAAACTTTAGGAGAAAACATTATGAGTAATGTTGAAAATGCAGTAAGTCCTGCACAAGCAGAAGTGAATGCACTTGTTGAAAAAGGTTTGGTGGCATTGGAAGCCTTCCGCCAACTTGATCAAGAACAAGTAAACTACATTGTGGCAAAAGCCTCTGTTGCAGCCTTGGACAAACACGGCATTCTGGCGATGCACGCTTATGAAGAAACCGGTCGCGGTGTATTTGAGGACAAAGCCACCAAAAACCTGTTTGCCTGTGAATATGTGGTGAACAATATGCGTAACCTCAAAACCGTAGGCGTGATTAGTGAAGATGATGTCACCGGCATTACCGAAATTGCCGATCCTGTCGGGGTAATTTGTGGTGTAACACCAACTACGAATCCAACCTCCACCGCGATTTTCAAATCTTTAATCGCCTTAAAAACCCGCAACCCGATTATTTTCGCATTCCACCCCTCCGCACAACAATCTTCCGCCCACGCCGCCCGCATTGTGTATGAAGCCGCTGTGGCAGCAGGCGCACCGAAAGACTGTATTCAATGGATTGAACATCCTTCAATGGAAGGCACTTCCGCTTTAATGAAACACCCGGGCATAGCCACCATTCTTGCCACCGGTGGTAATGCAATGGTGGAAGCCGCTTATTCTTGCGGTAAACCGGCACTTGGTGTGGGGGCGGGTAACGTGCCTGCTTATGTGGAAAAATCCGCTAATTTAAAACAAGCGGTACACGACATTGTAATGTCAAAATCCTTCGATAACGGAATGGTGTGTGCCTCTGAACAAGCGGCGATTGTTGATGAAGAAATCTATGAAGATTTCATCAAAGAAATGCAATCTTACGGCGTATATCTCGTCAATAAAAAAGAAAAAGCAATGTTGGAAGAATTAATGTTCGGCGTGAAAGCAGACAGTAAAAACTGTGCCGGTGCCAAATTAAATGCCAATGTTGTGGGTAAACCGGCAACGTGGATTGCCGAACAAGCAGGCTTTAAAGTACCGCCTCGCACCAATATTTTACTTGCCGAATGTAAAGAAGTGGGCGAAAAAGAACCGCTAACCCGTGAAAAACTTTCTCCGGTGCTGGCTTTAGTGAAAGCCACTTCCACGGAAGACGGCTTAAATAAAGCGGAACAAATGGTGGAATTCCACGGCTTGGGTCACTCCGCAGCAATTCATACCGCAAACGCCGAACTTGCCAAAACTTTTGGTGAACGGGTGAAAGCCATTCGTGTGATTTGGAACTCACCGTCCACTTTCGGCGGTATCGGCGATGTGTACAACTCTTTCCTTCCGTCCCTCACCTTGGGCTGCGGTTCTTACGGCAAAAATTCCGTAGGCAACAATGTAAGTGCGGTCAATTTAATCAACATTAAACGTGTAGGCAGACGGAGAAATAATATGCAATGGTTTAAAGTACCGTCAAAAATCTATTTTGAACGGGATTCAATTCAATATTTACAATCAATGAAAGGAATGGAACGTGTCGTCATCGTAACCGACCGCACGATGGTAGATTTAGGTTTTGTAGAAAAAATCGCCAAACAAATCACCGCCCGCGGCAATCACGTTACCTATCAACTTTTTGCCGATGTGGAACCGGATCCGTCAATTGAAACCGTTCGCCGTGGTACAGAATTATTACGCAGCTATCAACCGGATACCATTATCGCATTAGGCGGTGGCTCGGCAATGGATGCGGCGAAAGTGATGTGGTTATTCTATGAACAACCTGAAGTGGATTTTCGTGATTTAGTGCAAAAATTTATGGATATCCGCAAACGTGCCTTCAAATTCCCACAATTAGGCCGCAAAGCCCGCTTTATCGGGATTCCAACCACTTCCGGTACGGGTTCGGAAGTAACCCCGTTTGCGGTGATCACGGAAGGCGATAAAAAATATCCAATCGCCGACTACTCCTTAACCCCAACAGTGGCGATTGTCGATCCGGCATTGGTGATGACCGTACCTGCACACGTTGCGGCAGATACCGGTTTGGACGTGCTTACCCACGCCACCGAAGCCTATGTTTCCGTGCTTGCGAATGACTTCACCGATGGTTTGGCATTACAAGCAATCAAATTGGTGTTTGAAAACCTTGAACGTTCGGTGAAAGAGAAAGATCCTGAAGCACGCGAAAAAATGCACAATGCCTCTACAATGGCAGGGATGGCATTTGCCAATGCATTCTTGGGTATGAACCACTCTCTTGCGCACAAAATCGGGGGACATTTCCACACCCCACACGGACGCACCAATGCGATTTTAATGCCGCACGTGATTCGTTATAACGGCACCCGTCCGGAAAAAACCGCCACTTGGCCGAAATATAACTACTACAAAGCGGATGTGAAATATCAAGACATCGCCCGTATGCTCGGCTTGCCTTGTGCCACACCGGAAGAAGGCGTACGTTCTTACGCTCAAGCCTGCTATGATTTAGCGGTACGCTGTGGCATTAAAATGTCCTTCAAAGAACAAGGTTTAGATGAAAAATCTTGGATGGATGCCCGCCGTGATATTGCACTTCTCGCCTTTGAAGACCAATGCTCACCGGCAAACCCTCGCTTACCGTTGGTGGCGGATATGGAAGACATTCTTACCCGTGCTTACTCTGGTTATAATCCTGAAGATTATTAATCCGTAAAACACCATAAAAATGAACCGCACTTTGAGTGATTGCTCAAAGTGCGGTTGTTTTGCAGGGAATTTATCAATCCCCCCTAGATTATTTCGTTTGAGCAAACAACCATTCACGAATTGGCTCAATACTATACGCAACCCGCCAGGTATTACGATGTCCGCTTGCTCCTTGACGGCTGTCGGTTTCACGAAATACCGTGTCTTTCGCAAAAATGGTGTAGTTAATTGGGCTGTTTTCAGCAATGAGATCATCATAAGCAAAACGGTATTGATCCGCATTCCAAGTGCCATTCCATTCTGCACGACTGATTTTTGCCCCTTCTTGTGCTAAACGCTCAGTGATTGCATTAAAACTAGGAAATGCCCCAAGGTCATCTACGGATGCCATAAACCAAATTTTATTTTTTGCCAATGGTGCAACTAAATCCGCACTCCATTTGCCTGCAACCAAATAACTTGCAGCAAAGAAATCAGGATATTTCACATTCATCGCCGTTGCCAGCATACAACCGCCAGACTGCCCTGTTACATAAATTCGTGTGGGATCGATTTTTTCTTCTTGAATTAACTTTTGCACCAAATGAATTGTGGTGTCTAGCATATCGGAGGTACGCCAATCATCATCGGCGATAATCTCATTATATTGCGGTGCCAATACATAACACGGACGTTTAGCTTGTTCGGCCGGCGCTGCCCAAACCACTGCCCCAAGTCCTTGAAAAAGGGTTACTTCCGTTTGATCGCTGGTTGCACCTGCATCGTGCATAAATAAGACTAAGGGTAGCGGTGTACTTTGATCTTGCGGTTTAAATAAATTATAAGGCAAGGTTCTCGCCGTTTGCGGATCGTGAAATTCTGCCTGTTGAAAATCATCAACAATTAAATTTTTCACCGCACTTGTTTCCAATGTTTTTCCTTCGGCTAAAACCTTTGCCTGTGCTGTTTTGTAGCGAATAATTTTGCTCATCGTATCGCCTGCTACCCAACGTGGTTTACCGCTATTGGGCGTTGGTGATTGTGCTGTTGCATTCGCCAACTGCACAGTTTCCTGTAAACTGCTACCCACTTCGTTAGGAAGTAACGCTACAATCACAAATTGACCTTTTTCACTGGCAGTTAAACCTGCTTCCTGACTAACAAATATTTTTTGTATCGTTCTGCCTTCAACCTTAAAATCTGCAGCCTGAATATCCGCCATTGTTAATTCTTGTGCAAATTCAATGGCAACCGCCACCATCTGTACACCATCACCAAAGACTTTAGTGATTGCCGTAGCATTTAAGGGCTGATTCTTTGTTTTCGCCAACACCAAACTCGGCATACTCACGGCACAAACCACGCCTGCACTCATCATTAAAAATTCTCTACGTGTTTGCATTTTTACCTCTTTATTTCCAATAAGTCATCATTCATCACGCTATCAAGACAAATATATCACCCAAAAGTGCGGTGAATTTAAATGCATTTTACCACGACCTCTTCCGCCACTGCTTTCATCACCTGCCGAAACCATTTCTGAATGGGATTATGATGAGATCGGGCGTGCCACGCCATTACTTTGCGATAACCTTGAATTTCAAGCGGTGGTTCAAGCAACACTAAATCCTTTTGTTGTGCCAAATAATGATAGGGGGCAACCGCAGCAAGATCGGTGTGATTTAAAAAATCAGGCAATAATGAAAAATGTGAAATGGAAAACATCACCTTGCGTTTTCGCCCAAGTTTCTCCAAAGCTTCATCGGTTGCCCCTTCAAATTGCCCGCCTTGGTAGGAAACCAGCACAAAATCCAATTCGCAAAAGCGGTCTAAATTCCATTCTTGTTGTAGCACAGGGTGATCTCGGCGAACGGCACAAATATAACGTTCGTCCAGTAAGGCTTGATGATAAAGCTGTTCACTAAAACTAAAATCGGCGGCAATGGCTAAATCACATTCGCCATTGGCTAATTTTTCTTCTACATCAATCCCTTGAATGGGCAACAGGGCAATTTTGACCTTAGGCGCAAGCTGTGCAATTTTAAAGGCAAAGGGAACGGCAAGGGTTTGCATTCCGTTTTCCGTGGCGGCAATGCGGAACGTCATTTCTAACGCCGCAGGGTTGGTATTCACAGGTTGCACGGCAATTTCAATTTGTTGCAAGATTTGAGCAATCGGCTCGGCAAGGGCTAAAGCACGATCGGTCGGCAACATTCCGTGTGAAGTGCGGATAAAAAGCGGATCATTAAATAAATGCCGCAATCGCCCAAGCATTGCACTCACTGCCGGTTGAGTCAGGTTTAACCGTTCCGCCGCACGGCTCACATTGCGTTCTAACAATAACGCATTGAGGGTTTTTAAGAGATTAAGATCAATATAGTTCAGGCTCATAGATATAAAAATAATATATAACATTTATATAAAAAGATGATTTAATTTATATCATGGCATTCCCTATAATGCACGCACCAAAACCAATTTAAATAAGGAAAAAACAATGCCACATATCAATATCAAATGTTACCCAAAAGGTTTAACCGAGCAAGAATTACAAGCCTTTGCCGATGATTTAACCGCTTTTGCCAGCGAACGCTTAAATACGCCGGCAGAATATATCACCATTGATTACACCGAAATTCCGGCGGAAGAATGGAAAGAAAAAGTGTATGACGCAGAAATTAAGCCCAATGCAGCACATTTGTTGCGTAAACCTGAGTATGAAATGTAAAAAACAATGAAAAAAATAACCGCACTTTTATTTCTAACGACACTTTACAGTACATTTGGCTACGCTACTCCTCTACGTTATTTCGGTCAAACCGCAGAAAACTATCAAAGCCAAACACCTTATGGCAACAATGAGCAGGTTGGGCATTATGCCACTGCCGATGATGGTGCAAAGATTTATTATGAAATCTATGGCAAAGGCTCGCCTTTTGTGGTGTTACACGGTGGATTAGTCGGTTCGCCTGCGGAAATGGGCGAGTTTATGGATAAATTGCGTGCTGATTATCAGGTCATCAGCATTAGCACCCGTGGACACGGCAAATCCCAAGTGGGACAGGCTGTGCCAACTTATGCTCAAAAAGCGGCAGATCTTCAAGCCGTATTAAAAGCAGCCCAAATTACCCAAAAAGTTGGCTTGCTAGGATTTAGCGATGGCGGTTACACCGCATTAACCTTTGCCGCACAATATCCAAACCAAACCGCTATGGTGATTGCCATTGGTGCAGGCGAATGGAAAAAAGGCTTTATCCAAGGCGGAATGAAAAAGCGGGCAAAATTTGCTCAAGTTGAGGCTATGGATTCCGCCTATTGGCAAGCGCAACAAAAACTCCGCCCCGAACCGCAAAAAACCGCACAATGGTTTACCCAAGCAAATCAGAACTACGATAACACCGTGGTTAGCCAAGAAACCTTCGGCAAAATCCAAGCGCCTGTTTTGTTGGTTGTGGGCGAAGACGATACCAATGCACCACTAGACAGCGTACTTGCCGCCTATAAAATGTTGCCGCAGGGCGATTTAGCCGTAATCCCTAATACCCCTCACGCTACCTTCATTGCAAACTTTCCTGCAGTTTGGGCTGTTGTGAAACCTTACTTAACCAGACTTGATAAACAATAAGGAGTCAATATGATTGGTGTTTATGCCACTTGCCAAGTGAAATCAGGTAAAGAAAGCGAATTTGAAAATTTAGTACAACAATTTATTGCTGAAAGCCGTACCCATCAAGGCTGTCAAAGCTACGATTGCGGCGCGGTCGCCAATAAAGCAAACACTTATTGCTTTATTGAACGCTGGGCAAGCCAAGCCGAGTTAGACGCTCATTTGGCATCCCCTTTCTTCCAACAAAATGCCCCAAAATTAGTGGCTATGTTGGAAAATGGTTTGGATATTAATGTAGTGAATTTTATCTAAGAAAAACGACATACCGCCAAAAGGTTTAGCCTTTGGCGGTATTTTTATTTAAAAATCTCAGTCAAAATCCACCGCACTTTATTCTCGCCATTATCCCCGCCATTCCACAAACTCCCCTCGTCCGGTTGTCGTTAATATGCCATTTTCCAACAAAGGTTGAAGCCATTTTCGCACCCTATTTTTATCTGCCAAACCAAAGGCGTATTGCAGTTCAATCATTGAAACAAGCGGGTAGTTTTGTAGGAAAGTGTGTAGGTTTTCTAACGTGATTTCAGTCAAATTGAGATGGATTTTGTCTTTCCGTTATAAACAACAAACAAAATGCCATTCTTGATGTGAAAAGTGCGGTCAATTTTCAACAAGTTTTTTATACGATATTGGTAGGATACAAAACGCCCCCAATGTTAAATTTACCGCGTCAGCAAGCCTTTAGATTGCAAATAAGCCAAAATCTGCGGGCGTTTTTGTTCCGCAAATACGCCTTTCATATAATCCGACCACGTGAGATCTTTTTGCGAACGTGCTTGATAATAAGCGGAAATTTCCGCATCAAATTCGGCGAGTTTCTCCGGATCTAACGGGCGATATTCATTTTCGGAACAAAGCATTTCCACCGGAAAGCGTGGGCGTAACATCGGATCTTGAGCAGGATAGCCCAAACACATTCCCACCAGCGGCACAACATATTGCGGCAGTTTGAGCAGTTTATCCACTTGTTCAATATCATTGCGTAGCGAGCCGATAAATACACCGCCCAAACCGCTTGCTTCGGCGGCAGTAAGCACGTTTTGGGCAAAAATGCCTGTATCAATCGCCCCAACCAGCAACCACTCTGCCCAATCCAATTCTGCATTTGGCACAATTTGGGCGTGTTTGGCAAAATCGGCACAAAATACCCAAAATTCCGCCGCACTTTCCACATAAACTTGATTGGAACAGATTTCACGCAATTTTTTACGAATTGTGGGATCGGTTATGCGAATAATGTGGGTTGCCTGAATATGCTGTGAAGTGGATGCCATTTTCGCCGCCTCTAAAATCGCGTGGCGAAGTGCCGCACTGATTGGCTGATCGGTAAATTGTCGGATAGAGCGGTGGTTTTTAAGCTGTTGTAACATTGGGTTCATTGGCGATCCTTATCAAAAGAAAATAGAGAGGCGTTAGTATAGAACGATTGCCAAAGTAGCTCAATGGATAGAAAAATACTGTTAGCGCAACCGCACTTATTGATGATACGAACAAGGAATAAAGTGCGGTCAAAAAAATCAATAATTTTAAAGCTGAGCTAAAAATTCTTCTTCCGTTAATACCGCCACGCCCAATTCCTGTGCTTTCGTCAATTTTGAGCCTGCGGCATCGCCTGCAATCACAAAATCGGTTTTGGCAGAAACCGAACCACTCACTTTTGCCCCCATTTCTTGGAGGAGGGCTTTGGCTTCATTTCGTCCCATTTGACTGAGTGTGCCGGTGAGTACAACGGTTTTGCCTTTAAAGGGGTTATCACCCGCTTCTTTTATCTGCACCGTATCCCAATGTACGCCTTGGGCGATTAAGTCATTCACTACGTCCACATTATGTGGCTCGTGCCAGAATGCCAAAATACGGTTTGCTACCACTTCGCCCACATCCGGTACTTGTTGAAGTTGTTCAAAATCTGCATTTTGCAAGGCTTCAAGGGTTTTGAAATGGTTTGCTAAATTTAAGGCGGTCGCTTCCCCCACCTCACGAATGCCGAGGGCAAAGATAAAACGTGCCAAGGTGGTTTGTTTTGCTTTGTTCAGGCTATTTAAGGCATTTTCTGCCGATTTTGCCCCCATATGTTCCAAACGGGTAAGGGTGGTGAGATTCAGTTTAAATAAATCGGCAGGGGTGTGAATCAATTCACGATCCACTAACTGTTCTATCAATTTACCGCCTACGCCATCAATATCCATCGCTTTTCGGGAAACAAAATGTTTCAAGGCTTCCTTGCGTTGTGCCGCACAGAATAAGCCACCGGTGCAACGCGCCACCGCTTCGCCCTCAATGCGGGTAATTTGGGAATCACACACGGGACAATTGGTTGGGAAAACGATGGGTTTGGCATTTGCCGGACGGCGTTCGTGCAATACGCCGATAATTTGCGGAATCACATCGCCTGCTCGGCGGATGATCACGGTATCACCAATGGCAATATCCAAGCGGGCGATTTCATCACCATTATGCAAGGTGGCATTGCTCACCGTTACGCCGCCCACAAAAACCGGTTCAAGTTTTGCCACAGGCGTGATTGCACCGGTGCGTCCCACTTGAAATTCTACATCATTCAATCGGGTTAATTCTTCTTGTGCGGGGAATTTGTAAGCAATCGCCCAACGGGGAGCTTTGGAAATAAACCCCAGTTCTTCTTGCAGGGCAATGTCATTAATTTTTAATACGGTGCCGTCAATATCATAGCCAAGACTACTGCGTTTATTTTGAATATCGCGGTAAAAATCAAGCACCTCATCCGTGCCATTGCAAAGACGAATTTCCGTATTCACGGGAATACCAATAGATTTTAGCCATTGTAAGCGTTCATAATGGGTGGTAGGTAAATCCACGCCCTCCGCAATGCCAATCCCATAGGCATTCAGCACCAATGGGCGTTTGCTGGTGATTTTCGGATCTAACTGACGTAGCGAACCGGCGGCGGCATTACGAGGATTGGCAAAGGTTTTCTCGCCACGTGCCAGTGCCTGTTCATTCAGGCGTTCAAACCCGGCGTGCGGCATAAAGACTTCCCCCCGCACCTCTAAGCGGGCAGGCGGATTATCCGTTAATAATTGCAGCGGAATATTGCGGATAGTGCGAATATTTGCCGTAATGTCCTCACCGGTTGTGCCATCCCCCCGCGTTGCCGCTTGGGTAAGCACGCCGTTTATATACAAAATGCTCACGGCAAGCCCGTCTAACTTTGGCTCACAGCAAAATGTCAGTGGCTTAGGCAATACAATCAAGCGATCTTCAATACGTTTAACGAAAGCATAAAATTCTTCATCAGAAAAGGCATTATCCAAAGAAAGCATTGGCATTTCGTGGCGAATTTGGCTGAAACCGGAAAGTGGTTTTGCGCCTACCCGTTGAGTGGGGGAATCGGCGGTAACCAGTTGTGGGTGTTCCAATTCCAATCCTTTGAGTTGATGAAAAAGGCGATCATACTCACTATCCGGCACTGTTGGGTTATCTAAAACGTGATATTCATATTCATATTGACGCAAGGTTTTGCGTAACGTGTCGATTTGGGTTTGAATGTTTGTCATAAAATTCTCACTGAAATTTGACCGCACTTTTCATCAATTCGACATAACAACGGCGAACTCAAGGTTCGCCGAAGGCAAAAGTGCGGTCAAAAATTAAGGTGTTTTATACGCGGGAGAGATAAAGCTGTTCTTGGTAATCATCAAAAATTTGTTCGTCTTCGGTTAGTACCGAACCACCTAAATCTTCCGCAAGGGTTTTGGCGGCAAGAATCATTAATTTGAGATTTGCCAGATTATTTCCCGGTGAAGGCAATTTCATAAATAAGGCGACACCGATTGTGCCGGAATCCACATTATACGGATTAAATGCCCCATCATCTTGTAAATTCGCCACGCTAAATAAAGTTGGACTTGCCACGCTTAAATCAAAATGGCGATGATACATATTACGTTCACCCAAAATAAAGCCGAGATTTTCAAGGGATTGCGTTAATTTTGTGGTTTGAAATTCACGGTGTTGTGGCGAAATGACATAAAGTTGAATATAACCGGAAGTTTGTTTTTGTACACTCGGTTCTGATGTGCGTGCTTCGTTAAAATGCACGGTAGATGTCATCTCATTCGTTTCGTTCAATGCTGCCGGTGAAGTCTGTTCTAAAGAAGCATTTAGGTTATCAAATTCATTATCTTCTTGACTAAGTTTTGGCGAATTTGCGGATGGTCTCATATTATATTCCATACGCATAGGTTCGCGCGGTGGCTGAGTGTCAGGAATCGAAATTTTAATATCATCTACCGTCCGTGCGATTTCATCATAGTTTACTTGCGATGTCGGCTTGTCATAATCAATGGGTTGCTGTGGTGCTTTTGCCAAAAAATCGGGCTGTGTTTGATGAGCGAGTGATTCAGAATCCGATTGTTGCGGCGGCTCCGGTTGTTCTTGTATAGAAGTGCGGTTAAATGTGGTGGCGTTTTCAAAATACTTTGATTTCTCACGGCGGTTTGACCATAATCCGTGTGCAATAAGGGCAATTAATGCCGCCACGCCCAAAATAATCAGGATAGTATTCAGATCCATTTTTGTTCCCCTAACAGGCAATAAAATTGCGCCAATGCTATCATATTTTGAGAACTGAAAAAACAGGGCAAGCGTGGGAATTTCAAGCTAAAAATGCGGTCAGAATCAACCGCACTTATGACGTTTATTAATACCTCAAAGGGAAGAAAAAGATGATTAATCAACAAGAAATCAAATCCGGTTTTCACTATTTTGTGATGGGCTGGCATTTTATTCGACAAAAGGGATTACGCCGCTTTGTGATTATGCCGATTTTACTAAATATCCTATTACTCAGTGGTTTATTTTGGCTGTTTATTTCACAAATTAGCACGCTTATTGATTGGGTAATGGGGTTTATGCCCGATTGGTTAGGCTTTTTAAGTGTGGTTTTACTCGTGCTTTCCATAGGAATGATTTTACTGTTGTTCTATTTCACCTTTACGACTTTATCCGGTTTTATCGCCGCCCCCTTTAACGGATTATTGTCAGAAAAATTGGAAAAAATGCTGACCGGTGAACCGATTAATGATGATAGCTGGCTGGATGTAATGAAAGATGTACCACGAATGTTACGCCGTGAATGGCAAAAATTATGGTATAGCCTGCCAAAGATTGTGGGGCTATTCTTATTGGGTTTTATTCCTGTGGTGGGACAAACTATTGTTCCCGTACTTACGTTCTTGTTCACCGCTTGGATGATGGCAATTCAATATTGCGATTACCCTTTTGATAACCACAAAGTTTCTTTCAATGTGATGAAAAATGCCTTGGGTGAGCAACGTTCACAAAGCCTGACTTTTGGTGGATTAGTCACTTGTTGTACTTTTTTACCCCTTGTTAATTTGGTCATCATTCCTGTTGCGGTATGCGGTGCAACTTTAATGTGGGTAGAAAACTATCGGGATCATTTGCGTTTTGATATGAACTTTAATGATCGCCGTCAATCTTCCACAACGCTTTCAACGCAAAGCAAGAATAAAGATATTCGTGCCAAGAATAATCAAATCGTGAAATAACGTTTGGTTATAAAATAGATCAAATAACTATTTTTTAAATGGACGCAGCACTGCTATAACTACGCCACTGACAACATAAAAACAGACTTCAGGGAGCAAATATGACAATTTATGCAGACAATTCTTACACTATCGGTAACACACCGCTTGTACGTTTAAAACATTTCGGCAACGGCAATATTGTGGCGAAAATTGAGGGTAGAAACCCAAGTTTTAGCGTGAAATGCCGCATTGGTGCCAATATGGTATGGCAGGCTGAAAAAGACGGAATCTTAACGAAAGATAAAGAGATCGTTGATGCAACCAGTGGCAACACCGGTATCGCGCTTGCCTATGTCGCTGCCGCCCGTGGCTATAAAATCACACTCACGATGCCGGAAACAATGAGTTTGGAACGTAAACGTTTATTGCGTGGTTTAGGCGTAAATCTCGTTCTTACCGAAGGGGCAAAAGGAATGAAAGGGGCAATCGCCAAAGCCGAAGAAATTGTTGCTTCCGATCCTAATCGCTACGTTATGTTGAAACAATTTGAAAATCCGGCAAACCCACAAATTCATCGAGAAACCACCGGTGTAGAAATTTGGAAAGATACGGAAGGTAAGGTGGATGTGGTTGTAGCAGGAGCTGGCACGGGCGGAACCATCACCGGTATTTCCCGCGCGATTAAATTAGATTTTGGCAAAGCCATTACATCTGTGGTGGTTGAACCTGCCGAATCACCGGTCATCACCCAAACCCTTGCAGGTGACGAAGTCAAACCCGGCCCTCACAAAATTCAAGGCATCGGAGCCGGTTTCGTACCGAAAAATTTAGATCTATCTTTAATTAATCGTGTAGAAACCGTAGATAGCGACACAGCAATCGCTACAGCCCGCCAATTAATGGCAGAAGAGGGGATTTTAGCCGGTATTTCTTCCGGCGCAGCCGTTGCCGCGGCAGATCGTATTGCCAAACTACCGGAATTTGCGGATAAATTAATTGTGGTGATTCTGCCATCCGCCTCAGAACGCTATTTAAGCACCGCATTATTTGAGGGTATCGAAGTCTAGTTCTCAAAAGCCATAAAAGTGCGGTTAAAAATAACCGCACTTTTAACTCAGTTCAAATCAATTCTCTAAAATCAATCTAAACAGATAATTATCCTACCTAATAGTATTCCCTAGACTGATCTCGCTTATATTGGATGGCTTTCAGATCATTTTCTTATTGAATAAAAAGTTGTTTATCTAACAAAATTTAACTTAATCAATAATATTCTTGGTGATATTGTTGATTCAGATTAAGGGAATGACAAACTCGTGGAAATCAATTTACAGCCAATGGCTGCTTACGCACAAATACTATCAAATATTGAAAATAAAGACTTAGAATGGCAGGGGCGGAGAGGCTCGAACTCCCAACACCCGGTTTTGGAGACCGGTGCTCTACCAATTGAACTACGCCCCTATTGGTATGGAAAAGAATTGGCGGAATGGACGGGACTCGAACCCGCGACCCCCTGCGTGACAGGCAGGTATTCTAACCAGCTGAACTACCACTCCGCTAAATGTGGTAATTGGCAGTGTCCTACTCTCACATGGGGATGCCCCACACTACCATCGGCGTTACAACATTTCACTTCTGAGTTCGGGATGGAATCAGGTGGGTCTGTTGCACTATGTCTGCCAAAAAATTTTTATTTCTTTAGTTCACTTACAAAAATAAACTAAAGAAATAATAACCCGGCGGTG
>NZ_MLHQ01000030.1 GCF_001999305.1 Rodentibacter myodis | reverse complement strand
TGATTAACAATGGTTACACTACGGTTGATGTACCGGTAGCAGGTGATGGCGATATTACTGTAACAGCGAAAGTAACCGATCCGGCAGGTAATAGCTCTGCAACAGGTGATAAAACGGTGACTGTGGATACAAAAACACCGGGTGACAGCAATGGTGATGGCGTTGTTGATGGCAACGATGATTCATCAAATAACGTGAAATTACCAAATGGCCAAGAAGTACCACGCAATACTAATGGCGCACCAAATATTGTATTTGGTGAAGATGCAAATGGTGACGGCAAATTAAACGGCACTGAAATCACCGGTAAAGACGGTGTGGATAAAACACCTGTTTACATCACGATTCCGGATAACACCGAAGTAGGTGACAGCTTAATCGTTACTATTAACGGTGAGCCAACAACTATTCCTGTTACGCAAGAAATGATTAACAATGGTTACACTACGGTTGATGTACCGGTAGCAGGTGATGGCGATATTACTGTAACAGCGAAAGTAACCGATCCGGCAGGTAATAGCTCTGCAACAGGTGAGCAAACTATCACAGTGGATACGACACCGCCGGCAAGCCCGACGATCACCGTAAATAATGAGGGTAGTGCGACAGTAGATTTACCGGACGATGCGGATAAAGTGACGGTAACCGTCCCACAGGAAAATGGACCGGATAAAGAAGTAGTATTAACTAAAGATCCGAATGGTAATTGGACATCAAGTGATCCGAGTGTCATCCCTAATCCTGAAAATGGTAAAGGTAATGTAACGATTCCAAAAGAAAACATCAAACAGGGTGGTGAGATCACGGCTAAAGCGAAAGATGAAGCAGGTAATAGCACAACAGATACCGCTGATTTAGCAGATAAACCGACCATCGCATCACCGAATAATGACGGTAAAGTAACGGTTACACCGGGTAATGACAACAACAAAGTTGAAGTCAAAATCCCTACTGAGCCGGACGGTCAAGAAAAAACCATTACCGCAGAAAAAGATGCTGACGGTAACTGGAAAATGACTAACGATAATGGCTCTGGTGCAACTATCGATCCTGACACCGGTGTAATTACTATTCTAGCAGATAAGGTGAAAGACGGTGAACCGATCAACGCAACAGGTACAAACCCTGAAGGCAATAAAGCAAATGCCGACATCGTGAATGCAGGAACAGATCCGGTTACCCCACCAAGCACACCACGCATTCCGGGTGATGTTGATAATGACGGCGATGTGGATGACAGTGATGATGACGAGACCACCGAAAATGGCGCGCCGAAGTTAACCATTCCTGAAGCGGAAGATGGCGTCATCAACAAAGTGGAAGCAGAGTCCGACAACGGTGTACCAGCAGAAGTTACCTTACCGAAAAACACCCTAGCAGGGGATAAGGTAACCTTAACCGTCACCACGCCGGATGGCACATCAAAATCAATTACTCACGAAGTCACTCAACCTGAAGAAACCGCGAAAAAAGTGACGGTTACTATCCCAACCGCAGATGTCGCAAAAGATGGTGACTACAAAGTCACCGCGAAAGTGACCACACCGGAAGGTCAATCCAGCAAAGAAAGCACGGAAGTACCATTTAAAGTAGACCAAACCGAACCAACCATTAGTGTAAAAATTTCCGGAGCCGAAGATGGAATTATTAGTGCGGCGGAAAAAGAGGCAGGTGTGACTGCTGAAGTGACCTTACCAAAAACTGCAAAAGCAGGCGATCTTGTTGAAGTAGTCCTCTATAAAGCGAACGGCAATCCTATTATTGTTAAGGGATTAGTTAAAGATACAAGTGGCAAGTTAAGTATTCCGCTTAATAAAGACGACTTAGTTGACGGGGTAAGCTATCAAGTTGAAGCCAAACATTATAATGGTCCGAACGATCCAAAAAATTTAACATCAACCAGTGAGAAACAATCATTTGATGTGGATTTAAAAGCGGATAAACCAAACGTTGATCCACAACCAAATGGTTCAGTAACGATTGAACCGGGTAATGATAATGTTCATATTGAGTTAAAATTCAATGATGAAAATGAAACCCCGAAAACAGTTATTGCCGAACGCAAAGAGAGCGGTTGGGAAATCACTGATGCCGATGGCACGACTGTGTCCATCAAAGACGGTAAAATTGTAATTCCTGCGGCTCAGGTGAAAGATGAATCGACCGTGAAAGCAAATGCAAAAGATAAGGCTGGAAATACAAACAGTGATGATGATGAGGCACGTGATAATCCTGAACCTGTTCCACCAAAAATCACTACTCAAGTAATGGATAACTTGTCTGATGAGACAACAGGTGCAGATGCAATCTTGCAAGCATTGGATAAAAACGATCCGACATTGCCGACTTATAAAGGTGTTGTTGGTTCAAACGGCTTAACGATTGACACAAGCTCTGAAGAAAAACTTCAACTGATTAAATCATTATCAGACGGTTTAACCAACGATAATGCACACGATGTAAGTTTCACATTGGATGCAGCATTAGATCCGGCATACACAATCAAGTTCTACCGTGTTCAAGTTGAACAACAAATGATTGACAAGTTAGACAGTGATGGCAATGCTGTTAAAGATGAAAAAGGAAATGTAGTAAAAGAATTGCAAGAAGCGACTTTCAACCGTGTTGAAATGGGTGCAACTAAATCGGCAGACGGTTTAGCTTATACTTTAGATGCCGATGACTTACCGGAAACTTACGGTACGCAATATCGTTATATTGCAGAAGTAACTGACAGTAAAGGTAACGTGGTACAAACCGCCCGCCAAGATATCTATCTTGATACAATGGTTGATTCAATGGAAGTGACTTCAACTACTGCAGGTCAACAATCCGGTGCTATTGCTGCAATGACATTTAGTATGAATGGACGTTCTGAAGTGGGAGCAACTATTCGTATTACCTATAAGGATATGACAAAAACAGAACACACTGTAACCGCAACAGCGAATAACGACGGTACTTACTCGGTTGATTTCAGCAAGACAGGTGCGCTCAATCGTTATAACACTGACGGTATGCAGGTTGAAGTGATTGATGCAGCGGGTAATATCAGCACATCGAAAACAATGATGATGCGTAACCTATTCTCTGATATGACACTTGAGACAGGTCCGGATCCATCGGATGTAAGCCGCTTTAATATAGCAAATATTGCATTAAGTGCTTCTCCTCAAATCAGTAATGAAAACGGGTTCTTGTTTACTGATGGTAACGATCATTTAATTGTTGGTTTGGATGAATATAAGGATACTACCGTAAATGGTAATATGGCATCTATGATACTTGGTGGAGCAAGAACTTTTGCGACAGGTGCTGGAGATGACCATATCCAATTACGTGGTAATTTACAGACCTGGCGTGGCGGTAGATTAGATATGGGTGAAGGTAACGACAAACTCACATTTAATACTGCAGAAATCGGGACAGGTGGTCCATATAATATTGATATGGGTGATGGCAATAACCAAATTATCATTAACGGTGCAGTAAATAGAGGTGCAACCATTGTGGCAACTTTTGGTAGCGGTAATGACAGTGTGATTAGTAAATCTAACCTAGACGGTTCAGGTAGTTCTAATTATAACTTCGGTGACGGTGATAACCGTTTAGAAGTAGGTGGTTATATTACTCAAGCACAAACCTTTGCATTTGGTTCCGGTAATGATGTAGTTCAAGTGAATAGCAACATTGACTATGCAACACTTACCCTTGGTGAAGGTAATAACTTAGTCCAAATGGGCGGATACTTGCATTATGGTGCGACCGTTACAGCAGGCGGTGGCGATGATGTATTTGTTGCAAACCAACTCCGTGGTTCAGGAAGCACCAATGTAAACCTTGGTGGCGGCGATGACAGCTTTACCGTTGATACTTTGGCTAGAGCCTTCGGTAAAGTTGAATTAGGTGAGGGTAATGATACCGCAACCGTGAGACTTGCCGACGGTGGTACATTAGATATGGGAGCCGGTGATGATACCGTAAATATTGTTACGCTTTCATATACCGGTGTTGAGCTTGGTGAGGGTAATGATACGATCACGATTTCAGACGATCTCAATGGTTCGTCTTATCTTGATGGTGGTGAAGGTACAGATACATTGTATTTAACCAAGGCAGGCGGTGATTACTCAATGA
Source organism: Rodentibacter myodis (assembly GCF_001999305.1). GTDB lineage: Bacteria > Pseudomonadota > Gammaproteobacteria > Enterobacterales > Pasteurellaceae > Rodentibacter > Rodentibacter myodis. The sequence goes on along the minus strand of NZ_MLHQ01000030.1, from coordinate 12,776 downwards.
GTTATATCCGCAATGTAGAAACCATTGATTTAACCGCAACAGGTCGTCAAAATCTTGATGTTAAATTAGATCACCTGACACAAAAGGATGACGCAATATCTCGCATCTTGATTAAAGGTACTTCAGAAGATACCGTTGATTTGGGCGCAAACAATAGCTTCAATGATTCGGGTAATGCCAATATGAATGATAATTCAAATGGTCTTGTCGGTGGTAACCTAGGTACTTGGGCGAAAGCGAAACAAGACGTGGTTGATGGTATAACCTATGATGTTTACACTTATTCAAGTGGAAGCCAAGGTCCATCCGATCAACTTGTTTACGTTCAACAAGGTGTTCAAGTTCTCTAATCTTACTGCTTAGAGACAATTAACCAAATCCCCTAAGGTTCTCTTTAGGGGATTTTTTTATAAAGTGCGGTCAAAATTTGAAATGTTTTCGCTATTATGGGGAAAATGTACAAAGAGAAAACAACGTGATTGCTAGGAACACCACGCTAGCCTCTATGATAAAAAATCATCTTCTCTTATTAGAAACAGTGAAATCCTTGATCTTAAGCATTTCCCCTTTCTTACTTTTCAGATAAGCTTCACAGCATTTTTTTCGATATTAGGTCGCAATACACCAGATAAAGTAATATGATTTTTGGGGTAATTAGGCTATTTTTGCTTTTATTCCTCGAATCACGTATTGTGCAATGGTTATATCATAAAAAATGAAGGTGGAAATTATGTTGGAACAAATGGGAAAACAAGCCAAAGAAGCGGCGTTTATTTTGGCTCAATTAACAACAGCAGAAAAAAATCGGGCTTTAGGCATTATTGCCGCGCAGTTGGAACAACAATCGGATTGCATTTTGGCGGAAAATACAAAAGACATTGACTTTGCCAATCAAAATGGTTTGTCAGAGGCACTCATTGATCGCTTGTTGCTAACACCGCAACGTTTGCAGAGTATTGCCGATGATGTACGTCACGTGATTTCCCTTGCCGATCCGGTGGGGAAAATTATAGATGGTGGTACGTTGGAGAGCGGATTGAAAATAGAACGAATACGCACGCCAATTGGGGTGATCGGCACAATTTATGAAGCGCGCCCGAATGTAACCATCGATGTCGCTAGTCTTTGTTTGAAAACGGGCAATGCGGTGATTTTACGGGGGGGGAAAGAAACCCAATTTTCCAATAAAATTTTGGTGGAAGTGGTGCAGAATGCGTTGGAACAAGCCGGGTTGCCAAAATTTGCCGTGCAAGCGATTACCGATCCAAACCGTGATCTTGTAATGCAATTATTAAAATTAGATCGTTATGTAGATATGATTATTCCTCGTGGCGGAGCGGGGCTACACGCACTTTGCAAGCAACATTCTACGATTCCGGTGATTGTGGGCGGTGTGGGTGTTTGCCATACTTTTGTTGAACAAAGTGCGGATCAAAATCAGGCTGTTTTGGTGATTGATAATGCTAAAACCCAACGTCCAAGCACTTGTAACACTTTGGAAACTTTGTTAGTGCAACGTAGTATTGCGGAGAGTTTTCTGCCGAAATTGGTCACACAACTTGCGCCGAAGAACGTAAAATATCACGCAAAATCGACCGCACTTGAGATTTTAAAACAAGCCGGTGCGGAAGTTAGCGAAGTAACGGAACAACAACTGCGTGAAGAATGGGGTTCACTTGATTTGAATGTGGTGATTGTCGAAAATATTCAGGCGGCGATTGAGCATATTCGTGAATATGGCACGCAACATTCCGAAAGTATTTTAACTTCCTCACAAACCTTGGCGCGTCAGTTTGTGAACCAAGTGGATGCGGCAGCGGTTTATGTGAACGCCAGCACCCGCTTTACTGATGGCGGACAGTTTGGTTTAGGGGCTGAAGTGGCAGTGAGTACGCAAAAATTGCACGCTCGAGGTCCAATGGGGTTAGAAGCACTCACGACTTATAAATGGGTGTGTGAAGGAAACTATACAGTGAGAATATAGCACTTTTTTAGCTACTTTGGGTTGTTAAAGGTTAGGTCTTGGTAACATTATCAAAGGATTAAATAATGTTCTTTTTACCATTTTGATTGTTAAGACAGTCGGTTGAACAAGGTTTATTATTGAGGAGAGAGGATAAACTCAATTTTGTCAACAAATTATTTGAAAAACAAGTTTGACTGTGTGAATATTCGCCTATCGTCATTCATTCTCTATATTGGAGTTTTCGTATGCGTGTTAATCCTCTCTTTTATCCCTCTTTTCTTGCTACGTTCATCTCTTTGGCATTAAATTCACACAGCTATGCTTCAATGGTTCGCGATGATATTCCTTACCAATATTTCCGAAATTTTGCTGAAAATAAGGGGCGATTTTTTCCTAATGCACAAAATATTCCCATCTTAGATAAAAATGGGCGGCAAGTCGGCACAATGATGGCAAATATATCAATGCCTGATTTTAGTGCGGTGAATCGTCAGTCTGGAATTGCCACGTTGCTTGCTCCTCAATATGTGACTAGTGTAAAACACAATAAAGGCTATAATGAAATTGAGTTTGGCTACGAAGGCTCAAATCCAGATGCACATTATTTTCCCTATCATATTGTGGATAGGAATGAGCATACTAAATATGATTTCCATGTTCCCCGCCTGCATAAATTAGTCACCGAAACAGCCCCTTTCCCGCTTACGTCTATTTCAGAAAATGCTGATGGTTCTATTAATGCTTCTGCCTACCAAAATCCAGCGCGTTTTTCGCAATTTGTAAGAATTGGTTCGGGAACGCAATGGACGAGAAATTCGCAAAAGAACCAAACCCTTTTGGCTTCGGCTTATCAATATTTGACGGGTGGCGGTGCATTAAAAATTAGCTCGTCAAATGAACATTTTCTTCTTTTTAGAAGTTCGGTGTTTGATACTACTTATGGTACGCCAGGTGATAGTGGTTCGCCATTGTTTGCTTTTGATAAAAAGAGAAATCAATGGGTGTTGATGGGAACACAAAATGTTTATAGTGGAGAAAATGGTGAATTAAACGGCTATGCTTGATGTTACCGAAATTTATTCAGCAGACCCAACGAGATGATGAGATTGTTTTTGAAAATAAAAAGAATAATGCGGTTTTCCGTTGGACGGCAAGTAGTGGGAACGGCAGTTTGACCGAACGAAATGGAAAGCAACGCTTTAGTATGCAGTTAGCAGATTCACAAGCCAATGAAGCTCAGGGTAAAACCCTGTATCTTTCTGGTAAAAATGGAACGATTATTCTTGAACAGAATATTAACCAAGGGGCTGGTGCGTTGTATTTTAATGGAAATTTCACCGTAAAACCGCAATCAGACCAAACTTGGCTTGGGGCTGGCATTTCCGTTGCTACCAATAAACAGGTCAATTGGCAAGTGCCTAATCCTAAAGGGGATCGTTTGTCTAAGATTGGGCAAGGAACGCTTTATGTCAATGGCGTTGGGCGAAATTTAGGCAATCTGAGTGTTGGCGATGGGAAGGTGATTTTGGCACAACGGGCGGATCATCAAGGTCAAAAACAAGCTTTTAATCAGGTGGGAATTGTGAGTGGTCGTCCTACGCTGGTGTTGAATGATGATGAGCAGATCAGGGGAGATAATCTCTATTTTGGGTATCAGGGCGGTAGGTTGGATTTAAACGGCAATACCATTTCTTTTACCCGTATTCAAAATGTAGACGATGGGGCAAAGATCGTCAATCACAATACAGCACAAACTGCCTATGTAACGGTGACGGGTGGCAGGGTGTTGTCAGCCAAGGATGTGGAATGGGTAGAACAAGGAAAAACATCACAAACAGCGACCGCACTTTATGAAGATTATCGCAATAATCGCCCTGATTATTACAGCTTGAAGAACGGGCAATCCCCAACTGCGAGTTTTCCACAAAATGCGATTGAACAACTTTTAACGCAACAGCGTGAAAAACAGCTACAACCTCTATTAAACGAGCAGGATATTGAATGGGGGCAATGGTCAAAACGCACCAAGGCAGAAGTGGGGCTTTATGAATATATTAATCCTCATAGACACAATCGCACAGACTATTTTATTTTAAAAGAGAACGGCAACCCATCAGACTTTTTCCCATTGGATCAAAATAGCAATAACTCTTGGGAATACATAGGTGGAAATCGTCAACAAGCCATTCAAACAGTGTTACAACGAGCGAATGCGAAAAGACGGTCAAATGTGCCAATTAATACCGCATTTGATGGTTATTTTGGCGAAACTGAGGCGAATAAGCCAAACGGTCCGTTAAACGTTATTTATAACACGCCTGATGATAGTTTCCATTTGATTTCGGGTGGAACAAATATTAACGGGAAATTCAACGTGTTAGGAGGAACATTATTACTATCAGGTAGACCACAACCGAGAGCGGTGACTTATCAAGATGGCAATATCAGGGAAGTATTTAGCCCAACGGAATGGCTTAATCGCACTTTTAAAGCTACAAATACCTATATTGGAAACGATGCCAAACTTTATATCGGACGCAATGTAAGCCAAGTGACGGGCAATTTTCATCTGCAAGATAATGCTCGTTTGCAAATTGGTGTAGTGCAGGGAGAAACGCCACAATGTATTCGTTCCGATTATCGGGGGAACTTAACTTGTAAAACCAACGTATATTTAGGGAAGCAGACGTGGGAAAGCTTGCCGACAACAAGGATTAACGGTGATGTTTATCTCAAACATAATGCCCAGTTTGTTCTCGGTAAAGCCCATTATCTCAGCACTATTCAAGCCAAAGACAACAGCCTTGTCCGTTTAACCGAGCCAAGTCGTTGGACAATGTGGAAAAACAGCCAACTGATTCATCTGAAAATGGAAAATGCCCGTGTTACGCTTAATCCAATGTTTGATTATACTAACGCGCAATCCGGGGTGAAAAGTTACCGCACTTTGACGATAAACGGAAATTTATCGGGCAACGGGCGTTTTGATTTTCTTACCAATCTTGCAGCTGCCCAAAGTGATCGCCTGATTGTGAATGGCGTGGCAAACGGTCGTTATCGGCTTGCTATTAAAAACACTGGGGCGGAGCCGAAAGCCGTTCAATCGTTAGATTTGGTGCAACTCAACCATCGCCAACAGGCACAATCTGACGTGAATTTCAATTTGGAAAATGGCTACGTGGATTTGGGGGCATATCGTTATGTATTGAGAAATCAAAATTATCGTTATCACCTTTACAGCCCCTTGCGTGATGCGGAAATGAGGCAAAATGACGATAGCCAACGTCAAGCGATAGAAGCTGAACTAGCCCAAGCTAAGCAATTATGCCAAGCCGCAGGACAATCGAAAGAGGTATGTCGTGCTATTCAACTTACTTCGGCGGAGGAAGATGTCGTGGCGGTAGTACAGGCGAAGGTGGTACGTTTAACCGAATCCTATCAAACTGCATAACAACACCTCGTTGATGCACAAAATGAAGCGGAGCAATCAGACGTCGCGTTAATAGGCGATGAAGCGTTATCCGAAGATAAAAGGCAAAAGGTGATGGCAGAAGAAGGTGTGATGTCTTTTGAGCCTGAGCAATCTATCTCTCAAGCTCAAGGCATCAGCCGCTATGCCAATGCGGCGTTGTCCGATTTTAATGCACAAACTCATCAGCTATTGCAAATGAGCCGCCGTCTTGATCAGCATTTACTCGATCATCGTCAATCTAATGGCAATGTGTGGGTACATACTGAGAGCCAAAAAAATAAAAATAGCTCAAAAAATTACCGCACTTTTGAGCAAAATACCCACCTTACTCAAATTGGTGTGGAAACCAGCAGCGAACAAAATATCCAACTAGGTGGTATTTTATCGCAATCTGTTGCCCATAATGATTACGATCAGGGGAATGGTCGTTCCCGTTTGATCGTTGCGACAGGCTATGTAAAAGCCTACCACCAAAACGGACTATGGGGTTCATTAGATATGAATATTGGACGAGCGAAAAACCAGATTAAGTTAGATGATGAAAAAAACAATTTTCAGCGTGATTTCTATGCGTTAGGCGCAAATGTTGGTGTGCAACGACAAATATTGGGCATTGATTTACAATCTGCCATCGGTCTTCGCTACTATCATATTTCTGCGGTCAATTATGACTTAAACCAAGCTGAAGTTGCTGTTAAGACTGCTCGTCCATTTAATTATCACCTAGGGTTAAAATTAAGTAAAACCTTTGAGTTTAAAGATTTTTCCCTTACTCCATCATTAGCAGGTTATTATGTCAATCATTTATCTAAAAATGGCACAATAAATCGAGTTAAAGTCAATAATCATAGGTTAAATCAACCGTTTGGATATTCTCTTGGTTATCAATTAGGGCTTGCTGCACGGTATAAACGTTGGGAATTGAGTGGAAATTGGGAATCTATTTTCACTAAGGAAACAGGAAAGCAGACTGCCTTGATGCTAGAAATAAGGTATTATTGGTAATACAAAAGCAATAGGGCTATGCCACTTTTTGAAAATAAGTAAATTTTAACTGTACTTCGGCATATCTATCGGTCATTTTTAGGAGAATTTAATGAAAAAACTACTTTCTTTATTTGTAATTATTGCGATTTTAGGAGGAATTGTCTTTGTGCAACCTTCCGCAACGGCAGACAATGCTGATGATGGAAAACGGAATTTTGTGGTTGATATGGTGGCAAAATATTTTCCTTTTGAAGCAGAAGATTTGGTGGCGTGGTATGACAAAAATATTGTCTATGCGGATAATCCAACGGATCAATCCGTTACGTTTAAATTAGACGGTAAAGAAATCACTCTTACAGCCCATCAAACACAAAAGTTGATATTAGAACCGGGGAAACACCAATTACAACTGGCTGATGGTAAGACGATTGAATTGGTTCAAAAAGAGGGGGCAAATCGTTCTATTTTAAATCCTACCGGTTCGCCTTATTTCTTTTGGAAAACTATTTATGGCTCGGTGAGTTTGCCGATTGAGTACAAAATGGTCACGATTGATGGTAAAACCTATGAAGGTCCTTTTGAACTAAGCAACGGGTATTTAATCACCCGTGTGGGCAATCAACCTTGGCGTTTTGGCTTAGATGAACCGATTCCTGAAACGATTTCGGTGAACAATGATCGCAACAGTTATACCTTAATTTTCAATAAAGCCTATCGCTTGCCCGATTTTATTAAAGCTTACCCGATGTTATCGGCACAGTAAAAAGGGATGATGTATCAACGCACCCTATTTTTTATTTCTTTTTCTTCGGTAATTTGTCTTGGTGAGCGGGTGTGAGTTCTTGATAGTTAAACACTGGTAATCCCCACTCAAATCGGATAGCGAGAACCCGCAAGGTGAAACTGGTCACTAAGGTGATTAACACGGCGAGGGTATGTTCTATCTCAAAGGTGGTTAAAACTGAATAAGTGAGTGTGGCGAATAAGGACACGCTGGCGTACAGTTCTTTTTGAAATACAAGCGGAATGCGGTTGCAGAGCATATCCCGTAACACGCCACCGAATGCACCGGTGATACAGCCGGCAATACAAACGATAGTGATGCTGTGTCCCATGTCCATTGCAATTTGTGCACCAATGATGGAAAAAACTACTAGTCCCATTGCATCTAATACTAAAAAAATGGTGCGGAAGTAACGCATAAAATGGTTAATAAAAGGAGCCACGTAAACGGTGATAATCGCAGCACTTGCAACGATTAAAAAGTATTCGGGATGTTTTACCCAGCCCAGGGGGTAATGCCCTAGTAGTACATCACGCACTGATCCGCCGCCGATTGCGGTGACAGAGGCGATAATGATCACCCCGAAAATATCCATTTTTTCTCTGCCGGCAGCCAGTGCGCCGGTCATTCCTTCGGCGGTAATGCCAATAATGTATAAGATGCTGAGTAGCATTAGAGTTCCTACAAAGTGCGGTCAAAATTGTGTCCATTCTACTTTAAAACAACGTGGATTTTTAGCATAATGCTAGATTATTTTTCACTTATTTGAATCACTATGTTAGAACAATCTTCAAAATTTCTCGCTGTCTTGCTGTCGTTAGTTTCAGTCGGAATAATACTTGCCATTGATCTTTTTATGTTTTTGTTGCAATCGCCATCCCAAGCTATTCCTCATTTAAGTTTTGGTGTATTAACAGCACAGTTGATCACTTTGCTTGTTTTCTACAAAGGTGAAATTTGCCCGGGACAGCGTGGGCGTTTGATTCAGGCAAACTTACCCTTTGCGTTATATTGGGCGGTAGGGTTAATCCTTAGTTTACTGCCAAACTCTCACAATACGCTTGCGAATGTAATGAGCGTGTGTGGCTTGTCGGTAGTGTATTTTATTTGGAAGCAACCGAAACAGGAAAAACTTCGCAATAGCTTTCTTTTGATGGCGGCATTGGTGGCAGGTTTAGGAATGTTGAGTTATTTTATGGCATTGAGTTTGTTGCCCTTTTCCACATTTGCCCAATATAACCCTGTTGCCCTTATTTTACTGGGTGTCGTGCTTGCTAACTTAATGTTGGTGATTGCACGCAGCCGTTTGCAGGGCTTTATCGCTTTGCTCCCCTTGGCAATGATTGTTTTACTTGCACTGAATGCCTTGACGATCTTTATTTTCTTATGCTTAAACGGCTTGGAAAGTGCGGTCAATTTTGAAAGTGTTTTGGCTTACGGCATCTATTTTCTTTGCCATTTTGCCATTGCGGCTATTTTAATGGCGCATAGTTTCCAAAAATGGACATTAAACGCCAATACCTTATTTATTCTACTTTTTATTACGGCGTGTTTGCCGTTATGGTTGGAGTTTATTTGATGAAAAAACAATCTTATGCCGCCCCTATTTTGGTGGTGGGCTGTGTTTTATTTGGATTAGGCAGCCTTATTGTAAAATTTGTCCCGGTAGGGGGATATGCTATTGCTTTTTGGCGGCTGTTAATTGCGTCAGCGATTTTTTGGTTTTTAATGAAATTAAAACGCCAACATTTTCCCAAAAGTAAAAAAGCGATTTTTTATGCCATATTGTCCGGTATTTTCCTTGCCTTTGATCTTGCCTTTTGGCACGAAAGTATTTATGCCGTGGGGCCGGGTATTTCAACACTGCTAAACAGCTTACAAATTTTTTGTTTAGCCGCCATCGGGTTTATATTTTTTGCTGAAAAACAAACCAAGTTACAATTATTGAGTTTATTGCTTGCCGTAGCCGGCGTGGCATTAATTGCCGGTGAAGAATTACAGCACAATATTGAGGGGATTTATGGCATTGTGATTGGTTTTGCTTCTGCTGTAATGTTGGCTTGTTCAATGGTGATGATAAAAAATGTTCACCAAGAAGAGCCTACTGCTTTATTTCCTTTAATGTTAATTATTAGTCTCAGTGGTGCGTTGGTGTTGATTATTCCTTCATTGATATTCAATGCTGAGAACCTCTATCCGACCACTTGGCAAGATTGGGGATTGATCGTCATTTATGGCGCGGTGATGCAATGTGTTGCTTGGGGAATGATGGCGTATTCCATTCCGTTGCTTTCTTTAGGATTAACAGGATTGTTGCTATTAACAGAGCCTGTGGCGGCATTGGTGATCGACTATTTTTATTTAGATAAAGAGATTAATCTTTGGCAGTGGCTGGGAGCGGCATTGACATTATTTGCTATTTATTTGGGATCGGTAAGGCGATGATAATAGTGTGTTATGTAATGAATTATCCTTGGAAAAAGTAGGGATGCCATATTGGCGTCCGCAATATGCGATATAACAATGCCAAAGTGCGGTGAATTTTAACCGCACTTTTATCACTTATGCCAATGTTGCAAAGGCAATATCGGCAGCTTCTAAGGTTTTGGAGATATCTTCATCCGTATGTGCCAAAGACATAAAACCCGCTTCAAATGCGGAAGGGGCGAGATAAACACCTAAATCCAACATTTTATGGAAGAAAATTTTGAATTTTTCGGTGTCGCATTTCATTACTTCTGCATAGGAAGTCACCTCTTTTTGATCCGTAAAGAAAATACCGAACATTCCCCCCACATAATTTACTACGAAAGACACATTGTGCTTTTTCGCCAGTGCTTTTAAACCTAAACAGAGCTTTTCAGTTTTTTCTGCAAGTTGTTGCTCGTTGCCGGATTTTTTCAATTCGTTCAAACACGCCAACCCCGCTGCCATTGCGATTGGATTGCCTGAAAGCGTTCCTGCTTGGTACACAGGGCCTGTCGGTGCAAGGTATTCCATCACGGCTTTTTTCCCTCCTACCGCACCAACGGGCATACCACCACCGATGACTTTGCCAAGCGTGGTAAGATCCGGTGTTACGCCATAATAAGATTGCGCCCCGGCAAGTGCCACTCGGAAACCGGTCATCACTTCATCAATAATCAAGAGTGCGCCATATTGATCGCAAAGTTTGCGTAATCCTTGCAAGAAACCTGCTTTAGGCGGAACGCAATTCATATTGCCGGCAACGGGTTCAATAATGACACAGGCGATACTGTCAGGGAATTGCTCAAATAATTGTTTGACCGAATCTAAATTATTGTATTCTGCGGTTAGAGTATGTTTGGCGAAATCTTCCGGTACGCCGGGGGAGCTTGGTTGTCCGAGCGTTAATGCACCGGAGCCGGCTTTTACTAAAAGTGAATCGGAATGACCGTGATAACAACCCTCAAATTTTAAGATTTTATCGCGACCGGTGTAGCCTCGTGCAAGGCGAATAGCGGTCATTGTGGCTTCTGTGCCGGAACTGACCATTCTCACCATTTCAATGGAAGGAACCAATTCACAAACAAGCTCGGCAAGATCAATCTCTAAGGGGGTTGGTGCGCCAAAACTCAACCCGTTTTCAGCCGTTTTCAGCACGGCATTTAAAATGGCAGGGTGATTATGTCCTAAAATCATTGGCCCCCAAGAACCAACATAATCAACATATTGTTTGTTATCGGTATCGTAGATATAAGCACCTTGCGCTTTTTGAATGAAAACCGGCGTGCCGCCTACGCCTTTGAATGCGCGAACCGGTGAATTAACGCCACCGGGAATAATTTTTTGGGCGCGGGAGAAAAGTGCGGTTGAATTTGTCATTGTTTTTTCCTTGCGTGTAAAAATGCGGGTATTGTACTGAAAAACACAGGCTTTGTTAAAAATATCTTTCTTGTCAAATTTTCCTTATGCTATCCTTTGCAAAAATTTATGAAGGTTCAGTTATGTTAAGTCTTATTGTTACTTTTATTGGGGCATTTCTAACATTAATTGTTATGCGTCCGATTGCGAATCGAATTGGTCTGGTGGATAAACCGAATTATCGTAAACGCCATTTGGGAGCGATCCCGCTTATTGGCGGTGTATCACTTTTTATGGGCAATCTTTGCTATTACCTAATGGAGTGGGATCAGCTTCGCCTGCCTTATTTATATTTGTTTAGTATTTTTGTTTTACTTGCCATTGGTATTTTGGATGATCGTTTTGATATTAGTCCATTCTTACGGGCTGGGATCCAAGCAGTATTGGCGATTTTGATGATCGATTTAGGCAATGTTTATCTTGATCATTTAGGGCAAATTCTTGGCCCGTTTCAGTTGACGTTAGGATCAATTGGTTTAATTATCACGGTATTTGCGACCATTGCGATTATTAACGCCTTCAATATGATTGACGGGATCGATGGCTTATTAGGCGGTTTATCTTGTGTCTCTTTTGCTGCGATTGGTTTTTTGATGTTCCGTGACGGGCAGATGGATATGGCGTATTGGAGTTTTGCTTTGATTGCCGCAATGTTGCCTTATTTAATGTTGAACTTAGGGATTCCGTTCGGCCCGAAATATAAAGTCTTTATGGGGGATGCGGGCAGTACATTAATTGGGTTTACGATTATTTGGATTTTGTTACTCAGTACACAGGGAAAAGGGCATCCGATGAATCCGGTGACCGCACTTTGGATTATAGCAATTCCGTTGATCGATATGGTTGCGATCATTTATCGCCGTTTACGCAAAGGAAAAAGTCCGTTTCGTCCCGATCGTTTACACGTGCATCATTTAATGGTGCGTGCTGGGCTGACTTCTCGCCAAGCATTTTTATTAATCACGTTTGTTTCTGCCATTTGTGCAATGATTGGTATTCTTGGCGAAATTTATTATGTCAATGAATGGGCGATGTTTGTTGGTTTTTTTATGCTTTTCTTTCTTTATGTTTATTCCATCACAAGAGCGTGGCGGATAACCCGCTGGATTAGACGTATAAAAAGAAGGGCAAAACGTTCAAAAGCATAGTGTCAAAGGGGAGGCTATAAACTCCCTTTTTCTTTATGTAAGAACGGAAAATTTATAAAATCTATACAAATTGAGCAAAAAATTATCTCTTAAAAAAAAATTAGAAAAAAGTGCTAGACAAGATATTTTGAAATCATTAATATACGCCCCGCAACGACGCAGCACGCGTTCGTAGCTCAGTTGGATAGAGCGTTGGCCTCCGGAGCCAAAGGTCGCAAGTTCGAATCTTGTCGAGCGCGCCAGGTCAGTGCATTGAAAACAAAATCTATGGTGGCTATAGCTCAGTTGGTAGAGCCCCGGATTGTGATTCCGGTTGTCGTGGGTTCAAGTCCCATTAGCCACCCCATCAAATATCGGCGAGTAGCGCAGCTTGGTAGCGCAACTGGTTTGGGACCAGTGGGTCGTAGGTTCAAATCCTATCTCGCCGACCAATTTTTGCTCTTTAACAATATATCAGACAATCTGTGTGGTCACTTTTTGATTGACTTATTTTAAAATAATTTTTAATTTTGAAGTCTTAATATGTGCTTAACT
>NZ_MLHQ01000003.1 GCF_001999305.1 Rodentibacter myodis | reverse complement strand
TGTAAAGCTGACTGTTCCGCGCAACATATAAAAAGTTATCTTTAATCCCTTTCTTTATCTTGTTTATATGCCGCTTCCGCTTTTTCTTTAAATTGCTCGATATCGTCATAGGTAAAGATAAGTTTTGGTTTTAAAAGAACAAAAAAATAACCGCACTTTATAAAAAGTGCGGTCGATATCGTGGTTAATTTAGATCAACTGAATCAGCTTTGATCCACATATTGATTTCTTTTTTTCCTTTGTAGTTGATGAAATACCATTTTTCTCCATGTTCATCAATTTTCTCATCTAGAATAGAAACTTTATCACCCTTTATTAAATATATCTTACTTAAACTTCCAAAATGTTTATATAAGTAAGATTTATTATTCACAATCCCAATTTTATTACAGGTTTCATTATTTACTTTAAAATCATAAATATTACACTCATAGTACCCGAAATCAGCCCATTCTTCTCCATCAGCATTACTCTTAAATAGATAAACAACATTATTTTTTTTAGTAAAAAAGTTAATTTTACTTATAGGTGTCACTAACTTTACCTTCAAACTAGAGTTTGTTTTATTAAAATCATAATCAACAACACCAAATTTAGAATCTAAATCATCAACATAGTTAGAATTTATATCTTCAAACCTAATCCCATTTTTAAAAGAGAGATTATATCCATAATATATATCATACTCAGGAGAATAATTAATTTTATAAATATCTTTTAATCTCCCACTAATTTTATCAAAAATATAGTTCGCTTCAGTTTTAGTATTAAATGACGCATTGTAATTATTTGATACCTGGAAAGTATTATTTGTAAAAGTGAGCGAGCTACTTAACTCTTCACTTATTAGATCATTTCTTATTTCTTTTCCTTCTAAGTAAACTCTATTATCTTTTATTTCATAATCAGCAAATACCAAATCAGAAAACAAAAAAACAACTAAAGATAAAATTAACTTTACAACCATCTTAAACACTCCTCTAATTTAGATGCATACCCTGCTATTGTTAAGGCTTTATCTGTTCCATTGATTATACGTCTAGCATTTAAATAATCCTTATTACTATTAGAAATATAATTAGACATTTTTTTCCCTGTAAACATCCCTGTTTCCATACCATAAATCATGATCTTTGTTGCATATTTTTGGTCTAAAGCTAACTCCGGGTTATTAACAAGATCTTTTTTTAAATACTCTCCTGATTTTCTATAATTTTTCTTCCAGGTAAGTTGAACATAACCTCTCCCCCTATATTTATATCCATCTCCTTTCTGGGTATTTTCCATATCTATTGCCCTTGCTCTTCTTTCTCGTGTATCAGCCAACACTGGATCATATTTATTAAAATATGACAAACCACCTTTCTCGGTAATCGGCTCAAAAGTATGCCCTGTTTCATGCTTTGCAGTCGCAAGCATGTATGCAATTTTTGGTAAAGTACAAATATATGACGAATCAGCTTCAACGTATTCCTCAATACCGGTAAATATATTTTCCAGAGCCTGTTTCTGAGAACTCGTCAACTTCTTAAATAGCTTTTCATACTGGCTAAAAAAGAAATCTCGATCAATTAATCCTTTATTCTTAGCCAACCACCCAATCAGCCCCAACGGATGCATATAATACGCCTGCTCGCCGCTATTAAATCCGTCCACCTCTAATTTGATAGATAAATCTTCTACCCGTTTTTCTATTCCGGAAGCTACGTCGTTCTTCCCGTTATCCCGATAAACATCACACACTTGTTTAAAATCGGCTGACTTCGTCTTCTTCCACTCGCTGTCATGTTTGGCAATAATACCCGTCAACCTTCTTTGTTGTATCGGATTTAATAATAAATCCTTGAGCTTGCCCGCTTCAAATTTTATCGGTGTACCTTTATCCGCTTCTAAATTTAGCTCCGTCATTATCGCCTTAAACATCGGGTCTAATTCGTTTTTCTGCTCAATCGTCAACTCACTTTCTGGGTCGATAGTCTGATGTAAAGGGTGCTTGAATATGCAAAGCCCCTTACCCGCTTGAGTAAACACATTAACACCCGGGAATAATATGCCGTGGGTTACATGGCTGTCATCCACATAAATCCCGCTGTCTTTATTGTTTTGTTGTTGCTGATAGAGATATGGCTGTACATTGTAATAGGTTTTTGTCTGCTTCGGGTTTTGCTTGTCTTTTATGCTTCGCTTTTCCACATCGGCAAGCGGTACCATCATTTCAACTTGACTTTGTTCCAGTTCAAACGCCTCATCGTTCACGAGGCTGTAAAGCTGACTGTTCCGTGCAACATATAAAAAGTTATCTTGAATTCCTTTCTTTTCTTTATCTTGTTTATATGCCGCTTCCGCTTTGGCTTTAAATTGGTTGACGTTGTCATAGGTAAACACTTCAAGATGTAACAACTTTTCGCCGCTTTCTCCTGGTTGGTTATATTCACCCATCAGCCCCAATTCTTCACCCGCTTTAATTTCGATTGGTTTGCTCAATGTCACTTCTGTGTCAAGCAATGTGTCAAGATTATGACGAATCAAGAGCGGTATGCCGCTTATCGGGTGGTCTATGAGGGTTTCATAAGAGCCATTAAAGATTTTCCAGTGTTTACCTGTTTTCGGCTTATGTTCAACACCATTCGCGTCTTTATACCACATGACTTCATCAAACTGAGTTTTGTTATCGGGGTATTTTCTGATTAACAGCTGCAACCCGTCAGGCAACTGTGCCACTCTCTTATTCTCTTCTCTTATCATCACCGGGAATTTATCCGCTGATTTCGTTAATGCCAAAACTTCTTTGCCCGAACTCTGATAATCACTCACTCTTGCCGTATGGCGGTAAAGCGAATAAAACCTCAGGATATTATCTTTAGGATAAGCTATCTCATGTTTTACCAGAAAAAATCCCGTCGAATAGACCGCACTTTGAGAAGACGATTCGCTATCCACTTTATAAATAATCAGTTTGCTGTCGACAATTTCACCCTGCCAGCTTATCTAACTTAACTTCTTCAATATCGGTCTGTGTTGATAAATTCTAGTTTTAAAAGAACAAAAAAATAACCGCACTTTTTATAAAGTGCGGTTTATATAGTCATTAATTTAGATCAACTGAATCGGCTTTGATCCACATATTGATTTCTTTTTTACCTCTATAATTAATAAAGTACCATTTTTGCTCCAAGTAAGAAAATTCATCCAATATAAAAAAATGATCTCCATCTATTAAATATAACTTTGTTTTGTATTCATCTCTTGGATTATCATATAAATAAATTTTATTTTTAGAAACTCCTTTTTTATAAAACTTTAATTCTTTACTTAAACATGATAGTAGAGAATATTCACCTTCTAGCTTAAAAAATAAAATCATAGCTTTATACTTTCTAAATTATCTTTTTTAGGAAATCTACCTACAATATTTTTTATATCATCACAAGAGAATGACTTCATATACTGTTTATTTGAATTAAATGCTTTCAGTAAAGAATCAAGTTTATCAAATTCTGAACCATTAAAATTTCCCTCATATAAGGGATAACATGTAATAGTATTATCATCTATATCAGAAAAATCCACTCTCGATATATCTTTTGGTGTAGACATAGAACAATACTCTGTTCTTAAATCATTACAGTAAGAACAAGGAGTAACATACTCAATACGCTCCTGAATAAATGATTTTTTATTGTGATCATATTTTATTGATGAAACATAATAAGATGAATTTGACGAGCTAGAACTATAGATATCAACTTGCTCATTAAAAATATTATATTTTATATTAATAATATCATCATCTGAATTTTTCTATATTTATATTTGCTTGTATATCACCTCTACTATAAAAGAGTATATTATCTTTAAGAAAGTACCCTCCCCACGACACTTTACAAAAAAGAGAAAGGATAAACCCAAATAAACATAATTTAATCTTCTTCATCTTTAATATAATCCTAATATCTTTTCTGTTTTAGAATAGCTTCATTTAAAAGATCACTCCTTTTCATTAGATTTATTTTATTAAGTAAATACCGATATAAAGTTTAAACTCAATAGCTCGGATAACTCTCCAGTAAGTTTAAAGCTAATGAAATCAAATTATTGAGTACTATAAAATAGCATATAGTTAATAGCATCTTCCAGATATATCAGAAACCTGATAATTAGATCCAAATATTCTATTAAAGATCATTTTTTTCTTTGTGGATGAGTTATAGTAGTTAACTTCATCAATTTTTCCACTTTGTATCATAAGTGTATATATCCCTGATGTTTTTTTTCCATTAATAATTTCATAATAACTTTCAGAAAATGTAATTTTGTTACTATCTCCTCCATCATCAAAAATTTCTCTATTTTTAAATTCTAGACTTATTCTTTTATTAATTGGGTAATAGGATAAATAACCTCTATCTGGTGAGATCATGAGAATTCTATTAGAGCCATCAATAGAAAAACAAAAGTTCTCAGCATAAATATTTTTAGAAAAAAATAAAAAAAATACTAATACTATTTTATTTATCATAGTTTCTCCAATCTATTTCTTGCAAAATCAACTGCTCCAGTTCCTGTATACCCATATCTAGCTTTTTCTTTATTTTTCTTTTTATTATAACCAAATGGATATGTTTTATTTTTTGCCATTTCTAAGAAGCGTTCATACCCTTTTTTAGCCTCATTTGTACTCTTAGATTTCCCTTTTTTAGATAGTCCAGGGTCATTCCAAAGTGCCCATCCAAAGCATTCAGCAATAAATTTTGGATCTTGATAAACTGCACTATCTTCAAAAGGAGTGTAGTTATCTAGCATTGATATCACCTTACGCGATAGATTCTTACAAAGTCTAACATTTAAGGCATTAATTGATAATTTATAATATCTTGCTCTCTCATCAAAATGGTTATACCCACCATTAATCAAAGCGCTAACAGTAATTAAATCATTATTAATTGCATATTTATCAAGTTCTCTTTTTTTCCAAAACCACATCCCTGATCCAACAGCATGTTTTTTCTCTTTTCCTATTCTGACTTTATTGTCACCTAAAAAGTTTTCCCCAACACTTTCTCCATATCCTCTGTAGTTATCCGCCCAAGTCAACTGCATTACCCCTCTTCCCTTATATCCATCATATACATCTTTTTCTTGAATTCCCCTTCCTAGAATTTCCTCTAAAAACTTATATTCTCCTGATTCATGCAATGAATTGGCAATAAAAAAAGCTTTTCCTATACATGTATTAATATCATATTTTTTAAAAAATTCATTTAAATACTCTAAAAAGTCTATAGCTTGTTTATTTTTGATAATTTGATTAAATTCATCTAATGTAATATCCCTATAGCAAAAACACCCACCCTCTTTAGGCGGAGTAACATCTACAGGCTTCCCATTAGCCGCACTTCGTTGCTCTATCGTACTATTCTTTTTATTATCCTGACTATTTTCTTTTTCTGAAGATGCTTGTTTTTGTTCGATTTTTTTCTCAGATTTTTCAAATTCTTTCTCTTTTTTAAGTACTTGTTGAGAGGGTACATTTCTCGTTCTAAATCCCAAAGGGTAGTATAACTTTGTCCCTTCAACCAACTTGTCACTATATATCATTCGGTTATAGAACATTAATGCCTCAACCGCATCGCCCCCTAATTTAACCTCAAGGCTATCCCAAGTATCGCCTTGTCTTACAAGGTAATAAGCTCGCTTATAGTCTTGCTCTTCATCATTTTCATTAGCAAGTGCTCTAGTCTTAATAATATACGTATCCGGCATCAATGCTTTGATTGATGTTTTTCCTTCCGGCCAAAAAAATGTATCTGTTGTAGAATGCTGAGTTCTAGGAAATTTTTCACTCCAAAAGACAAGCTCTAACACTTTATGTACCATTGTCGTTGATTTGACCAGTTCTTTATTGAACCACACTTTTCCGTTGTTATCTGCTCTTGGCGGTAAATTTGTAACTAAGCTACCATTAATATAGAGCTCAAAATGGCAATATACTATTGGTTTTCTTTCATTATCTAGAAACTCAATGCTATATAATTCTTGTTTGCTCATATCTTTCTCTCTTATTCTTTTTCATGATACACAAATTAACTTTCAATTCTCGCTTGACCAACAAATATGGTTAGCTGCTCTTCAACCTCTCGATAGATGCGAGTTGTTCGACCATCTTCATCTAACATCCCATCTGTCACGATGTTCCCCTGGTCATCCAATATCGTATAAGGCACTTTCTTTTCACTACAACGTCCATAAATGTCATAGACATCCAAACGCGTTGAATAGTAAGTATCTGATGTAATCGTATTATTTATCGTGGTTTCAAACGGGTTCACCGCGTCGGCTTCGCCATTCTCCTCAATCAACTCCCCCTCAATATACACATTCCCTATCAGCTCAATGCCCTCTCGGTTAATGACTATCGAACCGCCCGGTCCGCTGATTTCTACGGTTTCGTAACCCTCTAAGTCAAACTCTTCGCAGATTTGCTCAAGCAGTTCCCCCGCCCGCCAACTGCCGTTTTGGGCAATGTCGATGTTGAGTTCATTGCCGACGTGGATGATGGTGTCGCCATGCACATTGACATAACGGTTGTTATTGACGTTGAGGAGGTCGTCTTGTTCCACTTTAGTGATACGGTTGCGTCCGATAGTTTTGATTTGGTCTCGGTTGACGGTTAAGTCTTCATCTTGATTGACCGTTTCCGTGCGGTTGTTGCCGATGTGGATAGTTTCGTTTCGGCTCACTTGTTCGGTGCGGTCATTACCTATTTGAGTTGTTTCATCTTGTTTGACGATGTGGTTTAAGTCTTTTTCCGCGTGAAGAAAGATTTCTTCTTGTCCTTTCTCATCTTCAAAACGCAATTCATTAAACCCGTTGCCTTTGTGGCTTTTGGATTTGATTGTGGTGCGGGTTTTGTGTTCGGGCAATGTGTAAGGCGGTTCGGTGGTGCTGTGATAGGTGCGTCCGACCACGATAGGTTGGTCAGGGTCACCGTTTAAATATTTTACCAATACCTCGTCGCCGATTCTCGGTATCATCATATTGCCGTATTGTGCACCCGCCCAGCCTTGAAGCACCCGAATCCAACAAGAGCTGTGTTCGTCTCCATTGCCCCGTCTGTCCCACGGAAATTGTAATTTGACCCGTCCCCATTCGTCACAGTAGATTTCTTCTCCTTTAGGGCCAACTACATGTGCCACTTGGGTGCCGCGAATAATCGGACGGGGCGTTGGTGGGCTGCGCCAAGGTTTGTGATGAGGAATCAGAAGCAGCTTGTTTTCGTAGTGGTTGCCACTTTCTACTGTTTCCTCTTCAACCTCAACGATTGTCCGTTCTACTGCTTCTTCCTCTAAAACCCCGATTTGTGTCCCCGTATGCTCCACGCGCACCACTAACCAATTTTGATTGAATACCTGTGTGCCGTGTCCTTCGAGGGTAAAACCATAACCCGGTATGACGCGCATATCATCGCCCGTCGCGAGAGCCGTTTCAGAAAGTGCCAGTTCCGCCTCCAACCGATAACGGCTAAAGGGATTGCCTTGTTCGTCACGTTTGTATCGGCCGGGGTAATCGTAGTGTTCATAAACGCTCGGTGAAGTGACCGCACTTTTAGGCGGTTTAGATGAGGAGGAATTGCTTGGGGCGGTAGATTGGGCGGTATGTTGATGTTCTAAATGGTAGTTAGGATTTAAGAAAGTGTAATCACGGAGGGTTTGGCGGGAGATTGTCATTTTTCGACAATATTCAAACTGCCAAAGACTGGCAAAAGGGCGGTCGCCGGCGGGATTGGCGTTATAAGTCAATGTGCCTAAAATCGGTGAGGTGACACTTTGATGCCCAAAACGCAGTTCGTGACTATCCGCATGATGGTCGAAATAATAATACCACCCTTCTTCTGCTGCCAAGCGTTCGATAAACGCTAAATCCGTTTCACGGTATTGCACACAATATTCCCGTTCCCAATCCAACGGCAATGGTTCAAAGCTGACTTTTTCTACATGGTTCTTTTGTAATAAAGTACGGATGATTTTTTCGCTGTTTTGCTGTTGGAAAATACGGCTGTCCGATTGCAACCCCGCCCGTACTAACGCCGGCTCTACCACCATTTGATAATGGGTACGGACAAAGCCGGTTTTACCCAACCCAAATCCCGTGACAATCCCGTTCACATAGCGCACCGGTTTATCTTCCTGCCAGAAAGTAAATGTTACCGGTTTATCCATCAATGCCGAAAACGCAATGTTTGGGTCAAAGCTTGATAACATGAGTTCTAAACGAAAGGGCTCTGAAAGCCCTTCGGTTAAATGAAAACTCACCACATCAAAAAGGTATTTATTACTTGTATCAAGGGTATAGCGGTAGTTGGATTGGGTTGCCATAAATGTCCTTTATTCTAAATTTAAAAACTAGTTAACCTAAAAAGCGCTAAAAGGGTAAATTACGCCGTAGGAATTTTTTGTACCCTTTGAATATATTCCACCATATTTTGCAACTCGGTATCTTCGGATCTTCCCCGATTAAAAAACCAAGAAAACAGTTGCAAATCCGTACTGGCAAGCAAGCGAATGAAAATATCTTTTTGTGTATCCGGCAGTTGGTCAAAATGTTGTTGGTAAAAAGGCATAATAATTTTATCCAACTCTAACATTCCGCGCCGACAATCCCATTCAATACGAAGTTTATTGTATTTTTCCATCTTTCCTCCAAGCAAAAGTGCGGTTAAATTTTCTGACGTTTTAAAATTTTAGAAAAAACAACCGCACTTTTCATTGATCATTTCGCGATTATTCCGCCGTTACTTTCGGTTTAATTAAGGCATAAATCACACCGGTAATTAATGCACCCGCCGCAATCGCCGCTAAATAACGCATTGGCTCGGAAACAAACGGAATGACAAACAAACCGCCGTGTGGCGCTTGTAATGAAATATCGGACGCCATTGAAATCGCCCCAGCCGTCGCACCGCCAATTACCGAACTGATAATCACACGAATTGGATCGGCCGCCACAAAAGGCAATGCTCCCTCGGAAATAAAACATAAACCCAATACGAAAGAGGCTTTCCCCGCATCACGTTGATTTGCGGTAAATTTACTGCGCGCAATCCAAGTGGCAATCGCCATACCGATTGGCGGTACCATTCCTGCTGCCATTGCCGCCGCCATTGGCGTATAAACTTGCGATGCAATCATCCCTACCGAGAAAGTATATGCTGCTTTGTTGACCGGCCCGCCCATATCAATACACATCATCGCACCGATTAAAGTTCCTAGCACCATGGCATTCACTTCGCCCATCGATTTTAACCACTCGCTCAAAGCATTCATAATTTGAGCAACCGGTGGGTTGATAACATAAAGCATTGCCAAGCCAACGATTAGCGTTCCCAAGAGCGGTAAAATTAAAATCGGTTTTAATGAAGTCAAACTTGCCGGTAATTTAATGATGAGATTTAAACCTTTCACCACATAACCCGCAAGGAAACCGGCAACGATACCGCCTAAAATACCCGCCCCTGCCGTGGTAGCGAGCATACCGCCGATAAGCCCCACCGCAAGTCCCGGGCGATCCGCAATTGAGAACGCCACATAACCGGTAAAGACTGCGATCATCAAATGGAAGGCTGCTCCGCCGCCGATGTCCATTAAGGCTTTCGGAATACCGTGGAAAATGGTTTCATCTTTAAAGGCTTCAATGCCGAACATAAAGGAAATGGCGATTAATAATCCCCCCGCCACCACCAATGGCAACATATGGGACACACCGGTCATCAAGTGTTTATAAACGCCTTTTTTCTCGCCGCTTTGTTCCGCATCTGTCGCTTTTGCATTGCCGCCTTCAAACACTTTTGCTTCTTTAAAGGCTTTGTCAAATTCTTGTGCGGTTTTCTTTAAAGCAAGTCCTGTTGAAGTGCGGTACATCGGTTTTCCTTTGAATTTATCCAACGGCACATCAATATCCGCTGCCACAAACACAAGATCTGCCGCAGCCACTTCTTCTGCGGTAATTTCATTGCCTGCGCCCACTTGACCACGTGTTTCCACTTTCACGTTCCAACCTTGTTTTTTCCCATAGGCTTCAATGGCTTCGGCAGACATAAAAGTATGCGCCACGCCGGTAGGGCAAGCGGTCACCGCCACGATATTTTTCACACCGGAAACACCGCCAAAACCGACCGCACTTTTCGGTGCAACATAATCGACACCGTTCGCTATTGCATTGGCGAGGGTAACTTCCGGTGAAATCATTGCAATATCAACGCCCACCATAAACACTTTTTTGCCCACTAATGCCGCATTGTTCGGTAATGTTGAACCAAACACCAACGCAAGATCTGCCTCTGCGGCATTTTCAACGATTGAAACATTGGCTTTCTGCGCCGCAGTACGAAATATTTCACGTAATAAGTAGGCTTTTGCGTTGCCCACGTTGTCTGATTGGGTTAAAAATAACTTCATTCTCTTATCCTTCAATCACAGTGATTTTCACTTGGTTTAAAATGGGGTTAAGCAGTGCCGGATCGCTGACACCAACATTGCTTTGTGAAACGGCAAATGCAGATACGGCACTGGCAAATGCTAAGGTTTCGTTTTTTGATAAACCTTGTTCAATACCATAAATTAAGCCTGCCACCATCGAATCACCGGCTCCCACCGTACTCACCACGTTTTCACATTTTGGCGGCTGTGCTTTCACAATGCCTTCGTTATTAATCCAAAGCGATCCTTCCGCGCCCCTCGAAATAATCACATTTTCAATGCCTTGTGCTTTCAATTTTTGTGCGGCATTGATGATTTCTTCTTCATTATTAAGTGAATGCCCCACCCACGCTTCCAGTTCTCGGTGATTTGGTTTCACCAACCAAGGATGGGCTTTTAAACCGGCTGTCAAGGCGGCATTGCTACTGTCTAATACCACTTTCACACCGGCTTGATGAAGTTGATTTAACCATTCGGCAAATAATTCCGGCGTAACACCACGGGGCAAACTTCCGCACACGGCAACGATGTCATAATCTAAACAATATGCCAGAGAATCGGCGGCAAATTGTTGCCACGCCTGCGGACTAATTTCATAACCAAGGAAATTTAAGTCGGTGACATCCGCCTCGGTTTCCGTGATTTTTACATTAATGCGGGTTTTGCCAGCAACACGGTGAAATTTATCTTCCAACTCTTGTTTTTTGAACAGTTGCTCAAAGTCCCCTACATTGTCTTCACCTAAAAAACCGCCTACCGCAACATCTGTGCCTAAATCCTTCAGCACTTTTGCCACATTAATCCCTTTTCCGGCAGGGAAAAGCCCAAGGGTTTCAACGGTGTTGACTTCGCCTAATTCAATGCGTGCCAAACGCCCGACCAAATCATAAGCTGTATTTAATGTAATAGTTGCCACTTTTGCCATTATTCTTCTCCTTTCCCTTCGCCAAGACCGGATTCAATGGCAAGACGAATACCCTCAATGGCTTCTTTCGCTTGTTCGCCTGTGGCAACAAAGCGTAAACGAGTGCCTTTTACTACACCTAACGCGACGATTTTCATTAAACTTTTCGCACTCACCAACTGGGAATCACGATCAAGATTTTGCACCGCAACGGAAGCATTATATTTTTTCACTTCGTTCACCAATACCGCACTCGGACGGGCGTGCAAGCCGTGTTCATTGTTGATTACAAAGACCGCTTCAATGGCATCGGAAGGTAAGCTGTTATCTTCTGCCACTGTGGCTGTGGAAGGTTGTTCGCCCATAACGACAATACTGTCAGGTTCGGCTGGCGGTACGGCAGATACATTTTCCCCTAATCCTTCCGCAATGACTTTCCCCAAGGCTTCCATCGCTTGTCGGGCATCTTCACCTTCAGCCACAAAACGTAAACGATGACCTTGTGTGACACCTAATGCGACAATTTTCATCAAACTTTTCGCACTCACCGGCTCCCCACCACGGGTCAGATTTTGCACGGTGATTTTTGAGGTAAATTTTTTCACTTCATTGACTAAATTGGCACTCGGACGGGCGTGTAAACCGTGTTCGTTACGAATCGTGAAGGTTCCCACTACCGCACCGCCGACATCCGCACTTTCCGCCGATTGAGTGGCGGTTGTTTCTTCCCCTAAAAGTGCGGTCAAAATATCGCCGGAATTTCCACTTAATAAGGCACTTTGGGTGTTTTCTTCCAATAAACGGGCTAAAGTCGGATTTATCGCCTCATTCACGGCGGAAACCGTAATAACCCCTTTCACGGCTTTACCGTTATGATTAAAAATGGTTTTGGCACGGCTAAATGCCAAGGCGTTTTTTAAATTGCCCGAAACGGCATCGGTGATCCAAAGTCCCTTGCCTAACGGCAGGGCGGCATTGCCGATCACTTCGGAAACAAAGCTATTTTCAACCGCACTTTGTGTTTTTAATTGTGCGGCATTCATCGCCACTAAGGTTAATAAACTTTGCGTGTTGACATCCAAATGAATATTTTCTTCAGGAATGGTAAAGGCTTCGATAGATTCGCCCATTAAAATTGCACGGAATTGGGCAACATCGGTGATGTTGGCTAATTTTGCGGCGGTATCTTCATCTCCCAATACGTGGGTTAATTGACGTAATAATGCCAAATGTTCGTCAGAACGGGCGGCAATGCCGATCACCACATAAGCAATGTTGCCTTCGCCCCAATCAATACCTTGCGGAAATTGAAATACTTGCACGCCGGTTTTTTTCACCATTGAACGGGTTTCTAACGTACCATGCGGAATGGCTATACCATTTCCTAAGAAGGTTGACGTTTGCTGTTCACGGCCGAGCATTCCCTGCAAATACCCACTTTCCACATTGCCTGCGTTTTCCAAAGCGGCGGCTGCCATTTCAATCGCTTGCTGCTTGCTTTGTGCATTGGCATTTAAATGAATGTTGCTTTCCGAAAGTTCTAACATTCTTACTCCTTGTCCAAGATTTAGAAAAAGAAAAACTGCTGATGGAATCCCCACCAACAGTTCATTAATTATTTAGATGTACAAACCTTTAACAACTCGTCACTGCCTTTTGCAATGTACTCATCATTTTCACCACGCTCTTTGCCTTTTTTCAGATCACGCATTGCATCGTAAATGCCTTGAGTCACACTTGGCGAATCCAATTTGCTCCAGCAAGTCGGGCTTAAACGGTTAAAATTATTTTGTAAGGCTTCTGCGTGCAACACGCCGCTATAATAAGCATACACATCGGAATCGTGTCCGCCGGTGTAAAGTTTGTCTTGAATTTGTTTTGTCGGTACTAAAATGCGGCCTAAATACCAGTCGTTTGCACCGCTGGCAAAATTATCCACATAGAAATTTTCATTGACGCGTCCTTTATAGGTCGCCACGGTTGCTTCATAAGCCGCCGCATAAGATTTTTGATCGATTTTATCTTTGTCTAAATCAATCACTTTTTTGTCGTTTCCCATAAAAGGAATATGTGATGTGATTGAAGAAACGGAGGAACAGGCTGCAAGCGTAATAGAAAATAATAATACGGCAATTTTTTTAAACATAGTCATTCCTATTTTGATATAACAAAAACCGCCGCCATTATACTGGCTGCGGGGGATTAAGCAAGAAAGAGCCTGATTTACTCACCCTCTTTCACCAATGACACAAGGATTTGATCGATCTTGAAATTTTCCGTATCAATCACTTCAAATTTATATTTATCATAAATTAACGAATCGGTTTTTTTCGGAATTTTACGCAACATATACATCATAAATCCGCTGATCGTCTCGTAATGTTCTTCATTGGGGAAAGATTCAATACCCAATGCCCGCATTACATCTTCAAGCGGTGTTGCGCCGTCAATAAGCCAAGAATTTTCATCACGGCTGACTATTTGCTCTTCTTCATTAGAGACTAATTCGCCCATCACAATGCTCATCACGTCATTAAGGGTGACAATCCCCACCACCAGAGCATATTCATTCACGATCACGGCAAAATCTTCACCGGTTGATTTGAATAATTCCAACACTTCATAAAGCGAAAGCGTATCCGGCACAAACAAGGCTTTACGTAAAAGTCTTGGATCAGTAAGCGACACATCGACATTTTGCAGATACATCGTCAATAACGTGTGGGATTCCACATAGCCTAGAATTTTATCAAGGCTTTTGTCACAAATAACAAGTTTAGAGTGGGAATCACGGGACAAGGTATCCATCACTTCTTGCCGGCTAAAAGTGCGGTCTAAATACACAATGTTTTCACGCGTGGTCATTGTTGAAGTAACAGTACGTTCCTGCATATCAAAAATATTTTCAATCAGATAATGCTGCTCGGTTTTTAACACGCCTGCTTCCGCCCCGGCTTCCACCACGGCGACAATATCTGCAGAAGTCATATTGTCATCACGCAGGGTAGAAACACCGAAAAGTTTGAAAAGCACATTTGACAACCCATCAAATATCCAAACAATCGGTTTTAATAAGAAAATTAACACTTGCATTATTCCAACAGTACGCAATGCCACTGCTTCAGGATTAATTAAGGCAAGACGTTTCGGCATCAGATCTGCCAAAAGAATAAAGGAACTGGTCACTAAAAAGAAAGCAATCCAAGAAGAAGCGGATTCCACCCAAGTAGCTTGTGTGTATTCTTGCAAAAATTGTTGCAAATGCAGGCTAATATCCGCTTCACCAATCATCCCGCCTAAAATAGCAACCATATTTAGCCCTATTTGCACTACGGTAATAAAACGTCCCGGCTGCTCTTGCAGTTTAAGAACTAATACGGCTTTTATATTTCCTTCATTTGCCATATTTTGCAGTTTGATGCGACGAGCTCCTGCCAAAGAAATTTCGGCAGACGACACGATTGCACTGATAACAATTAACACCATTAATACTAAAATCGCTGCAAATAAACTCATAATATTATTCTCACTGACTTGATAGATTGGTTTACGTTGACAAAGTGCGGTCAAATTTAACCGCACTTTTAAGAAGAAGTGAATTTAGTTTTCGCTGTCAAACCAGCCACGGACAAATTGAATAGAAAGGAAGAATGTCATCAATAAAAACGCATAAAACACCCAAGATAAAATAGGATGACTTGGTGTTACATCGCCACCAATTTCTTTCACCGAAACCGCATTGCGAAATTCATCAAACATTGTCAAACGCCAACCGTAGTATTTTATTTGAACCAATTTGTTTTCATTCCCCAAGGCTTGTGCCTGAGCCTGTAAATTTGCCGAGCCGAATTTAAAGTAAAACGGAAAACCCCAGCGGGTATCTTCGTTACGATATACCATAATTTTTCCGTCATCATTTTGCGTGTTGATGTAATACACATCACGGGTCGGGCCGTCCGCCGGATTGGATTTGGTGATCGGACCGTCTTTATCCACCCGTTTGACTTCCACGCCGGTTACCCGCGTTACATCATAGTGAGGAAAAACATAGTTCACCGCGGAAAACATAAAACCGTGGAAAACAAATACAACCAAAAATAAAAAATATTTAAAAAATTTACGCATTACGTTTCCTTTATAAAAATTGAGCATTTATTCTACACGAATTTTAAATAAACGCTCGAAGTTTTGCGTGGTAAGCCGTGCAAATTCTTCCGTAGAAAGCCCTTTTAAGGTTGCCACATATTCGCAAACTTCCCTTGTGTAAGCCGGTTGATTTTCTTTTCCTCGATATGGCACAGGGGCAAGATAAGGTGAATCCGTTTCTACCAACAAACGATCTGCCGGCACATAGCGAATGGCTTCACGAATGGCTTCGGCATTTTTAAAGGTGATAATGCCGGAACAAGAAATATAAAAGCCTAAATCCAAGGCTTTTTTGGCGAAATCTAAGGTTTCCGTAAAACAATGAATCACGCCACCGCATTTTTCTGCGTGATTTTCCCGTAACATAGAAATAGTATCATCGCCTGCCGAGCGGGTATGAATAATCACGGGTTTATCCAGTCGATTGGCAATATTAATTTGATCGGCAAACACCTGTTGTTGTGCTTCTTTATTGTCGGCACTGTAATAATAATCCAAGCCGATTTCACCAATGGCGATCACTTTTTTATCCTGCGCTAAACGAAATAAACGCTCGCTATCATAAGGTTCTTCTTCAAAATCCAAAGGGTGAACGCCACAAGCCAATGACACATTGTCAAATTGGCTCAATGTCTCATAGGCTTTTTCAAAACGGCTTAACGTTACACCAATGGCAAGTAAGTGTTTAACATCGCGTGCATAGGCTTTTTCAACTACATCTGCAATGTTTTTGTGTAAATTTTCATAATCCAGTGCATCTAAATGGCAGTGGGAATCAACAATAAACATATTTTATTTTATTTTCCTTACTTCTCTTTAGAGAAAAAACATCAATCATTCTATTTAAAGACTTCTGTGACTAACTTGGTTAATCCGTCCAATAATATTAATTCAACATTCACGCCGTTAATTGAGCGTAAATCCGACCGCACTTTCTGCATAATTTTAATAGCCTGCAATAATCCTAATGCGGTTTGCTCACCACTAAATTGTTCTACGCCACGTGCTAAATCGGCAACTTGACGATGATCATTAATGTCGAGCTTATGTTTCAAACTGTCGCTAAGAAAAGCTAAAATCCAATCCACTTGCCGTATGTAATGTTCTTTATCAAACAAAGGGAGCAATTCCAAAGGCGAACGGCGGCGGTAAAAAATCCAAAATTGTCGTAAGAAATTTTTGCGTTGCTCAATCAATCCTTGTTGTAGCGTTTCCAAAGCAAGTAATGGGCGACCCAAATTCATCGCAAGTGCGGTAGAAATATCGTCAGAATTAACCACACTTTCGCCGCTATTCTGTGTTTGCAACCAATCTTGTGCCATTTGCTTGCTTGGTACAGGTAATGTCCACACTTGGCAACGGCTATAAATGGTGGCTAATAAAGAGGCGGAACTTTCTGCCTGCAACAAAAAATACGTATTGGGACGGGGTTCTTCCAAGGTTTTCAATAAGGCGTTGGCGGCAGCTTCCGTTAAACGTTCCGCCCCTTCAATATAAACCACTTTATTACCGCTTTGTTGTGCGTGTTGCGACACAATTTCATTCATTTCCCGTACTTGATCGATACCAATATCTTTGCCTTCAATCGATCGCAATTCGTGGTAATCAGGATGACTATGCGCCTGCATTAAATGACAAGAATGACATTGTCCGCAAGGTTCGCTACCTTGTGGATTGGTACACATTATTCGGTGGGAAAGTGCTTCAAATAATGTTTCAATCCCCAGCCCTTGATCGGATTTTATCAAGATGGCGTGATGGCCTAATCCTTCGGAAAAAGTTCGGGTGATTTTGCTATAAGTGGGCGTAAGCCAAGGATAAAGTGCGGTCATTTTTCGTTATATTTCCACCAATTTTTGACCGCAGTTTCAATATCGGCACGCACTTGGTCAATATTTTGTTCGGCATTAATCATTACCGCTTTCGGGTTATTTTTAACTAATTCCAAATAACGGGTGCGGGTACGATGAAAAAAATCCAAATTCATTTGTTCAATACGATCCAGTTCACCACGTCCACGGGCGCGCGCTAAACCAACGGCAGGATCGATATCCAAATAGAGGGTGAGATCCGGTTCAAAATCACCTAAAACCGCTTCTTTTAAGGTTTGCATAAAATCTGTATCAAGCTGACGACCCCCGCCCTGATAAGCCTGCGATGACATATCGTGACGATCGCCTACGACCCATTTTCCTTGAGCAAGTGCCGGTTTAATCACATTTTCGACCAACTGAATTCGTGCCGCATAAAGCATTAATAATTCCGCTTTATCGGTTACCGGCTCTTCATTTTCGTGCTTAATCAGCTGACGTAATTTTTCCGCCAAAGGTGTGCCGCCTGGTTCGCGGGTAAACACCACATCTTGAACTCCCAATTCTTTTAAAATCGCCACCACCGATTGATGTGCCGTGCTTTTTCCCGCACCTTCCAAGCCTTCAATCACGATAAATTTTCCGTGCATATTATTTCCCGTTTTTCTGATTGCGGTACCAACGTAAATACGCCTGCACCGCTTTGTTATGTTCATTCAAATTACGGCTGAATTTATGCCCACCCGTGCCATCTGCCACAAAATAGTAGAAATCCGTTTTCTCCGGATGTGAAACCGCTTGCAATGCACTTTCACTCACCATTGCAATAGGGGTAGGCGGTAAGCCGTCAATAACATAGGTGTTATAGGGTGTGGGCGTTTCGAGATCTTTCTTGCGAATATTGCCGTTGTAATTATCGCCCATACCGTAAATCACCGTGGGATCGGTTTGTAGCTTCATTTTTGCATTAAGACGATTAATAAAAACGGAAGCCACTTTGGCACGTTCTGCCGCAATGCCCGTTTCTTTTTCGACAATAGAGGCAAGCACTAACATCTCGTAAGGATTGGCAAATGGCAAATTTTCATCACGCTCATTCCACGCTTTATCCAAGACTTTTTTCAAGCGATCCGCAGAACGTTGTAGCAATTCCAAATCCGTTGAATTTGGCGTGTAATTATAGGTATCGGGATAAAGCCAGCCGTCAATATTTCGCCATTCATAAACGGATTTAGCCAAATCCGGAATCGCCAATAATTCAAAAATGTCTTTATCACTTTTATCTTTTAAGGTTTGCTTTAAATGCGGTGCTTTTTCAAGGTTTTTTCGCCATTCTTTAAAGGTTTTACCTTCAATAAACTGCACGTTAAATTGCGCTTCTTTACCGGAATTAAGCAAATTCAAAACATCTTGCACGGTTTTCACACCGTTTAAAGCATAAGTTCCTGCTTTAATTTTATTTAATTCAGGCTTTAATTTGAGCAAATAAGGCAACAATCGTGCGTCATCCAATAATTTTTCCTGTTCAAAAAGGGTCGCCAATTTTTGCCCTGTCGTGCCACGTTCCACAATCAAAAGTTGATCAGGTTGAACATTCACGCTTTCCTGCTGAAATGCATTGAGTTTTTGATAACCCCAAAAACCGGCACCTGCCACAATGAAAAGAAGAATAATGAGACTAATAAAAAATTTTTTCATAGAAAATTGATAATGAAATAAAAACAACAAAAGGGGCAATCGCCCCTCTTATACTAAATATGGATTTATTGATTAAAATATTGAATATCCGCCGTTTTACGCAACGCCTTCACCCAGTCTTTTGTGGCATCTTGTAACTGGCTATTCACAATTTGTTCATAAGCTTTTTGGCGGTATGCTTCTTCGGTGCGATCCCCATCACGAACCCCTGTTACTTCCAAAATATGCCAACCAAATTCCGATTTAAACGGTGCGGAAATCACACCCGGTTTTGTGCTTTGCACCGCTTTTGCAAATGGGCCGACATAGGCTTC
The DNA here is from genome assembly GCF_001999305.1 of Rodentibacter myodis. Classification (GTDB taxonomy): domain Bacteria; phylum Pseudomonadota; class Gammaproteobacteria; order Enterobacterales; family Pasteurellaceae; genus Rodentibacter; species Rodentibacter myodis. The sequence goes on along the minus strand of NZ_MLHQ01000003.1, from coordinate 32,724 downwards.
TGGGAAGGCATAGCCTAAGCTCCCACCATTTGCACCGGATAAATAATCTTTAGAATATTTTAATGCAGCATCGGCAAACGTGGTTTTGCCGGAAAGAATATCGGCACGAATTTGTGTGAGTTCTGATTTTGCCTGTGCATCATTTAATAACGGATTAAGTTTTAAAAGAATGTGACGAACTTCATATTCTTTGCCTGTGACTTTTTGTTCCGTCCCTTTCGCTTTGGCTTCTTTTAACATTTTTTGTCCAAGGGCATCCACTTCTTCACGGGTAATTTGCACGCTGTTGCTGATAGCGTGATTACGCACACCGGACATCATCATTTGATTTGCAATTTGTTGGCGGAAAGCTTTAAGAGAAATGCCCTGATAATCTAATGCATCTAAAAATTGACCATAGGTTAACCCATTTTTCGCCGCAATATCTTCCACAATGCGGTCAATTTCACGTGGGTTTACTTTTATGCCGGATTCTTGAATGGCTTTTTGTACCAAAATATCATCAATTACTTTGTCTAATGCCGCTTGGTGATCACCTTTTTTCCCCATTGCCGCACGCACTTGGCTTTCCAATATAGGCGCACCGTCCACCGTTGCCACCACACGTTCTTCTGCATTTACAGAAGAAAAAGAAAACACACCTAATGCAATAAATAAAAGAGATTTTAGTACCGATTTTTTCATAATTATTTTTCTTTTAAGAAGTCAATAATGCTCGTTAGAGTATCAATTTTAAGCAAGGTTCACAATAGCTTAGGATTATTTTGATAAGAGTGCTACTTCGTAACAACCGTCATATTTTTGTGTACGCACCTGCACTTTTTCTTCGCGACCGGTCGGAATGTTTTTCCCCACATAATCCGCCCGAATGGGTAATTCACGATGACCACGATCAACAAAAATCACCAATTCAATTTTTGCCGCACGCCCAAAATCGGTGAGTGCATCCATTGCGGCACGAATGGTTCTTCCGGTAAATAATACATCATCAATTAAAATCACATTTTTATCTTTTATATTAAGATATTGCGATGTGCCGCTATATATGGGCATTGGATTTTCAGGTTCAATTTGTTGCAAATCATCACGATAAAAGGTGATGTCCAATTCCATTGAGGGCAGTTCCACCTGCACTAAATCGATAATTTTACGTTTAATTAATTCGGCAATCTCTGCCCCACGCCGTTTAATCCCCACAATTACAACATTCTCCAAACTTGAATGCTTTTCTATAATTTCGTGGGAAATACGGGAAATGGTTCGTAGGAACTGATTTTCATCAATAATTATCTTTTCCATCATTCATCTAATTTTGATCGATAAAATATCGTTGTTACCGTTGATAAAAAGTAAAGCGAATTTTAACCGCACTTTAGGATAATAAAACCGCACTTTATGCGCTAAAGTGCGGTCATTTTTACGTTGTTTTTTTTAGATTAAATATCTAAATTCGCTCTTAATGCGTTGAGTTCGATAAACTCACGGCGAGGTTCAACTTCATCTCCCATTAAGGTAGTAAAGAGTTGATCCGCCGCCACCGCATCTTTAATGGACACTTTCAACATTCGGCGGGCATTTGGATCCATTGTAGTTTCCCAAAGTTGCTCGGCATTCATCTCGCCCAATCCTTTATAGCGTTGAATTTCCAAGCCTTTGCGGGATTCCTTCACCAACCATTCTACCGCTTGTTCAAAACGGCGAACCGGTTGAATTTTCTCCCCACGGGACACATAAGCTCCCTCTTCCAACAAGCCGTTTAATTGATTGTTAAGTGAAACAATCTTCGCGTATTCATTACCGTTGATAAAATCAAAATTAAGGAAATAATCGGTATCAATGCCGTGTTTACGGACGGTAATCACCACTTCATACACTTGGCGTTCACCATTGAATTGGGTGCGAACGGAATATTGGTGTGCCTCTGTTTCTTTTTCTTCAAGTAACTGAATGAAAGATTTTCCCCAATTTTCAACCGCACTTTCCGTTTTCATCATTTCAACTGAAAGGGGGGATTGATAAATCAACCCTTGCAACAATGCCGTTGGATAATAACGGCTTAAACGCTCTATGAGTTTTTGCACGGCATTATATTCTGCCATTAATTTTTCAAACACTAAGGCGTTCATCGCCGGGGCATTTTCGCTAACGTGCAATTCCGCCCCATCCAAAGCAAGGGTTAATTCATATTGCTCCATTTCTTCCGCATCTTTGATATAACGCTCTTGTTTGCCTTTTTTCACTTTATAAAGCGGCGGTTGGGCAATATAAACATAGCCCCGTTCAATAAGTTCCGGCATTTGACGGTAGAAGAAAGTGAGCAGAAGCGTGCGAATATGCGACCCGTCCACATCCGCATCGGTCATAATGATGATATGGTGATAACGCAATTTGTCCGGATTATATTCATCACGCCCGATACCACAGCCCAATGCAGTAATCAGCGTCCCCACTTCTTGTGAAGACAACATTTTATCGAAACGGGCTTTTTCAACATTTAGAATTTTCCCTTTTAATGGAAGAATTGCTTGGGTTTTGCGATCACGTCCTACTTTGGCTGAACCACCGGCGGAATCCCCCTCCACCAAGTAAAGTTCTGAAAGTGCAGGGTCTTTTTCTTGACAGTCGGCAAGTTTACCCGGCAGACCTGCAATATCCAACGCCCCTTTACGGCGGGTCATTTCACGGGCTTTGCGAGCGGCTTCACGGGCGCGTGCCGCCATAATAATTTGGTTTACAATGATTTTGGCATCGGCAGGATTTTCTAATAAATATTCCTGCATTTTTTCATTCATTGCAGATTCCACCGCACTTTTTACTTCGGAAGAAACCAATTTATCTTTCGTTTGCGATGAGAATTTTGGATCAGGCACTTTCACCGAAATAATCGCCACCAAGCCTTCACGCGCATCATCACCGGAAGTCGCTACTTTTTCTTTTTTCAATAGCCCTTCATTTTCCATATAGCTATTTAAGCTGCGGGTTAATGCCCCACGAAAACCGGCTAAATGTGTACCGCCATCCCGTTGCGGAATATTATTGGTAAAGCAATACACGTTTTCATTTACCCCATCATTCCACTGCAAGGCAACTTCGACACCAATGCCGTCTTTTTCTGCGGTGAAATAGAAAGGTTTTGGATGAATCGGGTTTTTATTTTTATTTAAATATTCAACAAAGGCTTGAATACCACCCTCATAATGGAAGTGATCTTCCGTGCCGTCCCGCTTATCGATTAAACGAATAGACACACCGGAATTTAAAAATGACAGTTCACGTAAGCGTTTTGCCAAAATTTTGTAATCAAAGGTTGTAATGGCAAAAATCTCCGGACTTGGCCAAAAACGCACTGTTGTTCCCGTTGCTTCCGTGTCACCAATAATGGTTAATGGCGATTGTGGTTCACCCAAATGATAAAACTGCTCGTGTACGTGACCTTGGCGGCGAATAGTAAGTTGTAATTTGTCGGAAAGGGCATTTACTACCGATACCCCCACACCGTGCAAACCACCGGATACTTTATAAGAATTGTCGTCAAATTTACCGCCGGCGTGAAGTACCGTCATAATCACTTCTGCCGCAGAAACGCCTTCTTCAGGGTGAATATCCACCGGAATACCACGACCATCATCCTGCACCGACACCGAGTTATCATCGTGAATCGTCACAATAATATCGGAACAATAACCCGCCAATGCTTCATCAATGGCATTATCCACCACTTCAAACACCATATGATGTAAGCCTGTGCCGTCATCGGTATCGCCAATGTACATACCCGGGCGTTTACGCACGGCATCAAGTCCTTTTAATACTTTAATGCTGGATGCACCATAGTTATCGGTCACGGTCGTCTCTGACATAGTTTATCTCTATTTTGTAAGTGAAAATTGAGCGGGATTATAGCAAAAAATAGGCGGATTGGCGAAAGGTTTGAAGAAAGCAAGTGCGGTCAAAATTCTCGGTGAATTTTGACCGCACTTTTAAAGCCAAAAATTAGAGATCCAAGAGATTTGGTGTTTGCCCTTTTAACGGCGGTAACCACGCTTGCGAACCACTCATTGTAAAATTCCACAATAAGTCAGGAAAACCATAATGATCGGTTTGTTCAGGATCAACCGCACGTTGAATACCTTCTTCATTACCATTAATTATTTTGGTTGCAATATCAACGGTTTTACCCAAAGCAATAAACTCCGCCCAACCTGTATTAAAGGCATCCAAAATTTCCGTTGGCGTATAAAGATTTCCGACACCGATAAGCGGTAATTTTCCGCCAATTTGATCGTGAACCAATTTAATGCGGTAAGCATTGGTATCCGCTCCACGGCGTGCTTTTTTATAAAAATCCCAAAGTGAAATGTGCAAATATTGCAATGTTTGATTTTTCAAAACATCAATTAACGCTAAGGTATCTTCCATCGTAATGCCGGCTTCTTCAGGCTCTTCCGGTGAAAAACGATAACCCACAATAAAATCCTCCGCATTGTGTTTCGTTTTTGCCGCCAATACCGCTTCAATTACCGCTAATGGAAAACGCATTCGTTTTTCACGCGAACCGCCCCATTCATCATTACGACGATTTGAATGACCAGAATAAAATTGTTGAATCACATAATTATTCGCACCGTGAATTTCTACCCCATCAAAGCCGGCACGAATGGCAAGATCTGCCGCATTACCAAATGCCGCAATAAGTGAGCGAACTTCTTCATCACTTGCTTCGCGGGTGCCGGTTGCCTCATCCGCACTTGCGGAAATTTTATCTTTGCCATTCAGCAATTCTGTAATGGCTAATTTGCCGCCGTGATGAAGTTGTAAAATAGCTTTTGCGCCTTGTGATTTGATAATTTTTGCGGTTTCTTTTAAAGAAGGAAGTTGGGATTCGTGAATGGCTTCAGGCTGACCATGAAATGCTTTACCGCCATCTTGGACTAATGTGGCGGCAAGAATAAACATTCCCATATCACCGGCACGATTGCCAATAAAACGGCGTTCTTGTTCGCCAAGTGTGCCGTCTTCATTTGCACCAAAATGTGTCATTGGCGCAACCACTAAGCGATTTTTAATTTCTACACCATTATTAAGCGTATAAGATTGAAAAAGTGGAGAAAATTTTGGATTCATTTGCTTTCCTTAATTTTGTGATAAAAAGTGCGGTTGATTTTTTGACTGTTTTTGTAAACCAACCGGTGAAATAAATTACCAAAAGGTTCGTGTTATAAAATGATAATAAAAATCTCATTAACCTAAAATGCTAAAAATTTTGCATAATCCTCTAATGCCAAACACCCCAAAACCAATAAAAGATGTTTTGAGGTGTTGTTATAAAGGTTGAACTAGCTATTCAATATTTTATAAATTTCCGTATCCTTTCTATCTAAGTAGTGAATGGACTGAATTTTACGAATAGTGCGTGATTTTCCCCGAATAAGAATAGTTTCCGTGGTAGCAAGTGTTCCTTTGCGTGAAATACCTTTTAATAGTTCACCGTGCGTGATACCGGTGGCGGCAAAAACCAAATTATCATCCCGAACCAACTCTTCCAATTTCAATACTTCGTTCACTTTTACCCCTAATTCTTTGCAACGGCAAATTTCTTCTGCGGCGATTTTTTGATTTTCTTCCGTTTCGCCTTTCACTTTATTACGTGGAATTAAACGGGCTTGCATATCCCCGCCCAATGCTCGTACAGCCGCTGCCGCTGCCACACCTTCCGGCGCACCGCCAATACCGTACACCATATCCACTTCGGCATCAGGCAAACAACATAATACGGAAGCGGCAACATCACCGTCCGGAATTGCCATAACACGGATTCCTAAATCGTGCATTTGTTGAATAACTGTATCGTGACGGGGCTTTGCGAGTACCATTACGGTGAGATCGGACAAGGATTTACCCAAACGGGAGGCAGTACGGCGAAGATTTTGTTCGATAGGTAAATTAAAGTCAATCATCCCCTTCACTTCAGGGCCGACCACCATTTTTTCCATATACATATCCGGTGCTTTGAGGAAAGTGCGTTTGCCGCCGGCTGCCAACACGGAAATTGCATTAGACTGCCCCATTGCCGTCATACGTGTACCATCAATAGGATCAACGGCGATAGAAACCAATTCTCCATTCCCCGATCCCACTTTTTCACCAATATAAAGCATTGGTGCTTCATCAATTTCACCTTCACCAATAACAACTTCACCATCCATATGAATCAAATTCAGCATATACCGCATCGCTTTTACCGCGGCTTCATCCGCCGCATTTTTATTGCCACGTCCAAGCCAAGTGTGTGCCGCCAATGCAGCCACTTCCGTAACACGAGAAAATTCAATAGCCAATGCCCGATTCATTTTTAATCTCCATTTTGTTTCAAGCCAAAAAATCGCACTATTTTATCACGAGCAAACGTTTGCATAATAAAATTTTATTGAGGGCTTTAAAAAGAAAAATGAAGTGGTTACAATAAACCTGTTTCGGACGTTATTTTAAAAGGAAATCACTATGTCATTAGAAATTTTAAACCAGCTTGAAGAAAAAATTAAACAAGCGGTAGAAACCATTCAATTACTTCAACTTGAAGTAGAAGAATTAAAAGAACAAAAAAATCAAGCACAACAAGCCGTTGAATCATTGCGAAATGAAAATGAACAACTGAAAAACGAACACCGTAACTGGCAAGAGCATATTCGTTCATTGCTTGGTAAATTTGATAACGTTTAATCATTACAAAGGGCTTAGAAAATCTAAGCCTTTTTCTTTAAGCTATTTTTATCTATGAAAATTTGTATTCTTTCCGGCAGCACATTAGGCACAGCCGAATATGTGGCAGAACATTTAGAAAATGTGTTAAAAACACAAGGCTTTTCAACCGCACTTTTCCACGGTGCAACCTATGATGATGTAATCAATGACCCCCTATGGCTTATCGTCACCTCCACCCACGGTGCAGGTGAAATTCCTGATAATTTACGTCCTCTTTTTGAACAAATTGCCCAATCAGATACCAATCTTAAACACCTACGGTTTGCAATCGTAGCCTTAGGCAATTCTGATTACGACACATTTTGTTATGCGGCAAAACAGATAGAAGAAATTTTGCAACAAAAAAATGCAGTCAAACTTTGTGATACCTTAAAAATAGATGTGTTAAATACAGATGATCCCGAAAGGGATAGCGAAGTTTGGCTTCCTCAATTTGTTCAAACTCTCTCTTAATTTAAAAAAGAACGATGATTTTCACGATCATCGTTTTTTATTACCTGTGAATAACTCATCCAAAACTTGTCAAAAAGCTGTATTTTTTCACTGAATAAATTTTTAATTGCTATCCTCTGTGGATAAATCATCAAGTTATCCACAATTAATCATTCCACTTTTTGCACTTGATCTACATTTTTTTACAAGATCTAACTCATTCATTTATAACTAAAAAAGGATCTTAATCACAGGATCTCACGATCCTAATAGTAACAATAATAAGATCTCTTTATATAAAAAGAGATCTTAGATCTATTACCGAGCGGATCTAGTGATCGCTTTTCCCGATCCAATTCTTTCTTTCAAGCAAAACCGAATTTTTGTAGAATACCGCACATTTTTAGATCCGAATAAATAGAGAAAATTATGTTTTATAACGAAACTTACGATGTGATCATCATTGGTGGTGGTCACGCCGGTACGGAAGCCGCACTTGCGCCGGCACGTATGGGATTAAAAACCCTTTTATTGACACACAATGTCGATACATTAGGGCAAATGTCTTGTAATCCTGCTATTGGGGGGATTGGGAAAGGTCATTTAGTAAAAGAAGTGGATGCTATGGGCGGCTTAATGGCGCGTGCTGCGGATAAAGCCGGTATTCAATTTCGTACGTTAAACAGCAGTAAAGGCCCTGCTGTGCGTGCCACACGGGCGCAGGCAGATCGCGTGCTATATCGCCAAGCCGTGCGTATGGCACTGGAAAATCAATCAAATCTCGATATTTTCCAACAAGAAGCCACCGATATTTTGATCGAACAAGATCGTGTAACCGGTGTTTCAACAAAAATGGGACTTATATTCCGTGCTAAATCCGTGATTTTAACGGCAGGGACATTTCTAGCCGGTAAGATCCATATTGGTTTGGAAAATTATGAAGGGGGGCGCGCAGGTGATCCGGCTTCGGTAAGTCTTTCCCATCGATTAAGAGATCTCGGATTACGTGTGGATCGTCTCAAAACCGGTACGCCGCCACGTATTGACGCCCGTACCATTAATTTTGATGTATTGGCAAAACAGCACGGCGATGAAGTGTTGCCGGTATTTTCATTTATGGGATCGGTTTCCGATCATCCCCAACAAATTCCGTGCTATATCACCCATACCAATGAGCAAACTCACGAAGTGATCCGCCATAATTTGGATCGCAGCCCAATGTACACCGGTGTGATCGAAGGGATCGGGCCGCGTTATTGTCCATCGATCGAGGATAAAGTGATGCGTTTTGCGGATCGCAATTCGCATCAGATCTACCTTGAACCGGAAGGGCTAACCAGTAATGAAGTTTATCCAAATGGGATCTCAACCAGTCTTCCTTTCGATGTACAAATGGGGATCGTCAATTCAATGAAAGGATTGGAAAATGCTCGGATCGTTAAACCGGGCTATGCGATTGAATATGATTATTTTGATCCTCGTGATCTCAAACCCACGTTAGAAACAAAATCGATCTCAGGTTTATTCTTTGCCGGTCAGATCAATGGGACAACCGGTTATGAAGAAGCGGCGGCACAAGGATTATTGGCAGGGATCAATGCGGGACTTTATGTTCAAGAAAAAGAAGCCTGGTTCCCACGCCGTGATCAGGCTTATACCGGCGTGTTGGTGGATGATCTTTGCACGCTTGGTACAAAAGAGCCTTATCGCGTGTTTACTTCCCGTGCCGAATATCGCTTATTACTACGCGAAGATAATGCCGATATTCGATTAACCCCAATTGCGCACGAGCTAGGGCTGATTGATGAAGTGCGTTGGGTGCGTTTTAACCAAAAAATGGAAAATATTGAGCTTGAACGCCAGCGTTTACGCAGTATTTGGTTGCACCCCCGTTCAGAATATTTGGAAGAAGCCAATAAAGTCTTGGGTAGCCCATTAGTGCGTGAAGCAAATGGTGAAGATTTACTACGCCGACCGGAAATGAATTATGAGATTTTAACTTCCCTCACCCCTTATCAACCGGCGATGGAAGATAAAGAAGCGGTGGAACAAGTGGAAATCGCCATTAAATATCAAGGTTATATCGAACATCAACAAGATGAAATCGAAAAACAAAAACGTCACGAAAATACAGCGATTCCGGCACAATTTGATTATTCCAAAGTCTCCGGATTATCAAATGAAGTGCGTGCGAAATTAGAACAGCATCGTCCGGTATCTATTGGACAAGCAAGCCGTATTTCCGGCATTACTCCGGCGGCAATTTCCATTATCCTCGTGAATTTGAAAAAACAAGGAATGTTAAAACGTGGGGAATAAGGTTCGCTAAGTTTAGAAAAAAGTGCGGTTAATTTTAACCGCACTTTTTATAGATGATTAAAGTGCTTGTTTTACTGCTACATCTAACCCTACGGTCGGACGACCTAATAATTTCTCTAGGGTTTTATCTTCTGAGAATAATGCGCCATTTGCAGCATCGGCATCACATTCTGCTAAGAATGTCGCTAAACCTTCCGGTAATCCGGCTTTAATTAATGCTGCGGTATAATCTGAAACCGAAAGATCAACGTAAGGGATTTCTTTACCTGTTTGTTTGCTAATTTCTGTGGCGAGATCACGGAGAGTATAATTGATTGAACCTGCCAGCTCATAAGTTTTGTTTTCGTGTCCCATTGTTAGTGCAACATTTGCAGCGGCTTCGGCTAGTTCTGCGCGCAATGCCGAAGAAATTCGCCCTTCTTTTGCTGAACCGTATAATGCTTGATTTGCGATTGCGGCAGGTACGGAAGCCGTATAGTTTTCAGTGTACCAACCGTTACGCAAAATTGTGTAGGTAATACCTGAAGTTTTTAATGCAGCTTCAGTCGCCAAATGTTCACCGGCTAAAGATTTCACTGCATTGTTTTTATCCGCACCTAACAAACTTGTGTAAATAATATGTTTCACACCGGCTTTTTTGGCGGATTCTATGACATTGCTATGTTGTTGTACACGTTGCCCAACTTCACTGCCTGAAATCAAAATTAAAGTGTCTATGCCTTGTAATGCTTCTACCTGACCTTCCGTTTTTGAGTAATCAAATGCGCGTGCTTCAACATCTGAAATTTTTGTCGGATTACGTGCAAGGGCAATAACATTGGCATTTTTTGCTTTTAATAGATTTAATACGATAGCACCGAATTGACCGGTTGCGCCGGTAACTGCAATAGTTTGTTTTGTCATTGTGTTGTCCTCTTTTATAAGATTGAAGTTTTGATTGTTTCTTTAATGTGGCGTATTATAGTTATTAACTTCCTTTTAGGAAGTACTTACATAAATGTAAGTTTATATTTTTTGAAAAATATTTATTAACATATTGATTTTAAAGGTATAAAAATGGAAAAAGGAAAGAAACGAGGAAATATATTGGAAGCAGATTGCCCTTCCCGTCAAATTTTGCAACATTTAACAGGACGTTGGGGAGCGTTAGTACTTGTAACACTTCATTCCGGTACAAAGCGATTTAGTGAGTTACGCCGTGAAATTAATGGTGTGAGTGAAAGAATGTTAACGAAAACCTTGCAGGAATTGGAAGAAGACGGAATGTTAATCCGCAAATCTTATAATACCGTTCCGCCACACGTGGATTATACATTGACGGAATTTGGTACGCAGGCATCACAAAAAATGTTTGAATTGGTAGATTGGATTGAAACTAATTTGTCAGATATTTTACGGAACAAAAAGCGTTAAGTTGTAAAAAAACAAAACGGATTTTGACCGCACTTTTAAGTAAAATGCGATCCCCTAATAAAGAGAATAAATCAATGAAAGCTAAATTAGACAGTCTTCTTACTCAGGCAAATATTCAATTAAGAGATCAACAAAAACAGCAGTTGATCGATCTTGTTAATTTATTAAACAAATGGAACAAAGCCTATAATTTGACTTCCGTGCGTGATCCGATGGAAATGCTGGTTAAACATATTTTGGACAGCCTTGTAGTAAGTCCTTATTTACAAGGTGAATATTTTATTGATGTGGGAACGGGGCCGGGTTTGCCGGGGCTGCCTTTGGCTATCGCAAATCCCAACAAACAATTTGTGTTGCTTGATAGCCTTGGTAAACGTATCAGTTTTATTCGTAACGCAATACGTGAGTTAAAACTCACAAATGTTGTTCCGGTATTGAGTCGTGTTGAGGAATACCGGCCGGAACAAAAATTTGATGGGGTATTAAGCCGTGCTTTTGCTTCACTGAAGGATATGACGGATTGGTGTCATCATTTACCAAAAGAAAGTGGACATTTTTACGCCTTGAAAGGGCTTTATCAAAAAGAAGAAATTGAAGCATTGGATGAAAAATACACGATTCAACAAGTGGTTGAATTACAGGTACCTGAACTTATCGGCGAGCGTCATTTGATCATTTTGCGTTAAATCATTACATTTTTGTAAACTATTTTCTAAAAGTGTGATTTAGATAACATTTTTTTAGCAGCTTTAAGTTGAATCTGATTTTTTCAATAGTATAATTGGCGCGGTTTAAGGTTATTGAAAGTAATGTCGAGAATAATACAGCAAGCGAAAACGCAGTATCGGAAAGCTATTCAAATCGAAGTAGTCATTATGTTGCTATTTGCTTGTTTTTTTGCTTTTTGGCAAATCAAAAATGCTTTGGATTTTTTGCTCGGTTTTCTTTCTGCACTTATTCCTTTTGGCGTTTTTGTGTATATCGTTTTTTATCGAAATTTACCCGCAAAATTAACCGCACTTTACAAAGGTGAAGCCATTAAATTTGTGCTGACAATGCTATTCATCATTGCCTCTTTCAAATGGTTTTTTGTGACACATTTTGTGATTTTTTTTAGCGGTTTTTTTATGGCATTAATGTTGAACAATCTCGTTCCTTTTTTGCTTCGCCGAATTTGATTTTATTGTACTAATATAGGGTTCGTTATGTCTGGACAAACAACATCGGAATACATTAGTCACCATCTCTCCTTTCTAAAAACAGGGGATGGATTTTGGCATATTCACGTAGATACCTTGTTCTTTTCTATTTTATCTGCCGTTATTTTTCTTTTCATTTTCTCTCGTGTGGCTAAAAAAGCGACCACAGGCGTTCCCGGAAAAATGCAATGTTTGGTTGAAATTGTCGTGGAATGGGTTGATGGTATTGTAAAAGAAAATTTCCACGGCCCGCGTGATGTGATTGCACCTTTGGCATTAACCATTTTTTGTTGGGTGTTTATAATGAACGCGATTGACCTAATTCCGGTCGATTTCTTACCTCAATTAGCCGCATTATTTAACATTCATTATCTCAGAGCCGTACCTACTGCCGATATTAGCGCAACCCTTGGTATGTCTATTTGTGTTTTCTTCTTAATTCTTTTCTATACCGTTAAATCTAAAGGGGTTAAAGGATTGGTTAAGGAATATACCCTGCACCCGTTTAATCATTGGGCGTTTATTCCGGTAAACTTTATTTTAGAAACGGTAACCTTGTTGGCTAAACCTATTTCTCTCGCGTTTCGTCTATTCGGTAATATGTATGCGGGTGAATTGATCTTTATTCTTATTGCTGTGATGTATTCTGCCAATATGGCGATTGCCGCACTAGGGATTCCTTTACATCTTGCTTGGGCAATTTTCCATATCTTGGTTATTACCTTGCAAGCCTTTATTTTTATGATGTTGACGGTCGTTTATTTAAGCATTGCTTACAATAAGGCAGATCATTAATCGTTTTTTATTAACCGGCTCTAGGGCTAAAACTTAACTTCTATTGGAGAAAATTATGGAAACTGTAATTACAGCTACTATCATCGGGGCATCTATCCTTCTTGCATTTGCTGCATTAGGTACTGCAATCGGTTTTGCTATCTTAGGTGGTAAATTTTTGGAATCTTCTGCTCGTCAGCCTGAACTTGCATCAAGTTTGCAAACTAAAATGTTTATCGTAGCAGGTCTATTGGATGCGATTGCGATGATTGCGGTTGGTATTTCTTTACTCTTCATCTTTGCGAATCCATTTATCGGTTTATTACAATAATCCCTTATTTGCTTATCAACCTAAAAAAAGCATTTTAAGGAGGTCGTTGTGAATTTAAATGCAACATTAATTGGTCAGCTTATTTCATTTGCACTATTTGTGTGGTTTTGTATGAAATTTGTATGGCCGCCGATTATTAAAGCCATTGAAACGCGTCAAAGCCAAATTGCTAACGCATTAGCATCGGCAGAAGCGGCGAAAAAAGAGCAAGCGGATACGAAATTACTTGCAGAAGAAGAAATTTCTAAAGCGAAAGTTCAAGCTCAAGAAATTTTGGATGCCGCCAACAAACGTCGTAACGAAGTGCTTGATGAAGTGAAAGCCGAAGCGGAAACGCTTAAAGCAAAAATCATTGAACAAGGTTATGCGGAAGTGGAAGCGGAACGTAAACGTGTTCAAGAAGAATTACGTCTTAAAGTGGCTTCTTTGGCTATTGCCGGTGCTGAGAAAATTGTGGGTCGTACGATTGATGAAGCGGCAAACAATGACATTATTGACAAATTAGTTGCAGAACTATAAGAGGCTTTAGCTTATGTCAGAATTAACTACAATAGCCCGCCCTTATGCCAAAGCAGCATTTGATTTCGCATTGGAACAATCCGCCAATAATAAAAGTGCGGTTGAAAAATGGACCAAAATGTTAGGTTTTTTGACCGCACTTGTTGAAAATGCGGAAATGAAAGCGTTTTTAACCGGTTCATTGTCTGCACAAAAAGTCGCGGATACCGTGATTTCAATTTGTGGTGAACAGCTCGATCAATATGGGCAAAATCTTATTCGGTTAATGGCTGAAAATAAGCGTTTGAGTGCAATCCCTGCGGTATTTGCCGAATTTACCCATTATGTGGAAGAACACCAAGCCATTGCGGAAGTCAACGTTACTTCAGCACAACCATTGAATGCAACTCAAATTGAAAAAATTGCAACAGCAATGGAAAAAAGATTAGCCCGTAAAGTGAAAGTAAATTGCAACGTGGATAATTCATTGATTGCCGGCGTGATTATTCGTACCGAAGATTTTGTGATTGATGGCAGTAGCCGTGGGCAACTTGCCCGTCTCGCAAATGAGTTGCAATAAAAGAGGAATGAAAAATGCAACTAAATTCAACAGAAATTAGTGAATTGATTAAAAAACGTATTGCCCAATTTGATGTGGTGAGCGAAGCGCGCAACACAGGGACAATCGTTTCCGTAAGTGACGGTATTATTCGTATTCACGGTTTAAGTGATGTAATGCAAGGTGAAATGATTGCATTACCGGGAAATCGTTATGCAATGGCACTTAACCTTGAGCGTGACTCGGTGGGTGCGGTTGTAATGGGACCTTACGCAGATTTAGCGGAAGGTATGGAAGTACAGTGTACAGGTCGTATTCTTGAAGTACCGGTAGGTCGTGGTTTATTAGGTCGTGTGGTGAACACACTTGGTCAACCGATTGATGGTAAAGGTGAAATCGAAAATGATGGTTTCTCTCCGGTTGAAGTGATTGCACCGGGGGTAATTGATCGTAAATCGGTAGATCAACCTGTGCAAACCGGTTATAAAGCCGTAGACTCAATGGTGCCAATCGGCCGTGGTCAGCGTGAGTTGATCATTGGTGACCGTCAAACCGGTAAAACAGCATTGGCAATCGATGCAATTATCAACCAACGTGATTCCGGTATTAAATGTATCTATGTTGCGATTGGTCAAAAAGCGTCAACGATTGCAAACGTAGTGCGTAAATTGGAAGAACACGGTGCATTGGAAAATACCATTGTGGTTGCCGCGTCAGCCTCTGAGTCTGCCGCATTACAATACCTTGCACCTTATGCAGGTTGTGCAATGGGTGAATATTTCCGTGATCGTGGCGAAGATGCGTTAATTGTTTATGACGATTTATCAAAACAAGCCGTTGCTTATCGTCAAATTTCCTTGTTATTACGCCGTCCACCGGGTCGTGAAGCTTATCCGGGGGATGTTTTCTACTTGCACTCACGTTTACTTGAACGTGCAGCCCGCGTAAATGAAGAATACGTAGAAAAATTTACCAAAGGTGAAGTAAAAGGAAAAACCGGTTCTTTAACCGCGCTTCCAATTATTGAAACGCAAGCGGGTGACGTATCTGCATTTGTACCGACCAATGTTATTTCAATTACCGATGGTCAGATTTTCTTAGAATCCAACTTATTTAACTCAGGTATTCGCCCTGCGGTAAACCCGGGTATTTCGGTATCTCGTGTGGGTGGTGCGGCTCAAACTAAAGTGGTGAAAAAACTAGCCGGTGGTATTCGTACCGCATTGGCTCAATATCGTGAATTAGCCGCATTTGCGCAGTTTGCTTCAGATCTTGATGATGCTACCCGTAAACAGCTTAATCACGGTGAAAAAGTAACCGAGTTATTGAAACAAAAACAATATGCACCGCTTAGTGTGGCGGAACAATCCGTATTACTTTTTGCGGTTGAGTTTGGTTATTTAGAAGATGTGGAATTGCAAAAAATTGCAAGTTTTGAAACCGCACTTTTAGATTATGCTCACCGTACCCACGGCGACTTTATGGCGGAATTAACTAAAACCGGCAACTACAATGATGAAATTAAAGACACATTGAAAGCGATTTTGGATAATTTTAAAGCCAATAGTGCGTGGTAATGTAACGGAGAAAAAAGATGGCAGGTACAAAAGAGATAAAAACCAAAATTGCCAGTGTACAAAGTACACAAAAAATTACGAAGGCAATGGAAATGGTAGCCACATCGAAAATGCGTAAAACGCAAGATCGTATGGCAGCTTCTCGCCCGTATTCTGAAACAATACGAAATGTTATCAGCCACGTCTCTGAAGCCAATGTTGGTTATAAACACCCGTTTTTAGTTCAACGTGAAATTAAAAAGGTCGGGATTTTAATTGTCTCGACCGACCGTGGAATGTGTGGCGGTTTAAATATCAATCTATTTAAAACCGTAATGACGGAAATCAAACAATGGAAGGATAAAGGGATTACTGTTGAATTGGGCTTAATTGGTTCAAAAGGTATTAACTTTTTCCGTTCATTAGGGTTGCCGATTCGCGCACAGCTTTCAGGTTTGGGTGATAATCCGGCAATGGAAGACTTAATTGGGGTAGCAAACGGAATGTTTAATGCCTATAAAGACGGTGAAGCCGATGCGATTTACATCGCTTACAATAAATTTGTGAATACAATGTCACAATCACCGATTTATCAACAATTAGTTCCATTACCGGCGTTAGAAACCGATAATTTAGAGCAAAGAGAAAGCACTTGGGATTATTTATATGAGCCGGAGCCAAAAATCTTATTAGATAGTTTGCTCACGCGTTATTTAGAATCACAAGTCTATCAATCTGTGGTGGATAACCTTGCTTCCGAGCAGGCTGCCCGAATGGTGGCAATGAAAGCGGCAACTGATAATGCAGGTAATTTAATCAATGACTTGCAATTAGTTTACAACAAAGCCCGTCAGGCAAGTATTACAAATGAATTAAATGAAATTGTTGCCGGTGCGGCAGCGATTTAAGGAATAGAGGAACGGTAATGGCAGCAGGAAAAATTGTACAAATCATCGGTGCGGTGATTGACGTTGAATTCCCACAAGATGCAGTACCAAAAGTTTACGATGCATTAAAAGTTGAATCCGGTTTAACCCTTGAGGTTCAACAACAATTAGGCGGTGGCGTGGTTCGTTGTATCGCATTAGGTACATCTGACGGATTAAAACGTGGCTTAAAAGTAGAAAATACCGGAAACCCAATTCAAGTACCGGTGGGAACGAAAACCCTCGGTCGTATTATGAACGTATTGGGTGAACCGATTGATGAACGTGGTGAAATTGGTGCGGAAGAAAATTGGTCTATCCACCGTGCCGCACCAAGTTATGAAGAACAGTCTAACAGTACGGAATTATTAGAAACCGGTATCAAAGTTATCGACTTAATCTGCCCATTTGCGAAAGGGGGGAAAGTTGGTCTATTCGGTGGTGCAGGTGTAGGTAAAACCGTAAATATGATGGAATTAATCCGTAATATTGCGATTGAGCATTCCGGTTATTCCGTCTTCGCCGGTGTAGGTGAGCGTACTCGTGAAGGTAATGACTTCTACCACGAAATGACGGAATCTAACGTTTTAGATAAAGTGTCATTGGTTTATGGTCAAATGAATGAGCCACCGGGTAACCGTTTACGTGTTGCTTTAACCGGTTTGACTATGGCTGAAAAATTCCGTGATGAAGGGCGTGATGTATTGTTCTTCGTGGATAATATTTATCGTTATACCCTTGCAGGGACGGAAGTATCGGCATTATTAGGTCGTATGCCGTCTGCGGTAGGTTATCAGCCAACATTGGCGGAAGAAATGGGTGTGTTGCAAGAACGTATTACTTCAACCAAAACCGGTTCTATTACCTCCGTTCAAGCGGTTTATGTTCCGGCGGATGACTTAACCGACCCATCTCCGGCGACAACCTTCGCCCACTTAGACTCAACTGTTGTATTGAGCCGTCAAATTGCCTCTTTGGGGATTTATCCGGCGGTTGACCCATTAGATTCTACATCTCGTCAGTTAGACCCATTGGTTGTTGGTCAAGAACATTATGATGTGGCACGTGGTGTACAGGGTATCTTGCAACGTTATAAAGAATTAAAAGACATCATTGCAATTCTTGGTATGGATGAATTATCTGAAGAAGATAAATTAGTGGTAGCACGTGCGCGTAAAATCGAACGTTTCCTATCACAACCTTTCTTCGTTGCTGAAGTCTTTACAGGTTCGCCGGGTAAATATGTGTCATTAAAAGACACCATTCGCGGTTTCAAAGGTATCTTAGACGGTGAATACGACCATATTCCTGAACAAGCGTTCTATATGGTGGGTTCAATCGAAGAAGTACTGGAAAAAGCCAAAAATATGTAATCACTTCAAGTCATTTGAAGGAGAACAAAAATGGCGACATTTAACCTAATCATAGTCAGTGCAGAGCGAAAAATTTTTGAAGGGGAAGTAAAACAACTCCAAGCAAGCGGTATCGAAGGGGAACTGGGCATTTTAGCCAATCACGTTCCTCTGATGACAGCGATTAAACCGGGAATTGTTAAATTCACTCTTGAAAATGGTAACGAAGATGTGATCTATGTTTCGGGTGGTTTTTTAGAAGTACAACCGAAGGTGGTTACCGTGCTTGCCGATGTGGCAATCCGTGGTAGCGAGTTAGATGCAGATCGTATTCGTGAAGCGAAACGTAAAGCAGAAGAAAACATCGTATCGCATAAATCTGATGCAGATCACGAGTTGTTGGTGGCGAAACTCTCCAAAGAGTTAGCAAAACTTCGAGCTTACGAGTTGACAGAAAAACTTGTGAAATCAAAAAGATAAAAAAAGTGCGGTTAATTTTAACCGCACTTTTTGTTTATATGGATATTATGTGACAAATAGACAAAGAGAAAATAAGTAATGAGGGCTACACATTTAGCTTTCTAATCATTTCAATAAATTCGTCTCATAAATATCAGATAGCCTGAACAGATTGCCGCAAAATTAAATCGGGATTCAAAGTGATTGTTTGATAATCACGCTTTGGCTCTTTGATACGCTGTAATAAGATTTCTACGGCAAGTTTGCCAAGTTCGGCTTTTGGTTGGCTCACTGTTGAAAGCGGTGGTGAAAGGTATCGTGCCAATTCAATATCATCATAACCAATCACGGAAATATCTTGTGGAATACGTAATCCTTGTTGATAAATAGCCTGATAAGCGCCCACGGCGATAGTGTCGCTACAACAAAATACGGCTGTTGGACGATTCCCCTTTGACAGAAGGCTTTGCATACCAACAATCCCCCCTTCAAAATCGAAATGACTTTCGATAATCCAATCTAAATTTGGTTGAATATCTGCCTCAAGGAGTGCTTTTTTATAGCCTTTTAAGCGATTTACCGCCAAGGATTTTTTTAAATTACCGGTAATGATCCCAATCTTTTTATGACCGGCATCGATTAGCGATTTTGTCGCCAAATAACCGCCAAGTTCTGAATTTTCAAGAATTTTATCGGCATTTAGTTCTGTAAACCACCAATCCATTACCACTAAAGGAACGGAAGGATTAATATCTGTTTCTGCATTAAAACGGCTATCACCACACATCAGCAATAATCCGTCCACTTGTTTATGCATTAATGTTTGCAGATTTTGTTGTAATCGTTTGGTCTCACCGCCTGTGGTGGCAATAATGAGGTTATATTGATGCTGTTGACAATATTGCTCCACACCTGCCATTAGTTCTGCAAAAAATGGGTTGTTTGTCGCTGTAACAAGCAAGCCGATCGTTTTTGTTTCCTTCACTTTTAAACTGCGTGCCACGGCAGAAGGTGTGTAATTTAGTTCTGCCACCACCCGCATTACTTTTTCACGAATTTCATCACTGACAAAACGCGAGCCGTTCACTACATGCGAGACGGTAGAAGTGGAAACCTGTGCCAATCGTGCAATATCTTTCATTGTTGCCATAAAAACATCCCGTTTTTTAACCGCACTTTAGGCATTTGCAAGAAAATTCAAGGTTTCTTGTTTTGTAGGAATGGAGGATTGCGCGCCTTGTCGGGTAACACTGATTGCCGCTGCCGCTTGCGCAAACCGAATTGCTTTTTCAAAAGATTGGCCTTCCAGTAATGCGGTAACAAAACCACCATTAAAAGTATCACCGGCAGCAGTGGTATCCACCGCTTGTACCTGAAAACCCCGAATTATTTTGCTTTCACCTTTTCGGCTGAAAAAGACACCTTTTGCGCCAAGGGTAATGATGACACTCTCAATCCCTTTTTGATGAAAAACCAGCGCCGCTTTGACCGCACTTTGTTCGTCTGTTACTTGCACGCCGGTGAGGATTTCCGCTTCCGTTTCATTTGGCGTAATGATGTCGATTTGGCTTAATAAATGATCCGATAAAGGTTGTGCCGGCGCAGGGTTCAATATCACTTTTACACCATTTTTCTTGGCAATGTTTGCGGCAAGTTCCACAGCGGTAACAGGGGTTTCCAACTGCATAAGTAAGTAATCGGATTGGGCAATTTGTGCTTCATTTTGCTGTATGATTTGTTCATTCAGATAAGCATTTGCACCTCGTGCAATCACAATACTGTTTTCGCCGGATTGTGCAACTTGAATAAATGCCATTCCTGTCATTTCCTGTTCGATTGTTGCAATGTGGGTGGTATCAATGCCGTCTTGCAAAAAAGTATTTTTCATTATTTTACCCATATTATCATCACCAACACAGCCGATAAATGCGACATTCGCCCCTAAGCGTGCGGCAGCAACCGCTTGATTTGCCCCTTTTCCACCATAAGCGATATGGTAATTTTCACCGGTTAAGGTTTCCCCCGGTTTGGCAAAATAAGGTACGGAAATAACGTGATCCACATTAATACTGCCGAGAACAGTGAGATTTTTTTTCATATTGAAATCCTACATTTTTAATGTATTGATTATTATAAAGGGCGTTATGATACGCCCTATATAAATGATGTAAAATTATTCGCTAATTACTTTCAAATCCACCGGAATTTTGGCTTCAACCTGTTCGCCTTTTAATACTTTATCGGCAGTGATCACGCCAAGCGAACCAATTAAATCCGGCTGTTGTGCCACCGTGGCGGTCATTTTTCCGCTTTTCACCGCTTTTACGCCATCTTCCGTGCCGTCAAATCCCACTACGATCACATTTTTATTTGCCGCTTTAATAGCACGCAAAGCCCCTAATGCCATTTCATCATTTTGCGCAAAAATAGCTTGAACGTCTGCTTTGCCGGAGAGGAGATTTTCCGTCACGTTCAAACCTTTCGTGCGGTCAAAATCGGCAGGTTGGCTGGCGAGAACATTAAATTTATGGGCTTCAACGGCTTGTTTGAAACCTTCTCCACGTTCACGGGCTGCAGATGTACCGGCAATGCCTTCTAACTGGATCACTTTTGCACCCTCACCTAATTTTTGAGCAATGAAATCCCCTGCCATTTTTCCGCCGGCAACGTTGTCAGAGGCAATGTGGCTGACGACTTTACCCTTTGCCGCACCACGGTCTAGGGTAATCACCGGAATATTATTACGGTTTGCAATAGCAACGGCATTGCTCACTGCTTCCGAATCCGTTGGATTGATTAAAAGCACTTTTGCACCACGAACGGTTAAATCTTCAACATTAGCAAGTTCTTTTGCCGGATCATTTTGAGAGTCTAATACCACCAGTTTATAGCCTAATTCATCGGCTTTTTTCTGTGCGCCCTCTTTTAATGTTACAAAAAACGGGTTATCTAAGGTGGATACCGCTAAGGCTATTGTGTCTTGAGCGGTTGCCGCGCCGGAAACGGCTAAGCCTAATAATATAGCGGTGCTAAGTGCGGTTAATTTTTTCATAGTTTTTTCCTTAATGTGAGTTATGGTTTTTTTATACCAAGATAGTTATCGGCTAAAACGGCAACCAGAATAACCAACGCTTTTGCTATCATTTGATAGTAAGATGAAATATCCAATAAATTCAGGGCATTGTTTAAGAAACCGATAATTAATGCGCCGATAAGCGTTCCCATTACACGGCCTTTCCCACCCATTAAACTGGTTCCGCCCACCACAACGGCGGCAATGGCATCCAATTCGTAAGAAACGCCGGCTGTCGGTTGGGCAGAAGAGAGACGGGAGGTGACAATAAGTCCTGCCAGTGCGGATAAGAATCCGCTTACGGCGAACACAAACACTTTGATTTTATTAACGTTAATGCCGGAAAGTCGGGTGGCAGATTCATTTCCACCTAAAGCATAAATATAACGACCCATTGGCGTGTGTTTCAAAATGTACCACGCAACGGCAAACACCAATGCCATAATCCAAATAGGGATAGGAATACCAAGAAAGTACCCCGTGCCAATGCCGGCGAAAATATCGGCATTATCAGAAAAGCCGGTAGTAATAGGGCGACCTTCTGTATAAACCATTGTTATGCCACGTAGTAACGTCATCGTAACAAGGGTTGCAATAAAGGCTTGCACTTTGCCTTTTGCCACAATGACACCGCTTACACTGCCTAATAATGTACCGATGAATAATGTGGCGGGAACAACCAATAAAATAGGCAATTCACGGCTTACCATTGAAGCGGCAATCGCACCGGTGAGGGCTAAAATTGAGCCGACAGAAAGATCGATCCCCGCAATCAGTATTACGAACGTCATTCCCACGGCGATAATGGCATTCACGGAGGTTTGACGTAAAATGTTTAGAATATTATCCACACTGAAAAAATCCGGATTGATTATCGAAACGATGGCAATCAGGATAATGAGTGCAATAAATGAACGTTGTTCAATCAAAAATTTTCCAACTTGGAAACGGGATGTGTTGGTTTTCATTCTGTTTACCTACTTATGTTTACCGATGGCTGCCGCCAATAATTTTTCTTGAGTTGCTTCTTCACGGGAAAATTCCGCACTGATTTTGCCTTCCCGCATCACCAAAATACGATCGCTCATTCCCAGCACTTCCGGCATATCGGAGGAAATCATTAAAATACTCAAGCCCTCTTTTTTAAATTCATTGATAAGTTGATAAATTTCCTTACGCGCCCCCACATCCACACCACGTGTCGGTTCATCTAAAATCAACACATTTGGACGCGTCATCAAACCACGGGCAATCGCCACTTTTTGTTGATTTCCACCGGAAAGCAAGCCAACTTGTTGCTCCCGACTTGGCGTTTTGATATTGAACATCAAAATAAAATCATCCACCGCCATGGTTTCGGCTTGGTGGCGAATGTGACCTTTTTGCGAAAAATACTCAAGGGCGGTAAGCGACATATTTTCTTTAACGGACATTCCTAAAATCAGCCCGTCACCTTTGCGATCTTCAGAAATATAGACAATGCCGTTATTCAACCCATCTTGCGGACTGCGATTTTCAATCTCCTGATTTTTTAACCGCACTTTACCCGCCGTTTTCGGCAATGCTCCATAAAGAAGTTTGCCAAGCTCTGTTCTGCCTGCACCCATTAAGCCCGATACACCAACAATTTCGCCTTCATATAATTTGAAAGAAACCTTCTCAACGCCACTGCCGCTTAATTGCTCAACCTCCAAGACACAAGCCCCTTTTGATTGTGGTAAGTGAGGATATTGTTCATCCAAACGGCGACCAACCATCATTTCGATTAAATCATCTTCGGTAATGTCTGCCACCGTACGTTCACCGATGAATTGACCATCACGCAAAATGGTTACCTCATCGCAGATTTGGAAAATTTCTTTCAAACGGTGAGAAATATAAACAATGCCACGATTTTCCGCTTTGAGTTCTTGGATAACCTTGAACAAGGCTCTGGTTTCTGTATCTGTGAGGGCATCGGTCGGTTCATCCATAATGATAACTTTAGATTCAAAACTTAATGCTTTGGCGATTTCCACCATTTGTTGCTCGCCGATAGAAAGTTCCGAACACAATTTTTGGCTACTATGGGTTACGCCTAAACGTGCCAAAAGTTTATCTGCCTCTTGTTGCATTTTTTGTCGATTAATCGCGCCCCACGGCGTTTTAAATTCACGACCTAAAAAGATATTTTCGGCAATCGTTAAATTTCCAATCAAATTCAATTCTTGATGAATAATACTAATGCCCGCTTCTTGTGAGGCTTTAGGGCCGTTGAAGGATACCGCTTTGCCGAGGTATTCAATCGTGCCGGCATCTTTACTATAAATGCCCGTAAGCACTTTCATTAAAGTGGATTTGCCCGCACCGTTTTCACCCATTAACGCCATCACTCGTCCGGCATAGACGGACAAACAAGCGTTGCTCAAGGCTTTCACACCGGGGAAAGATTTATCCACACCACTGATTTTGAGTAAGGTTTCCATTGTTTCACCTTTAATTAAAACGGCACACCGGAATATAAAATCACATTGGCATAAGGCGAACATTCGCCGCTACGTACAATGGCTTTGCTGTGTTGGGAATATTGTTTAAAGGTATCGTGTGGTACAAATTCCACTTGAATTTGATTACCTTGGTTTGCTTCAAGGTGATGAAGTTTTGCCAAAAGTGCGGTCAAAATTTCAGGATTTTTTTCTTTGATTTCTTCTGCAATAACCGCCCGTTCCACAAACATTTCACTGATTACCACATCTAAGGTTTGAAGAAAACTTGGCACACCCGCAGTGAGGGCGAGATCGATTCGCTCAATATCCACCGGAATCGGCAACCCTGCATCGCAAAGGGTTAAACTTTCCGTATGCCCGAGTGTGGCAATGCAATGGGAAAGCTGAGCATTTAATAAGGTTGTTTTTTTCATTTTAGCCCCTTTTTATGTTATCGAAACGTTTCGATAAACATTTCACAAGGATCATAGGCAGGAAAAAGCGAAATACAACCACGAATGTTCAAATTTGAGACAGGGATCACAGAATTTTTAAATGGAGATGATGAAATAGTTAAATCCTAATTTTTACCAAATAGAGATAAAAGATCATCATTATGAATAAATATTGCATACAAATGCAAAAATATTTAATATATATTCATTTTTTGAGGTTGAACAAGCAAACACAGGAGAGAAAACAATGAAAAAATTACTTCTACTTAGCATTGTTATAGGCGCGGGAATGACGGTAAATGCGGAAGAATTGACTTTTGGTACCGAGCCAAGCTACCCGCCTTTTGAAGCCACCACCGAAAAAGGCGAACTGGTAGGATTCGATATTGATATTGCACAAGCGATTTGTAAGGAAATCCAAGCAACCTGCCATTTTAAAACTCAGCCTTTCGATGCGTTAATTCCAAGTTTAAAAGCAAAACGTTTTGATGCCGCGATGTCGGCAATTGATATTACTCCGGCACGTGAAAAACAGGTTTTATTTAGCGATCCTTACTACGATAGCTCGGCAAGTTATATTGGCCTAAAAGGTAAAGGAAACTTGGCTACGGCAAAAAATATCGGCGTGCAAAATGGTTCGACTTTCCAACAATATACTGTCGCCGAAACGCCTCAATATACGCCAAAATCCTATGTGAATTTGCAAGATGCAATTTTGGATTTACAAAACGGTCGGATTGACATTGTGTTAAGCGACACTGCATTGCTGGCAGATCTGATTGCCAAAGAACCCAATATTGAATTTGTGGGCGAAAAAGTAACAAATGCAAAATATTTCGGCAACGGCGTAGGCATTGCGTTACATAAATCAAACAAAGCCCTACAAACCCGCTTAAACCAAGGTTTAAAAACCATTAAAGAAAACGGTGAATACCAAAAAATCTATGATAAGTGGATGAAGAAATAAGTTAAAAACACCGTGAAAACAGACCGCACTTTGATTTACTTATCAAAAGTGCGGTTAATTTTTATCTATTTTTACGGCATTAAATCCACTGATACATTGCCTTTCAGCTTACAGCTACACGCTAGCACATAGCCTTGTGCTATTTCAGCTTCCGTTAATGGACCGTTAGTTTCCACTTCATAATCACCATTCAACACCAAGGTTTTACAAGAGCCACAAATACCTTCGCGACAAGCGGCGATAATCGGCGCTTTGTGTTCTTCAAGTGCGGCGAGTAACGTCATGCCCACTGGCACAGAGAAAGTTTGCGGCACAGGATTAGTGATGGAAAGGGTAACTTGCTTGCTGTTGTCCAACATACAGTTTTCTGCGGAGGAATGGAATTGTTCCAAGAAGAAACGTTCCGCCGGAATACCGAGGGATTCTGTCATCGTACGCAAATCGTTCATATAACTTTCAGGACCGCAAGTCAGTACGGTGTAATCCGCAATATTGGGTATGAGATCAGTAAGCATTTGGCGATTTAAACGACCGGAAATAAAGCCTTCTTCAGCATCTACAGAAGCATTCATAAGGAGTTTCAGTTGTGGAAATTGTTCTTTTAACAAATGCCATTCCCGTTTAAAAATAACATCTTTCGGCGAATGCACGCTGTAAAGCACAACGACATCGACGTTCGGCTTATTTTTTAATAGCCAACGGGTCATTGACATAATGGGGGTGACGCCACAACCACCGGCAACTAACAAATAGTGGTCACTGATAATACGCGTACAGGTGAATTTACCCATTGGATCGGAGAACCAAATTTGATCGCCTTCTTTAATTTCTGAGGTAATCCAATTTGAACCTACCCCATTTTTGATACGGCGAACAGTTAAGGTGATAAAACGGCTCATACCGGGTGTAGAAGAAAGCGTGTAAGCACGCACAATATTCGGTGTGTTACGAATGCTTACCAAGGCATATTGACCGGATTCATAAGGATAAAAATCTTGGGCAATCAGCTCAATGGTAAAAACATCGTCCGTTTCTTGATGAATCGCATGAACTTGCATTTCGTTGTAGCACAACGGATTTTGGTTGTTTGACATCGTGTTTTCCTTTTGAAAGTGCGGTGGGTTTTAGTGAAGTTTTTTGATGTTTCTTCTCACTCACTTGCGGGAGAGGGGAAAAAATACTAAAAATCCGACCGCACTTTTTCTCAATTAACCCTTATTTCGCCAAGGCTTCTGCCATATCTTGTTCCGGTGTAGTTAGACCACGTAAGCCAAACTTTTCGTTTAATAATGCCATAACGTTATCATTTAAGAACGCCGGTGCAGTTGGACCGGTATAGATATTTTTTACGCCTAAGGCTAATAGCGTTAATAAAATCACAATGGCTTTTTGTTCAAACCAAGAAAGCACAAGGGTGAGTGGTAATTCGTTTACACCAATCCCCAATTTTTGTGAAAGATTCACTGCAAGCATAATGGCAGAGTAGGCATCATTGCATTGACCCACATCCAATAAACGCGGTAAGCCTTCAATATTGCCGAAATCTAATTTATTGAAACGGTATTTACCACAACCGAGTGTTAAGATGGCACAATCTTCCGGCACTTGGCGAGCGAAATCGGTGTAGTAGCTACGTTCGCCTTTGCTACCATCACAGCCACCCACCAAGAACACGTGGCGCAACTTGCCGCCAGCAACAAGGTTGATCACCGCATCAGAGGCATTTAATAAAGTTTGACGACCGAAACCCACGGTAATTTGATGTTCTAATTCATCGTATGGAAAACCGCCCATTTCTTGTGCTTTGGCGATCACTTGACTGAAATCGCGATTTTCAATATGTGTGACTCCCGGCCAACCAACGATGCTGCGGGTGTAAATACGATCTGCATAGTTACCAACATTTGGGTCGATAATACAGTTTGATGTCATAATCACAGGACCGGGGAATTTAGCAAATTCTTTTTGCTGATTTTGCCAACCACTGCCGTAGTTGCCCACGAGGTGTTTATATTTTTTCAATTCCGGATACCCGTGTGCCGGTAACATTTCACCATGGGTGTAAATATTTATGCCGGTGCCTTCAGTTTGTTCCAAAAGTGCTTTTAAGTCTTTTAAATCATGACCGGAAATTAAGATACACTTGCCTGCCACAGGTTTTACGTTCACCGTTGCCGGAACTGGGTTGCCAAAGGTTTCCGTTTCGCCAGCATCCAATAAACTCATCACTTGGAAATTCATATTGCCGATACCAAGGGCTTTTTCCAATAATTCGTTTAAATCGCTTGGATGCGTGCCTAACCACGCCATAAATTCGTGGAATTGGCGATATACTTCGTTATCAAATTTGCCTAAAACGTGTGCATGTTCCATATATGCAGCCGCGCCTTTTAAGCCATATAAGCAAAGCATACGCACGCCGTGAACTTCTTCACCAATTAAAGTGCGGTCGGTATTTAATGCAAAATTCGCTGCTTGTTTGATTAATTCTGTAATTGTTGTGCCTTCAAGTTGTAAATGAGCAAGTGGGTGTTTTACATCAATACTTGGATTCATTTCGCGACAACGTTTGATCAGGCTATCACGATGAGCAATCGCTTGTTGTGCATATTCCACTATACGTTGAGAGTCAAAGTTCACGTTAGTTAACGTAGAGAAGAAAGCTTGTGCCGTAAATGCATCCACTTCATTATCAATAATGCCTAAATCGCGTGCTTGAATAGCCCAAGCGGAAAGGCTTTGCAGGGTGGCGACCAATAAATCCTGTAAGTCAGAAGTTTCAGCGGTTTTTCCGCACATGCCTTGGGAATAGCTACAACCATTTCCCACCGGTGTACGCATCGTTTGTTCACATTGTACGCAGTACATAATAAAGTCCTTTGTTAGAGTAGATGTCGTTAGAAATAAATCCTATTAAAATACTCGGATTTATATGCGCATAATAAGCACTTTAAGTTCATTCAACAAAAGGAAGTTTGAATTAAATGAAGTTTTTTTGATCTAGATTAGGGGGATTACTCAGAAAGAGTTATGAATAATTTTATTTTGGAATTTGTTTGAATCACGAATGGATATATTTTTGGACAAGTTGAAAACCGTACGCACATTATTAAAGTAGTTAAAGGGTAATTACGTGGGATAAAAAAACGGTTTCTTTTTTATCTCATCAAATCTCTTTACGCTTATTAGCAGAAGCAATAAAAAAGCCCACACTAAGGTGGGCGAATGGAGTCACAGATATTTATTGTTTAATTGATTTATGCAGATCAAATTTATAAGACACGAAGCCATATAATGTCCAACCGATAAAAGTGGCGATTGAACCGTATAACATCGCTTGCTCACCGGCTGCATAAAGGGCATATATGCTATACACCGAACCGATAAATGCAACGAGCACGGTTGTTTTATATTTGCGCGTTGGTACATTTTCCGTTTTTAACAGCACGGCTAATGCCGCCATAGAAAGTAAGTACGGAATGACATTGGTGACCACAGCTAAATCAACCAATACATTAAATTGTTTATTTAATGATGGGCTGATTGTCAATAAAGATAATAATGTTTGAATCGCTGTAATGGTTACCATACCGATAATTGGTGCGTCTTTGCTGGTAACTTTTTTGAAAAATGCAGGGAAATAGCCTTCTTCTGCGGAAGATTTGAATACTTGAGCAATGGTAAACTGCCAGCCTAATAAAGAACCAAAACAAGACATAACCATTAATCCCATAATAACTTTACCGACAGTTTCATTAAACATGTGGGCAAAAGCCAACCCGAATGGGGCGGTAGATTGTGCTAAATCCATATTTGGTACGATACCGGCAATCACATTGGTTGAGACAATATAAATTACCGCTGCTCCAAGTGTTCCTCCCAATACGGCAATAGGTACGTTTTTCTCCGGATTTTCAACCGCATCGGAATTGGCGCAAGCCGATTCTAATCCTAAGAACGCCCATAAGGTCATAGAGATAGATACTCCAATCGCTTCAAAGGTTGGGACATTATGAGGATTCCAAGCGCTAATGTATTGTGAACCGTCAAACCAATACCAACCGACGATACTAATACCAACAACAGGAATGATGACCCCCCAAATGGTGAACGAACTAATATTTCCTGTAATTCTTGCACCGCCGAAGTTAAGCACGGTAGCAAGCCATAATGTAAAAATTGTCCACAGTGCAATGGAGAGCGGTGAAAGGGCTGTGCCTAACAGTTCGGAACCGTAACCTACGGCAGAAATTGCAATCGCCGTGTTGGCAATAACCAAAGAGACACCGTAGGTGTAATTTGCCATAAAGTTACCTGCTTTACCGAAAGAATATTCGGCATAGCCGCCCATACCGCCGGATTTTTTACTGAACATACCGCATTGTGCAAATGCGTAAGCGAGAGCGGTGGAACCTACTGCGGTCACTAACCAAGAGACGATAGAAATAGTTCCGATTTCTGCTAATTTGGTCGGTAGCATGATAACGCCGGAACCCATCATATTTACCATCGTGAGTATGGTAAGTTGTACCATACCGATTTTATTACTTTTTGTACTCATAATTTATTCCTCAAGTGCGGTCATATTCTCATTAAAAAATGACCGCACTTTTTTAGCGATTAATGTTCATTTAATACGTAACCATAGGCACGAGTCCGTCCATCAGGATCTTTTTGTAGATAGACCCCTTGGATTTCCGGTGCAAAGCCGGGTAAGGTATTAATGCCTTCTTCTAGCGCTAAGAAATATTGTTGAGCGGTTGTACTCCATCTTTCTCCCGGTACTACACAAAGCACGCCCGGAGGGTAAGGAAGCGCACCTTCCGCCGCAATTTTGCCTACAATGTCTGTGAGTGAAACTAATTCCACATTGTTGCGGATTAATTCAATGTTGGCATCGTGAGGATTCATCGCATATTCAGGTAAGGTCGCTTTACGGAATAAGTCTTTCTGTAATTGTTTTACATTGCGACTGACGTAGAGATCATGCATCTCTTGGCATAATTGACGGATGGTATAACCTCTGTAACGTTCCTCGTTATTTTTGTAAACGGTAGGTAATACATCTTGTAATGATGAATCTTGTTTGATATGTTTTTCAAACAATGCGATTTGGGCGACTAAGGTTTGCATTTTTGTTAAGGTTTCAGCAGGCGTTAACAAAAATAAGATGGAGTTCAAATCGCATTTTTCCGGGATAATACCGTTTTCACGTAGGTAGTTTGCTAAGATGGTAGCTGGAATACCGAAAGATTCGTATTCACCGCTTTCTAAGCTAATACCCGGTGTGGTGAGCAAGAATTTGCAAGGATCAACGAAGTATTGTTCATCTTCATAACCTTCAAATTTATGCCAGGTGTCGGTTGGATGGAATTTGAAGAATTCAAGGTTTGTTGCGATTTCTTCAGTATCGTAATCCTGCCATTTTTTGCCTTTTATCGTCGTAGGAATAAATGGGCGAATCAGTTCGCAATTATTTAAGACTAATTTACGTGCCTCAATCCCTACTTTTACACAATCATGCCATAAACGGCGACCGGCTGCGCTA
The DNA here is from genome assembly GCF_001999305.1 of Rodentibacter myodis. Taxonomy (GTDB): domain Bacteria; phylum Pseudomonadota; class Gammaproteobacteria; order Enterobacterales; family Pasteurellaceae; genus Rodentibacter; species Rodentibacter myodis. The sequence goes on along the minus strand of NZ_MLHQ01000003.1, from coordinate 1,636 downwards.
CCCTGAATTTTGGCATTCACATCTAATGTTGCGAATAATGGGTAGAACGGGCTGGTGGAAGCGTGCAACATAAAGGCATTATTAAAACGTTTGTGATTAACATAACGACTTTGACCTTTAATATGTTTGTCTTTTTTGTGAATTTGAGAGGCTTGTGAGAAACCTGCTTGTTGTTTATGAACGGATTGTGTCACGATAATACCGGGATCGTTTTCATTAAGTTCTAACAAGAGAGGCGAGCAATCTTTCATCATTGGAATGAATTGTTCGTAACCGACCCAAGCGGAATCAAATAAAATATAGTCACAAAGATGGCCAATTTTATCTACGACTTGACGTGCGTTATAGATAGTCCCATCGTAAGTACCTAATTGAATCACGGCTAAACGGAACGGACGTTGTTTCTCCGCACTTTCAGGTGCGACTTCTTTGATTAAATCCCTTAAATAACTTTCTTCAAAGCAGTGGCTATCAATACCACCGATAAACCCGAACGGGTTACGGGCAGTTTCAAGATAAATAGGGGTTGCTCCCGCTTGAACCAATGCGCCGTGATGGTTGGATTTATGGTTGTTTCGATCAAATAAAACAAGATCACCCGGTGCTAGAATGGCGTTTAATGCCACTTTATTTGCAGAGGACGTACCGTTTAATACGAAATAAGTTTTATCGGAATTAAATACTTGTGCCGCATGTTTTTGTGCATCACAGGCAGCGCCTTCATGAATAAGCAAATCGCCTAGTTTTACATCGGCATTACAAATGTCCGAACGGAAAATGTTTTCTCCGTAGAAATCATAAAGGAAACGCCCCGCCGGATGTTTGCGATAATATTGACCGCCTTGATGTCCCGGACAGTCAAAAGCTATATTCCCCATTTCCACATATTCGCTGAGCATTTTGAAGAATGGAGGAAGCATTTTTTCTTCATAAAGTTTAGCGGCAGTTTCAATTTGACGACTGTGAAGCTGGATATCATAACCATTGAGATCCTGGATATGGTAAACAGAATCATAAAATTCAGGTGAAAGTGGTTGCTCATCGGTTTGTACAACAAAAACAGGAATATTAAATTCAGTTTCTTTGATAGAATCAATAAATTGATCTATGTCGGAAGAATTTAATACAATAGCCGCAACATCAGTAAAATCAGTTTGTTTGATTTCCACCATATCTCTTTTCGTTAAGAAATATTGGGTAACAGCCGGACTATATGCAATTTTTAATTTAGGCATAATTAACTCCTTGTTTATATTATTGAGATAAAAAGGTCTCCTGCATTATTAAAATAATGCATTCTTTGTTTTTTAAACAATAAGAGGGATTGTCACTAATTTAATAATATTAGTGATTAATTCTTATTAATTTAAAATAGGGAATAACAGCTTTAATTAAGAAACAATGACTTTTAGTGAGTCATGTTTTTTAAAGCTAAAATCTCTCTGAATAGTGAAGCCACTACTAGAGAGCTAAATGGGATGGTTTATTTTGAGAGGCAAAAACAGAATAGGAGAAACAAGAACGATGTGATGGCATCATAATGTGTCTTGTTCGACGAATATGTGCCATCAAAGAACGCCCTTTTATTGGATTAAGACTTAAAAGGCGTAAAATCCTTGTATGTATGTATGTATGT
>NZ_MLHQ01000029.1 GCF_001999305.1 Rodentibacter myodis | reverse complement strand
CTGTTCTTTAACAAATTGGAAACAAGCTGAAAACTGAAGAGACTTTCAAGAAAAGTCTGAGTAAGGAAAAATCTTGATTGAACAAAAGCAATCAAGTGTTTAGTTGATGAACATAGCGACTTTAAGTGTTTTTGTCTCCCTCATAAAAAGAAAGCGGGAGAGTGTAGAAAACATTTGAGGTTGTATAGTTAAGTGACTAAGCGTACAAGGTGGATGCCTTGGCAATCAGAGGCGAAGAAGGACGTGCTAATCTGCGAAAAGCTTGGATGAGTTGATAAGAAGCGTTTAATCCAAGATATCCGAATGGGGAAACCCAGTGGGTGAAGAACCCACTATCAACAGATGAATCCATAGTCTGTTGAGGCAAACCGGGAGAACTGAAACATCTAAGTACCCCGAGGAAAAGAAATCAACCGAGATTTCGTCAGTAGCGGCGAGCGAAAGCGAAAGAGCCTGTTAGTGATAGCGACAAAGACAGAGGAACATGCTGGGAAGTATGGCGACACAGGGTGATAGCCCCGTACTTAAAGTCTTTGTCGTGGTACTAAGCTAACGACAAGTAGGGCGGGACACGTGATATCCTGTCTGAAGAAGGGGGGACCATCCTCCAAGGCTAAATACTCCTGATTGACCGATAGTGAACCAGTACTGTGAAGGAAAGGCGAAAAGAACCCCGGCGAGGGGAGTGAAATAGAACCTGAAACCTTGTACGTACAAGCAGTGGGAGCCTGAAAGGGTGACTGCGTACCTTTTGTATAATGGGTCAGCGACTTATATTTTGTAGCGAGGTTAACCGCATAGGGGAGCCGAAGGGAAACCGAGTCTTAACTGGGCGAATAGTTGCAAGGTATAGACCCGAAACCCGGTGATCTAGCCATGGGCAGGTTGAAGGTTGGGTAACACTAACTGGAGGACCGAACCGACTAATGTTGAAAAATTAGCGGATGACTTGTGGCTGGGGGTGAAAGGCCAATCAAACCGGGAGATAGCTGGTTCTCCCCGAAATCTATTTAGGTAGAGCCTTGAGCGGACACCTTTGGGGGTAGAGCACTGTTTCGGCTAGGGGGCCATCCCGGCTTACCAACCCGATGCAAACTCCGAATACCAAAGAGTGATACTCAGGAGACACACGGCGGGTGCTAACGTCCGTCGTGGAGAGGGAAACAACCCAGACCGCCAGCTAAGGTCCCAAAGTCTATATTAAGTGGGAAACGAAGTGGGAAGGCTTAGACAGCTAGGATGTTGGCTTAGAAGCAGCCACCATTTAAAGAAAGCGTAATAGCTCACTAGTCGAGTCGGCCTGCGCGGAAGATGTAACGGGGCTGAAATATAGCACCGAAGCTGCGGCATCAGTAGTAATACTGTTGGGTAGGGGAGCGTTGTGTAAGCGGAAGAAGGTGCATTGAGAAGTGTGCTGGACGTATCACAAGTGCGAATGCTGACATAAGTAACGATAAAACGGGTGAAAAACCCGTTCGCCGGAAGACCAAGGTTTCCTGTCCAACGTTAATCGGGGCAGGGTGAGTCGGCCCCTAAGGCGAGGCTGAAAAGCGTAGTCGATGGGAAACGGGTTAATATTCCCGTACTTGGATAAACTGCGATGTGGGGACGGAGCAGGTTAGGTTAGCGTACGGTTGGAAATGTACGTTTAAGCCGGTAGTTGGGATAGGTAGGCAAATCCGCTTATCCATAGAAACAACGAGAGGTGATGACGAAGTTCTACGGAACGGAAGTAACCGATACCACACTTCCAGGAAAAGCCACTAAGCTTCAGGTTTATCTAAACCGTACTGAAAACCGACACAGGTGGTCAGGTAGAGAATACTCAGGCGCTTGAGAGAACTCGGGTGAAGGAACTAGGCAAAATAGCACCGTAACTTCGGGAGAAGGTGCGCCGGCTTAACTTGTAACTCCTTGCGGGTGAAGGGTGAACCGGTCGAAGTGACCCGCTGGCTGCAACTGTTTATTAAAAACACAGCACTCTGCAAACACGAAAGTGGACGTATAGGGTGTGATGCCTGCCCGGTGCTGGAAGGTTAATTGATGGTGTTATCGCAAGAGAAGCACCTGATCGAAGCCCCAGTAAACGGCGGCCGTAACTATAACGGTCCTAAGGTAGCGAAATTCCTTGTCGGGTAAGTTCCGACCTGCACGAATGGCATAATGATGGCCAGGCTGTCTCCACCCGAGACTCAGTGAAATTGAAATCGCCGTGAAGATGCGGTGTACCCGCGGCTAGACGGAAAGACCCCGTGAACCTTTACTATAGCTTGACACTGAACATTGAATTTTGATGTGTAGGATAGGTGGGAGCCAATGAAGCAGTCACGCCAGTGATTGTGGAGGCGTCCTTGAAATACCACCCTTTAACGTTTGATGTTCTAACGAAGATTGCGGAACGCGGTCTCGGACAGTGTCTGGTGGGTAGTTTGACTGGGGCGGTCTCCTCCCAAAGCGTAACGGAGGAGCACGAAGGTTTGCTAATCACGGTCGGACATCGTGAGGTTAGTGCAATGGTATAAGCAAGCTTAACTGCGAGACAGACAAGTCGAGCAGGTACGAAAGTAGGTCATAGTGATCCGGTGGTTCTGAATGGAAGGGCCATCGCTCAACGGATAAAAGGTACTCCGGGGATAACAGGCTGATACCGCCCAAGAGTTCATATCGACGGCGGTGTTTGGCACCTCGATGTCGGCTCATCACATCCTGGGGCTGAAGTAGGTCCCAAGGGTATGGCTGTTCGCCATTTAAAGTGGTACGCGAGCTGGGTTTAGAACGTCGTGAGACAGTTCGGTCCCTATCTGCCGTGGGCGTAGGATAATTGGTTGGGGCTGCTCCTAGTACGAGAGGACCGGAGTGGACGCACCACTGGTGTTCCGGTTGTGTCGCCAGACGCATTGCCGGGTAGCTAAGTGCGGAAGAGATAAGTGCTGAAAGCATCTAAGCACGAAACTTGCCAAGAGATGAGTTATCCCAATCTATAAGGTTGTAAGGGTTGTTTGAGACGAAGACGTAGATAGGCATGGTGTGTAAGTGTAGTGATACATTGAGCTAACATGTACTAATTGCCCGAGAGGCTTAACTATACAACGCTCAAGTGTTTTTAAAGAAAAAGAAGCACGGGTGTAACGAGACAAAACAAGACAGACCGAAAGGACAAAAAGACAGAATAAAAGAGATTTGTCAGGAAATGAAAGGACTTAACAGTAATCAGCTTGTGACCGATTAACGCAATGAAAATAAAGCTTGCGAAAAAGCAAAAAAGCAAAA
>NZ_MLHQ01000028.1 GCF_001999305.1 Rodentibacter myodis | reverse complement strand
GTGCAAAGGCGATAAGGTGTCCGAAGTAAAGATGTTGGGGTTGATTGGAATAGGAGAGTTGATAATAACCAACCCAGAGTTGAGGTTCTGTCATGGTTTGTGTGCTCCGAAAAGTGTAGTGATGAAAAGTGCGGTTGAAATTTTAAAAGAAAATCAGCCGCACTTTTCTATTTGGCGAGTAAAGTACCTAATGCGGTATAAATCGCTTGAGCGGTTTCACCACTTAATGCTTTACCGTCCTCATCGGTAATGACAACGGCACTTTGTTTGCCTATGGCGGAAATTTGCATAAGATAAGTGCCTTTTTCAAGCTCCGGTTCGTTCACGCCTAAACGTAACCATTCTTCTTTCTCTAACGGTGAGTATTTTAATTCACGTTGTCCGCGGCCTGCGGTTTCCGATTTAATCTCAAAGCCGACTTTTGGTAATGCCGAACCTAATTTTTCCCAAGCGTGGTTAAAGCCGGCATTCATTCCTAATGCCATTCTGCCATTTGTGTCGGTGATCAAACCGGATTGAAAAGCACCGGCGGTGGTATTATTCAAATCCTGTTGTTGTTTGTTATAGTTAGATGTCAATGCAGAAACAAACCGGTTCAAACGATCGGAAGTATAACGTTGTTTTTCCACTACACTTGGCGTGAAAAGAATACCTTCACGGCGCATTTGATTAACGGAAACCGCTAATGCACTTGCTCCTTGAGCGGAAACCTGTTCAACCTGATAGCGGATTTCTGTATTGGCTTTGTCATCGGCACGACCGGAATTATGCCAATCGGTGGTTAAAATCGCCCCGTTGATGGTGGAATCAATCCCTTCTTCTTTTAATAAACGTTGGACTTGTTGTAAGTTATAAAGGGAGGCTTGGGATTCAGGATAGACAATTAATGCACGCTCGCCATCAAATTGTGTTAAGGAGTTTTTGATGAGTGCCAATGGGGTTGATGGTGGGCGAATATCCACGGTTTCGCCTTTTTTGATAGCAATGTTAGGTAATTCATAGGCGGTATCTTGTTTTGGCAGGGTTACGCCACCGCTTGCCAAAGGAGAAAAACTTGGTGTTGATGAATCTGATTTTTGATAGGTATCATTTGCCGTTTGCAATTTTTCAGGATCGCCGGAACAAGCGGATAATAGACTCATCGAGATAAATCCTAAGAGAAATTTTTTCATTGGTCATCCTTAAAAACAAATAAAAAATTGACCGCACTTTGACAGTCAAATCCATAAAAAGTTTGGGACTAAAATCAGCCCTAAACACAATTAAATTAATCCTGCGGTTTTTAATGCCGCTTCCACTTTTACTTGCGCGGTTTCACTGAGTTCCGTTAAAGGCAAGCGAAGGAATGAGGATTTAATTAACCCCAAACGGTATGCCGCCCATTTCACCGGAATCGGGTTGGATTCAATGAATAAATCACGGTGTAATGCCATCAAACGGGCGTTAATTTCTTCCGCTTTGGCAAAGTCTCCGGCACGTGCCAAGCGACACATTTCTGCCATCTCTTTTGCCGCGAGGTTATTCGTGACGGAAATGACCCCTTCCGCACCTAATTTCATCGCTTCCAAACCGGTCGCATCATCACCGCTTAAGACAATGAAATCCTTGCCTGCCAATTGCTTAATTTCGGTCACACGGTTCACTTCACCGGTGGCTTCTTTAATGCCTACAATATTTTTGATTTTTGCCAAACGAGCCACGGTTTCCGGTTTCATATCACTACCTGTTCTGCCCGGTACGTTATAAAGAATTTGCGGTAAATCGGTACATTCCGCAATTGCTTTAAAGTGTTGATACATCCCTTCTTGAGTCGGTTTGTTGTAATAAGGCACCACAGAGAGGCAACCGGCAACGCCACTATCACGCAACAGTTTGGTCATCACGATGGCTTCGCTGGTGGCATTTGCACCGGTGCCGGCAATCACAGGAATACGACCTTTTGCCAGTTCTACCGTCTTTTCAATCACCTTCACATTTTCTTCAATGCTTAATGTTGCGGACTCCCCTGTTGTCCCTACCGAAACAATAGCATCGGTGCCGGCTGCAATATGAAATTCAACAAGTTTTTCCAATGTTTCAAAATCAACACTGCCGTGGCTATCCATTGGCGTCACTAAAGCAACAATACTGCCGAAAAATAAAGGATTTTGCATAGACATAGAACCTCCGTTATAGAAATGACGATTAAATATGGGAAAATTGTTCATTAGGATCGCCAAAATGGTTAGAATTTGCAAATCATTTTTTCATTTTGAGGAATTTTCTATGAAAACACTACAAGCAGGGGATACCGCACCACAATTTACCTTAATCGATCAACATCATCAGTCGGTTTCATTGTCAGACTTTAAAGACAAAAAAGTACTGGTTTATTTTTATCCCAAAGCCCTTACCCCCGGTTGTACAACACAAGCCTGTGGATTGCGTGATAGCAAAACGGAATTAGAAAATTTAGGCGTGGTGATTTTAGGCATTAGCCCCGATACGCCTAAAAAACTGGCACAATTTAGCGAGAAAAAAGGGTTAAATTTCACCTTGCTTTCTGATGAAGATCATCAAGTGGCTGAGCAATTTGGTGTGTGGGGTGAGAAAAAATTTATGGGAAGAACCTATGACGGTATTCATCGTATTAGTTTCTTGATTGATGAACAAGGCAAGATTTTGCACGTTTTTGATAAATTTAAAACCGGTGAACACCATCAGGTGGTACTGGATTATTTACATTCTTTATAATTTTCTTTGAAAATCGACCGCACTTTTGCCTTTCATCTTTTTTGTTTTTAATCAAAGTGCGGTTGAAAATCCCGCCATTTTTGCCTATTCATTGTTTACGCCATAGGTTGCTTTTGTTAGAATTCGCCACCTAATTGAAACTAATTCTCAATTACTTTTCTCTTTTAAGGATAAAAAATGCCTCAACTTTTCGGATTTTTACAACAATACAGCGACTACATTATTATCGGACTTTTACTGTTTATGAGCGTGGTGATGCTCGCAATGGTGCTCGAACGCTTTATTTTTCTGAGCAAAATTAATGTGGGTAAATATACCAATATTCACGCTTTGGATATTGATCTGAATCGGAATATGACCATCATTTCCACCGTGGGGGCAAATGCACCTTATGTGGGGTTATTGGGGACGGTAATCGGCATTTTATTAACCTTCTACCAAATCGGACAAGGCGGTGGGGATGTGGACGCCGGTGAAATTATGTTACATCTTTCTCTTGCCTTGAAAGCCACTGCACTGGGTATTTTGGTAGCGATTCCCTCAATGGTTTTCTATAACGGCTTAAACCGTAAAATCGAAGTAAACCGCTTAAAATGGAAAGTGTTAAATTCGCAAAAAGATAAGGAATAATCGTGAAAAAATTTGATGAAATCAACATTATTCCTTTCATTGATATTATGTTGGTGTTATTGGCGATTGTGTTGATCACCGCTTCTTTTATTTCACAGGGAAAAATTCAGGTGAATGTGCCGAAAGCGAGTACGGCGGTTGCGTTTAAATCTGATGAATTGGCAAAATTATTGACGGTTACCGAAAAAGGTGAACTTTATTTCAACGATAAACCCATTTCTCACGATGCCTTAGAAGCCGAAATTAATCAATGGAATAAAGAACAAAAAGTAACATTAAAAATTGATGCGCAAGCAAGTTTCCAAGATTTTGTTTCTATTACCGATTTATTGGCAAAAAATGAAATTAAAAATGTTGCGATCGTATCAATGAAGGATAAAGGCTCGAAATCCATTTCGCCTGAAAGCAAATAGGAAAAGTTATGCAGCAAGCTAAACGATCATCTTTAGGATTGCTCCTTTCAGTTCTTATTCACGGTGTGATTGTTGGCGCATTGTTATGGAATTGGCACAAACCAAGTGAAAGTGCAAATAGCCATAGCGGTGAGATAGCGACAACCATTTCAATGGAAATGTTGCAGGGAATGCGTATGGAAGAACATACGCCCGATCCTGAGCCTCAAAAATCAGAACCTGAGCCTGAAAAGAAAGAAATCGTAGCTGATCCGACAAAAAAAGCGGAGACTGTGAAGAAAAAAGAACCGGAGAAAAAACCGGAAAAACCAAAAGATAAATCAAAGCCACCTAAAGAAAAACCTAAGAAAGAAGTCAAACCGACAGAAAAAGCACCGACATTGCCGAAAAATTTACCGGTAGGCGAACGCAATGTGAATGCGTCTTCTAATGTGAACGCAAAAGAAACAAGTGTTACCACGGCAAATGCGAAGGGCAATATGGTGGGAACGGGTTCAAACACAAATGAAATTTCAGCCTACAAAGCAGCGTTATATCGTGAAATTGAACGCCGAAAAACCTACCCGACACGTGCAAAAATGATGCGTAAGCAGGGCATTGTGCATATTTCCTTTAATGTGGCAAATGATGGCGCATTAAGCGGAGAACAAGTGGTGAAATCATCTGGCGATGAAAGTCTTGATAATGCCGCATTGAAAGCGGTGAGAAATGCGCAATCGGTTGGGCCAAGACCCGCAGGGTTTGCAAGCCTTGTATCCGTTCCGATTCGATTTAGTTTGCAGTGATCAATTAAGCAGAGGGAAATAAAACCTCTGCTTTTTGTTTAATGAAAGGAAATAAAAATGCCAAAAATTGACTTGGCATTTTCATTTGAACGTTAAATAAAGTACGGTCAGTTTTAACCGCACTTTTTAGCTATCCACTTAGATCTTGGTTAAATCCACATTTTTTGTTTCTTCTGAGGCAAGTAGGGCGAGCAATGTCATTAAGGCATTGATTGCCAAGTAAATCCCCACGCCCATTACACCAAAAGATGCATTGATTTTTAAAGAAATCATTGCGGCAACGGTTGCACCGATAATGGATGCCAAATTATAAGCGAGAGAAGCACCAGAATAACGCACTTCTGTTGGGAATAATTCCGGCAATAATGCCGCCATCGGCCCAAATGTCATTCCCATAATCGCCATCCCCACCACAAGGAAGGCAAAAACGCTAGTAGGCGTGCCGTTTTCTAAGAACACAGGCATTGTTAAACCCAAAATACCAATGGCGATGGTGACCCAAATCAACCATTTACGGCGACCGATTTTATCGGCATAAATACCGGAAAGGCTGATAAAAATCCCAAAAACAATCGCACTAATTAAAAGCAATCCGGTAAAAGTATTTGCCGGAATGCCTAAACCCAGCGGATACCCTGCTTCCGAAAGATTTGGCGCGGTGCGGGAATAGGCTTGGGCAAAGGCGGTCATAATATAGAACAGTGAATAGGTTGCCACCATAATAAATGTACCGATAATCATCGGTTTTAAATGTTTGGTGAACACAACGCTGACGGGCGCATTTAATTTTTTACCTTTTTGTTCCGCTTCCACGAAAACGTGGCTTTCGTGCAAGGTTAAACGAACATATAAGCCGACAAATACCAAGAGTATGGAAGAGACAAAAGGAATACGCCACGCCCATTCCACCAAGGCTTCGTGTCCCCAGAAATAGCTCACGAGGAAGAATGTGCCATTTGCCACAAATAAACCGATTGGCGCACCTAATTGAGGGAAAGTGCCATACCAAGCACGTTTGCCTTCCGGTGCATTTTCGGTTGCGACCAATGCCGCACCGCCCCATTCACCGCCAAGCCCAATGCCTTGTCCGACCCGACAGACACAAAGCAAAATAGGCGCCCAAATGCCAATTTGAGCATAGTTTGGCAATAAACCGATAATGACGGTTGAGCCGCCCATTAATAATAGTGAAGCCACAAGGGTTTTCTTGCGTCCGATTTTGTCACCAAAGTGACCAAATAATGCCGAGCCGATTGGGCGGGCAAAGAAAGCAAGGGCTAAGGTGGAAAGTGAGAGAAGATCATTTGAAAGGGGATCATCACTGCTGAAGAACTGGGTGTTGAAAACCAACACGGCGGCTGCTGCATAAATATAATAATCGAAAAATTCAATTGCCGTGCCGACCATTGAGGCAAGTGCCACTTTCATCGGATTGTTACGAAGTTGTGTTGTCATATTGCTTTCCTTAAGTGTTGATTTATCAGAATTTTATAAATGAAAACGCTTGAATCCTAGCATTTCCCTTTAGATTGAGCAATTTTTAAGATGAGATTTTCCAATTTTTCAGCAAAAAATAGGGGGGTTTCCGAATGGGCATTATGACCTGCCTGAGGAATCGTGGTAAGAGGCAAATGTTCCAAACGGGCAAGGGCTTGAAATTTCTGATCACGTTCTCCACAGAAATAGAAAAACGGCAAAGCATTTGACCGCACTTTTTCGCTAAAATCAGGTTGTTTGGCAAGGCTTGTGGCGAGCAACATTTTGCCGATATTTACGCCACAATTTGCTTTTCGTTTTTCAATTAATCCTTTTCTTTCAGTTGAGGTTAAATGGGCAAATACCGCTTGTTGATACCAATCCTCCAGCACAATTTCGGGTGCTTCATTGATAAATCGTTTCGCCCAGTGAGTATCGTTTTGCCAACGGGCTTGTTTTTCTTGCTCGGTTTTTAAACCTAAATTTGCCCCCTCCAAAATAACGGCTTGAAGTTGATCGCCTGTTGTATTGGCTTGTAAGGCATAATGTAAGGCAAGACGTCCGCCCAGCGAGTAACCCACAAGAAAATAAGGTTCATTTTTGACCGCACTTTGGATTTGTTCCGAAAGATATTTTGCCGTTTCGTCAAAATCTTTCACTTCAATTTTTTGGGCGTTTCCGTGGAAAGGTAAATCAAGGGCGATACAGCGAAAGTGCGGTAGATTTTCGATGACTTTTTGCCAATCTGCCGATGTGCCGAGAAGTCCGTGGAGAAAAATAACGTTAATCATAAAATTAAAGGGCGTGCCAATACGCCCTTATCCTTATGCACCAATAACGGCGTGGCTAATTTGTTCAATTAAACGTTTATAAATATTGCTGCCGTCAGTCGGGTTGGTTTTGATTTCGATAAGTGTTGTTTTGCGGCGTGTATAGGCTTGTTTTAGCACGCTGCTTAAATCTGCCCAAGTATAAGGGTGGGCGTATTTGATATCGAACATTGCGGCGATTTGTGAAAAATCACCATTGTGTGGTAAGCGATAAAAACGATCTTTTACACTTTCATCTACCGGCAACATATCAAAAATCGCGCCGCCATTATTATTGATGACAAAAATAACGGTAGGTTGCGTAACATTTTTGAATAAAGCAAGAGAATTGAGATCGTACAAAGTTGAAGTATCGCCAATCATCGCCACAACCGGTTGATTCGCCCCAACACCAATGCCGGCGGCGGTTGCCAATAAGCCGTCAATACCGCTCGCACCACGGTTGGTATAGATCGGATAGTTTTCCGGCAATTTTGTAAGGGCATCTACCAAACGCACAAACAAACTGTTACCAAGGAACAAAATACCATTGTAAGGTAACACTCGCTCAATATGGTGGGCGAGGGAGGCCTCGTTTAAGTTTCCGCCCACTTGCTGCTCAATAAAACCGGCACAGAATTTTGACAACGCAAGAGGTTCTAATAACCAAGGTTTTTGGCGAAGTGGTGGGTGCGCGCGAAGCCAATGATGTACTTTGGCATTAAAGCGGGTATGGGGGTGATGATAAGGATCGAGTGCTTTTTGTGTTTGTTCAACCAACCAAAATTCACCGTTAAAGGCCTGCAAGAATTGATTAATGCGTTTGCTGATAAAGCGTGCGCCAAATTGGATCACAATATCCGCGTCCAGTAGTTTTTCACGCACCGTTTGGTTGGCAAGCCAAATATCCGCATAAGGGGTGGTGGGTTCTACACCGGATTGAATATCGGTTAATAGCACCCAGCCCATTGTGGTCGCCCAAGCGTTGATCCCCATCGCTTGTTCGGCGGGCAGTTGGCCTACGACAATCACGCCACGTTTAGTCCGCCAGTGATCCCAATTTTCGTGTGGAATCACTTCTTGTTGCAATGCTTCGTGTTTGATCCAAGATTTTGTTTGTGCCAGCCAGCGTTGGATTGATTGTAACCAAGGGTGAGTGTCAATGGCGGCTTCATCGGCTTCATACAAGGGTTCGGCAAAAGGAACATTAATATGGACAACACCGTGCTGTTGATTTTGTTGGAAGGTCGCCTGTTCTAACAAAGACACAAGCCATTGGGCGGAATAATCCGTATTTGGTTTTGGCAAATTAACATTGGCAACGGGATAATCGCCAAACATATTTTGTTGCAAGATAGCCTGATTTGCCCCACATTCCCATAATTCAGGCGGACGATCTGCGGTTAAGACAATGAGATCAACACCGGTTTGGCGGGCTTCAATAATTGCCGGATAAAGATTGGCGGCAGCCGTGCCGGAGGTAACAATAATGGCAACAGGGGATTGGGTGGATTTTGCGATCCCTAGGGCAAAAAAGCCCAAACCCCGTTCATCAAAATGACTGTAGCAGGTGGCACGTTCGGCATTTTGCAAGCGTGCCGCTTCAAGGGTTAAAGGGGTAGAACGTGAGCCGGGTGCAATACAGAAGTGGGTTACACCTTGGCGTAGCAAGGTTTCTAAAATGACTTTTGACCAACAACGATTAAACACGCTTACAGACATTCTTTTTCTCCCTTATTATTTTCTGCAAACAGGGAAATAAGCCCTGCCGCTTTACGTTCAATTTCTTTCCATTCAATAAAAGGTTGCGAGCCTTCTACAATGCCCGCACCGGCAAATACGCGAATTCGGTTGCCTTCAATAAAGGCGGAACGAATTGCCACGCAAAATTCGGAATATGCCTCACTCATAATGCCTAATGTACCGGCATACCAACCACGCTCAAAGGTTTCAATTTCCGACAAAATCATTCTGGCTTCCTGTTGTGGCAAGCCGGACACCGCCGCAGTTGGGTGAATGGCTTTCAGCAAAGCCGAATCCCGATAATGTGCGGTCAAATTGGCTCGAATTTTTCGTAATAAATGCTGCACTTTTCGCAAAGGTTTGAGTTCTACCTCGCTCACATCAAACGTTTCCACCATCGATTTGATATTTTGTGAAATATCCTGCACCACCAACCAGTTTTCATTCAGATTTTTTTCATCCTTTAGCAGCCAATCGGCTTGTTGTCGATTTTCCTGTTGATCGCCCGTCATCGGTGCGGTGCCGGCGAGGGCTTCCGTTAAAAACAGGTTATATTCACGGGCAAAAAGTCGCTCCGGTGTTGAGCCGACAAAAGTGGAATATGGATTTTCCGCCCACAAAAAATGATAACAGCCGTGATTTTGTTTTTCACTTTCCGCAAGAAAATCATAGGGATTGATAGCCTGTCTTAAATGGAACGTGGTTTCATTTGCCAACACAACTTTGGTTAATTCGCCTTGCTTAATTTCAAATAGGGCTTGTTTTACCCAATCTTCCCAAGTTTGTTGATTGGCACGTTGTTCTGTCAGCAGTGGAATTTGTTTGGGGAGCGAACAAAGTGCGGTTGTTTTTGCCAGTGTTTTTATCAGCGATAAGGCAGACTGTGCAGAAGCCTCCCCTTCGACAAAAACGCTTAACATTGTAATGGCGTTGTTTTTCTGTTCTAACAAAATTTGCGGCAAAACAAATTGTTCGTAACCTTGAAATTGTAGTCCGCCCACTAAAGGAAAATCGTATTGTTCAATAAATTCCTGCGCTAAATTCAGTTGAGAAAATGACCGCACTTCTCCCATTGCGGCAAATTGATTGTTTTCATCACGAAGGTGTAAATAGAACTTAGGATAAGTGGTTTGAGCTTTCAGCCACGCCAACAAGTTGACATTGGCGATTTCCATTTGAAAACGCACAAGATCCGTTTGTTGTTGTCGCAAATAATTTTCGATTTGACGGCTTATTTGACTTGCTGCTTGCTCTAAACTACTCATCCGAAATTGTTCAAAATACACAAAAAATTGGGTCGTATTCTACCGCAGTTTGTTTGTTACAAAAAATTTTTTTATAAAATCTTTTCAAGATTAAAAATTCAGCGTAAATTACCCCCTCTTTTCCCTCAAAATAAAAGGATTTTTCTTATGCGATTATTCCCCAAATCAGACAAACTGGAGCACGTCTGTTACGACATTCGCGGGCCGGTGCATAAAGAAGCACTGCGCTTGGAAGAAGAAGGTAATAAAATTTTAAAACTGAATATTGGCAATCCCGCGCCCTTTGGTTTTGAAGCACCGGACGAGATTTTGGTGGATGTGTTGCGTAATTTACCTTCGGCACAAGGTTATTGCGATTCCAAAGGCTTATATTCCGCGCGTAAAGCCATTGTGCAATATTATCAATCCAAGGGTATTCAAGGGGCAACGGTCAATGATGTTTATATCGGTAACGGTGTGTCGGAACTCATCACAATGGCAATGCAAGCCTTATTAAATGATGGCGATGAAGTATTGGTGCCAATGCCCGATTACCCATTATGGACGGCGGCGGTAACCCTTTCCGGCGGTAAAGCGGTACATTATTTATGCGATGAAGAAGCAAATTGGTTTCCGGCAATTGATGACATTAAAGCCAAAGTGAATAAAAAAACCAAAGCGATCGTGATTATTAACCCGAATAATCCGACCGGTGCAGTGTATAGCAAAGCATTATTGCAGGAAGTGGTTGAAGTTGCCCGCCAAAATAATTTGATTATTTTCGCCGATGAAATTTACGACAAGATTTTATACGATAATGCCGTTCATCATCATATCGCCGCCCTCGCACCGGATTTATTAACAGTAACGTTAAACGGTTTATCCAAGGCTTATCGTGTGGCAGGATTCCGTCAAGGTTGGATGATTTTAAACGGGCCGAAACATCAGGCAAAAGGCTATATTGAAGGCTTGGATATGCTGGCTTCTATGCGTTTGTGTGCCAATGTGCCGATGCAACACGCTATTCAAACGGCATTGGGGGGGTATCAAAGTATCAATGAATTTATCTTACCGGGCGGGCGTTTGTTGGAGCAACGCAATAAAGCCTATGAATTGATTACCCAAATTCCGGGCATTTCTTGCGTGAAACCAATGGGTGCAATGTATATGTTCCCGAAAATCGACACGAAAAAATTCAACATTCATAGCGATGAAAAAATGGTGCTTGATTTACTTCTCCAAGAAAAAGTATTGTTGGTTCACGGCAAAGGGTTTAACTGGCATTCACCGGATCATTTCCGTATTGTTACCCTACCTTATGTAAATCAACTGGAAGAAGCCATTACTAAGCTCGGACGTTTTTTGGAAAATTATCGTCAATGAAGTGAAAGTGCGGTCAAAAAACAGTGAGAATTTTGACCGCACTTTGGGAGATAAAATAAATGGGATCATTGTCGATCCCATTTTTTATTAGTGAGTACTTGTACTGGTTGTCGTGCGGTTTGCACGTTTACGATCGTTTTCCGTTAAGAGTTTTTTACGGATACGGATCGATTCCGGTGTAACTTCCACTAACTCATCATCATCAATAAATTCAATCGCCTGTTCAAGAGAGAATTTCACCGGTGTGGTTAGCACGATGGCATCATCTTTACCTGAAGCACGCATATTGGTGAGTTTTTTACCTTGCAGGCAGTTTACGGTTAGATCGTTTGAGCGACTGTGAATACCGATGATTTGACCTTCATAGACATCAACGTTGGCATCGATCATCAATTTACCGCGTTCTTGTAAACCAAATAGGGCGTATGCCAAGGCTTTACCTGTTGCGTTAGAAATGAGTACGCCGTTTTTACGCTGACCAATTTCGCCGCCTTTGATTTCATCATAGTGGCTGAAACTGGAATAAAGTAAACCGGTACCGGAGGTCATTGTCATAAATTCACCACGGAAACCGATTAAACCGCGACTTGGGATAACATATTCCAAACGCACGCGACCTTTGCCATCCGGCAACATATCACGCACTTCACCTTTGCGGATACCTAAGGCTTCCATAACCGAACCTTGGTGTTGTTCTTCCACATCAATGGTCACTTGTTCGTATGGCTCTTGTTTTTTGCCATCCACTTCACGATAGATAACTTTTGGACGGGAAACGGCTAATTCGTAGCCTTCACGGCGCATATTTTCAATTAAGACGGAAAGGTGTAATTCGCCACGGCCGGATACTCGGAATTCATCCGGATTTGGCGTTTCTTCTACGCGTAATGCCACATTATGAACAAGTTCTTTATTTAAACGTTCAAGAATTTGGCGTGAGGTGACGTATTTCCCTTCTTGACCGGCAAATGGTGAAGTGTTTACGCAGAAGAACATTGTAACGGTTGGTTCATCTACAGTTAATGAAGGGAGGGCTTCAACCGCATTAATATCACAAATTGTATCGGAAATATTGAGTTCACCCAAACCGGTAATTGCCACGATATCGCCTGCATAAGCCACATCTTCTTCATAACGTTGTAAACCAAGATGACCAAGTACCTGACCGATACGCCCTTGACGGGTTTTCCCGTCACTATTGATGATGGTAACCGGTTGATTTGGTTTGACTGAACCACGTTTGATACGCCCAATGCCGATAACACCAACATAGTTATTGTAGTCTAATTGGGAAATTTGCATTTGGAATGGCGCGTCTAATTCCACTTTTGGCGGTTCAACGTGTTTTACGATGGCTTCAAATAACGGGGTCATATCTTCCGCTAAATCTTCGTGTTCTAAACCGGCTACACCGTTTAAGGCTGAGGCGTAAATAATTGGGAAATCTAATTGTTCGTCAGTTGCGCCAAGATTAACAAATAAGTCGAATACTTGATCTACAACCCAATCCGGACGCGCACCGGGACGGTCAACTTTATTGATGACAACAATTGGTTTTAAACCGTGAGCAAAGGCTTTTTGTGTCACAAAACGGGTTTGTGGCATTGGGCCGTCAAAGGCATCGACCACCAAAAGCACGGAATCTACCATTGAAAGTACACGTTCTACTTCGCCGCCGAAGTCTGCGTGTCCCGGGGTATCTACGATGTTAATGCGGTAGTCATTCCAATTAATTGCAGTATTTTTGGCAAGAATGGTAATGCCACGTTCTTTTTCAAGATCGTTAGAGTCCATTACGCGCTCATCTGCATCGCCACGCACAGCATCAAAGGTGCCGGATTGCTGAAGAAGTTTATCTACAAGGGTGGTTTTACCGTGGTCAACGTGCGCAATAATGGCAATGTTGCGTAGTTTGTTAATATCGATTTCGTTTTTCATTGTGTATATTGAACTGATTATGTTGGGAGTAGGAAAAATTCCTGCTCGGCGATAAAAGTTTATTATTTTCGTCCATAAACTTTGGCAATTTAGCCGCAGTACGAGGTAAATTGAGGTTATCTCGGCACGAAAGGGCAAAAATTATACACGACTTTCATTTTGCCCGCTATGCCAATTTGGAAAAATAAATCCAATGAAAAAAGCCGACCATTGGGCTATAATGCGCGCTTATTTTAATCAGACCACATAGAAAAAATAGAGGCTCCTATGTCAAACACAAATGCAATTTCTAACGTATTCAAATTAATTGAAGAAAATGAGATTAAATTCGTTCTTCTTCGTTTCACTGATATTAAAGGTAAAGAACACGGTGTCTCAATTCCCGTTAGCCTTGTGGATGAAGATATGTTTGAAGATGGCAAAATGTTTGATGGCTCATCGGTGGAAGGTTGGAAAACCATTAATAAAGCAGATATGCTTTTAATGCCAATGGCAGAAACTGCCGTGGTTGACCCTTTTGCTCAAATCCCAACACTTTCTCTGCGTTGTAGTGTTTATGAACCGACAACAATGCAAAGTTATGATCGTGATCCCCGTTCAATTGCCATTCGTGCGGAAAATTATATGCGTTCAACCGGTATTGCCGATCAAGCCTTTTTCGGACCGGAACCTGAATTTTTCTTATTTGATGATGTACGTTTTGATGTTTCTATGAATCGTGCTTCATTTGCCGTTGATGATATGGAAGCCGCTTGGAATACCAATAGAAAATACGAAGGTGGCAATAATGGCTATCGTCCATTAAAAAAAGGTGGATATTGTGCCGTTGCACCGATTGATACAGCGCACGATATTCGTTCTGAAATGTGTTTAATTTTAGAAGAGATGGGCTTGGTGATTGAAGCACATCATCACGAAGTGGCAACCGCAGGGCAAAATGAAATCGCCACAAAATTTAATACCTTGACTTTAAAAGCAGACGAAACACAGATTTATAAATATGTCGTACAAAATGTCGCTCTTGAACACGGCAAAACCGCCTGTTTTATGCCAAAACCGATCACCGGTGATAACGGCTCCGGTATGCACTGCAATATGTCATTAAGCAAAGACGGAAAAAATATTTTCCAAGGTGATAAATATGCGGGACTTTCTGAAACCGCACTTTACTATATCGGCGGCATTATCAAACACGCTAAGGCGTTAAATGCTTTCACAAATCCAAGCACCAATTCATACAAACGCTTAGTACCGGGGTATGAAGCGCCGGTATTACTGGCCTATTCTGCAAGTAACCGTTCCGCTTCAATTCGTATTCCGGCTGTAACCAGCCCGAAAGCAATTCGTGTTGAAGCACGTTTCCCAGACCCAATGGCAAACCCATATTTAGCCTTTGCTGCATTGCTAATGGCAGGCCTAGACGGTGTGATAAATAAAATCCACCCAGGGGACGCAATGGATAAAAATCTTTACGATCTACCACCGGAAGAATTAAAAGATATTCCGGCAGTAGCTTCTTCACTTGAAGAAGCATTAGATTCATTAGAAAAAGATTATGAATTTTTAACGCAGGGTAATGTGTTTAGTAAAGAATTTGTAGAGGCATTTATTTCCATTAAACGCAAAGAGGTAGAACGCCTCAATATGACCCCACACCCGGTGGAATTTGAAATGTATTATGCGTAATTTTTTGTAAGGTATTATATTGGAACGGAAAAGTGAGGTTGGTTTTTGCCGTATTTTTCCGTTCCATTTTTCTTTAGACCTTCTTTACATTTTCTCATTTGTTCTTGAATGGTATATGGTTTAGAATACCCAATCGGTATTTAGGTGAAATTGATAAGAGGGATTAATTGTGAATAACGATATTGCTAAGCAAGATGAAATAGATCTTGTTGAATTAATTAAGGTTTTATGGAATAAAAAAACTTGGATTATTTTATCTGCATTTATTTTTACTGCAATTGCAGGTGTTTATGCTTTTACGGCAAAGGAGCAATGGACTTCGAGAGCAGTGGTAATTGCTCCAAAAACCCCCGCGTTTTCTAGTTACTATAATCTTCGCCAAGAATATGCACGTATCTTAAATCTATCTGATGAACAAAAAGATAAAGTTTCGAGAACCAAATTGTCTGAACAATTATTCACCAACTTTAGCTTGTCTTCAAAATCATTAGATGTTCGAAATACATTTTTTGTTCAATCTGAATATTATAAAAAATTGACTGAAGGAAAATCGGACCCTGAGCAACGTAGAATCTTAGCAGATTTAACCACTAGATATATGACAGTGGTTAAAGCTGATACTAAAAAAGATCCTGATGCAGTTGGTACAATAATTAGTTTATCTGCTGAAACGGCAAGTGAAGCGCAATCAGAACTACAGCAGTTTATTGCTTTTGTCAATAATTCAGCATTAGGGACAGAATTAAATGACTTCACCATTAGTTTGAATCAAATGATTTTCGATTTACAGCATGAAAAAATAAAATTTGAAACGGATCTTCAAATCCAAAAAAATGTACAATTGGCTAACTTAGAAAATGCGTTAGGAATTGCAAAAGAAGCCGGGATTCAAGATTATACTAAATCATTTAGCGTCGCTAGTAGCAGTTCGGCTCAAACTATAGCTATGTCTGAAGCAAGAATCCCGCTTTCGGATTCTAAATTAAGCGATAGTTCATATCTCTTTATGTTAGGTGAAAAATATTTAAAGGCACAAATTGATACTTTAAAACAAAGTGAGGTTGTTTATCCACCAAGATATTATGAGGTTTCAAGTTTATTATCACAGTTAGAGCCTTTGCTTGCGAAAATAAAAGAAGTAAAAGCAAGTACTTTTAGTTATCAGGCATCACCAAGTTATCCTGTTTCAAAAGATAAACCTAATAAAATGTTAATTCTTATAATTGGTTTCATTTTTGGTATATTAATTTCTATCTTCTTTGTTTTAGTTCAATTTTTTTGTACTCATCTTCTCAAAAAAGTAAAAAATGCTTAGTTATTTTTATCAATATAGAATACAAATAAATAATTTTTTGTATTTGTCTATTGTTCAATTAGGAAATATGATACTACCATTGGTTGTGTTGCCTTTATTGTTAAATAGATTAGGGGTTGAGAAGTATGGGGTGATTGTTTTTTCTCAATCAGTTTCGAGTTATTTTGCTGTATTTATTAGATTTGGATTTAATACATATGCAACTCAGCAAGTGAGTTATTTTAGGAATGATAACAATAAGCTAAGTGAAATCTTTGCTAATGTTATATTTTTGGAATTAATATTTTTTATAATTTCTATTACATTCATTCTTTGTTATTTTTTTTTCACAGGTATAATAAGTGAATCTAGAATATACCTTTATTCTCTATTGGCTACGTTTTTAGAGATTTTATTGCCTATTTGGTACTTCCAAGGTATAGAAAGAATGAAATATATTACTCTCATCAATCTTGGTGCTAAAATTATCTCACTAATTTGTATTTTCTTATTTGTAAAAAATGATTCTGACTATTTATTTGTTCCTATATGTTATTTGATTGGCTCATTAACTGTTTTTTTGATATCTATATTTATTTTAATTCGAAATAAGATACTTAATTTTAAATTACTAACATCAAAAACTCTTATCCTCTATATGAGGAGTAGCGTAGTTTTTGTTTTTTCGGATGTCATGGCAATTTTAAAAGATAAAACTAATATCATGCTATTAGGTAATTTTATTGGAATGCACGCAGTGGCATATTATGATTTGGCAGAGAAAATAGTTTGGGCATTTAGAAGTGTTTTTGCTAATATCAATACTGCTTTTTTTCCTTACTTTTCGAGAAACGGACAGTCAAAACAAGTAAAACACATTTTGATTGGTGTTCTTTTTCTCAGCTTATTAAGTTATATATTTATTCTTGAATTCTCTGATTTTATTATTCTATTATTGTCTAATCCTGATATGTTGGTTATTAAAGATTTCTTATGGATAATGGCAATGTATGTGATTTTAGCATCTGTAAGTTCTTCTATAGGATATTTTGTACTTATAGCTAATGGTTACAATAAAAGTTTCTTTAAAAATATGATGATTTCGTTATTGTCATATTTTTTTATCTGTATATGGATATATTGCTTTTCAGAAATATCCATATTTACTTTAGTTTTGGCTTACAATTGTTCAATACTTATTGAATTGTTACATAGGGTGTATTTATGTAAAAAGTATAGATTGTTGTATTGGGTGTGATATGTTCTACTTTATCTATAATATATTTGCTATAATTTTTTTCTTATTACTGTCCTTTTTAGTAGAGGTCCTAGAGATACATATTGAGTTGATATATCTAGAGCTTATCCTATTTCTATTTTATTTTATTAATTTAAGTTGGAGTGCTCTAAAATTTAATAAACATCCTTTATTTTTACTTACGTCTATTGTTTTTGGGTTGTTTATTTATTCCAGATTTATATTAGATCTTTTTGGATTGCTTCCATATCCGGTTAATTTAGCAACAAGATTTATTGGAAATTTGTTTGAGCAATCTACTATGCAAGAAACAGTTCTTACATATATTTTATCTATAGTATCATTGACTTTCTCCTATTCTTTTATTTGTTTTTTTCATGAAAGAAGCGGGTTTAAAAATAATACCTACGCTTTTAAGAAGTTAGGTTATTACATAATATTACTATCTTTACCTGGTGTCGCTTTTAAACTGTTTGTAATGCTAAAAAATGTAATGTCTTCAGGGTATCTTTCTTTATATCTTGAGAATTCTATTTCTGGTGTAGAACGTGTTATTGAATTTATTAGTTATAAACTATATTTAGTAGGCGTGTCTTTTTATATTTCATCAAATTTGAGTAAGAAAGATTTTATTAAACTATCTAGTTTTACTTTACCGGTTGCTTTAGCATATTTATTTTCAGGTAAGCGTGGTGATTTTGGTATTACTATTCTGTTTCTAACATGGTATTGGTTTTCTTTTGTAAGAACATATGATCTTTCTTTGAAAAGATTATTTGGTATTGGATTTTTAATTGTTGTACCATTTGCTTTAATTTCTCAAAGTGTAAATAATTCTAGAACTAATGGAAGTAATCAGAACTCTAGTCTTATTTTTGCGTTAAGTAGCTTTTTGGCTCAACAGGGTGTTTCTGGAACAGTATTGCCTTATTATATAGAATATAAGAATAATTTATTTAAAGAATATCCTTATCTTATTTCACCTATTATAGATAGAATAAATCGAGGAGGGCAATCTTTGGATTTGCTGAAGAAAACTAATTACCTGGGTTATGAGTTAACAGCAGTTTTGGATTATGAGGCTTTTTTAAGGGGAGAAGGAGTTGGAACAACTTATATTGCGGAATTGTATAGTATTGGAAATACTAAAATATCTGTGTTTTTAGGTGTTTTTTTATTAGGTTTTGCAGTTTTATGTTTTGAGTTAAATAAAAATAGACCTGTTTTGAAATATCTATCTTATTTGACTTTGTCAACCTTATTTTTTCTTCCTAGAGGGGAATTGTTTGAGTTATTCTATGAGTTTGTTTTTTTAATAATTATTTGGAGTATAACAAAGTTATTCTTAAAGAGTAAATATAGTTGAACAATAAATATAGAAGGAGTTCACATGTCTGCTAGAGTTGATTTTGTATTACCCTGGGTAGATAACCAAGATCCGGAGTGGCAAAAGTTAAGACAACAACATTCAGGAAATGAATCGTCATCAGATGCAAATGCAAACGCAAGGTTTCGGGATTCAGGTACATTAAAGTATGTATTACGCTCAATAGAAAAGAATTGTCCTTGGTACAATAAAATTTATTTAATTACTTGTGGACATTATCCAGATTGGTTGAATATTCATTCATCTAAAATTGAGCTGGTGAAACATAGTGATATTTATGGTAGTAAAGAACATTTACCTGTGTTTAACTCAAGTTCAATTGAAATGAATTTACCTAATATTCAAGGATTGTCAGAACGTTTTATTTATCTGAATGATGATATGATTATCTTTTCAAAAACAGATATTGAACGTTTTTTTGTGGAAGGAATGCCAGTTGACTTTTTATGCCATGGATGGTTTCCTCGTAATAAAGTTTTTGGAATGATTAAGAATATTGACTCTTGGGTTAATTCACTGAATAATAACATTGATTTAATAAATGAGTTTTTTAAACCATTAGAGCTTAATAATGAATTCCTTTATCATAAAAGTTATTCACCGTTAAATAAAATTAGTAATTTCCTACTGAAAAAAATATACAAAAAATATTTTTGGTTTGAGCATTGGCATCTTCCTCAACCTTATTTGAGAAAAACTCTGCTTGAGGTAAAAGATAAATTCTATCTAAATATGCAGATTTGTTCAAAAAACCGTTTCAGAGCTGACACTGATTTAACTCAATATTTGTATCGATACTGGCATCTGGCAAAAGGTGATTTTTTCCCATTTAAGTATAATGACGGTATTGAAGATAATATTTGTTCAATTGATGACTTAAATAATATGATTAAGAAGTGTGATAAGTTGCAACCTAATTTTGTATGCTTTAATGATTCGCCAACATTATCTGATTTAGATTATGAAATTATAAAAAACAGAATCACAGAATATTTAGACAGAAGATTTCCTGAAAAAGGATCTTTTGAAGTATAGGAGAAATTATGCTATCTGTATTAATGTCCATTTATCATAAAGAAAAACCAGAGTATTTTAAACAAGCAATGGAAAGTGTTTGGACTGAACAAACTTTAAAGCCTGATGAGATTGTTTTGGTTCAAGATGGTCCCTTAACAAAAGAATTAGATGTGGCTATTGAGGAATGGAAGTTAATTTTAAGGGATAAATTAAAAATTATTAAATTAGATAGAAATATTGGTTTAGGTAATGCATTAAGTATTGGATTCAAGGAGTGTAGTTATGATTTTATTGCTCGGATGGATACTGATGATATTGCGATGCCTGAACGTTTTGAAAAGCAAGTAGCTTTTTTGAAAATGAATCCTAATGTTCATGTCGTTGGGACTTGGATTGCTGAGATTGATGATGCGGGGCTGCTTACAAGGAAAGTTGTAGAGTATCCTCTTTCTCATAAAGGAATGGTATCTTTTTTTGAGAAACGCGATCCAATACCACATGTAACTGCTATGTTTCGAAAAACTTTTTTCTCAAATAATGTGACTTATAGTGGGAAATTGCGAATGGCAGAAGATACACTTTTATGGTACCAAGGATTATTAAATAATCGTATTTTAGCAAATATTGATTATGTTGGAGTTAAGGTAAGAACAAGTCGAGATTTTTTTGTGAGGCGAGCAGACTATAAAAAGTCTATTGACTTGTTAAAATTTAGATTATTCCATATTAATCGGGATTTAAATTATGGTCTAAAAGCCGATGTTTATGCACTTGCTTATTTTATCATGTCAATTTCACCAAGTTTTGTAAAAAGGTTGTTGTATAAATTATTTAGATAAAAGGATAAATTATAAAATGAAAATTCTATTCTCCCCTCCATATATTAATGATGATGTCATTAACGAAGTGCTTGATTCCCTACGCTCCGGTTGGATTACAACAGGTCCCAAAGTAAAAGCGTTAGAGGAAGAAATTAAAAAATTCTCAGGGGCAAAAGAAGTGCTTTGTGTTAACTCTTGGACTTCTGCTGCGATAATGATGCTTCGTTGGTTTGACGTAAAAGAAGGTGATGAAGTGATTGTACCGGCTTACACTTATAGTGCTACTGCTTTAGCGGTGCTTCATGTCGGTGCAAAACCAGTAATGGTAGATTCTTCGGAAGATTTTAATATTTCATTAGATGCGATAAAAAAAGCAATTACTCCAAAAACAAAAGCTATTATACCTGTGGATATTGCTGGTTTTCCCTGTGATTATGATGAAATAATGGATTTAGTAAAATCCTCAGAAATTCAACCGCTCTTTGTTGCTGAAAGTGAAAATCAAAAAAAATTAGGGCGAATTTTAGTATTAAATGATGCCGCGCATTCTTTAGGGGCTTGGTACAAAAAAGATACTCGAACAGGCAGCGAGACTGATATTGCCATTTTTTCATTACATGCAGTAAAGAATGTAACTACGGCTGAAGGTGGTGCAATTTGTATTAATTTGCCCAAACCTTTTGATAATGCAAAACTTTATGCTGAACTTCGACAAATGGCATTAAATTGTCAAACAAAGGATGCTTTCTCTAAGAGTAAAGCTGGCGGTTGGCGTTATGACATTACGGGATTAGGAATGAAGATCAATATGGCAGATGTGAATGCTGCAATTGGTTTGGCTCAAATTCGTATGTATGAAGATTTATTAAAAGAACGTAAACGGGTGTTTAATACTTATGGCGAAGCCTTTAAGCAGCACGATTGGGCAATTTTACCTCCGTCAAAACAGGGGGGAAAAGAAACATCCTATCACTTATATGCGTTACGTATTAAAGATTTCACTGAAGCACAGCGTGATGCTATGATTGATGAAATTGCGAAAAGTGAAGTCGCTGTGAATGTTCACTTTATTCCAATGCCGATGTTAACCCTATTCAAAAATTTAGGATATAAGATTGAGGATTATCCTCAGGCTTATGTTAATTATAAGTCTGAAATCTCCCTTCCAATTTATCCGCAATTAACAGATGAACAAGTTAAATTTGTTATTGATTCGATAGTTAGTGCCTATAATAAGGTTAAATAGAGTGATCCGTTTTTTTGATTTTATTTTAAGTTTAATTGGATTAATTATTCTTGCTCCTGTTTTTGTTATTTTAGCCATCTGGATTAAATTAGATTCAAAGGGCGGTGTTTTTTATAAGCAAATTCGTATTGGACAAAATGGTAAAGAATTTGGTTTATTTAAATTTCGTTCTATGGTGGTTAATGCTGACAAAAAAGGATTGATTACTGTAGGGGGGAGAGATCCACGTATTACTCGCTCTGGTTATTTTATCCGCAAATATAAATTGGATGAACTTCCTCAGCTTATCAATGTATTGATTGGGGAGATGAGTTTGGTTGGACCTCGACCTGAGGTGGGAAAATATGTTGGTCTTTATAACAATGAACAAAGACAAGTACTCTCGGTGAAACCAGGTATCACCGATTATGCATCCATTGAATATATGGATGAGAATGAAATGTTAGGGAAATCTAGTGATCCGGAGAAAGTTTATATTGAGAAGATTATGCCGGAAAAAATACAGTATAATATGAAATATATTCAAAACAAGAGTTTACTTGAATATTTCAAAATTATATTTTTGACAATACTAAAAATTATCCGTTAAATAATTATTGAAATTAAGGATATTATTATGATTTATTCCCTTATATTTGAAATGTCTAGATCTAAGAAAAGAGCTATAAGTCTTTTTGTCGATGTTATTTTACTTACATCAGCTTTCTTTCTTGCCTATTGGACTCGATTAGGTGGAATAGTTGCTTTTGATAATACGAAAATTTGGGTAACCTTGTTTTGTACTATTGCTATAACTTTACTTACTTTTGTTAAGCTGGGACTTTATCGTGCAGTATTACGTTATATTTCTTTTAAAGCATTAGCGATGGTTGCTGGTGGCGCTTGTGTTTCGTCTATAAGTCTAATTTTCTTCTCTTTTTTTATTGGTTCTGATATTCCAAGAACAGTACCGGTTATTTATTTTTCTTATGTATTTTTACTATGTGGTAGTGCAAGAATGTTAGTTCGCTACTATGTAAGTTTAATTTTAGATAAAGATAACGAATCTGTTTTAATTTATGGTGCAGGTTCAACTGGGCGACAGTTAGCAGTAGTACTAAAACATGCTTATCGTTATCGTATTCGTGGTTTTATTGATGATAATGCTAAATTACATGGAACTTACCTTTTAGGGAATAAAATCTTCTCTCCTAAAGATATTTTAAAACTTGTTCAGAAATATAACATTAAGGTTATTTTGCTAGCCATTCCAAGCGCTTCACGTAGTGAGCGTAAAGCCATTATTGATAGCCTTATTCCTTTAAAAGTAAAAGTACAAACCATTCCCGATATGGAAGATATTTTACAGGGAAATGCGAAAATTGATGAATTACGTGAAGTGAAAATTGAAGACTTATTAGGGCGTGAATCTGTATTACCCAATCAAGTGTTATTACAAAAAAATATACTTGATCAAGTCGTGATGGTAACAGGTGCTGGTGGTTCTATTGGTTCTGAATTATGCCGTCAAATTATATTGAATAATCCTAAAGTATTAATTCTATTTGAGGTATCTGAGTTTTCACTTTATTCCATTCATCAAGAATTATTGGAAATTACGAAGAAAAATAGTATTCAGAATATTAGGATTTACCCTATTTTAGGAAATGTGCAAGATATTGAACGATTAGATCACGTATTATCTAGATTTGACATTGATACAATTTACCATGCTGCAGCTTATAAGCATGTTCCTCTAGTTGAGTACAATATGATTGAAGGAGTAAGAAATAATATTTTTGGAACATATAATGTTGCAAGATGTGCTATGGAGCATGGTGTTAAGTCTTTTGTCTTAATTTCAACAGATAAAGCAGTTCGTCCAACAAATGTAATGGGAGCTAGTAAACGTATGGCAGAGCTCTGCTTACAAGCATTGTCTGAGCAATTAAAAGATTCTTACACTTGCTGCTTTAGTATGGTTCGTTTTGGTAATGTTCTTGGTTCATCAGGTTCTGTAATTCCACTATTTAGAAAACAAATTATAAAAGGTGGACCAATTACTGTTACACATCCAAACATTATCCGTTATTTCATGACAATTCCTGAAGCAGCTCAACTTGTGATTCAGGCCGGAGCAATGGCAAAAGGAGGTGAGGTCTTTATTTTAGATATGGGGGATGCAGTTAAAATTGTTGATTTAGCTAAAAACTTAATTCAATTATCGGGATTATCTGTGAAAGATGAAGATAACCCTAAAGGTGATATTGAAATCACTTATACTGGCTTGCGCCCTGGCGAAAAGCTTTATGAAGAGTTATTGATTGGTGATGATAATATTCGTAAAACTGATCACTTACGTATTATGGCAGCGGAAGAAAAGTATTTACCAATTGATCAATTATCTGAGGTATTAGCACAATTAGAGCAAGCTTGCACAACAGCGGATTATATTTCTATCCGTCAAATATTATTAGAGGCTCCGACAGGTTTTAAACCAACAGCAGAAATTGTTGATGTTCTATATAAGGGCTAATATTTATGATTAATGTAAAGTATCATCAAATATTTGTTGCTGTGCCGGTATTTCTATTTTTTACATTGCTTCTGGTTTTTCCAAAAGGATATAACTATGGTTCCACTATACTATTAGTTGTTAGTGTGTTATTCCTATTTTATGCTCTGTATAAGAAAATCTCTATTGGAAAAATTATTAAACAGAATAGAATTATCTTTTTCGCGATAGGATTTTATTTTTTGATATCACTATGCTTTATTTTATTTCATGGTGAAAAAATTAAGCTAATAGATAACCCATTAAGAGCATTTTTATTTCTTTCAGTGATTGTTTTTATTATTTACAGCGCAGCAACATTTGATATATTGCTACATAGTATACCACTTGGTTCTTTTATTGCAGGGGGGGTAGCGATTTATCAGTATTATATTTTACATTTGCCTAGTGCATTTTATGAGCAAATGAAAATTCAATCAGGTGATATTGCAATGTCACTTGGGGTATTTAGTTTTGTTGTTGTACTTTATTTGTATGATATAAAGAAATATAAGTTGGCCTTGTTAGCTGTTGTTACAGGTTTATTCGGTGTTTTTGCAAGTATACTTTCTTTTGCGCGCGGTGGGTGGATTGGGGTTCCTATTCTATTTTTAATAGCCATTTTTTTATACAGGCATTTATTGTCTAAAAAGTTGTTATTTACTATTTTAACGACCTTAGTCATTAGTCTTTCATTATTAACGATGAATGATAAGTTTATTGGTCGTATTTCTGAAGCTAAACAACAACTTGATAGTTATTATTTAAATGGTAGTAATGACGTTAGCTCAGTTGGAGAACGTTTAGATATGTGGAAAATTGGCTATAATGCTTTTAGAAAACGTCCTGTTTCAGGTTGGGGCTTAGATGAATTATATAATTATAAAGAAGAGTTAGCCCAAGAAGGAATTGTTGGTAAAACATCTATTTTGTATGTACATCTACATAATCAGTTTATAGATGATTTAGCTAAAAAGGGAGTTTTGGGTGGATTTGCTATCCTAGGAATTTTTATCATTCCGCTCTATATTTTTTATAAAAAACAAAAAAATGCTCAATATAATAAAAGAGTAAGATTTATTACAACTTTGGGAATTATTCATATAGTTTCTACAATGAGCTATTGTCTAACTCAATCGTTTCTAATTCATAATTCGGGGAATATATTTTATTTTTTCCTGATAGGATTATTTTATTCATTTACCGTTAATGAAGAGAAACGTCAAATTAGCTTTTAATATTTATTTAGTTCAATAGATTTGGATACTTCATTAAGAATGTCTAACACGAAAGCCTCTAGTTGTTGAAGAAATAGTTTTTGTGGGTATGGCTCGTATTTTTTACTGTGTCAGGCGTAATGAGTAGATAATTAATCTGTACTGGTAATTCAGATTTCTTAGAATCCATAAAAACGAACCTTCAGTGGTTTTTCAAAACCATTTGTTCGCCTATTTAAGCAATATAAGATATTGGCTGTGGAAAACTATACGGGTTATTGTATTTATAATTTTAGTAAGTTGAAATTAATCATATTATGACCTTGATAGACTATCATAATAGTATTAAATACGAAAAAAAAGTAACCTTTATTGCCGTTTTGATGCATGTTTTAGGGCAAAATTAAATGATTAACAATTTTTCCATGCTCTCACTATGGAGGGGCTTCTCCTCCGCCTTATCTTTGGCGATGAATTAAATGTTTGCTTGTTGGAACGGTCGATAGGACTGAGAGTATTGACCACCGTTGTTCCCTCTGTGTAGCAAGGTTTTTGCCCATACCCCTTACTCACATTATTGATAGTATAATAATCCTAAGTGATAAAGCAATGTTTTCATTAAAAAAGCTTGCTAATTCATTAAGTGAGAATACCTGCATGTTGTTCACTCCTTATGTTTTTAATCAATTAGACTTTATCTTGAAAAACCCCACCTTAATCGTTAATATCATGATTAAATAAGACGATAAGTTGGTTGAGCCAATATTTTTTAGTAAGTATCCTGTCGAGAGGTGTAAATTTATATTGTAGTCGATTAAGTGAGATAACCCGAATATTTATCAATTACGGTGACTAAGCACAAGTTCTTCATATTCAATTAGTGGGATAAATAGCAATTCTCCTTTTCGTTGGTTAACTCTAAATTTAGCTCGTAGTGGAAAAAAGGTTGTGATCATTAATCCAATCTCGGCATATTGACACCAGCCTCCAAAAAACATTGTTGGCCTGGGAGGTTGTCGTAGGTAGTTCAATTTCCTTGATTTCTTCAAGAACCAAAGCTATGAATATTTTGATAAAACGTGCATATTTTAGGTTATTAGTTCCTATTTTTGTACGTTCGGGAGAGGAAAGCATATCACAAAGATATTTTTAACAAACAATGCTGCAATAAATAGGATTATTGTTCATCAGTAACTGGTTTGTATTTGGATTGCCTGAGTATAACTGTTTGGTTTTGTTAATGAAATTATCTAAGCATTCACTTCAAGCGAGCTTAAAGCTCTATCTAGGACGGTAGATATAGACTATGAATAATGGCTTTGATTTTATTATATCGTACTATAAAAGGGACATATGCCAAATATTTCAAAGTGTAATTGATAGCAAGTGTGATGTTTATTAATGGAAATATTGATAAGATACATTTTACAAGTAACCATTGTAGCTTTTGCATGGAGACCATAAAATGGAAATTATTCTTTCAACCCGCCCCGCTTCAGACAGTTGGGGAAAAAATGCAATTTTAAGTTTTAATGGTGATGAAGCGGTGATTCACTTAAAAAATAATGAAAAAAATGACCGCACTTTGGTGCAGCGTGCGGCACGTAAATTGCGTGGGCAGGGCATTAAAGATGTTGAGCTTATAGGTGATGAGTGGGATTTGGATTTTTGTTGGGCGTTTTATCAAGGGTTTTATACGGCAAAGCAGGACTATAGTATTGAATTTCCACATTTAGATGATGAGCCACAGGATGAATTGTTAGCACGTATTCAATGTGGTGATTTTGTTCGAGGTATAATTAATGAACCTGCACAAAGTTTAACACCGGTGAAATTGGCGGAGCGTGCGGCTGAATTTATTACGGCACAGGCGGAAAATTATGCAGAAAAAAGTGCGGTCAATTTTCAGATAGTTTTGGGTGAGGAACTGGAAAAGCAAGGTTATCAAGGGATTTGGACGGTTGGGAAAGGCTCAGATAATCTACCGGCGATGTTACAATTGGATTTTAATCCGTCACAAGCTCCAAATGCACCGGTTTTAGCTTGTTTAGTGGGTAAAGGCATCACATTCGACAGTGGTGGTTATAGTATTAAACCGAGTGAAGGAATGAGTACGATGCGTACGGATATGGGCGGTGCTGCCTTATTAACCGGTGCATTGGGACTGGCGATTGCTCGTGGGTTGAATCACCGTGTAAAACTTTATTTATGCTGTGCAGAAAATTTGGTAAGCGGAAATGCTTTTAAATTAGGCGATATTATCACTTATAAAAATGGTATTACGGCAGAGATCCTCAATACTGATGCAGAAGGTCGTTTAGTACTGGCTGATGGATTGCTTGAGGCGGATAGTCAACATCCTGAATTTATGATTGATTGTGCCACCTTGACTGGTGCGGCTAAGGTTGCTGTGGGAAATGACTACCATTCTGTTCTGGCAATGGATGAAGAATTAGTAGAGGATCTCTTCCATTCGGCAAAAGTGGAAAATGAAGCATTTTGGCGTTTACCTTTTGAAGAATTTCATCGTTCACAAATTGGCTCTTCTTTTGCTGATATTGCCAATATCGGAACTGTACCGGTGGGCGCAGGGGCAAGTACGGCAACCGCTTTCTTATCTTATTTTGTGAAGAATTACCAACAAAATTGGTTGCATATTGATTGTTCGGCAACTTATCGCAAATCAGCAAGTGATTTGTGGGCCGTGGGGGCAACCGGAATTGGCGTACAAACGCTTGCAAATTTATTATTATCAAAATCAGCATAATAAAGGAGAAAATATGATGGAAAGAACGCTTTCAATTATTAAGCCGGATGCAGTAAAACGTGATCTTATTGGCATGATTTTAGCGAGGTTCGAGCAAAATGGTTTCAAAATTCTGGCGACTAAGATGGTGCATTTAACACAAGAACAGGCAGAAGGCTTTTATGTAGAACATCAGGGGAAGGCATTTTTTGAATCTTTGGTCGGGTATATGATGTCTGCACCTGTTGTGGTTTCTGTGCTTGAGAAGGAAAATGCTGTAAAAGATTACCGCACTTTGATTGGTGCAACAAATCCGGAAGTGGCTGCGGAAGGAACAATTCGAAGAGATTTTGCATTAAGTCAGCATGAAAATTCAGTGCATGGCTCTGATAGCGTGGAAAGCGCTCATCGCGAAATTGCTTATTTCTTTGCAGATTCAGAAATTTGTGAGCGTTAGTTGTATTAATCAATAACTTGTAGATAAAAAATAGCGGGCATAAAACCCGCTATTTTTGTTTCTTTATTTTTTTATAGAGCAATCACTGCAAATAATACCCAAATGGTATAAATGGTGGCTAAACCGTAGAAGATGAAGCCTCCTGCAGGAACATGGATTTTTAGATCGTGCATACCGTGATGAATACGGTGTAATCCGCACCACATTGGGAAAATAGTAAGTACAAGAATCACTAATTTACCAATCCAAGAATAGGCAAAAGCGACTAAATTTGCCGGTTCGATTAAGCCAAACGGTAATAGCAGACCTAAGATTAAAATTACCACAGGGAAGAAAATAGCACTTACTGTACCACCTGCACCAAACATTAACCATACAGGTGGTTCGCCGGAGCGTTTTGGATTTTTATCAATCATTTTTTTCTCCCTTAGATATAAACTAAAACCAAAGCAACCACACTAATGAGAGCAGTGACTGCCCAAAGTGAATTTCTTACAACAGCGTGTGGTAAACGTTCATTTTTTACAATGATGTTCATCACTTTTGGTGTCATTAAGAAATAAGTTACCGTATGGTAAAGGGTTGCTACTAGGGTGATGATATTAAGTAGCATGACAATTGGATTTTTCAAAAATTCAATAAAGTTGAAAATACCTAACCCAGGCATCGGATTGCTTGCAAGGCAAAGTACGCCGTAAAGCAATACGATACAGAACCATACTGCAAAAATTGAAGTGGCTTCACGAAGCATATAAGCTTTGTAGAAATCCAATTTTTGCCACCAAGTAGCCGTCATTGGGCGGACATATTTTTTGCGTTTACTAACAGTTACTGACATTCCTTCCCCCTTAGCCTTTTGGTTTCAGCATAGAGATAACATAATCTTTGGCACTTTCCACTTTGCCTTGGTTAATTGCCGCCGCCGGATCTACGTGTTTTGGACAAACTTCGGAACAATAACCCACGAAAGTACAAGTCCATACCCCGTTTTTACCATTTAATAGTGGCATACGTTGTGCTTTACCGTGGTCACGGTTATCAAGGTTATAACGATGAGCCATTGTAATTGCGGCAGGGCCTAGGAATTCAGGATTTAAACCAAATTGTGGACAAGCCGCATAACATAAACCACAGTTAATACACATTGAGAAAGTACGATATTTCTCAAGTTGAGCCGGTGTTTGTTTCGTACGACTTTTTGCAAGTTCTGCTGAAGGATGTGGTTTACCGTCTAAAGCCGGAGCTTCGTTGCCAATAATATATGGCTTAATTGCTTCCAAGCTCTCGATAAAGTGGCTTAAATCAACCACCAAGTCCCGCTCAATCGGGAAGTTTGCCAACGGTTCAATGCGCATATGACCGCTATAATCCCGCAAGAAGGTTTTACAAGCCAATTTAGGTTTGTTATTAACCATCATTCCGCAAGAACCGCAGATTGCCATACGGCAAGACCAACGGTAGGAAAGGGAAGGTTCAAGTTTATCTTTAATATAACCTAACGCATCAAGTAAGGATGTTTGGTTATCATAAGGCACTTGATAAGTGCTTAAATGTGGTTCTTTATCGCTTTCAGGATTATAGCGTAATACTTCCACATTCATTACCGGTGAATTAGCCATTTGCTTGCTCCTTAGCTTTAGCCGCCGCTTCTTGAGCTTCTGCTTCCGCGCCGTAAACACGTTTTGCAGGTTGAGATTTAGTGATTTTTACCGGGCTATATTCAATGCGCGGCGCACCATTCTCATTATAGAAAGCAAGAGTGTGTTTTAAGTAATTTACATCGTCACGTTCAGTGTAGTCTAAGCGTTGGTGTGCACCACGAGATTCCTTACGTTCAATCGCTGAGTTCGCAATTGATTGTGCCACATCAAGGATGTAACCTAATTCTATGGTATAAAGCACATCAGTGTTGAATACGCTTGAATTATCGGCAACACGAATACGTTTATAACGCTCTTTTAATTCCGTAATTTTATCAACGGCTTTTTGCATACTAGCTTGATCGCGGTAAATACCACAACCTTCTTCCATTACGGTTCCCATTTCATCACGGATTTCAGACCAGGATTCATTACCTTCTTGTTTATGAAGCGCTTTTAAGCGCGCCACTACATCTTTTGCCTGTGCATCAACGGCAGTTTGGTTTGCCGGCTGGGCTTCAACCGCACGATGTGCCGCATATTCACCGGCAACACGACCAAGGACAACAAGTTCAGCCAAAGAGTTAGAACCTAAACGGTTTGCACCATGTAAGCCTGAAGATGCACATTCACCCACAGCGAAGAGACCTTTAATACGGGTTTCACTGTTGAAATCCACTTCAATACCGCCCATGGTATAGTGAACAACAGGACGTACCGGAATCGGTTCATTCACCGGGTTCACACCTTCATAAGCACTTGCTAATTCACAAATGAATGGGAGACGTTCGTGTAAATATTTTTCACCCAAATGACGTAAATCAAGGTGAACGACATCCACACCTTTTGCAGTTTTTAAAGTGTTACCTTTTTTCCATTCTTGCCAGAACGCTTGAGAAACTTTATCACGTGGACCAAGTTCCATATATTTATTTTGTGGTTTACCGATTGGGGTTTCAGGGCCTAGACCATAATCTTGCAGATAACGGTAACCGTCTTTGTTGACTAAAATACCGCCTTCACCACGACAACCTTCGGTCATTAAAATACCGGTATTCGGTAAGCCGGTTGGGTGATATTGAACAAATTCCATATCGCGTAATGGTACACCGTGGCGATATGCCATAGATAAGCCATCACCGGTAACGATACCGCCATTTGTATTAAATTTGAAAGCACGGCAACCGCCACCTGTTGCAATCACCACGGCATTGGCATTAATTTGAACCAATGTGCCTTCCATCATATTCATCGCAACCATACCACGGGCGTGG
Source organism: Rodentibacter myodis (assembly GCF_001999305.1). Classification (GTDB taxonomy): domain Bacteria; phylum Pseudomonadota; class Gammaproteobacteria; order Enterobacterales; family Pasteurellaceae; genus Rodentibacter; species Rodentibacter myodis. The sequence goes on along the minus strand of NZ_MLHQ01000028.1, from coordinate 12,949 downwards.
CCATCGTCCACTAAAATGTCTAACACAAAGTGTTCGTCAAAGCGTTGAATTTGAGGATATTGGGTTGAAGTTTGGAAAAGTGTATGCAATAAATGGAAACCGGTTTTATCCGCCGCAAACCAAGTACGCTCAATTTTCATTCCACCGAAACGGCGAACGTTTACATCACCATCGGCTTTACGGCTCCAAGGGCAACCCCAGCGTTCAAGTTGTGTCATTTCCACCGGAGAATGTTGTACAAAATATTCTACAACATCTTGTTCACATAACCAGTCACCACCGGCAACGGTATCTTGGAAGTGTTTATCATAAGAGTCTTCCTCTTTGATAACGGCTGCTGCACCGCCCTCTGCTGCCACGGTGTGGCTACGCATTGGGTACACTTTTGAGACTAATGCAATTTTTAAGTTAGGATTTGCTTCTGCTGCGGCGATCGCTGCACGTAAACCGCCACCACCAGCACCAACAATTGCAATATCGACATTAACAGTTTGCACGATATTCCTCCAATCGTAGAAAGTAAAAACAAAACACCCATAAGGGTGGATTACCTCATTTTGCCACTTTTTTTATAAATTAATAACTTTTTTTCAGCAGTATTGAGGATAAATTAGTAATTTTGTGATCTACCTCAAAAAAGTTAATTTATAGAGGAAAAATAAATGCGAGAGGTTATTATTTCGCATAGGAATGAAAAGATACTTAGGCGAAAAAAATAGCCTAGGAAAAAGTAAGTTGAGTTGAAAAATCGGCTCGTTTACAATGCACAAACTAAAAATCATTCAGTACAAAAAATAAGAGAAAAAATGACCGCACTTCCCCCTCAATCTCCTGCTTGGCAACCTTCAGCGTCTATTGAAAACTTACTTGAACGAGCAAAAATTATTGCCGAGATTCGCCGTTTTTTTACTGATCGCGGTGTGCTTGAAGTGGAAACACCGGTATTGAGTGAATTTGGCGTAACGGATCTTCATCTTTCAACGTTTAACACGGAGTTTGTTGCCCCTTTTGATGAGCAATCAAAAACGCTGTGGCTTTCAACCAGCCCTGAATACCATATGAAACGCTTGTTGGCGGCAGGAAGTGGGCCGATTTTTCAAATCAGTAAAGTATTCAGAAATGAAGAAGCCGGCAATCGCCATAATCCGGAATTTACGATGCTGGAATGGTACCGGCCGCACTTTGATATGTATCGCTTAATTAACGAAGTGGATGATTTATTGCAACAAGTGTTAGATTGTAAACCTGCCGAAAGTATGAGTTATCAATTTGCTTTTCAAGAATATGTGGGGCTTGATCCCCTTTCTGCCGATCGTAAAGAATTGGTGGAAGCCGCCCGCCGACATCATTTTATGGCAAGCGAAGATGAAGATCGTGATACCTTATTGCAGTTTTTATTTAGTGAAGTCGTTGAACCGCAAATTGGACAGGATGCACCGGTCGCCATTTATCATTTTCCTTCTTCCCAAGCCGCACTGGCACAATTAAGTCCGGAAGATCAACGGGTGGCGGAACGTTTTGAGTTCTATTATAAAGGGTTGGAATTGGCAAATGGTTTTCACGAACTAAAAGATGCCCGAGAACAAGAACAGCGTTTTGAACAAGATAATCGTCAGCGTGAAAAAGCAGGCTTACCTGTGAGAGCGATTGACCGGCGTTTTCTAGGCGCATTAAAAGCAGGCATTCCAAATACATCGGGTGTTGCACTAGGGATCGATCGTTTAATTATGATTGCATTGAATGCAACAAGTATTAAAGAGGTGATTTCTTTCTCCATTGAAAATGCCTAATTCGCCAAAAATTCCAAAAGAGCGGTCAAAAAAAACGATATTTTTTGACCGCTCTTTGATCCAAATAAATATTTATGCAATTAAAGCACATAAAAATGTTATCTAGATCACATTTCTTAAAATATCTCTTTGAATTTGATTCCCTTCAAGCATATTATTCGCGCCCAATTTATAGGCTAAGTATTTGTTTAGCCTGATGGATATTTGATCTTTTTCTTTTTTAAGGTGTTTACTATGAAAAATCCAAAATGGAATAAATTTGATGCCGTATGGATGCTGAATCTGTTTGGCACGGCGGTGGGCGCGGGTGTCTTGTTTTTACCGATTAACGCCGGTATGGGCGGTTTTTGGCCGTTAGTGATTATGGCAATTATTGTGGGGCCGATGACTTATTTCGCCCACCGGGGGTTAGCCTATTTTGTGCTTTCCTCTAAAAATCCGGGCAGTGATATCACCGAGGTTGTTGAAGAACATTTCGGCAAAACGGCAGGTAAATTGATTACGCTACTTTATTTTTTCGCTATTTTCCCAATTCTTTTAATTTACGGGAATGGTATCACGAATACTGTAGATTCTTTCATTATAAATCAGCTTGGAATGGCATCGCCAAATCGTGCGTTGCTTTCTTTTGTTTTGATTGCGGTATTAATTTCAGTGATGCTTTTTAATGAAAAAGTAATGTTAAGAATTACGGAATGGCTGGTGTATCCGTTAGTCTTTATCTTGTTTGCAATGTCGATTTATCTTATTCCGGAATGGAATGGCTCAATGTTGAACGAATTTCCGACCGTAGGCGGTTTTATTACAACATTGTGGGTAACGATTCCAGTGTTGGTTTTTTCCTTTAATCATTCACCGGCAATTTCCTCTTTCACTTGTTCACAATATCGTGAATATAAAGAGTTTGATCGTACAGAACGTCATATTGGGCTTACGGAAAAAGGCACTTCGGCTATTCTACTTTTCTTTGTGATGTTCTTTGTGTTTAGCTGCGTATTGACCTTAACACCGGAAGAATTACTCGCTGCAAAAGCACAAAATATCAGTATTCTGTCATTTTTAGCGAATAAATTTGATAACCCTTATATCTCTTATTTTGGGCCTTTGGTCGCTTTCTTAGCCATCACCAGTTCTTTCTTTGGACACTATATGGGCGCGCGTGAAGGGCTGGAAGGGCTTTATGTCAAAATGAAAGGAAAAGCGGTTGATCGTAAAAAGCTAAACTATGGTACGGCATTATTTTTCTTGCTTACCTTATGGGGCGTGGCAATCATTAATCCGAGTATTTTAGGTTTGATTGAATCATTAGGCGGCCCAATTATTGCTATGATTTTATTCATTATGCCAATGTATGCTATTCGTAAAATACCGGCGATGAAACGTTATCAAGGACGTTTTAGTAATGTTTTTGTTACCGTAATGGGGTTAATTGCTATCTCTGCCGTGGTATATGGATTGTTATAGTTGGCTTTGCGTTTAGCTTATTGACGAGAAATCTATGATTAGCGTATTTGATATGTTTAAAGTGGGAATTGGGCCTTCCAGTTCCCATACTGTCGGACCAATGAAAGCTGGCAAACAATTTGTGGATGATCTTATCGCAAAAGGTCAGTTTGAACAGGTTGCGGAAATTCACGTGGATGTGTATGGCTCGCTCTCGATGACCGGACGCGGACACAACACAGATATTGCCATTGTTATGGGATTAGCGGGCTATTTACCCCACGATGTGGATATTGATTTGATCCCCTATTTCATTGAAAAAGTAAAAGAAACGGCAGAATTGTTGATTGCTCAAGGCAAGAAAACGGTGAAATTTGATTTTGAAAATAATCTGATTTTTCACCGCACTTTTTTAACGTTGCACGAAAATGGGATGACGATCACCGCATTGAATGCCAATCGTGAAATACTTTATCGTCAAACTTATTATTCCATCGGTGGTGGTTTTATTGTAGATGAAGCGCATTTCGGTGAAGAAGAAAAGCATTCTGTTAACGTGCCTTATCCTTATAAAAATGCGGAAGATATTTTACGCCACTGCAGTGAAAATGGCTTAATGCTTTCTACCGTTATGCTTGAAAATGAAATTGCATTGCACGGTAAGGAGGCATTAAAAGCACATTTGGCAAACGTATGGCAGACGATGCAAGCCTGTATTGACCACGGTTTGCATACCGAAGGGATTTTGCCCGGCCCTTTACGGGTCGCACGCCGTGCCGCTTCCTTATATCGAATGTTGCAAGCCAACACCAATTTATCGAACGATCCAATGCGTGTTATCGACTGGGTAAATATGTTCGCCCTTGCCGTCAATGAAGAAAATGCAGCAGGTGGACGGGTTGTTACCGCACCAACCAATGGCGCGTGCGGTATTATCCCTGCCGTGCTTTCTTATTACGATAAGTTTGTTTCACCGTTAACGCAGGAAATTGTAGAACGCTATTTATTAGCCGCCGGTATGATCGGCTCGCTTTATAAAATGAATGCTTCAATTTCCGGTGCGGAAGTAGGGTGTCAAGGTGAAGTCGGGGTTGCCTGCTCAATGGCTGCGGCAGGCTTGGCGGAAATTCTCGGCGGTAACCCAATGCAAGTCTGTATTGCGGCAGAAATTGCGATGGAACATAACCTTGGCTTAACTTGCGATCCTGTGGGCGGACAAGTCCAAGTGCCTTGTATTGAGCGTAACGCCATTGCTTCGGTAAAAGCCATTAATGCCTCACGTATGGCACTGCGCCGTACCACCAATCCTCGCGTAACACTTGATAAAGTCATCGAAACGATGTACGAAACCGGCAAAGATATGAATGCAAAATATCGCGAAACCTCACAAGGCGGTTTGGCGGTGAAAGTGGTTTGTTCTTAATCTTTAAAAAGTGCGGTTAAAATAATGATGGAAATAGTTTATTGGTTGAAACCAATATCTCAAAATTTTTGACCGCACTTTTTCTTAACTTTTTCTTATAGCTGTGTTCAATAGCTACTCTAAATTCTGTTTGATTAAAATATTTGTGTAAGAAAAAATATCTAAGTCAGTCTAACAAAGCAAAGTCATTGAGCTCTGTGTGTGTGTAGAAAAATAAAATTCTATACATGAAATTAAGAATTTTTGAAATTAATCGAACATTATTTATACAAGTTTAATATTTTCTTAATTCTATTCAACGGATAGAATGTAAATAATGTTTTAATTAGAGTTGTTTAAACTTATTTTAAAACGATTAGTTAAGGGGAGTTTATTCTAGTTATTTGAATTGCCTTCAAAAATTAAAGAAGAGCTGGCTTAAGTCAGAGATTAAATTTAGCTTATTGCTAATTACATTATTTTTTAACTTACAATATAAAAAGGAGAAAAATTGATGAAAACATCAATTAAGGGAACTTCTATAAGTTCTCTAGTTTGCTTTTCTTTATTATCCAATCCAGCCCATTCGAATGACGTTTTAACACAAGAGATCCAACAATTAAAACATCAAGAGACGCTTAATGAAACAAATAAAGCTTTTGAGAGAGCGCAAAAGTTCTTGTTTGAAAAACAGCCGGAACATAATGGCAAAGATAGTTCTTTTAACAGCGATATAAAAACTAATACAGAAAATAGAATAAGCCTGATTACCATTGACGATGGGGGGAAAGCTACAAATTTAGATTTCACATCTGTGATTAAGCAGTATCAAAATAAACCACTTACAACAAACCAAGTGCTTAATTTAGTCAAAGATTTGACCGATGTGTTATATCAGGCTGGTTATGTTACCAGTGCTATAGGTTTAAAAGAGAATATTACCCATAAAAATGAGTTACATTTCATTATTCATTGGGGATATGTAAGTGACTATTTAATAAATGGAGTACCGCCTAAAAATTTTAGAGATAAGGCGATGGTTTCTGTTTTACCAAATATTAAAAATAATATTTTAAATGTACACGATATTGATCAATTCATTGAGATTTTAAATACAACCAATAAATCTGCCGAGATTAAAGTTACTGCTGCAGAAAAAGTAGGAGAGTCTAATTTAAATATTATTACAAAAAGAACGTATTTACCTCACTTTACATTGGGTTTTAATAATTCCGGTGTGGAAAATAATGCTAACGGACGTAATCAATTAACAGCAAGTATGAGTTGGAGTGATTTATTGGGTACAAATGATAGCTGGTATTTATCTACCGGATATCGACTTTATAAACACCATAATCAAAATAATCAACAAAATTATTCATTAAGTTATAGTCAACCATTTTCTTTTTATACGTTAGATCTACGTCTTTCGCAATCTGATAATGAAAAAGAACTCAACGGCATTAATTCTTACTCTTCCAGCGGAAAAATTCAAACTGCTAATATTAAGCTATCTAGAGTATTAACTCGTAGTAAAACTTCTATTTTTTCGGCTTACAGTGAATTAGAGTTTAAGAAAAGAAAGAACTATATCGGAGAACGATTAGTCAGCCTTTATCATAATAATAAATTAACCATCGGTTTATCTCATATTACTAATTTTCTTGATGGTAAGTTATACAGCGATATTTCCTATTCCAATGGTTTAAATTGGTTCCATTCAGATAGCTTAGCTTATAATCGGAAAACAAGTAAAACATTAAAATTAATTTCGGGAAGTATAAGTTGGTATAAGCCTTTCATTATTAAGCAACGCTATGTTAACTATCAATTTCGCTTAGGTTTTCAATATTCTCCTTATGCGTTGTATTCGGATAATCAATTTTCTATTGGTGATGAATATACTGTAAGGGGATTTAAGGGCGGGATTAGCTCAGGAGAAAGCGGCTATTATCTTTCTCAAACTTTAGAATTACCATTCTATCCGAATAAAACTTATCTTTCACAGATAAAACCTTTTATTGGTATTGACTTTGGTAGAACATTTAAGCGTATTGAGAATAAAAGTGAATCTATTGCTGGTTTTGCAATAGGCGGAAAGACTCAGATAAAGCAATTGGCATTATCTTTTACTTATGCTAAGCCATTAAAAAATATTAAATGTGATAATAAATGTAATAAGGCAGATAATGCAGGCGTCTATTACGTTAATACTTCGATTTCGTTTTAATTTATTATTTACTTAGATAGGAGAAAACAATGAACAAAGATAGATACAAGCTTATTTTTAGCAAAGCCAAGTCCTGCTTAATTCCGGTTGCAGAATATATTAGTTATGCTACGGAAAATTCTAAGGATAATCCTCATAGAGAAGTTGGCTTAGATTTAGAAAAGAATGAAATCATTACAGGTGCATTTCCTTTTTCGATAGTATCAAAATTTATCAATCAGCTACTAAAACCGGCAACATTAACTTTATTTATTGTGCTTCCAAATGGTGTTTTTGCACAGGGTACTGTTTTGGATAAAAATAATAATGAAACAAAGATTTCGCATACACAAAATAACGTATTAGTGGTTGAAATTGCTAAACCGCAAAATGATGGGATTTCCGATAATAAATTTGAACGTTTAAATATTCACAATGGTGCCGTATTTAATAATAGTCTAAAAGAAGGGTCTTCTCATTTAATTGGCTATTTAGATAAAAATACAAATCTCGACGGTAAAACAGCAAGAGCGATTTTAACTCAAGTTACGGGTAACCAAATGAGCCAAATTCAAGGTGGGCTTGAAGTATTTGGGGATAAAGCCGATTTGCTGGTGATTAACCCAAATGGGATCAATATTAATGGCGTTCAAACCTTTAATACTGATCGTTTTGTCGCTTCTACAAGTAATGTTATTGATCCAAGTAAAGAATTAAAGCTAAATGTTGATAAAGGCCAAGTCACCATCGGTGAAAATGGTATTGCGACAGATGGTTTGAAATATCTTGATATTGTCGCCAAGAAAATAGAACAAAAAGGTGCGATTCGCCACGTTGGAAAAGATAATAATCAATCAAAAACCGATATTAATTTTGTGGCAGGTTCAGCAGAATATGATGTAATTAATCGTATTGCAACCTCAAAAAAACAAACATCAACAGAAGTTGCCATTACGGGTACGGAAGCAGGGGCAATGTATGGTAACCACATTCAATTTATTACTACAGATAGCGGAGCTGGGGTTAATCATAAAGGTATCATTTTATCGGAAAAAGATATTCAAATTAATAGCCAGCAAGGAAATGTTGATATTTCAATCTTACAAGCCAAAGAAAAGGTAAAAATTAACAACGCAAATAAGTTAAATGTTCATTCACAAATTGCTGCCGAAAAAGAAACTGATTTGATAGGTGATGAAATTGCCTTGGCTGATAATGCTCAAGTTAAGAGCAAGAAGGTTAATGTTCAATCTAAAAAATTATCAACTAAAAATAAAGCTAAAATCAGCGGTACTGAAGTTAATATAAAAAGTAATGTTACCAATGTCGGTGAAAATTCTACACTTCTTGCAACAACTTTAACTCTTGATGCAAAAGAGATCACCAATAACGGTACCATTGCCGCTCGTTTTAACACAATTGAAACGGATACCCTAAAAAATAATAAGGATATTCTCGCCAAGAAAACCCTAAATATCACAACGAAAGGGAACACGGAAAAAGCGGAAAGTGGAAAGCGCGGTCAAAATTATTATCAAAATAATGGAACCATCCAAAGTGAGGGCAGTGCTACTCTTACCTTTAAAGATAATACCCATTTCCATTCACAATCACATAAATTACCTGAAGCAAAAGATGAATTAATCCTTGCAACCAATGAAGCTTATTTTGATAAAGATTCAGAAACGCAATTAGCCAATTCATTTACGATTAAAAGTAATGAATTTAAGAATAAAGGTCTTTTAACCAGCGGCAATATTTTATCTATTACTAGTAATCAAAGTATTCGAAACGAAGGGGTGTTAGGGGCTAAAAACGCACTAAATCTCACTTCATTAACTTCATTTATTAATAATGTAGAGTCAGGTGTATTGCATTCAGATGGAAGAATGAATTTAGATGCAAATAGCTTTGTTTATAATCTTGGTGATATTTTATCAAAAGATAAACTAACAGTTTCTGCAGAAAACTTAACTAACGATGTAAAATTAAGAGGTAATGTTAATACAGCCTTTAAAAAAATCAAATTAACACGCAGTGATTCTGGGTATACATATACTTATTACTATACCATAGAGGGTGATTTACCTGAGTTTGATGGCTCTTCGTTAGATGTTGCTAAAACAGCTAATATTCGCGGAGAAGGAGATTTTGAATTTATCCAAAAACCATCAAATAATTACGACGCAGGTATTGTCAATGCAGGTGTTATTAATGTACAAGGAAAATTTATTTCAAATGGTACTAAGGCTATTCAAAATAATATGCGCTCTATCAAGAAAGAAATTGTTTTAGATTATTTGAAAAAGCCTATTAATTTACAATTTAGTTTTTTGCCTAGATTAAATATTCTTGGAACTGGTCTACAGTCAGCTAAGAAATATACTGTCCATTCATTGGATGAATTATTTAGTAGCCATTTCTTATTTGGAAATTCAAATGAATATTCTAAAGAAGGAAATTATTCGGTTACTAAGAGAGAAGTATTGAAATTATTAAAATCTATAGATTCTCCAGATTTCCAACAAACCTTAACGACGATTTTTGGCCCTAATTGGGAAGCTCAATCTATTAACCAATTAAGAACTCAATATTTGGATTATGTAAAAGATCAGCATTCTCGTACATTTTATCCGAATCAAAAAGCCAAATTCTTAGCGGGCAGTTTTGAAGGAGAAGCTAAGGTATTAATCAATGGTGAAGCAGGCGAAGAAGGAAAATTTGAACATAATGTTGCTGTTGGTAAACATCAAATTACCTCACCAAATGTAGAATTTAAACCTTTTGTTGCGCCATCACAACATAATAGTGATAGTGAAATTGATCTTTCTGTATTATTAGAAGTGTTGGCTAACCCACATTTATTTATTGATCGTTCATTACAAAATAAAAAAGTAGAAAACGAGAAAAAAGAGATTGTTGTTCCTGATGACGGTTTATTGGCCGAAACAGAAGAAGAAAAACGCCAACGATTAGAAAAAGAGCGTTTAGAACAAGAACGTTTAGCAAAACAACGTGAAGAAGAGCTTAAAAAGCAACAAGAGCTTTCTGAACAACAGAAAAAAGAGCTAGAAGAATATCAGCGAAAACTTGAAGAAGAAAAACGTAAAGCAGATGAATTAGCGAAACAACGAAAACTTGCGGAAGAAAGCCAGCGTCCTCATATTGAGGTTGATCCGTTATATCAAACCAGAGTGAACTATATCAATCAAAAAGATTATGTGGGTTCAGATTACTTCTTTAATAAGCTTGGCGCTAAAGTTGAAGGCGATAAAGTCAGTGTAATTGGCGATAGTTATTTTGAACATCAATTAATTACTCGCAGCATTGAGAAAAAGGTCGATAACCATTTAGCCCTAAAATACGATTTAACTAACGTAAATTTAGTTAAACGTCTAATGGATAACGCATCTTATGTTTCTAATGATTTGGATTTAACTTTAGGCAAAGCACTCACTAAAGAACAGCAAGAAAATCTGAAAGAAGACATTATTTGGTATGTGAAATCAAATGTAAATGGTAAAGAAGTTTATGTACCACAAGTTTATTTCGCTAAGAGTACCTTAGAAGATGCTGAGAAATATAAAGGCTTAGGTCAAGCGGTGCTTAAAGCTAGAGAACTGCGGTTAAAAACTAAAGATGTTTATAACCAAGGAACGATTGCTGGGCGAAAAGTTGATATTGAAGCTGACAATAAAATTAAAAATCAAGGTAGTGTTTTAGGCGAAGAATTGGTTAAATTGAAAGGTCATAAAGGTATTGAGTCTTCTTCTACATCTTATGCAGATGAAAAAGGGAATACTGAAGTACAAAAATCCCAAATCACCTCTGGTGAACATATGCATTTAGAGACTGATTTGGACAGTTCCATTGATATCAAAGGTTCAGATATCAAAGCTAAAACAGGTTTTGCCAAAACAAAACAACTCAATATGACTGACACTCACAAATTTAGTAGTCAACATAAACAAAAAAGCATTGTGGCGAACAGTCTTTTCTATACAGATGAAGTGGGTAGTGAAAGCGAAAGCCATTATAAAGCTGAATCAGTAGGTTCTGATGTAACCTTTGATCATTTGCACCTTGCAGTTGAAGAAGATGTAAATCAAGTGGGCAGTAAGCTTAATGCCAAACGTATTACTGGGGTAGTAAAAGGAGACTACAATACTGAAGCAGGGAAAAATGTTGAGCATAGTGAAAAATCAAAAGCTTATTCACAATTAGCAACTGGTATTTCCTTTAATGGTGGCGGTTATTCAAAATCCTTTGAATACGGCACTGTTGATGGGGCATCAACACAAACTACCGAAAGCACACATACTGGCGTAAATGGTGAAGTTGGCTTGAAAATGGTTTCAGAAAAAGAGAGCAAAACGGACCTGAAGCATTCTAATAGCCAATTAAATGCTGAAACGGGTGATTTACACGTTTTAGGTACGTTAGATATTGGCGGACTAGATATTAATAAATCTGATACTGCAGTTGAAGATCATACTCCAGCCTCTGCAATGGCAGAAGGTTCAGTGTCGCCAAATCATAGTGATAATGCTTTAGCCAAAAAGCAAGAAGGGAGTAAATCTACACCAACTGGTGAAAAACCTGAATTGAGAAAATTATCTCAGGAAGAAATTGATGAATTAATGGCAGAAAAAGATCAATCATTCTTTGAACAACAAGCGAATGAGCCGACCGAAGGTTTGAACTTAACTGCGAAAAAAATCATCTCTACAAAGCAAAAGGATGAAACCGACTACCAATCCAGAAAAGATAATGTTACCGCAGGTATTGTGGGCGAAGCACATTCAGCAATAGCGGATGCGATTAGCCATGCCGTCAAACAGGCAGAAGATGCCAAAAAAGGGGTTAAACAAGATGGTACAGCGGCATTACAAGTCGCCAGCGATGTTGCGAATTTAGCTACCGGTGATCTGGTTGGTAGCTCAGTGAAAAGACAGATAGGTTACTCTTCATCATCCTATAAACTTAATGAGAAATCTGATAATAGAACGCAGCTTAACGGTAATTTAACCTTAACGGCGACTGACGGTGGCGTTGAATTAAATAACGTAGAACGTAATAAAAAATCAGGTAAATTAAATATTAATGCGAAAGATGATGTCAATATTAATGCGGGTAAAACAGAAAGAAGTGAATCCGAATCCTCGGCTGGTGCTAAATATTCTGAAGGAGTGAGTGTTTCTTGTGGTCTTATGGTGCAAGGTTGTGCAGTGGGTTCTTCAGTATCTGTTGAAACCAATGGAAGCACTATGAATTCAACTTCAACGAGCTACCAAAATAGCGAATTATCCGCTGAACAATTGAGTATCAAAACGGATAAAAATCTTAATTTATCGGGGGCAAATCTTGAAGCGGATATTTATCGCTCCAAGATCGCTGGAAAAACAAATATTGAGTCAAAACAAGATAGCTATGACAGAACCAGTCAGCATTTTGATGCCTCAGCTTCTGTAGGTATGTCTATTTCAACCACAACGGCGATTACGCCTACGGGAACCGTTGGTGGCGGTTATGGACGAGAGACCGAACAAAGCCGCAAGGTCAATAAACAATCGGGAATTGCCGCTAATAGAATGGAAGGCGAAACTAAAGGGCTTGACTTAAAAGGCGGTTATTTTGTAGATAAAAGTAATGGTAAATCATTTAAGATTGACGGTGATGTAACGCATCAATCTCTTGCAGATTATCATCATCAAGATGGTGGTGAATTTGGGTTATCTATTGGTCGTAATGAACGTGGAACATCACAGGCAACCGTGCGTGGCGGACGTTCTGCACAAAAACATTATGAAGCAACCCAAGATTCAACATTATCTGGTGTTAATGCGGGAAATGTGCAGGGAGAGATTAATCAAGATCTTGAAAAATCCAAAACTGTTCAGCGTGATGATAAATACGCAAGCACAAGTTTTAGTTTTGAAGTATTAGATTTAGCGGAATTAGCACAAAAAGGCAAAGAGAAAGCAAAACGTTTTACCTCAAAAGAAACAGAAACTGATGTAAATACAAACCGTCTATCTCGTGCAACAGAAGAGCCGATTTACAGCGAGGTGCAAGAACCGAAAGGTAATAAAGCAGGTAGCGAAC
>NZ_MLHQ01000027.1 GCF_001999305.1 Rodentibacter myodis | reverse complement strand
TGATTAACAATGGTTACACCACAGTTGATGTACTGGTAGCCGGTGATGGTGATATTACTGTGACAGCGAAAGTAACCGATCCGGCAGGTAATAGCTCTGCAACAGGTGAGCAAACTATCACAGTGGATACGACACCGCCGTCAACACCGACTATCACACCAAATGATGACGGTAGTGTAAAAGTAGATTTACCGGACGATGCGGATCAAGTGGTTGTAAATGTACCACAAGAAGATGGTTCAACCGTTCCGGTTACATTGACTAAAGATCCAGAAGGTAATTGGACAAGTGATAAACCTGAAATTATTCCAAGTCCGACAGCCGGTGAAAAAACAGCGACCATTCCTGATGATAAAGTGAAGGATGGTGGCGAAGTAACAGCAGTGGCGAAAGATCCGGCAGGAAATGAAAGCTCTGATAAAAACACGGCGGGTGATCCGGCTGATAATCCAAGTGTGACACCAAGTGACACAGATGGTTCTGTCACTGTCACACCGGGAGCAGACAACAACAAAGTGGTTGTAGAGTTCCCTGATGAAGAAGGTAATCCGGTAACCGTTACTTTAACAAAAGACCCTGATGGTATTTGGACAAGTGATAACCCTGATTACACACCGGATGCAAACGGCACAATCACTATTCCACAAGACAATGTGAAAGACGGTGAACCGGTGAAAGCAACAGGAACAAATGATGCGGGTAAAACTGCAGAAAGTTCCGATAAAGCACCGACAGATAGTCAAAATGCAGGTGTGGCTAAAGATGGCGTAACCTTAAATGGTCCTGTAAATGAAGGTGATGATCTGATTGCTACCGTTAAATTGGATAACAATAACGGCAATCCAAAATTACCATTTGGTGGTATTTCAGGTGGTGCAAATAATGGTATTACACCGGCAGAAGATGTTGGCGAGCCAAAATTTAGCAATGGTGTAACGATCAATGAAGATGGCTCATTAAATGTACCGGCAGGCGTAACCGAATTTACTATTACTTACCCAACTATTGCCGATAACAAAACTGAAGGCAATGAGACGGCTAAAGTAAGTGTAGGAGGTGTGGACGGTCCGGAAGCAACGATTACAGATAGTTCTACCACCCCTGTCGATCCGGCAGATAAACCGACTGTAACGCCAAGTGAAACAGATGGTTCTGTTACCGTCACACCGGGCGCGAATAACAACAAAGTGGTTGTTGAATTCCCTGATGAAGATGGTAACAAAGTAACGGTAACCTTAACCAAAGGTTCAGACGGAACTTGGACAAGTGATAATCCTGATTACACACCGGGTGCAGACGGCACAATCACTATTCCACAAGATAATGTGAAAGACGGTGAAAAAGTCACTGCAACAGGCACAAATCCTTCAGGTGAAAGCGATACAGGTGAAGGCTTAGCAGGCACAGATAGTGCGAATGCAGGCGTTGATCCAAGCACAGATTCAAATGGTGCTAGCGTAGGTGTCGTATCAAGTACTCCGGTAGATGAAGGTGCAAGCATCGAAACAACCGTAAAATTGACCAACAATAACGGTAACGAAAACTTAGCCTTCAGCTTGCCAAATGGCACCGCGACAGGTCAATTAAATGCTGATGACTTTGATGACAGCGCAACATTTACCTTCTCTGATGGTGTAAAAATGAATGCAGACGGTACATTGAATGTACCGGCAGGTGTAACTGAGTTCACTATCACCACACCGGTGAAAGCAGATCAAAAAACAGAAGGTGCCGAAACCGGTAAATTTACTGTAGGTGGTGTAGAAGGTAACGAAGTTACAGTTAACGACACTTCAGCAACGCCGGCAAAACCGGCAGATAAACCAACTGTAACGCCAAGCACGACTGATGGTTCGGTAGAAATTGTTCCGGGGCTTGATAATAATAAGGTAGAAATCACTTTTACAAATGAAAAGGATGAAGAAGTCACAGTAACCTTAACCAAAGATCCTGCAACAGGTACATGGGCAAGTGATAATCCTGCCTATTATGCGAATTCATCAGACGGTAGCATTACGATCCCACAAGATAGTGTGAAAGATGAAACTATTGTAACGGCAAAAGGTACAAATGACGCGGGTAACAGTGATACAGGCACAGGTGAAGCAGGTAAGGATAGTGGCAATGCCCATCTTGCTGACTCTGATGCGATTACCTTAAATGGCCCTGTAAATGAAGGTGATAATCTTGTTGCAACAATTAAGTTGAATAACAACAATGGTAACCCTTCTTTAGCATTTAGTGGTATCTCAGGTGGTGCCAATAAACCTATTAATCCGGCAGAAGATGTTGGTACGCCAACATTCAGTGATGGTGTTACGTTAAATACTGACGGCTCATTAAATGTACCGGCAGGCGTAACCGAATTTACTATTACTTACCCAACCATTGCTGATAACAAAACTGAAGGCGATGAAACAGCGAAGGTGAGTATTGACGGTGTGGATAGTGCGGAAGCAACGATTACAGATAGTTCTACCACCCCTATTGATCCAGCAGATAAACCTGATGTAATCCCAAGTACCACAGATGGTTCTGTTACCGTAACACCAGGTGCAGATAATAATAAAGTCGTTGTACAGTTCCTTGATGAGGAAGGTACTATTGTAGTGGTAACTTTAACTAAAGATTCAAACGGAGACTGGACAAGTGATAACACAGATTACACGCCTGGGGCTAATGGTTCAATTACTATTCCGCAAGATAGTGTACAAGATAGTACCCTAGTTTCTGCAACAGGTACAAATGATGCAGGTAATCGTGCGAATTCTTCGGCTTTTTCAGGCACAGATAGTGTGAATGCAGGCGTTGATCCAAGCACAGATTCAAATGGGGCTAGCGTAGGTGTCGTATCAAGTACTCCGGTAGACGAAGGTGCAAGCATCGAAACAACCGTGAAATTGACAAACAATAACGGTAACGAAAAATTAGCCTTCAGCTTGCCAAACGGCACAGGTGCAGGTCAATTAAGTGCGGATGACTTTGATGACAGCACAACATTTACCTTCTCTGATGGTGTAAAAATGAATGCAGACGGTACATTGAATGTACCGGCAGGAGTAACTTCATTCACTATCACCACACCGGTGAAAGCAGATGAAACAACGGAAGAGGCTGAAACAGGTAAATTCACGGTAGGTGGAGTAGAAGGTAACGAAGTTACGGTTAATGATACTTCTAAAGCGGATGAAACACCGAAGATTGATATTAATAATATCGCAGGTCAAGCACAGGTTACTGAAGGGACTGACGGATATGCTCAATTCTTACCTTCTAATATTGCAACAGTGGAAATCAGTAATGCCACTGAAAATGGTGTAACTAAAGTTGAAAAAGGTTTTGTTGTCAGTGGTACAACGAATAATGTGCCTGAAAATACAGAAGTAACCATTACTATTCAGCAAGCAGATAGTACAGTCTACTATACCGGTAAAGCAACGGTTGCGGCTAACGGAACTTGGGAGCTTAAAGTTCCAACAAGCACTGTGACGACAACTGTTACCGGAACTGGTGAAGATGAAGTGACAGACGTAACAACCGTGTTTAATAACCCTAAATTTGATGTATCTTATGATGTGAGCGCTACAGTGACTGTAAATGGAGAAACGATTACCGATACAGATAAGACAGAAAGTGCACCGGTTGTAACGGATATTTATCTTGAAGATAAATTAACGGATGATAATCCGGATGTTGCGAATTTCTATACGGATACCGACAAATATGTAGGTCGTGTTGATGGTATGGCTGATACTGATGCAACAAAAGCAATGACACGCCAAACCGGTTTAACTAACGATCCAAGTGCAGAGCTTCATTTCACATTGGATAAAGCACCTCAAGCAGGTCAAGTTGTTAAAGTGTTACGTTACACCATCGTTGATGGCAATGAAGGTCGTGTTGAAGATCTCACTGCCGATATGACAAATAACGGTCTTGACTACACAGTGAAACCGACAACGCCACAACCGGAAACCGTCAATACACTTTATCGTTATAAAGTACAGATAGAAGATGCAAATGGTACAGATTTATCTGAGAAAGTCTTTAATTACCGTTTAGATACGATTGTTGAATCAATGGATGTTAAAGAATTAAACTCAGATACTAATACTATGGTGCTTCAAGCTGACGGTATTTCTGAACTTGGTGCAACCATCAAGTATAAATACTATACCGGAACGGGTGAATCAGCCCTTAAAGATGTTGTTGATAATGGTGATGGCACCTATACCTTGAATCTCGCAAACTGGAATCGTAAGGTAAACGGTAGTATTACCCTTCAGATAATTGATGCCGCAGGTAACGTATCTGAAACAAAAATTAATGCTGTGAGAAACTTGTTTACAAGTTATACAGCAGATGTCGGTCCGGATCCTAATGGTACTCGATTTGATAAAGGTATTATTACAGGTTTTGCTCAATCATCTACCGATAAGGACAACGGCGCGTTTGTTTCTACTGATGGTAATGACACCCTTATTGTCGGTTTAGATAACTTTGGTGGAATGGGCTTGTATAATGGTTCCGTTGGTCGCCAAATTGCTGTTGGGGCTCAAGTTCACATTGAAATGGGGAAAGGTGACGACCATATCCAAGTTCGTGGTACAGTCCAATCAATGGGGGCGGATACCGATGGTTATTTTGATATGGGAGATGGCAATGACAAACTCACATTTAGTGAAACATTTGTTATTGGTAACTACAATATTAGAATGGGCGAAGGTAATAATATCGTTAACTTCGGTGGTACGACCGTACAAGCTGCAGGTTTAGATATTAGCTATGGAGACGGCAACGATGTGTTGCGTGCCGATGTCAATAAAGATTTTGCCGGCGGTAAAACCATTAATTTTGGTAACGGTGATAACTATATGGAAGTTGGCGCAATGCACGATAAGAATACCATCACCTTTGGTGAGGGCAGTGATGTATTTATTGCGAAATCTGTCGGAACAAAAGCACCTGCAAGTGGTGTGATTGATATGGGTGACGGTAATGATACCTTCGTGGTGAGTGGATTGTTCGCAAGACAAGAAGCTAAATTAGGTGCCGGCGATGATGTCGCTATTATGGGGGATAGAATTGAAACCGGTGCAGCGTGGGGTAGACTTGATGGCGGAGAAGGTGATGATACATTAGTACTCACTAAATCTGACGGTAAAGTTAGCTTACAAAATGTATTGAATTTTGAAGTGATTGATTTAACTGCACCAACAACCCAAACAATTGGTATCAGTAATGATTATATTAACCAAGCCAATGACACAACAAAATCTATCTATATTAAAGGTAGCACAAATGATACTGTAGACTTCGGTGATAATGGTAAATACATTGATGGTGCTAAATTTAAAGATGGCGGTGGTGTCATTAAATCCAACTGGAATTTCTGGGAAAAAACAGACTCCGATGTGATGCACGATGGTATTACTTATGATAAATATACCTATCGCACATCAGCGGGTGAGGTTAATGATGAGGCTATCTATATTCAACAAGGTGTCCAAATCATTTAATGATATCCATTAGATCCATTTAAGCAAATCCCCTAAGGTTCTCCTTAGGGGATTTTTTTATAAGGTGCGGTCAAAATTTGAAATGTTTTGCATTATTTTGTAATAAATGAACGTTATAAATAACGGCATAGTGGACAAAATAACGTGAACGGTAGGGACGCGACGCTCGTGTCCTTATCAAAAAACAAGTGATTTCAATTAGTTAAATTAAATGGCTGGTATAACATTCCTGCTATTCTCTTCGCCTTCTCAACAAGCGGAGATAGGGAAGGGGACAACCTGACAAACGACTAGCGTCTAAACATTCCGCCCAGTTTTCCGAGACCGCCCATACCGCCACCCATTAAACCTTGCATTCCACGCATCATTTTAGACATTCCGCCTTTACGCATTTTTTTCATCATTCGTTGCATTTCATCAAATTGTTTAAGCAATTTGTTGACATCTTGCACCTGCGTGCCGGAACCCAAGGCGATACGGCGGCGGCGGGAGCCTTTAATAATATCCGGATTGGCACGCTCTTTTAACGTCATTGAATTAATAATGGCTTCCATTTTGATGAACATTTTGTCATCCACTTGATTTTTTACGTGATCGGGCAGATTTTTCGCCCCCGGCAGTTTTTCCAACATTGACATCATTCCGCCCATTTTTTTCATTTCAACCAGTTGGTCGCGGAAATCGTCCAAGGTGAAGTTATCGCCTTTCTTGAATTTTTGTGCCATTTTTTCCGCTTTTTCACGGTCAACGGAACGTTCAAGATCTTCAATGAGTGAGAGAACATCGCCCATACCGAGAATTCGGGAGGCAACACGATCCGGATGGAATGGCTCAAGGGCTTCGGTTTTTTCCCCAACCCCTAAGAATTTAATGGGTTTACCGGTGATTTGGCGAATGGATAATGCCGCACCGCCACGAGCATCGCCGTCCACTTTGGTGAGGATCACCCCCGTTAGAGGCAAGGCTTCATTAAAGGCTTTGGCAGTGTTTGCCGCGTCTTGACCGGTCATTGCATCCACGGTGAAAAGGGTTTCGATTGGATTTAATGTAGCGTGGACTTGTTTAATTTCATCCATCATCTCGCTATCAACGTGCAGCCGACCGGCGGTATCCACAATTAACACGTCATAGAATTTGAGTTTTGCATCGGCAAGGGCAGCCTTGGCAATATCTACCGGATTTTGTGTTACATCAGATGGGAAGAAATCCACGCCAACGGATTGTGCTAAGGTTTCAAGCTGTTTGATTGCCGCAGGACGATATACGTCAGCAGAGACCACCAAGACTTTCTTTTTATGGCGTTCACGCAAGAATTTTGCCAGTTTTCCCACGCTAGTGGTTTTCCCCGCCCCTTGCAAACCTGCCATTAAGATGACCGCAGGCGGTTGGGTGGCGAGATTCAAACTTTCGTTAGATTCGCCCATCGCTTTTTCAAGCTCACGCTGAACGATTTTTAAAAATTCTTGCCCCGGGGTTAAACTTTTATTCACTTCTTCGCCAAGCGCACTTTCTTTTACTTTGGTGATAAATTCACGCACCACCGGCAAGGCAACATCTGCCTCCAACAATGCCATACGGACTTCGCGTAGTGTATCTTTAATATTATCTTCCGTTAGACGACTTTTGCCCGTGATGTTGCGTAGCGTTTTCGACAGGCGATCGGAAAGGTTCTCAAACATAATAAATCCTGCATTTTCTTCAAAAAAATTGGCGTGATTATACCGAAATTTGGGCGTTTTTCATCATTTCAAATAAATTTATAGCGAATTGGTGACGACAAGGATAGAATACGAACCATTCCTAATAAATGAGAAGAGATTATGTGGTTTGCTGTTTTTTCGATACTTTTTTATTTGGCAAGCGTGTTGATGATTTTGCCATTGCTTCATTCTGCGGATAAAACACAGCGTCCGAAAAAAATTCCCTTTTTTTTGACCGCACTTTCCGCCATTATTTTACACGCTGTTAGTCTTTATCCTTCTTTGCACGCCTTGGCACAAGCGCATACGTTTACCTTGGTGGAAATAGGGTCATTAATGAGTGTGAGTATTGCGGCGTTGGCAGTGTTGGCAATGCTAATGGTGAATTCAATTTGGTTTTTATTGCCCATTGTGTTTGCCTTTTCTATTCTCAATTTAATTTTAGCGGTGTTAATGCCAAGCCATATTATTCGATTGTTAAATCAAGATTCGGTGATGTTGTTTCACATTGGCTTGTCAATTTTTACTTATGCCGTTTGTTTTATTGCCACCCTTTACGCCATTCAAATTGCTTGGATTGATCGCAGCCTGAAAGCGAAGAAAACCGTGTTTTCACCGGTAATGCCTTCCTTAATGACGGTGGAACGCCATTTTTCCCGCTTGTTTGCCATTGGAGAAATCTTACTCACGCTGACGTTGATTTCCGGTATTTATCATTCTCTTGGCAGTTTGACGGCGGAAAGTCTTCATAAAGCCGTCTTTTCATTTTTAGCTTGGATTGTGTTTGGGATTGCCCTTTTTGGACATTGGAAGCTCGGTTGGCGAGGAAAAAGGATGATTATTTATGCAATTTCGGGTATCATCCTGCTCACGATTGCCTATTTCGGTAGTCGATTGATTTAAAATAAGGGCGAACCAACCAGTTCGCCTTTATCATTGAATGTGCCATAGCAGGTAGAAATTTTATCGATGTTTATTTGTCGATCTTCACATTGCCCTATGGATTATGATTAATCAACAAAAGGATTATCCCTTGGACAGTATTCCCCTTAGTAGTTTATTTATTACACTTGTCATTTGTTTGGTTTTATCGGCATATTTTTCCGGCTCGGAAACCGGTTTGCTTTCTCTTAACAAATATCGCCTGCGTTTTCTTTCCGAACAAGGTAACAAAGGGGCGCAAAAAGCCGAAAAATTGCTTGAAAAGCCCGATACCTTGCTCAGTTTTATTCTTATCTTTAATAACCTTGTGAATATCAGTGCTTCCGCCATTGCCACAATGATTGGTATGCGGTTGTATGGCGATGCGGGAGTGGCGATTGCGACAGGCTTGCTTACCTTTGTGATGTTGGTTTTTTCTGAGATTTTTCCAAAAACCGTTGCGGCAATGCATCCGGAAAAAGTGGGGTTATTTTCCAGTCATATTTTGACGCTTTTATTAAAGATCTTCTACCCACTGGTATGGTTGATGAATATTTTCACCAAATCACTCATGCGTTTAGTGGGCTTAAAACCGGATATGCAAAAACAAATGATCAGCCGTGAAGAGCTAAGAAGTATTGTTTCCGAGGCAGGTGAAGCCACACCGGATGAGCAACACCCGCAAATGTTGCTTTCCATTCTTGATATGGAAACGGTGACGGTGGACGATATTATGGTGCCGCGTAATGAAATTGGCGGCATTGATATTGATGATGACTGGAAAGCCATTATGCGACAGCTCAACCACGCCGCCCATAACCGTGTGGTGCTTTATAAAGGGAGCTTGGATGAACAGGTTCTTGGCATTTTGAGAGTGCGTGAAGCCTTCCGTTTATTATTGGAAAAAAATGAATTTACCAAAGAAACCCTCATTCGTGCGGCGGACGAAGTGTATTTTATTCCGGAAGGGACACCGCTTAAAATTCAGCTTGCCAATTTCCGTTCCAATAAAGAACGGATCGGCTTGGTGGTGGATGAATATGGCGACATTAAAGGCTTGGTAACCTTAGAAGATATTTTGGAAGAAATTGTGGGCGATTTCACCACTTCCACGGCACCAAGTATTGATGAGGAAGTGACACAACAGTCGGACGGTTCAATCATTATTGACGGTTCGGCAAACCTGCGTGATCTGAATAAAATGTTTGGTTGGGAATTGGATACGGAAGATGCCCGTACTTTCAACGGTTTGATTCTTGAACATTTAGAAGAAATTCCCGATGAAGGCACGGTTTGCGAAATTGAAGGCTTGCAAATCACCATTTTGGAAGTGGCAGACAATATGATTAAGCAGGCGAAAGTCGTGAAGCGTTAATCTCAAAATATAAAAAAATCGAACCGCACTTTTGACTTGGATCATAAGTGCGGTTTGTTTTTGGCGTGTTTTTAAATGAAATAGGTAAAATCCTTCGGTATTGATTTTTTTATTTGGCATAAATATGGAACACGAATACCAACGTGCCGTTACACGTGCTTGTGTGCAAACGGCATTGCTTTTATTACAGCACGGTGCAGAAAGTGCGGTAGTGGTGCAAATGGCACAGCGTTTAGGGGTTGCCCTTGGCGTGGAAAGTGTGGAATGTGCGCTTTCACCCAATGCCATTGTGATCACCACGTTATCGGAACAACATTGTATTACCACGGCACGAAAGAACACGGATAAGGGCATTAATATGCAAATGGTAACGGATGTGCAACGCATTGTGATTGCGGTAGAACATAAGCTCTACGATCTGAATATGGCACAAAAGAAGTTGGATAAGCTAAAACCCCTAAAATATAACCGCACTTTAGTGATTTTTATGATTGGTTTGTCTTGCGCTTCTTTCGCGCATTTATCGGGCGGGGACGGGTTGATTTGTTTCATCACCTTTGTGGCTTCGGCGGTGGGAATGTTTGTTCGACAGGAATTTTCAACACGCCATTACAATCTGCTCATTGTGTTTGCGATTACCGCATTTGTCGCCTCGCTCATTTCCGGTATGAGTTTGAAATATAATTGGGGAAACGATCCGCAAATTGCCTTGGCATCCAGTGTATTGTTGCTCGTGCCGGGCTTCCCACTCATTAACTCCTTGGCGGATATTTTAAAAGGCTATGTAAATATGGGCTTAGGGCGTTGGACGATCGCCACGATTTTAACCTTCGGGGCTTGTCTTGGCATTGTATTGGCATTGGGTGTCTTGCATATTGCAACTTGGGGGCATTAATGGCGTTTTTATTGAGTTTGATTGATGATATGTTTTTTGCCGCCATTCCGGCAGTGGGCTTTGCGTTAGTGTTTAATGTGCCGGTGAAAGCCTTAAAATATTGTGCGATTTTAGGCGCACTGGGACACGTTACACGCACTTTGTTGTTATATATGGATGTACCGATTGTATTCTCTACATTTTTTGCCTCTTGTGTCATTGGTTTTATTGGCGTGCATTTATCCCATTATTATTTGGCTCATCCCAAAGCCTTTACCGTTGCGGCGATTATTCCGATGATTCCCGGTGTACACGCTTACAAAGCAATGATTTCACTGGTGCAGATTCATCACTATGGTTATTCTGCTGAATTACTAGAACAAATGACAAGTGCCTTTTTAAATACCACCTTTATTCTTGGCGCATTAGTCTTCGGACTTGCCTTACCGGGACTGATTTTTTATCGACAAAAACCGGTGGTATAAAAGGAAAAAACACGCCTTGTCGCGTGTTTTTTGTTTTAGTTCTCTTTTGTGGCTTCTTTATCTTTCGGCAAAATAAGGTTCAAAATTAACGCTAATAATGATCCAACGGTAATGCCTGAGCCTAGCACTTCTTTGAAAAAGTGTGGAAGTTTATCAAGCAATTCCGGACGGGTTGTCACGGCTAGACCACAGCCGATTGAAATGGCAATAATTAACCCATTGCGTTTGCTACGTTCCACTTTATCCAACATCTGAATACCAGCAGCAATGATCATTGCGAACATCATCAAGCCCGCACCGCCCAGCACAGGTAATGGAATCGATACGATTAATGCACCGAACACAGGAAACAAGCCCGCAAATGCCAGTAATACACCTGTAAGAGCAACCACGTGACGACTAGCTACGCCGGTTAAGGAGATCACCCCGATATTTTGCGAAAAAGAAGAAAAAGGCGTGGTGGACATTATTGCAGCAAGTGCAGAGCCTAATCCATCTGCCAGTACGCCACCACGTAAATGTTTGCCAGTGATTTCCGTATTGGTGGCATTCCCTAGCGCAAGGAAGTTACCGCTTGATTCCACAATGGTAACTAAATAGGCAATCGACATCCCGATAATCCCTGAAATAGGGAAGGCTAAACCGAAATGCAAGGGTTGTGGCACGGCAAAAGTTTGTGCGTTCGCCACGCCCTCAAAATTGACCCAACCCAAAATAAGACAAAGGGCATAACCCGTCATCATACCGATCACAATGGCTGCCGCAGAAAAGATTCCTTTCCCCCATTGTACTAATGCCACCACGATAACAAGCACAAAACTAGCCATCATCAAATTTTCAGGCGTTGCGTAATGGACATCTCCCCGCTGTCCGCCGGCAAACCAATCCACTGCAACAGGAATTAGGCTTAAGCCTATCATCATCACAACCGTGCCGGTGACCACCGGTGGGAAAAGTTTACGAATATAGGGCATAAAAAAACTGCCGATAATCATCACCAAAGATCCCACTAAAGAAGCCCCAAGGATACCGGCAACACCATATTCACTAAAGCCGATTGCCAATGCGGCTGCAACAAAGGTGAAGCTGGTCCCCATCACACTGGGCAGACGAATACCAATTGGGCCTAAACCACGACATTGAATAACGGTGACAACACCGGAAATCAACAAGGCGGCATTCACTAAGGTGATTGTCTCTTCAGTGGGGAGTTTAAGCACATTACCGATTACCAATGGCACGGCAATAATGCCGCCAAGCGCTGCCAACAAATGTTGTGCAGCAAGTAACAAACCCAACCCAAAAGGCGGTTTGTCTTCAACAGAATAGAGCAGTTGATTGTTCATCATTGGACCTTATAAAAAAAGAAAGCGTGGATTATACGTAAAATCTGTGCAAACGCAATCGTTTGCGATAATTGATTTGGTAAAAGAAAGTGCGGCCAAAAACACAATGATTTTTGACCGCACTTTGCACCGAAAAAAGCACTACATCCAGAAAAGATAAGCAATGGTTGCGATAACAAACATACAGGTTAAATCAATATATTTGCCAACCCGGATCATATCGGAATGTTTTACATTGCCTGTTGCATAGACAATGGCATTGGGTGGTGTGCCTACCGGCATCATAAAGGCACAAGAGGCACCAAGACCAATTGTGAGTGCAAAACCCAAGGGCGGCATATTTAATGCGTGTGCGATGGAAATAAAAATTGGCACGAGTAGCGCGGCACTTGCCGTATTTGAGGTAAATTCTGTCAGAATGACAATAAACGCCGCAACAATTAATGCCATTACATAGTAATGACCGCCTTCAATAATCAGCACGATACCTTCAGCCATAATTTTGCTGGCACCAGAGTTTTCCAATACCGAACTTAATGTTAAACCGCCACCAAATAGAAATAACACGCCCCATTCTGTGTTTTCTTGAATTTCTTTCCAACTGGCAATACCGGTAACACAAATAGCAATCGCGGCGGTGAGGGCAACCATACTGTCAAAGCTACTAATAGAGGTTGGTAAACCTAATAGGCTTGAAAGACGAGGATTAATATAACCACCGAAAACCCATAGCAATGCTGTGGTAATAAAAATCACAAGGGTGAGGATTCGTTTTTTGTTTATTTTGATTTTGGCAAATTTTGCATCAAAATGCGCATTTAGCTTAGGCTTGAACACGATATATAACCAACCAATAATAATGGGGAATAAAAGGCTCATCACCGGCATTCCATATTTTAACCAATCGGCAAAATCTAAGTGTAGTTGAGAGGCGGCAATGGCATTTGGCGGACTACCGACTAGCGTACCCATTCCTCCAACCGTGGCACTATAAGCAATGCCAAGCAACACGAAAACGTAGGTGTTATGCTCTTTTTTTCTGTCGAGTTGGCTTAAAATTGTCATTGAGAGTGGAATCATCATCGCGGCTGTGGCAGTGTTACTCATCCACATTGAAAGAAAGGCGGTAGCGAAGAAAAGATAAAGCACTGCGACAAACAAGCGACCTTTTGCCAGCTGCATAATTTTATTAGCAAGCATTTGATCTATTTTTTGTATATTTAGGGCGGTTGCAAGCGCAAAGCCGCCAAAGAAGAGGAATATTGTTGGATCGGCGAAGGCAACTAAGGCTTGGTGGCTATTTACCAAACCGAGCAGCACGGATAGAATTGGCACAAAGAGGGCGGTGATGGTTACATTGACCGCTTCCGTTAACCATAAAATTGCAACAAAAGCGAGCAATGCCAAGCCTTTGTTCGCGGCAGGTTCAAAAGGGAGTGCTGCAAGTAAAATGAAGAAAAGTACCGCATCTGCGATAAAAATAATGGTATTTTTACTCATTACATCACGGTTTTGTGATTTCATCGTCACCGGGGTTTGTTGCATAAATATTCCTCAATTGTCACTTGAAAGTCGCGGATTATAGCATAGCGGAAATGTACAAAAGCGGAAAAACATCCAATCATTGATTCGTATCAAAACAAAGTGTGGTCAAAATGCGGTAATTTTTCGAGGCGAGGTAGTAAAGGTACAAATACAGTGAATTTCACGGTTTTTCTCCCGCCGTTGATAACGGGAGAGGCGGCAAGTGGAAGGATGACAGCTCTTTTTATATTTAGTGCCAAGTTACGCTTGTAAAGGCATTATATATTGCCCAAATAAACAGCAATGCAATAATGAGTAAAATCACTTTTTCCCATTGGGTGAGGTTAAATTTGCCGTTTTGATGTTGATAGCGGGAATAAAGGAAAAGGGCAATGCCCGGCACATACAACAATACGGAAAGCAATAAATAATCTAAGCCCGCTGCGTATAAAATCCACAAGCCATACAGCGAAGCGATAAAGCCGGTGAGTTTGATATACCAAGCGGCATTTTGCCGGATAGCCAGTTTGAATAAATAAGCGCCGATGAGAAAGTAGGGGACTAAAATCATTGAAGTGGAAATAAGCAAAAGTGCGTTATAGCTTTTGCCCGTAAGTAAGACCAAAATCAAACAAAGTTGCACGACCAAACCGGTAAACCAAAGGGAATTGATCGGCGTGCCATTTTCATTCAATTTGTCGAAAATTTGAGGAAATGCACCATTTTTTGCTCCACGGTAAGGGACTTCTGAAGAAAACATTGTCCAGCTAATATAGGAAGCAAGCACGGACACAATTAAACAGACAGTGATAATCACTTTACCGCTACCACCAATCATTGCTTCCAATAACCCTGCCATTGAAGGATTTGACATTGTCGCAATGGTTTCTCGCGGCAAAATACCAAGGGATAGCACGGTGATGGCAACATATAATGCCAACGCGATGAGAATACCTAATACAGTGGCAAGCCCCACATCGGTACGTTTTTTGGCGTGTGCCGACAATACCGCAGCCCCTTCCACACCGGTAAAGACCCAAAGGGTAATGAGCATCGTATTTTTTACTTGATCCGTTACGCTGTTGTTTAATGCAGTGGCTTTTATATCCTGACTAAAGGTTTGCGGGTTGAAATACCAAAGTGCGAAGAAGATAAAAAGCACGAGCGGAAAGACTTTTACGAAAGTGGCAATAAGGTTTACGGTGGCGGCTTCTTTCACCCCTTTGGCAATCAAAATATGCACAAGCCATACGATAATGGAAGAACCGATAAAAGAGGCGAGTGTATTTCCTTGTCCAAAAATGACCGCACTTTCGCTGTCTGTAAACATTCCTAAGCCTTCAAAGGCAACCACTAAATAGCCTACGATACCGATAGTGGCGCACAACCAATATCCCCAAGCGGACATAAAGCCCATCAGTTCGCCAAACCCTTCTCGGGCATAGGTGTAAATGCCACCGTCTAATTCGGGACGTAATCGGGAAATGAAAAAGAAGGACAACCCGAGGAAAATAATGCCCACACCGGTAATGCTCCAACCAATTATTAAGGCTTCTGCACCTGCCACCTCTGCCATATTTTGTGGCAGGCTGAAAATGCCTGAGCCGATCATAGAACTGAGTACCAATGCGGTTAGCGACAGTAAGCCGATCTTTTTGTTTGACATAATGCTTTCCTGAAAAATATTTACAATGAGCGGGATAAAATTGCGTTGACACGTTGTTGTAATTCGGGAATCACCTCTTGTTCAAACCACGAATTTTTCTTCAACCACATTTGATTGCGTGGTGAAGGGTGAACAAGCGGCAAAAAGTGCGGTAGAAATTGATGGTAGTTTTTTACCGTTTCCGTCACATTCAAGCTGTTTTGCGGCAAATAGTATTTTTGTGCATATTGACCGATCAAAATCGTGAGTTCGATATTGGGCAAATGTGACAAAATGGGCGGATGCCA
The DNA here is from genome assembly GCF_001999305.1 of Rodentibacter myodis. Classification (GTDB taxonomy): domain Bacteria; phylum Pseudomonadota; class Gammaproteobacteria; order Enterobacterales; family Pasteurellaceae; genus Rodentibacter; species Rodentibacter myodis. Next base: position 13,849 of record NZ_MLHQ01000027.1, on the reverse strand, counting down.
TTTTTCGGCAAACCCTTTGCGTGGTGGCAGATCACCGGATTTCCCTTTACCCGGATAGTAAAAATCCATTGGGATCACGGCAAATAATTCGGAATGGTAGAACGTTTCGCGATCAACACCAAGCCATTCACGCAAGCGATCGCCACTTTTGTCGTTCCAATAAAGGCGGGTTTGTTCGGCTTTTAAACCAGGGGCTTGACCGACAATATTAATACGCGCGCGGGTGGGGGCGGCAAAAAGCGGCTCAATATTGCGGGCGGTGAATGTTGCATTTTGTGGATCTTTGCTGATCGCCACTTTAATTTGTTCAAGTGTTTGCATTGTTTTTAATATGGTGATTTAAGACATTTTCCCTTTCTTTCGGCAATGAAAACCATTGAAATGAAAACCGTTGCAGTGAAAGGGAAAGTGCGGTTAATTTTTAGCGTGTTTTTAATGAAATTTTTCTGCCAAGGCTTTGATATGCTCAGGCCCAATACCACAACATCCGCCCACAATGGTTGCGCCATTTTCTATCCATTTTTCAGCCCAAACAAGATATTGTTGAGGATTGAGATCTTCACGAATTTCATCCAAACCGTCATTTGCCGTAGCATCTTTGGGTTGTGGCGGAAAAGCGTTGGCGTAAGCACCGGTGCGGATTGTGTCGGCATTATGGGCTTGCAAGGTTTTTTGCGTAACCTCAAGTGCCTGCGAAATCACTTCAGGTTGGCAGCAGTTAAATAAGATTGCTTCAACCCCTAATTCAATCATTTTTTCCACCGCACTTTGCACGCTTTCGCCGGAACGTAAACGGGGAACATCGCTTGGTTCATCATCTTGCAATGTGAAAGAAACCCAGAGTGGACGGTCGTCTTGTGGGAGCAACGGTTTTATAGCCTGCGGTTCGGTGGCAGAACTTTGGGTTTCACATAACCAAAAATCCACATAAGGCGAGAGACCGTCAATAATCGGCTGCGCCACCTCTTGCACCCGTTGAGGCTCGTATAAATCAAAGCGATAAGAACCGAATAATGGTGGAATAGAGCCGGCAATTTTTACCGCCAAAACAGCAGTATTTTCAACCGCACTTTTTGCCAAACGACCGGCAAGATCCGCCAGCATTTTGCCATCGGCGTGAAAACGTTGTTCGCCAATATGAAACGGCACAACGGCATAGCTGTTGGTGGTAATCACCTGCGCGCCGTTTTTAATAAAATCTTCGTGTACCTGCTGAACGGCATTGGGTTGTTGATACAACGCAAGGGCTGACCACTCCGGTTGTTGAAAAGGTGCTTTACGGCGAGCCAGCTCACGTCCCATACCGCCGTCTAAAATGGTGATGTTTGACATATTTTCCCCACGTATATTTCTTACGTTAATTTTATCTATCTTTTTCCATTAATATTGTGTTTCGCCCATCCATTCGCTGAAACAGAATACAAAAAATCGCACCTATAATAAAAAGTGCGGTCAATTTTCTAAGTATTTTAAACATTAAAACGGAAATGCATTACATCGCCGTCTTGTACAATGTAGTCTTTTCCTTCCAAACGCCATTTGCCGGCTTCTTTTGCGCCGTTTTCACCTTTGAATTGGATGAAATCTTCATAGGCGATGACTTCGGCACGGATGAAACCTTTTTCAAAATCGGTGTGAATGACGGCAGCGGCTTTGGGAGCAGTTGCCCCAACGGAGACTGTCCAAGCACGCACTTCTTTTACGCCGGCGGTGAAGTAGGTTTGAAGATTTAATAAGGCGTAGCCTGCCCGAATAACGCGGTTTAACCCCGGTTCATCAATGCCTAAATCTTGTAAAAATTCGGTTTTTTCTTCATCATCCAATTCCGCGATTTCCGCTTCAATGGCGGCACAAACCGGCACAACAACAGAGCCTTCTTTTTCTGCAAATTCACGCACTTTATCTAAGTAAGGATTGTTTTCAAAACCGTCTTCGTTCACATTGGCGATATACATTGTTGGTTTGAGGGTTAAGAAGTTGTAGCTTTTAATCGCAAGCAATTCTTCTTTATCAAGAGGGACGGAGCGAATCATTCCCGCTTCGGAAAGTACAGGGAGGATTTTTTCCATCACGGAAAGCTCAAATTTGGCTTCTTTATCGCCGCCTTTGGCACGTTTTTGTAAGCGTTGGATTGCCCGTTCGCAACTGTCTAAATCGGCAAGTGCCAGTTCCGTATTAATGGTTTCAATATCGCTTAACGGATCGATTTTTCCGGCAACGTGTACAATATCATCATTTTCAAAACAACGTACCACGTGACCAATCGCATCGGTTTCACGAATGTTGGCTAAGAATTTATTGCCCAATCCTTCGCCTTTGCTTGCGCCGGCAACCAAACCTGCAATATCAACGAATTCCATTGTGGTGGGTAATACCCGTTCCGGTTTCACAATTTCCGCTAAGGCGTCTAAACGCGGATCCGGCATTGGCACAACGCCGGTATTTGGTTCAATGGTACAGAACGGATAATTTGCCGCTTCAATACCGGCTTTGGTGAGCGCGTTAAAAAGGGTGGATTTGCCCACATTTGGCAAGCCCACGATACCACATTTGAATCCCATAATTTTTCCTTATTGTTAATAAAACGGTCGTAATAATGACCGCACTTTTAAATTTTAAAACCATTTAGGCGGTTGGTCGCTTTGACTATACCGTCTTTAAAAATTAATTCCACGCAATCGGTAGCTTCATCTAAAACTTTTTCCAAGACTTCACGATCGCTTGGTGAGGGTTTGTTCAATACGTAACCGGCGACCAAATCCCGATGGCCGGGGTGTCCAATGCCTAAACGTAATCGATGAAAATTGTTATTATTGCCGAGTTGCGCCACGATGTCTTTCAAACCGTTATGTCCACCGTGTCCACTGCCCTGTTTCAATTTTGCCGAGCCGGGGGGCAAATCCAACTCATCGTGAATCACTAGAATTTCTTCCGGCTTGATGCGATAAAATCCTGCCAATGTCGCCACCGCTTTACCGCTCAGATTCATAAATGTTGTGGGGACAAGCAGGCGTACTTCCTTACCATTGATAAAAGTACGGGCAGTTTTGCCGAAGAATTTATTTTCAGGGGTTAACGATACATTAAAACGGCGGGCCAAACGTTCGACCAACCATTCTCCGGCGTTATGGCGGGTTTCCGCATATTTGTCGCCGGGATTGCCCAGTCCAACGATGAGTTTGATTTCTGACATAATAACTGATGAGGGTTAAAAATAGGGGCGTATTGTAGCGAAAATAGTCTTAATTTACAAAAGCCTATCAATGATAAATTTCACGCCGGTGTCCAAGTTCTAATGCTGTGATAAGTAATTTTCCGTTATCAATATGACAAATTACCCGATAATCGCCAATTCGATAACGCCACAAACCTGACTGATTACCAACCAAACCTTTTCCTCGATCTCTTGGATCGGTTAAGGTCGCCACCTCTTTTAAATAGGCTAAAATTCGTTGTGCTTGTTGAGGATTTTTCTTGGCGAGTTTACTCAATTGTTTTTTTGCTGTTTCAGCGAGAAGAATTGTCCAAACCCAGTTCACGTTCCACATCCTCAAGCGAATAGATTTTTTCTTTACCCAGTCGAACACGTTCAAGCGTGGCATTTGCTAATAAAAGATCTTCTAAATCTTCCATATAGGTTTCTAACGCTATTTTTACATAATAGGATTTTGGACGACCGGTTTGTAAGGAAAGGTGGTCAAGGCGATGTTGTAAATCATCCGGTAATCGAACGGTTATAGTCATTTTTTCTCCTTAATTTTTCAGAAATTATAAAGAGGCGGTAAATGTAATACAAGTTTTACAATGCTAAGATGAAAACACCAGCCAGAATCAAAATACTCCCTATCACTAGTTTTAAACTCAAGGGTTCGCCTAAAACCACAACGCCCAGAATAATAGCGATGACCACACTCAATTTATCAATGGGGGCAACCCAAGAGGCTGGGGCGAGTTGAAGGGCGCGATAGTAACAAAGCCAAGACAATCCCGTGGCAATGCCGGATAACATCAAAAAAATGAAAGGTTTGGCGGCGATATGTTGGGGAAGTTGCCATTCGTTGCGGGCGGAAAGAATGCCGGCGGTCACCAACAAAACAACGATGGTGCGAATAAATGTGGCGAGATTGCTGTTTATTCCTTCCACGCCGAGCTTGCCTAAAATTGCTGTTAAGCCGGCAAAAAATGCCGACCCAATGGCGAAAAATACCCAATTCATTGTGTTTCCTTATTTATCGTTAAAACTCACCGCACTTTTCGCTTATAATAGCCGAAATTTTTTGTATGAAGAAATGGTGATGAATCAAATTAATATTCAAATTGCTTATGCTTTGCCGGAACGCCATTATTTGAAATCTTTCAAGGTGGATGAAGGCACAATGGTGCATACGGCAATTTTGCAATCAGGTATTTTGCAACAATTTATGGAAATTGATTTGCGAGAAAATAAAGTTGGGATTTTCAGTCGCCCGACAAAATTGACTGACGTGCTAAAAGAGGGCGATCGTATTGAAATTTATCGCCCCTTACTTGCCGATCCGAAAGAAATTCGCCGTAAACGTGCCGCCGAACAAGCCGCTAAAGAAAAAGGAGCTAAAAAATGACCGCACTTTCCCATTCCTCATTTTGCCTACCGGAACAAATTACCCCTGAAATTTTTCTGCGTGATTATTGGCAGAAAAAGCCATTGATCATCCGCAACGGTTTGCCGGAAATTGTCGGGCAATTTGAACCGCAGGATATTATTGAACTTGCCAAAAACGAAGATGTTACCGCACGTTTAGTGAAAACCTATGCCGAAGATGATTGGAAAGTCTTTTTTAGCCCTTTGAGTGAAAAAGATTTTCAAAAATTACCGGAAAAATGGTCGGTGCTTGTGCAAAATATGGAGCAATGGTCGCCGGAATTGGGGCTACTTTGGAACAAATTTGGCTTTATTCCGCAATGGCAGCGTGATGATATTATGGTGTCTTATGCGCCAAAAGGCGGTTCGGTGGGGAAACACTATGATGAATACGATGTGTTTTTGGTGCAGGGATATGGACAACGCCGTTGGCAGCTCGGCAAATGGTGCGATCCAAGTACGGAATTCAAACCGGATCAACCGATTCGTATCTTTGATGATATGGGCGAATTGGTGATTGATGAAGTGATGAATCCGGGGGATATTCTTTACATTCCTGCCCGAATGGCACATTACGGCGTAGCTGAAAATGATTGTTTAACCTTCTCTTTTGGGTTGCGTTATCCGAATTTAAACCAGTTAATTGATGGCATCAGTAAAGGTTTTTGCCATCAAGATCCTGATTTGAATTTAAGCGAATTTGATCTCCCATTACGATTAACGCAATCAGCACAACGAAGCGGTAAACTTGCCGATGAAAATATCCACGCGATGAAACAGCAGTTGTTGGATAGACTCGCACATTCCGAGGCATTTGATACGCTCTTTAAACAGGCGGTGGCAAGTGCGGTGAGTTCGCGTCGTTATGAATTGTTGGTTTCTGATGAAATGAGTGATCCTGAAGAAGTGCAGTCTCTTTTAGAAGAAGGGGCATTACTTTACCAAGATAACAACTGCAAATTGCTCTACACAGAAAACCCATTACGTATTTATGCCAACGGTGAATGGCTGGATGAATTGAATCTTATTGAAGCGGAAGTATTAAAACGTTTAGCAGATGGCGAGGCGTTAAGTTGGGCATTTTTAACGGATTTGGTAAATACCGCCGAAGAACCGGAAACGGTGATGGAACTGTTGTTGGATTCCATCTGTAACTGGTTGGATGATGGTTGGGTTTTGGTGGAATAAAACTCGCTTTTTCTGAAAATCTATAAGCCGGTTATATTGGTAATCAAAAAGATTGGTTTTAAACAAGATAAAATTATATTGATGGTTAGGGGTGTTATGATTTCTCAAGAAGAACGTGATCAACGTCAAAAAGCGGCACAGTTTGCATTCGACAATAATCGTCTTGAAGGGTTAATAATGGATGATGATGTTTTAGCACTTTCTCAAGAATGGATAAATGGAATGCTTAGCTTTCAAGAATTTCGGGAGAAAGTCTATGAAATATATGGGATCTGATCCCTTCATTGATGAAAATGGTGTACTGGTTAATAAAAAAGGGATTAAAGAACAGAAGGAACTGGATAGAGTTGAACGTACGGTTTCTTATATGAGAGCAATTGAATTAGAGAATAATCCGATTAAAGGTAAATTTAATTTAGCTCATCTTAAAGCAATACATAAACATTTATTCGGTGATATTTATGCTTGGGCGGGAAAGATAAGAGATGGTTATTTGCAAAAAGGTGGGCAAGATTTTGTAATGGGATATCGAATTATTCCGGAAGCCGACAAGCTATTTACGCAATTAAAAAAAGAGCAATTTTTGAAAAATACCGAACCGGAAAAAATTGCCGAAAGATTGGCTTATTATATGGGGGAAATTAATGCCATTCATCCATTTAGAGAAGGAAATGGCAGAACGCAAAGAGTATTTATTGCTCAACTTGCTAAAGAAGTAGGATATGAATTAAATTTCCAAAATGTGACTCAAGAACAAATGATAGAAGCTTCAATTCAAGCTCACAGATTAAATTATAAGCCCTTAGAACAAATTATTCGTGATGGATTAAATAAAAAATAAATCATCATTAATTTGTATGAAAGAAAATATCATCTTGTTATCCTTTAATTATCTCTAAATACAACAAATGATGTCAGAAAATATTTATTCCGTTTCTCAACTCAATAGTGCTGCCCGCCAAATGTTGGAAAACCATTTTTCACAAGTTTGGTTGACGGGGGAGATTTCTAATTTTACCCAACCGGTTTCGGGGCATTGGTATTTAACCCTGAAAGACGAAAATGCACAGGTGCGTTGTGCGATGTTTCGGATGAAAAACCTACGTGTGGCATTTCGTCCTCAAAATGGAATGCAAGTGTTGGTGCGTGCTAATGTCAGCCTTTATGAACCGCGCGGCGATTATCAGCTCATTATTGAATCAATGCACCCTGCCGGTGAAGGATTGTTGCAACAGCAATTTGACGCATTGAAAATGAAACTTGCGGCGGAAGGATTGTTTTCTCAAAATTTGAAGAAAAATCTACCGCACTTTAGTAAAGCGGTGGGAATTGTTACCTCTTCAACGGGGGCGGCATTGCAGGATATTTTACATATTTTGGCGCGCCGTGATCCGAGCCTCAAAGTGGTGATTTACCCTACCGCCGTGCAAGGCAAAGAGGCAGCGGCGGAAATTGTCCGAATGATTGAATTGGCAAATAGGCGGCAAGAAGTGGATGTGCTGATTGTGGGACGTGGCGGTGGCTCATTGGAAGATCTTTGGTGTTTTAATGAAGAAGCCGTGGCGCGTGCAATTTTTCATTCGACCTTGCCGATTATTAGTGCCGTTGGACACGAAACAGATGTTACCATTGCTGACTTTGTCGCCGATCTTCGCGCGCCGACTCCCTCAGCCGCCGCAGAATTGGTGAGCCGAAATCAAGATGAATTGTTGCAACAGCTTCGTTATCAACAGCAACGTTTAGAGATGGCATTTGATCGCTTGTTTACTCAAAAAAGCCAACGCTTAAAACAGCTTCGTTTACGTTTACAAAATCAACATCCACAAAATCAATTACATATTCAACAAACGAAAAATGCACAGCTTATTCAACGTTTACAGCTTGCAATGCAACACCAATTTGAAAAAACACAGCAAAAATTGACCGCACTTTCCCTTCGGTTACAACAAAATCCATTGCCGTATCGAATACAACGTCATCACCAACAGTTGGAACAGCTTCAAGTGCGGTTAAATTTTATGACGAATCGTCAAATTACCGATCGCCAAAATAAGTTGGCAACCTTATGTGGAAAATTAGATGGATTAAGCCCTTTAAAAGTGCTGGCTCGGGGTTATTCCATTGCAGAAAATGCGCAAGGTAAAGCGATCACAAGCGTGAGTGAAGTAAAACAAGGCGAGCTGATAACGACAAAAGTGGTGGATGGCGAGATTGTAAGTCGGGTGGTGTAAAAATAGATTTATCTCGATTTAGATAAGAAAAAGTGCGGCGGATAATAAAATCGCCGCACTTTTTGTTTAGGTTATTCCCATTCGATTGTGGCAGGTGGTTTGCCACTGACATCATAGACCACGCGGGAGATGCCGTTTACTTCATTAATAATACGGTTGGAGATTTTGCCTAACAAGTCGTATGGCAAGTGCGCCCAATGTGCGGTCATAAAGTCGATAGTTTCCACCGCACGAAGCGAGACGACCCAATCATATTTACGTCCGTCACCCATTACGCCCACAGATTTTACCGGTAAGAACACGGTGAAGGCTTGGCTTACTTTGTAGTACCAATCTGCGTTGTATAATTCTTCAATAAAGATTGCATCAGCTTTGCGTAACAAATCGCAATATTCTTTTTTCACCTCACCCAATACACGAACGCCTAGCCCTGGGCCAGGGAATGGGTGGCGGTTAAGCATTTCAGCCGGTAAACCGAGAGCTAAACCGATTTTACGCACTTCATCTTTGAATAATTCACGTAATGGTTCGACTAAACCGAGTTTCATATAATCCGGTAAACCGCCTACATTATGGTGAGATTTAATGACGTGTGCTTTGCCGGTTTTGCTGGCGGCGGATTCGATGACATCAGGATAAATTGTGCCTTGTGCGAGCCATTTCACGTTTGGTAATTTTTTCGATTCGTCATCAAACACATCCACGAATACTTTACCGATGATTTTCCGTTTCGCTTCCGGTTCGTCCACTCCGGCGAGTTCGCTTAAAAAACGATCTTCGGCATTCACGCGGGTGATGTTCAAACCAAATTTGTTGCCGAACATTTCCATCACTTGATCGCCTTCGTTTAAGCGTAACAAACCGTTATCCACGAACACGCAATGCAAGTTTTTACCAATCGCACGGTGTAATAACAAAGCGACCACCGATGAATCTACACCGCCCGATAAACCTAAAATCACTTCATCATTGCCCACTTGTGCTTTTATGCGGGCTACAGCATCTTCAATAATATTTTCAGCCGTCCATTTGGTTTCACAACCGCAAATGTTCACCACAAAATTCGTTAATAATTCTAAACCACTTTTGGTGTGAGTAACTTCAGGGTGGAATTGCACACCATAGAAATGGCGGCTTTCGTCAGACATCGCGGCGATTGGGCAGGTTGGCGTTGTACCTGTAATAGAAAAGTTATTTGGTAAACGGGTCACTTTATCACCGTGGCTCATCCAAACATCTAATTTATTATCGCCATCATTGAGATTGGCAAAAAGTGCGGTTGAATTTTCTAAAGAAACGGAGGCATAGCCAAATTCACGGTGATCAGAGGTTTCCGTTAAACCGCCTAATTGCATTGCCATTGTTTGCATTCCATAGCAAATTCCCAACACCGGTACACCGGCATTGAAAACATATTCAGACGCACGTGGGCTGTTTTCTTCCGTGGTACTTTCAGGGCCGCCGGAAAGAATAATTCCTGTTGGATTAAATTCACGGATTTGTTCTTCGGTTACGTCCCACGCCCAAAGTTCGCAGTAAACCCCAATTTCACGCACACGGCGGGCAATTAGTTGGGTATATTGTGAACCAAAGTCGAGGATCAGGATTTTGTGATGGTGGATGTTTGTCATTTTTTACCTTATAAGTAATGATTAATTTTTTAGAATGTAATTTTGGCTAACTACGAATATTTTTTATTTATTCTGTAACGACTAGCTTATTGTACATTTGTCACGTATGAGAATAGTAGTTTGTACTATTAGTGCTATTGGATTTGGGTTATCTTTTTGTCATATTAATATAAGTTCCGCCTTGCCCATCTCCGATATATTTAATATCGAATATATCTGTAGTGTTACAACCTGACACAGTCCAAGTTTCATCTGCTGAATCAACAGTTTGAGTGTTTTGATTGATTTTTACATTATTGATTTTTGTGTGGATTCTATCAGGAGAACAGGTGTGAATTGCTCTAAATATGAGCTTAATATTTTTTTCAGTATCAGATTTTAGTAACCAATCAGCGGTAGTTTCACCAGTATAAGTCGGACCCAAAATTGAGCAACCGGTTAATAGAAATAGAATAAATGATGAAAATTTTTTCATTTTGATTCTCTTTATTCAATGAATTCAAAGTACAGCTCAATTTATCAAAATTTTGCAAAAATCGACCGCACTTTAAACTACAAAAGGTGCGTTAGCAAACGCACCCTATACTAACTTTAGATTACCCCATCCGATAATTCGGGGCTTCTTTGGTAATGGTGACATCGTGAACGTGGCTTTCTTTAATACCTGCACCACTGATTCGTACAAATTCCGCTTTGGTGCGGAGGGCTTCGATGGTTGGGCAACCGGTTAAGCCCATACAAGAACGTAATCCGCCCATTTGTTGGTGGATAATTTCTTTTAAGTAGCCTTTGTATGGAATACGTCCTTCGATCCCTTCCGGTACGAGTTTGTCGGCGGCGTTGTCAGATTGGAAATAGCGGTCGCTTGAGCCTTTTGCCATTGCACCAAGAGAACCCATTCCACGGTAAGACTTGAATGCACGGCCTTGATACAGTTCGATTTCACCCGGGGCTTCTTCTGTACCGGCGAACATTGAGCCGACCATTACGCAACTTGCGCCGGCTGCAATCGCTTTTGCAATATCACCGGAGAAACGAATACCGCCGTCTGCAATAACCGGAATACCACGATCTTTTAAGGCAGCTGCCGCATCAGCAATGGCTGTGATTTGTGGCACGCCCACACCGGTAACGATACGGGTGGTACAGATTGAGCCGGGGCCAATCCCAACTTTCACCGCACTTGCGCCTGCATCAGCCAAGGCAATCGCGCCTTCAGCGGTTGCCACATTACCGGCAACAATAGGTAAATCTGGATATTTTGCGCGGGTTTCGCGAACGCGTTGTAACACGCCTTCAGAGTGACCGTGGGAGGAGTCAATTAAAAGCACATCCACACCGGCTTTGACTAAGGCATCAATACGTTCTTCATTGCCTGGGCCTGCACCGACCGCCGCGCCCACACGCAGACGACCAAATTCATCTTTACAGGCGTTTGGTTTTTGTTCTGCTTTTTGGAAATCTTTAACGGTGATCATTCCTTTTAATTTGAAACTATCATCCACAACCAATACTTTTTCTACGCGGTGTTCGTGCATTAACGCTAAAATCGCTTCACGCTCAGTGCCTTCTTTCACTGTTACTAAACGATCTTTTTTCGTCATCACTTCGGAAACGGTTTTATTTAAATCTTTTACAAAGCGGGTATCACGACCGGTAATAATGCCGATTAGGTTGTTTTCATTATCTACAACAGGATAGCCTGCAAAGCCGTTTTTCTTTACTAATTCAGCCAGTTCGGCAAGAGTTAAATTCGGTGAAACGGTCACCGGTTCGGAGACGATTCCGCTTTCAAATTTTTTCACTTTACGAACACGATCCGCTTGGCGTTCAATGGTCATATTTTTATGAATAAAACCAATACCGCCTTCTTGAGCAAGGGAAATAGCCAGTTTGGTTTCGGTTACGGTATCCATTGCAGCGGAAAGCATAGGGATATTTAAACGGATTTCTTTGGTCAGTTGGGTTGAAAGGTCGGCGGTATTTGGCAGCACGGTAGAATGTGCCGGGACGAGTAAAACATCGTCAAAAGTAAGGGCTTCTTGTTTAATTCTAAGCATTGCAATATTCTCGCTGTTTTAAATTGTGGTAAAAAATATTGCGGCGGGATTATACAGATCTAAGCACATTTTGAAAACGAAAATTTTTGATTTTATGTTATATTGGCAAACGTTTTCGTCAGGAGGAAAGATGAACTTATCGCTATTAAATTATTTGGCGGATTGTAAGCCCAAAGTGCGGTCGGAATTGACATCGTTTTCACAGGATCTTGAACGTGATTTTGAAGTATTTCGTACCCAAGGATTACAAATAGAGAAAAGTTCGCAAGGTTATCGTCTTGTGCCACAATTGCCACTTTTAAATTCAACACTGCTTTCAACCGCACTTTCGCCTTACCAAGTGCATTATCAACCCGTTATTTCTTCAACCAATGAATGGATTTTGCAAAATATTCCACAGTTAAAAAAAGGTGATCTTTGCCTTGCAGAATATCAAACCGGTGGGCGGGGGCGGCGTGGTCGTCAATGGGTTTCGCCCTTTGCCGGGCAAATGATGTTTAGTGTTTATTGGACGTTTGCTCCCCAAAAGTCCATTGAAGGGCTTAGTCTTGTCGTGGGCTTGGCAATTGCAGAAACCCTTGGCGCACAGGTGAAATGGCCTAATGATGTTTTGTTGGATGGAAAAAAACTGAGCGGAATTTTGGTGGAAATTTCTAATTATAAAAATGGATTGCTCAATTTGGTGATTGGTGTGGGAATCAACGTGTCTTTACCAACACAGGCAGAAATCAGCCAGCCCTATGCGCAGTTATGCCGCATTGATCCGAATGTTGATCGCCAAATTTTGCTTCCAAAGATTATTCAAAATCTTTATATGCGTCTGGAACGCTTTGAAAAAGTAGGCATTGATGAAGAATTTCAACAGGCATGGTTGATTCATAACGCTTTTTCTCGTACAGAAGTAAAAGTCATCACCGAACAAGGAGAAATTTTTGGTATCGAGCAAGGGATTGATAATCACGGCTATTTGCAGGTTTTTTGTGAAAAGGAATTAAAAACTTTCAGTGGCGGCGAGGTTTCGTTGCGAAAAAAAGAGTGCGGTTAAAAAACATCGCCTTTTTCAACCGCACTTTGTTTTAAATAACCTGCTGAATTAATGCGGAAATATCATTAGGAAATTGTTCGGTTCGAGCCATTTCTTCAATTTGTTCCACACGATATTTTTTACCATTATAAACGACAACAATTGCGGTATCGCCTCTTTGCAAAAAGGTTGTTTCACCAAATGGAGTATAGCGTGTCGCACCAATACTAATGATGGCTTGGGTTGGGTAGTTTGCTGCTTCTATTAGAGAGGCAATGTGATTCATTGGGTCTTCATCAGGTTGGTTGTTCATACGATCAACAATCCAATCTAATAATTTTTGATGAAAATAGCTGTATTCTCTCGCCGGGCTGTCGATGCCGTAAGTGTTCATTTTTCCATTGCGTTTATGGAAGCTGGCGATATGGTAATTGTCGATATCACTTCCTTTATTAAAAGAAGAAATGGGCAATAAATTAGCCGACACGCCTTTGGATGCAACGCCCCAATTTTTCTTTTCACAAATTTTACGGGCATTTGGACGACGGATTGAACAATCATTGTAAGCCGTAAAATAGCGGGGAACGAGTGCGGTTACTTTTTCTTCTTTATATTGAATTTCGCAAATTAGTGCAATTTCAGGTTCTATTTGCAAATTATCTGCATCATAAGGAAAGCGGATTTCATTATTAGAAAGGGGATAAGTGGATAAAAATTGATATTCATTAAGTTGCTTACTCGGCACATAAAAAGGAAAAATTGCTTTGGGCTGAATTTCCTCAATAGTTTTAACCTGTATAAAATCTGCCGCTTCACCTGCTTGTTCCAAATGCCCGGCGAAATTGCCGGCGACGCCAAAGCCGATCATTTTTTCAAAATTCATATTGTTTTCCTTAATTTTTGTAATGTGGCTACACAATCTATCTTGAATTTTGTTTAAAAACAAATCGAATTGTATGTGTTTTAATCGAATAATAAAAAAATTAAATTTTTTTACAAAAAAACCTTGCAAGGCTTTAATTTTTGCCTATAATACGCCGCACACAACGACGCACTGTTGTGGAAACTTAGAAACTAACAGTGCGTCGTTGTTT
>NZ_MLHQ01000026.1 GCF_001999305.1 Rodentibacter myodis | reverse complement strand
GGTATTTATCACCACAATCAAGGGTGTAGCGGTAGTTGGATTGGGGGGCCATGGGGATCCTCTTTATAAAAACTAGCTATAAAATTTATACTTTGAGTTGTTGATAAAAAAAGCCGCGTCTTGCAAAATTCACTTCATGTTAAAAAATACTGATTTTTTCTATCAAATCTTAATCAATATTAAAACAAGCGATTAACTTCCCTTCAGCGTAAGATTCAAGTTTTGGTTGTTCCAACCGACATTTTTCTGTTGCCTTCCAACAACGCGGATTAAAAGCACAACCTTTCGGTGGATTAATCGGGCTTGGTAATTCCCCTGTTAATTTAATGCGTTCTCGGCGTAAATTTGCCGAAAGACGCGGTGTGGCGGAAAGCAAAGCTTGTGTGTAAGGGTGTTGCGGATTGGCAAAAATTTGCTCGGTTGTGCCTTTTTCCACACAACGTCCAAGATACATCACCATCACTTCATCGGCGATATGTTCTACCACAGAAAGATCGTGTGAAATAAAAACATAGGAAAGTCCCAGTTCATCTTGTAAATCCATCATCAAATTCAATACTTGCGCCCGCACCGATACATCTAAGGCGGATACGGGTTCATCAGCTACCACAATATCGGGTTCTAACATTAAACCGCGGGCAATGGCAATGCGTTGGCGTTGTCCTCCGGAAAACATATGCGGATAGCGATCATAAAATTCTGCTCTGAGTCCCACTTTCGCCATCATTGAAAGCACTTTTTCTTTACGTTCTTTGGCAGAAAGTTTGGTGTTGATGATAAGCGGCTCTTCTAAAATTGCACCGACTTTTTTACGCGGATTGAGCGAAGCATAGGGGTTTTGAAACACGATCTGGATTTTTTGACGGCGTAATGCCTTCGTTTGTGCATCATTTTCTAAGAAATTGCGACCGTTGTAATAAAGTTCCCCTTCCGTTGGGTTTTCAATCATTGTTAGCAAACGCCCAAGTGTGGATTTACCACAGCCCGACTCTCCAACAACGGCAAGGGTTTTACCACGTTCTAATTGAAAAGAGACACCATCCAATGCCTTGACTTGTTGTGGTTTTGCCAATAATCCTTTTTTCACCGGATAATATTTTTTTAAGCCGATGGCATTTAATAACGGCATATCAGACAAGGGCGTATTTTCTTTCATTTCTTTCGACATTGTTTATGCTCCTTGATATTCCACAGGTTCGCCTTGTGCGTTGAGTGGCGTATGGCATTTCACTTTGCGATGGCCAATATGATGTAAATCAGGTTCTGTTTGACGACAATGCTCCGTAGCATAAGGGCAACGTGGATTCAATAAACAACCGGTAGGACGATCATATTTTCCCGGAACAACTCCCGCTAAGGATTGTAAGCGTGATTTTCCTTCCGAAAATTCCGGTAAAGAACGCAATAATGCTTGTGTATAAGGATGTTTTGGTTCACGGAAAATTTCTTCGGCAAGCCCTTCTTCCACCACTTGCCCTGCATACATCACAATAATACGATGTGCCGCCTCCGCCACCAGTGCCAAATCGTGGGTAATCAGAATTAACGACATACATTCCTTTTTCTGTAAGTCGAGTAGCAGATCCACAATTTGTGCTTGAATCGTTACATCTAATGCGGTAGTTGGTTCATCGGCAATTAATAATTTGGGTTTGCAGGCAATCGCCATTGCAATCATCACCCGCTGGCTCATCCCACCGGAAAGTTGGTGTGGATATACATCAATACGGGATTCAGGATCGGGAATCCCTACCAGACGCAACAATTCCAATGTACGTTCACGTCTTTCTTTTTTAGAACCGCCCTCGTGGGTTTTTAAGGCTTCCATAATTTGAAAACCAACCGTATAGGCAGGGTTTAAACTGGTCATTGGATCTTGGAAAATCATTGCTACATCTGCACCAATGAGCGATCGTTTTGTCTTATTATCGAGCGTTAATAAATCTTTGTTTTCAAATATTAACGATTCTGCCGAAACCCGCCCCGGATAATCAATTAATCCCATAATGGCGAGGGAACTCACCGATTTTCCCGAGCCGGATTCGCCAACGATGCCTAATACTTCACCTTGTTCAACTTGATAATTCACGCGATCTACCGCTTTAAACGGTGTTTTTTTATCACCAAAGTGAACAGAAAGTTGTTTTACCTCTAATAATGCCATTCTGCCCCCTATTGTTTAAGTTTTGGATCAAGTGCATCACGCAAACCATCACCCATTAAATTAAAAGCGAGAACCAAAGAAAGAATCACCAACCCGGGAATCGTCACCAACCAATTTGCAGCTTGCATAAAACTACGGGCTTCAGACAACATTGTGCCAAGTTCCGGTGTAGGCGGTTTTGCACCAATACCAAGGAAACCCAAAGTTGCTAGTTCTAAAATGGCATTAGAGATGCCCATAGTCATCTGCACAATTAATGGAGCTAAACAGTTTGGTAAAATCACAATAAACATTAAACGTAAAATACCTGCCCCGGCGACTTTTGAGGAGGTAACATAATCACGTCCTTTTTCATTCATCACAGCCGCCCGGGTTAAACGCACATAGCTTGGAATCGATACTACCGCAATGGCAAGGGTAGCATTCACTAATGAAGGTTCAAGAATGGAAACCACAACGATGGTGAGCAATAAATTGGGGATAGCAAGCATAATATCAATTAAACGAACAATCATCGTGTCCAATACGCCGCCATAATAACCTGCAACCAAGCCAAGACTTGTGCCTAAAACACAAGAAAGCAATACGATCACAAGACCGGCAAACACTGAAATACGTGTACCATAAATAATACGTGAAAGAATATCACGACCAATATCGTCCGTTCCCAATAAATAAGCCGAATTTCCACCTTCGTACCAAGCCGGGGGCAATAAGAGTGCGGCACGGTTTTGTTCGGCAGGATCAAAAGGGGCAATATAAGGGGCAAAAATACTTATTAATGCCACGATAAGAATAAAAATTAAGCCGATTAATGCACCACGATTTTGTTTAAAATAAAACCAAAATTCCTGCAAAGGAGTTCTTGGTGCTAACATTAATGTTGTGTCAGTCATCATTTCCCTCCAATTAATGACGAATACGCGGATTCACCACGCCATAAAGTAAATCAATCATTAAATTCACCACAATAATTA
Source organism: Rodentibacter myodis (assembly GCF_001999305.1). Classification (GTDB taxonomy): domain Bacteria; phylum Pseudomonadota; class Gammaproteobacteria; order Enterobacterales; family Pasteurellaceae; genus Rodentibacter; species Rodentibacter myodis. The sequence continues at coordinate 110,924 of NZ_MLHQ01000026.1, read as the reverse complement.
TGGTCGCAATAATTAATACTGAGCCTTGTAACACCGGGTAATCACGGGAGTGAATGGCATCAATAATCCATTTCCCAATTCCCGGCCAAGAGAAAATGGTTTCCGTCAGCACCGCGCCGGAAAGTAACTGCCCTACAATTAATCCCACGACAGTGACGACCGGAATCAATGCATTACGCAATGCGTGAACAATTACAACGCGGGGATAGCTCAATCCTTTTGCTTTTGCCGTGCGAATATAGTCTTCACCCAATACTTCCAGCATTGCCGAACGTGTCATTCTTGTGATAATGGCAAGGGGAATTGTACCTAACACAATGGCGGGCAAAATCAACGATTTTACCGCATTGGTAAATGCCCCCGGCACACCAGAAAGCCAAGTATCAATCAGCATAAATCCTGTTGGGGTATCAATCCAAAAGTCATTTTCCAAACGACCGCCTTGCGGCAAGTCAAACCAAGGGGAAACATACAGAATCAAAATCAATCCCCACCAGAAAATAGGCATTGAATAACCGGTAAGCGAGGCAACCGTTACGGTGTGGGAAATCCAACTGTCTTTTTTCACTGCGGCAATCGTACCTAAAATCCCCCCACCCAGTAACGACCAAAACAAAGCAAAGAAGGCAAGTTCTGCGGTTGCAGGAAAAAGCGTGAAAAATTCAGAGAGAACCGGTTGGTTGGTTCGGAAAGATTCGCCAAAGTCCCCTTGAATCACATTCCCAATATAATTGAAATATTGTTGATATAAGGGTAAATCCAATCCCAGTTGGTGCATCATTTGTTGATGAATTTCAGGCGTTAAACCACGCTCTCCCATCATAATTTCCACCGGATCACCGGGGATAAAATGCACCAGTGCAAAGGTCACAAAGGTAATGGCGATAAAGGTTGGGATCACCATCAAAATACGTTTGAAGATAAATTTAAACATTAAATCACCCAACAAAGAAAGGAAAAGTGCGGTCAATTTTCACCGCACTTTTTTAACAAACCAATAGAACAAAGCCAATTTAAAACAAAGCGTTCGGCGATTCTACCGCACTTTCTCTAATTTTGCCAAATGTGCGATGAGCCATTTTATGCCTTGGGCTTGGAAGGCGATTTGTAGGCGGGTGTTGTTATCTGTGCCTTCCACATTAATCACTGTGCCTAAACCAAATTTTTCATGTTTTACTTTTTGTCCCATTTTCCAACCGTTTTCATTTTCCGGAGAAGGGGATAATGTGCCGACTTTGGCAAAGTTCATTGCGCGAGTTACGGTTCCACGTAAACGAATTTCTTGGGTACAATCTTTCGGTAATTCTGCAATAAAACGGGAAGGCAAATGACGTTCTTCTTTTGCATATAAACGGCGACTTTCTGCATAAGAAATAGTGAGTTTTTGTTTCGCCCGTGTAATGCCCACATAAGCCAAGCGGCGTTCTTCTTCTAAACGACCCGGTTCTTCAAAAGAGCGGAAACTTGGGAATAGTCCCTCTTCAACCCCCACGATAAATACACGGGGAAACTCCAGCCCTTTTGCGGAGTGCAAGGTCATCATTTCAACACAAGATTGATGAGGTGAGGCTTGTTCTTCACCTGCCTCAAGGGAGGCGTGGGTTAAAAAGGCGGTGAGTTCCGTCATATCTTCTGCCTCATCAGGTTTGATAAATTCCCGGGTTGCGGTGACCAATTCTTCTAAGTTTTCAATTCGCACTTCGCCCTTTTCGCCTTTTTCCTGTTTGTACATTTCATACAAACCGGAATGTTTAATCACGAAATCCGTTTGGGCAAATAACGGCATTTCGGCAGTATCTACCTGTAAAGAATTAATTAATTCTTGGAAACGTAATAAGGCGGTTGAAGCCCGTCCCGTCAGCATATTTTCTTGTGAGGCAACCTGCACCGCCTGCCATAATGTAATTTGCCGTTCACGGGTTAAGTTGCGCAATATATCTAATGTGCGATCGCCAATACCACGTGTTGGCGTGTTAATTACCCGTTCAAAGGCTGCATCATCTTGGCGATTATTAATCAGGCGTAGATAGGCGAGGGCATCTTTGATTTCTTGCCGTTCAAAAAATCGCATTCCGCCATAAATACGATACGGAATTTGGCATCGGATCAAGGCTTCTTCAATTACACGTGATTGGCTATTACTACGATACAATACGGCACAATCATCCTGTTTGCCGCCGTTGTCGATCCAATCTTGAATTTGTGAGGCGACAAATTTTGCTTCATCTAATTCATTAAATGCCGCATAAATGCCCACTGGATCGCCTTTTTCTCCGTCCGTCCATAAATTTTTGCCAAGGCGATCCGTATTATTGGCGATTAATTCATTTGCGCTGTTTAGAATATTGGCGGTTGAGCGGTAATTTTGTTCAAGGCGAATGGTTTCGGCTTTAAAATCTTTGAGGAATTTTTGTATATTTTCAATTTGTGCGCCACGCCAACCGTAAATGGATTGGTCATCATCCCCTACGATCATCACTTTGCCACTTTGTTCGGCAAGAATTCTGATCCATTTGTATTGGATTTTATTGGTATCTTGAAACTCATCCACCAAAATATGTTGGAAACGTTGTTGATAACGTTGCAAGATTAACGGTTTTTTATCAAACAATTCATAAGCCCGAATTAAAAGCTCGGCAAAATCTACTAAGCCTGCACGATCGCAGGTGTCTTGATAAATCTGATAAATTTTAATCCATTCCCGTTCTTGTCGATCATTAAAATCTTCAATCTCGTTAGGGCGTAAACCTTCATCTTTCTTATTATTGATGTACCAACAGGCTTGTTTGGGCGGAAATGCTTTTTCGTCAAAATTATGTAATTTTAATAGGCGTTTCACTAAACGAAGTTGGTCTTCGGAATCTAAAATTTGGAAATCTTGTGGCAATCCCACATCTAAATGATGGGCGCGCAATAGGCGATGGGCGATACTATGGAAAGTGCCAATCCACATACCAAATAAGTTGGAGGGGGAATGTTTGGCTAGGGTTGCCTGAATACGATGACGCATTTCTGCGGCGGCTTTATTGGTGAAGGTTACCGCCATAATGCTGCCTTCAGAAATATTTTCTACTGCCACCAACCACGCAATTCGGTGAGTTAGCACACGGGTTTTACCACTGCCCGCACCGGCTAAAACCAAGTAATGACCAAGTGGTGCCGCCACCGCTTCACGCTGTTTATCATTTAAGCCATCAAGTAATTCGGAAATGTCCATTATGTTATTTTATCTGTTCAAATTTACAGGGGATTATAGTGCGATTTTAGAAATTAGACAATGAGGAATTACGCAATCGTTTACAATTGACGAATCCTCACTTATAGTACGGACTCTTAACTTTATGACGAGGTCTGAAATGGAATTCCTAAAAACTCCCTTAAAATTAACCGCACTTTTTTCCCTGTTAGGGCTGGCTTCACAATCGGTACAGGCTGCCGGCAAACTCACGGTTTACTGTAGCGTGCAAAATACGACTTGTGAAAAAGTTACACAGGCATTTGCGAAAAAATATAACGTGGAAACCCAATTTGTGCGTAACAGCACCGGTACTGTCTTAGGCAAAATTAAGGCAGAACAAAAAAATCCACAGGCGGATGTATGGTATGGCGGTACAATTGAGCCACACTTGCAAGCGGTGAATTTAGATCTGTTTGAACGCTATCGTTCGCCAATGCAAAAAGAAATTATGCCGAAATTTAAACCCCTAATGGATCAGTGGGGCGATTTCACTTCCGTCATTTACTTAATGGAAATGGGGATTGGGGTAAATACGAAAAAACTCAGAGAACTTGGCGTAGCACCGCCTAAATGTTTTGCCGATTTAACCAAGCCGGAATTTAAAAATCAAATTCAGTATGCCGATCCACGTGTATCCGGCACCGGGTATTCTTTATTAAGTACGTTAATTTCTCTTTGGGGTGAGAATAAAACCTACGATTATCTGAAAACCTTAAATAATAATATTTCACAATATACCAAAACGGGAATGGCAACCAGTAATTTAGCCACAGGCGATGTTGCCATAGATTTAGGGTTTATGCTGAGTTATGCGAAAGAAAAAAATAAAGGTGCGCCCGTTGAAGGCGTACTTCCTTGTGAAGGCGTGGGCTACGCATTGGGCGCGGCGAGTATTATCAAGAACGCCCGCAATTTAGAAAATGCCAAACTTTTTATTGATTTTGTGCTTGGTAAGGACGCTCAAGAGATACCTTGGCGGGAAGGGGATTCCTACCAACTTCCGACCAATATCAATGCACAACCTGCACCGGGCTTTACGCCGGCAGATAAATTGAAATTAATTGATATTGATTTCGTCAAATTCGGTTCACCACAAGAATCCAAATACTTAATTGAACGCTGGGTTACGGAAACCAAAAGTAAGTAGACGATAAAAAGGACGGAGCAACCGTCCTCTTTTAGAGAAATCAATAAATATTCAAGATAAAAAATACCTAAAATTTCAACCGCACTCTCCCAGTATAAATATTACTCTTCCCTTCTCTAGCAAATCCGAGTAGCGTCAAATGATGTGTTTCTGCCATTTTTACGGCTAAATCTGTTGCCGCTGAAATTGCCACCAACATTTCCACACCGCAAGCAATCACTTTTTGCACCATTTCATAACTGGCTCGGCTTGAAACCAATATAAATCCTTGCGGTTTATCCCTTTTGGCATACCAACCAAGTAGTTTATCTAACGCCACGTGGCGACCCACATCTTCACGAATCGCAAGCATATTACCTTGAAGATCAAAAAATGCAGCGGCATGTGTTGCGCCGGTCTGCTTTCCTAATTCTTGATTTTTCTGCAAGGTAGAAAGGCAATCATCAAGCAAATTAAGATCAAATTCAAAAGTGCGGTCTAATTTCGGCAAGTTTTTATACACCTGATTGATCTGTTCCGTACCACAAATGCCACAACCGGTTCGTCCCGTAAGATTACGGCGATGTGCTTTTAATGCCATAAATTTTCGACTGGAAAGCTCAATTTGAACCTCAATACCATTACAGACTTCAACAACGTCAATACCATAAATCTCACTCGGTTTATCAATAATGCCTTCTGTTAATGAAAAACCCAAGGCAAAATCTTCTAAATCCTGAGGTGAACACATCATCACCGCGTGAGAAATGCCGTTATAAACCAGTGAAACCGGCATTTCAACGGCGAGATAATCGGGTTTATCCGTTAAAAGTGCGGTCGTTTTTTCCGCTGTTTTAGGTTTGTGAAAAAAATGAATTGTTTGTTCAATAAGCCAATGCATTATTATCTATCCGTTAAACTTTTTATAACAAAAATATGACAATATTCGTTTATTTTGTGATCTGGATCACCATTTTTATAGGGATAATGTATTTTGATTATAGATTTATCCATAAAAAATCGGTATCCTACACAGTGTTTTGTGCACGCAATTTAGTCGATTATGATTCGTTATTCTAACGAAACCAATCAAATTATCCAGACGAATTTCTTACTATCTAACATCTGACAACCTTATTGTTGAAAGGAGTGATTATGCAGGTCTCAAGAAGAAAATTCTTTAAGATCTGTGCAAGTGGTATGGCGGGAACTTCCGCTGCAATGCTAGGCTTTGCGCCGGCAAGCACATTGGCAGCACCGCGTGAATACAAATTATTACGCGCCTATGAATCCCGTAACACTTGTACATATTGTGCCGTTAGCTGCGGTATGTTGTTATATAGTACCGGTAAACCTTCCGATACATTAAGCGGCCACACCGGTACAAATACCCGTTCTAAATTATTCCATCTTGAAGGTGATCCGGATCATCCGGTTAGCCGTGGCGCACTTTGCCCGAAAGGTGCCGGCGCGTTGGATTATGTTAACAGTGAAAGCCGTGCGCTCTACCCTGAATATCGCGCACCGGGTTCAGACAAATGGGAACGCATTTCTTGGAAAGAAGCAATTAAACGCGTTGCCCGCTTAATGAAAGATGACCGTGATGCTAACTTTATTGAAACCGATGCAAGCGGTAAAACCGTAAACCGTTGGGCAACCACCGGAATTATGACCGCCTCCGCAATGAGCAACGAAGCCGCCTTATTAACGCAAAAATGGATTCGTATGCTCGGGATGGTGCCGGTATGTAACCAAGCGAATACTTGACACGGACCAACGGTAGCAAGTCTTGCTCCATCATTTGGTCGCGGTGCGATGACAAATAACTGGGTTGATATCAAAAACGCCGATCTCATTATTGTTCAAGGTGGTAACCCTGCCGAAGCACATCCTGTAGGTTTCCGTTGGGCGATTGAAGCGAAGAAAAACGGTGCGAAAATCATCGTGGTTGATCCGCGCTTTAACCGTACGGCATCTGTTGCCGATATTCACGCCCCAATTCGTTCCGGTTCCGATATTGCCTTCTTAATGGGGGTGATCCGTTACTTATTGGAAACAAACCAAATTCAACACGAATATGTTAAACATTATACCAATGCCTCATTCTTGGTAAACGAAGGCTTCAAATTTGAAGACGGTTTATTCTCAGGCTATGACGCAGAAAAACGTCGCTACGATACATCAAGTTGGAATTATCAATTTGATGAAAACGGCAATGCCAAACGTGATATGACATTGCAAGATCCGCGTTGCGTGATTAATGTATTGAAAGAACACGTTTCCCGCTATACGCCGGAAATGGTTGAGCGTATTACCGGTGTGAAACAAAAACTTTTCTTACAAATCTGTGAAGAAATCGGTAAAACCTCTGCGCCGAATAAAACAATGACGCACTTATATGCGTTAGGTTTTACGGAACACACAATCGGTACACAAAATATCCGTTCAATGGCAATGATTCAATTACTTCTAGGTAATATGGGTATGCCGGGCGGCGGTATTAATGCACTTCGTGGACACTCAAACGTACAAGGCACAACGGATATGGGCTTGTTGCCGACATCCTTACCGGGCTATATGCGTTTACCAAACGATAAAGATACCTCTTACGATCAATATATTAATGCGATTACGCCGAAAGATATTGTGCCGGGTCAAATCAACTATTATCGCAATACTTCAAAATTCTTTGTAAGTATGATGAAGACTTTCTATGGCGATAACGCAACCAAAGAAAACAGTTGGGGATTTGATTTCTTACCAAAAACAGACCGCGTATATGATCCAATTACTCACGTGAAATTGATGAATGATGGTCAGTTACACGGTTGGATTCTACAAGGCTTTAACGTATTGAACTCATTACCGAACAAAAACAAAACCCTTGCCGGTATGAGTAAACTCAAATACTTAATCGTAATGGATCCACTTCAAACGGAAAGTTCCGAATTCTGGAAAAACTTTGGTGAATCAAACGATGTGAATCCTTCAGAAATCCAAACTGAAGTCTTCCGTTTACCAACCACCTGTTTCGCGGAAGAAGACGGTTCAATCTCTAACTCCGGTCGTTGGGCGCAATGGCACTGGAAAGGCTGTGATCAACCGGGTGAAGCCTTACCTGACGTGGACATTCTTTCAATGATTCGTGAAGAAATGCACGAACTTTACAAAAAAGAAGGCGGTCGCGGTATTGAATCATTTGAGGCGATGACGTGGAATTATGCTCAACCTCATTCGCCAAGTGCGGAAGAATTGGCAAAAGAATTAAACGGTTATGCCCTTGATGATCTTTATGATCCTAACGGCAACCTAATGTATAAAAAAGGTCAATTATTAAATGGCTTTGCCCACTTACGTGATGACGGTACAACCACATCAGGTAACTGGTTATATGTTGGTCAATGGACTGAAAAAGGTAACCAAACCGCCAACCGTGATAATTCCGATCCGTCAGGGTTAGGTTGTACACTTGGTTGGGGCTTTGCATGGCCGGCAAACCGCCGTGTACTGTATAGCCGTGCCTCTTTGGATATTAACGGTAATCCTTGGGATAAAAACCGTCAATTAATCAAATGGAATGGTAAAAACTGGAACTGGCACGATGTTGCTGATTATGGCACACAACCACCGGGTTCCGATGCGGGGCCGTTTATTATGTCTGCCGAAGGTGTTGGTCGTTTATTTGCTGTTGATAAAATCGCGAACGGCCCTGTACCTGAGCATTATGAACCGATTGAAAGCCCAATCGATACAAACCCACTTCACCCGAATGTGGTGTCCGATCCGACAGTACGTATCTATAAAGAAGATCGTGAATTTATCGGTTCAAACAAAGAGTTCCCATTTGTGGCAACGACTTATCGTTTAACCGAACATTTCCACAGTTGGACAGCACAATCTGCCATTAATATCATCGCCCAACCACAACAATTTGTGGAAATTGGCGAAAAATTGGCGGCAGAAAAAGGCATTCAAAAAGGTGATATGGTGAAAATTACCTCAAAACGTGGTTATATCAAAGCGGTTGCCGTGGTAACCAAACGCTTGAAAGACCTCGAAATTGATGGAAAAACCGTTCACCACGTGGGTATTCCAATTCACTGGAATATGAAAGCCTTAAATGGTAAAGGCAATCGTGGATTCTCTACGAATACCTTAACGCCGTCTTGGGGTGAAGCAAATACACAAACACCGGAATACAAAACATTCTTGGTGAACATTGAGAAAGCGGAGGCATAATATGCGAGCAATGGATGTACAATCTCAAGATATTATTAAAATTTCCGCTACCTCGGATTTAACCCCTGCGCCACACGCACGGGATCATAAAATTGAAGTTGCAAAACTGATCGATGTTTCCACCTGTATTGGCTGTAAAGCCTGTCAAGTGGGTTGCTCGGAGTGGAATGACATCCGCTCCGATGTCAATGCACAATGTGTGGGAGTTTATGACAACCCGGTGGATCTCAATGCAAAAGCTTGGACGGTCATGCGCTTCAATGAAGTGGAAGAAAATGATCGTTTGGAATGGCTAATCCGCAAAGACGGTTGTATGCACTGTTCCGAACCGGGCTGTTTAAAAGCCTGCCCTGCTCCGGGTGCCATCATTCAATACAAAAACGGTATCGTGGATTTCCAATCGGATAAATGTATCGGCTGTGGCTACTGTATTGCAGGCTGTCCGTTCAACATTCCACGTATGAATCCTGAAGATAACCGTGTGTACAAATGTACCCTTTGTGTTGATCGTGTTTCTGTGGGGCAAGAACCGGCTTGCGTGAAAACCTGCCCGACCGGTGCGATTCGTTTCGGTTCAAAAGAGGAAATGAAAATCTACGCAGAAAAACGCGTTGAAGATCTCAAATCCCGTGGTTATGAAAACGCCGGTCTTTATGACCCACCGGGTGTTGGCGGCACACACGTAATGTATGTGTTGCACCACGCCGATAAACCGGAACTTTATAACGGCTTACCAAAAGATCCTCATATTGATATGAGTATCACCTTATGGAAAGACGTATTAAAACCGGTTGCTGCCGTGGCAATGGGGGGTCTTGCATTGGCAGAACTTGGTCACTACTTAACCGTAGGGCCAAATGTAGAAACCGATGTGGAAGATCATAGTGAAAAATTTGAATCCGAAGACGAAAAATAAGGGAGTAAAAGATGAGTAAACTTGAAATTACTAACGATACTCGTATCGTTCGCCATCGCATTCCTGCCCGTTTAAGTCACTGGTTCTTAGTGATCAGTTTCTTCTTAACGATGTTTACCGGCGTGGCATTCTTTTTCCCTGATTTTTCGTGGTTGACGGAAATTCTTGGTACGCCACAATTAGCCCGTGCCATTCATCCTTTTACCGGTATCCTAATGTTTGTTGCCTTTATTTTCTTATGTTCCTTATATTGGCATCACAACATTCCGGAGAAAAACGATATTCGTTGGTTGAAAGGTATCGTTGAAGTCTTAAAAGGGAATGAACACGAAGTTGCCGATAACGGTAAATATAACCTCGGTCAGAAAATGTTGTTTTGGACATTGATCCTTGCAATGGTGACCTTATCCATTACCGGTATCATTATGTGGCGTCAATATTTTTCACACCACTTCTCTATTCCGGTGTTAAGAATTGCCATTCTTCTTCACTCTGCCAGTGCCTTTATGCTGTTTACCGGTATCTTAGTGCATATTTATATGGCGTTTTGGGTGAAAGGTTCAATTCGCGGTATTGTTGAAGGTTGGGTAACCGTCCGTTGGGCGAAAAAACACCACCCGAGATGGTATCGAAAAGAAGTTCTACCGGAACTTGAAAAAGATATTGAACGGGAAGAAAAAGGGGAAAAAACCAAAGCCTTATTTAAAGGTATTGCGGGATAACCCCAAACATCAACTTAAAAGTGCGGTTAAAAATGACCGCACTTTTTGTTACCATACACCACAAAATCAAATGACTTTATGAGAATCCTATGAGCATTAAAATCCTGTCAGAAGCCGAAATCAAAGCACAGAAAAAAAATCCTTATGAAAATCCGGCAGTTCTTTTTGCCAATCCGAAAAATCTCTACCAACGCCGTGCCAAACGGTTGCGTGATTTAGCCAAAGATCACCCCTTAGCGGATTACCTCTTATTTGCGGCGGATGTGGTAGAAAGCCAACTGACAATATTAGAGAAAAACCCACTGCCCGAACAACATCTTGAACAATCCAATGGAATCAAACCACTCAATGCAAAAACTTTCAAGCGTGATAGCATTTGGCGCGAATATTTGACCGAAATTTTGTATGACATTAAGCCGAAAGCCAATGAGCAGATTGCTGCAACCATTGAATCCCTCGAAAAAGCAGGCAGTGCCGAATTGGAAGAAATGGCAAGTCAATTATTGGCTGAAGAATTTAATTTAGTCAGTAGCGATAAAGCGGTATTTATTTGGGCGGCACTTTCTCTTTACTGGCTGCAATTAGCCCAACAAATCCCGCACGCAAGCCGCTTGGAAAATAGTGAAAATATCCACTACTGCCCTGTTTGTGGATTAGCTCCCGTTGCCAGTATGATTCATATTGGTACATCGCAAGGGCTACGTTATTTACATTGTGCCTTATGCGAAAGCGAATGGAATTTGGTACGCGCCCAATGCACAAATTGTAACGGACACGACAAATTAGAATTGTGGTCATTAAATGAAGAACTCGCTCTCATCCGTGCGGAAACCTGCGGAAGTTGCGAAAGTTATCTGAAAATGATGTTCCAAGAAAAAGATCCGAATGTTGAAGCGGTTGCCGATGACTTAGCCTCTATTTTCTTAGATGTGGAAATGGAGGAAAAAGGCTTTGCCCGCAGTGGGTTAAATCCCTTTATTTTCCCGGCACAAGATGCTTGATAGAGTGCTCGAGACTTCCTTCAAAGAATCGGTAGTATGTGGAAAATACACAAAGATAACATAACCGAATTAGAGACGAGACGCCTCTAATCCTTATCTAAAAACCCAATAATTTCAATAAATTAACATCAAAGGACGCCTGCGTGGCGTCCCTACTTTTCGCTAAAAATGATTGATTTCTCAATTGCGACATAATACCGCAAATAACGACCGCACTTTTGGGTTTTATAAATAACAAGCCATCACAATGGCATTTTCCCGTTTTCCATTCGATAAGGGATAATAGTTTTTGCGAATATCTACTTCATTAAAGCCCAATTTTTCATATAGCTTACGTGCCGGATTGGCTTCCCGCACTTCAAGCCATAAGGTTTGAATGTTTTTTTCTCTCAATTTTTCCATTAAGCCATTTAATAAATATGTCCCAAATCCTTTGCCCTGATAATGGGGATCAACGGCAATGTTAAACAAGGTTGCTTCATCCAAAACGGTTTGGCAAATGACAAACCCGATAATTTGGTTATCCTCCACCAATTTCAAATTGAGATAACGCTCGCCCTGATTATTTTTTAATGTTCCAAAACTCCAAGGCACAAGGTGTGCCAATCGTTCTATATCATACAAACGATCAAAATCTTGATCTTCAATCGTAAGAATTTGCGACATCTTTATTGAACCTGTTGAATTTGCAGCCAAAATTCACGTTTGGCGGCAGATGAAGATTGAAAATGGGCATAATCCAGCGAACGATAAATTTGTTCGGCATTCGTACAGTAAGGCAAAGTGCGGTCAATTTTCTCGGCATTTTCAGCCAGCAGCCAATATCGCACAGCGTGATTTAATTCAAGATGTTGAATTTGATCGTAATTTAAACAAAGGCAATCTTCTTTTTTTAATTCGAGGCTCAATAATATATCCGCCAACAAAGGGGATTGGCTAAAATTTTCATCGGTCACCACAATAAAACGAATATTTTCCGAAACGGCAATTCCCACCGCCCCTTGTAATACTTCAGGACGGTGTAATTGCCACCGGGTAATCCCCATTTCTTTTAAAAGAAGATTGCGTCTATCCATCATTAACGGGAAATGGTATCAAACGGATAATTCATCAAGCCTTTCACAATAGCTTTTTCTTCCGTATCCGTTGGTTTTTGTTGATAGGCTTTTAAGCTACGGAATGAAAGAATATTTTTGTCTTTGTTTGCCACAAAAATAAAGCGTTGGAAATCTTTACCATCGCAAGCGTAGTAAGGAGTATCCCCACTGTTTAATGTTTGCAAATCACACACTTTTTTATTTTCATTGATATATCGGGTGGTGAGTGTGGGTTCAATGGAAAGATCTTTAAGATAGAAAGTTTCACTGGTGATGGATTTACGGTTGGCACGATCCACACTCGCCGCCACACTGATAAAACGTGGCACTTCACCTTTCACCGCCTTTGTTTGTTTTATGTATTTTCCACCATTAAACTCAATTTCAGTGCCGGCTTTTTTGATCCGCTCAAACTGTGCATCAAGTTTGTTAAACATTTCGGTTTGTTCCGGCGTCTCTTCAATTTTAGAAGGCTTTTGAGATTGGCCTTGTATTTGATCAATTAATTGACAACCCGACAACAAAGTCGCCAGCGTTGTAGCCAATAGGATTTTTTTCATCATAATTCCTTATAAGAAAAGGGCGTAACGCCCACTAAATAAATATTTTATTTACGCTATCTTTGTTAAAATAGCGACTAATTTTAAACTAAGAACCCACAGGATTCAAAGCGTGATTTCTCTTGAAAGCGAAGTTTTAGAACGCCACCTTCCCTTTTTCCACGGTAAATCCATTTTATTTGCCGGTGGCATCAATGATCAATTTCCACAAAAATTAGCCCAACATTGCCAATCTGTGCAAGTTTGGAGTGGCTACTTTGATTATGCCCGCCACCAAAGTGCGGTCAATTTTTCCGTTGAATTTCAAGGAAAAGCCGATCTGATGGTTTACTACTGGACAAAAAACAAACAGGAAGTTCAATTCCAATTACTGCAACTACTCGCCAATGCACCGGAAGGGCAAGAAATGCTGGTTATTGGTGAAAACCGTTGCGGTGTACGTTCGGTGGAAAAAATGCTGGCAACATTTGGAGAGATTGCCAAAATTGATTCCGCACGACGTTGCGGTTTATATCATTTTTCCTTAAAAAAACGACCGCACTTTGCCCTTAACGACTTTTGGAATACCTACCAATCCCCTCAGCTTAATGGTTTAACCGTTTATAGTTTACCCGGCGTATTTAGTGCCAATGAATTGGATGCCGGCACGGCACTTTTGCTTTCAACCCTCAACACACAAATTAAAGGCTCGGTGTTGGATTTAGGCTGTGGCGTGGGCGTTATTGGTGCGATGATCAAAAAAATAAATCCCAAAACCAATGTAACGATGACGGATATTCACGCGATGGCGTTAGAATCTGCCCGTAAAACCCTTACGCAAAATAAATTGGAAGGTAATGTTTTCGCCAGTGATGTGTTCTCACATATTGAAGGGAAATATGATCTTATTATTTCTAATCCGCCCTTCCACGATGGAATCGACACGGCTTATCGCGCAGTGAAAGAACTGATTACACAGGCAAAATGGCATTTAAATAGCGGTGGGGAGCTTCGCATTGTGGCAAATGCTTTCTTGCCTTATCCCGATTTATTGCAACAACATTTTGGTGAATTTGAGGTGTTGGCTCAAAGCACAAAATTTAAAGTTTATTCGGTAAGAAACTAGGAGGAGCAAATGAAAGTAACCAGTTCGGCAATCAAAAATGGGGCATTTGAAGATAAATATGGCAAACGTGGTACGCAATTTAGCCCAAACGGTATGCCAACCTATTCCATTCCTTTTGAAATCACCAACGCCCCGGAAGGAACAAAATCCTTTGCTGTGGTTCTGGAGGATAAAGATGCCATTACGGCAAGCGGCTTTGTTTGGATTCATTGGTTAATTGCCAATCTTGAGCGCACAAGCGTGCAGGAAAACGAAAGCCAAACCGCCACCGATTATGTGCAAGGTGCAAATTCTTGGGCGAGCGTGTTGGGAAAATTTGATCCCCAAGAGGCTTCCGCTTATGGCGGTATGGCTCCACCTAATTGCCTCCACCGTTATGAATTGATTGTTTATGCGCTTGATAGCAAACTTGATCTCAAACCGGGTTTTCGTTTCAATGAGCTACATTTTGCGATGCAGGGGCATATTTTAGATCAAGCTGTGGTGATGGGAACCTATGATGTTTAAACATCAAATAATTTCAACGGCTTAATATTAAGGACACCAACGGGTGTCCTTACTTTTAGAACGTTTCAATAATGCCAATATTATTCTGAATGTATTAACGCTTTATCGGCTATTTTTTCGGCGTGGTAATAAACAATCTTTGATTTTCCGGATTATAGAGATATTTCGAGACCGCTTTCACCTCATCAAGGGTAATACTTTCCACCAGCGGTTTAATTTCCGTTAAATATTGCGGTGTGTGAAAACGGTTTTCGCTGTAAATTAAACGCTCCAACCACGCCTCCGGCGATTGCTGTTGGCTTTCTTCCGTTTGATAGAAATAGCGTTTTGCCGTGGCAAATTCTTCTTCGGTAATGCTATTGGGTAAATCAAGTAAAACCTGTTTGGCAATTTCAATCAGCTTTTCCGTTATTTCCGGATTGGAAGAAAAGGTGAGGGTTGTTTGTATGCGGTTGGTTTCACCTTGCAGGCGGCTTTTGAACCGTTTGCTATAAATCCCTAAGGTTTCGTCCCGCATTTTTTGACTTAATTTTTCAGAAGCAATACTGCTTGCAAATTCAACCATTAGGGCTTTTTTTACTTCCCACTTATCCTGCGTAAACCAAGCGATATAAACGTTATCCTTTGGCTCAGGATTCATTACAAATTTTTCCACTGCATTACCGGCAAGAACTTTTAGCGGTTCTGTTGAAATGGCATTTCCCCGTTTAATTGTCGCTAAATTCTGCACCAAAAATGACCGCACTTTGCTTTCCTCCATATCATTCACAATAAAGTAAGTCACCGGCACGGCAGAAAGTGCCTGCCATTGTTGCATTAGTTCGGTTTCCGTTAATTTTTCCACCTGCTGTACCATTGGCTGCGGATTGATAGGATGTCCGTAAACAAAGGTTTCCCAAGCTAAATTTCGTTTAAATTCATCAGAATGTGTTTGTAATTCAATACGACGAATCGTGTCTGTTTTGGTTCGTTCAAATTCCTCTTTTATCGTGGTTTCTTTCTGTTGGGCATAGTAGAAGCGGAGTAAATCGGCAAATTTGTCATTTTCAACCGTGCTTAGAATATTCAATTTGTCAAAACTCTGACGAATAACAAGCGGAATATGATGATTTTCTTTCCATTCTACCATTTGATTACGTGTCCAATTTAATGGTGCATTATTGCCGATAAGTTGTATGGCAAGTTTGCCTTTCCAATCTTGGATAATCGGTGCATTGGAGCCAGCCTGACTTTGTGCAACAAAATAGGTTTTATTTTTCGCAAGGGGGGATTTTAACCAAACCACAATATCGCCGTTAGAAAGTGTCCAACGCACCGTATTTTGTTTCGGAAAACGTTGCGCTTTCACAATGCTCCCCACTTGTTTTAGGGGAGAAAACGTCATTTTTTCTTTTGCACTTTCCGGCGGAAGGGTTAAATCAGCCTGTTTTGCCGCCTGCCACCATTGTTGTACTTCCGCAGGCAAAATAGGCGGAATCTCAACATTCAACGGCGGCATATATTGCAAAATTTGATCCGGTGCATTTAACCAATGTTGAATGCGTTGATTCACCTCCGCTAAACCGATCTTCACTATTTCTTCCTTCGTCATTTTTTCAATTTGATCCTGACTGTAATAGCGTTTATCACTCAGTAAGGTGCTAATCATTGTTTGCACCCAATCTTCAAAAGTAAAATTTTGTTGATTGAGATTATCATTTTCCAGTTGCAATAAGATTTTCTCTTTTTGCTTCGCTAATTCTGCCTGTGTAATCGGATAATGTTTTAATCGCTCGGCTTGCTCAATAAAATATTTTGCCCCAATGCGATGCGATTGTTTTTCTACATTCGCCGAAAAAACTAAAGCAGAAGTGGTTTTTCCTACGGGTATTTTACGTGCCGATAAGGAAGACAAGGCAATAGGAAGTTGACTTTTTTCTTCTCTAAAACGTTGGCTTAAACTATTCAATGCCAGCTGATCAAGAAGACGTTGGGCAAATCCCATTTCCGTTTGGGCTTGGCTTGCACTGTCATCAAATCGCCATAAATAACTCACTTGGCTACTACTGTTTTGAGGATCACCAAGGCGATCTACTTTAATTTGTTTGGATAATTTCGGTTCATAATACTCTTTATCAC
This sequence comes from Rodentibacter myodis, assembly GCF_001999305.1. Lineage (GTDB taxonomy): Bacteria > Pseudomonadota > Gammaproteobacteria > Enterobacterales > Pasteurellaceae > Rodentibacter > Rodentibacter myodis. The sequence continues at coordinate 94,295 of NZ_MLHQ01000026.1, read as the reverse complement.
GAATTGGCAGCGTTTTTTGTGGCAAATCGGCAAAATACGTCTGAATCAACTTTTCGGCGTCATTCACTTGAATATCGCCAACAAGCAGTAATTGCATATTGTTGGGAACATACCACGTTTTGTAATACTGCTGTAATTCTACGACCGGCATTGTATTAATGCTTCCTTGTGAACCAATGACCAAGCGATTTTCGTAACGGGAATCCGCACGTTGAGAACTTTGACGTTGTTCAAAAAGTCGGCGTTTGGCACTGTCTCTTGTACGCCATTCTTCTAAAATAATTTTCCGTTCACTGTCCCAATCGGTAGCCTTAATCTCCGCTTTAAACAGCATTTGTTTTACCACATCTAAGGTCTGCGTTAGAGTGAAATGCTTAGGTGGAAGATAAAGATAAGTGGTGTTTTCCTGATTGGTAAAGGCATTATAATTTTTTCCCCTCAGCCAACCTTGCTGATGAAGATAAGGCATTACCCCTTTAGGGTAAGCCTCTGTGGCACGGAATGCCATATGCTCCACCATATGCGCCACACCACTTTGGCTCGGCGTTTCATCTACCGCACCGGCATATACCCGCATCACTACATCTACCCGTTTGGGCTGTGTATGTAACGGCAAAATGGTATAACGCAATCCGTTTTCTAACTGCCCCTGTACCGGCATAGGCGTATTGGAAAAGGCGGCGGTCGAGATTAAAAGTAACAAAATACAAACAATGCTACGCAAAATTCACTCCATAAAATAAAGAAAAAATAACGTTAGGTAATCAATACCTAACGTATTTCCTCATTCAGCAATATTTTATCAACTACCAAGCGTAGCCGATACCCAACCAAAATTGACGACCTAACTGATACCCTGTTGTACTTTGGCTTTCCGTGCCACCCAAGTATTGCGAACTTGGGCTACTTGTCGCCACTCGGCTATTAAAAACATTCAACACATCAAGATTTACTTCAAGTTTTTGATCACGAATCGGCAATGTCCAAAGCAAATGCCAATCCAATGTTGCTTTTCCGCTATATTTTTTCACACGATAATCATAAACCGCACCTGTATAATCGCCACAGGCTTGAGGCTGGCTTGAATTGGCACATTGTGCCACATCATAGCGGTGATATGCCTTATAACCGGTTTTGTAATTAACCACCTGTGTCCATTTTAAATTCCAATCAGGAAAATCTGTTTGAAGCTCAATAAAGCCTTCCCAAGGTTGATTAAAATTAAATGGCGGAAGTTCATTGATGGAAGCATAACGTTTTCCTTCAAAAAGATAATATCGATTGTTAAACGCAGCCGGATCAAAAACCAAACTTTCATCATAATTGCCGTGATAATTGACATTGCGATGTTGATAACGCAATCCAAGGCGATAATTCATTGATAACTTATTCCAAGTATAAGTTTTATTGTTTTGAAAACTCAGGGTGAGCGTATTGGTTTGCCCTTGACCGTCATTCGTCATTGCTTTCGGCGTTTTATTTTTAGGATCTTGCTTTGCCGGCACAAATTGTCGTTCACTTTTACGATGTACCCAATTAAATGCCAAGCGATGATCCGCCAAGGTATAATTAAATCCAAGGTTATATTCATCACTATAAGGTGTTTTCAAATCCCGGCTATTATCCCAAGAGGTAAAGTTTTTGGCACAATCGCCCAAAACCCATTCCCCATTAGCCGTCAGCCGTTTCTGACTTTCCCTATGACAAGGAATGGTAGAACGTAAGGCATAAGCCAGCATATTATTGGCAAAATAACGGTTGTATCCTCCGGTAATATTAAAACTGTCGTCATTAAATACATCAAGATTAAAAGCAAAACGTGGAGCAATATTCAAATTTTTTAGAAAACTATCGTAGTTAATATTCACGCCCGGAATGATCTTAATCCGTTGCCAGTTCATTTCATCGGAAAAATAGAGACTATAATTATTCACATTCACCTTAGTATTGAATGCCGGATAATAGGTCATACTATTTTGAAATTGCTCATTTGGAATACAATCCGTACAGTCCACGCCCTGCCCAACAATAACCCGTTTAACATCCATTCTTGGTACAGACATATAGCGTACCGCATTAGGGCGTTCGGATTTTGCAGTTGCCAAGTCCACCTGCCAACCAAAAGAGGGCTTATGTTCGGTTGTTCCCCAATTTAATCGCTCTAACTCATAATCTTGCTTAACCGTCCAAGTCTTCAATTCTGAGGATAACTCACCGATCCCCCCTTCACGTTTATAGTCACACTTGCCTGTTTTGCTGTTTACATAACTACACCATTGTGTACCACTGTTTGCCAACAAGCCTTCTCCTAACCAGTTGTAATACGAATAACCGGCATCGTGGGCTATTTTGTTACGGTTATATTGATAAGCAAGGGTTGTTTTTACCACGCCCCAATCCCCTGCATATTGCGATTCAATATTGGCACGCCAACCGCCACCTTCGCCCACATAGCGTCCATTTTTAACATTATCGTTGTAATACACATTTTTGTGCGGAGAATAGAGCAATGTTGCCAATAATTTGTGGTGATCGTTTGCCTGATAACTTCCTTTTAATAAAAAGGTTTCCGCTAAACGGCGTTCTTTTTCCCAACGATTTAATCCTTGATGATATTCAGGCATTTTGGATTGAGTACGGTTATAGCTAAACAAAATCCCTGCTTTCTCATTAATCGGCTGATTTAACGTGAAATCAAAAATATGCTTGGTAAATTTGGGCTGAACATCACTTTCCGCATAAGCATTATCAAATTCTGCCCGTTCTTCATCGCTCAGTTGGAAGGAAGTCCAACTATCCCGTGTCGTACGATAACTTATTGAACCACTCGCTTTGGATAACACCGGATCTTTAATTTCGGCATCCACCACCCCACCGGTAAAACGACCATATTTTGCCGGCACATTACTGTCATAAACCGTTACATTTCCAAGTAAACGACTATTTATGTAAAAAGACTCAGGAGAACCGGGAGCGATATACATTGAGGTAGGCTGGGTGAAATCTTCTGCCGATTTATAACCGCCATTTGAAGCACCGGGATTTAGCAAATCATTGTTTGATAAGCCATCAATTAAATAACTATTGTTGTAGTAAGGCTCACCGTGAAAACTGATTAAATCAGGGGCAATTTCCCCTGCCTGTATTGAATTATTTGTCGTCCCACTAAACTGTACGGCAGGATTATTTTTAAGCAATTCCGAAATATTACCGTTTCTCAGCGGAGTGCGGGCAATATCTTCCGCTGAAAATACCATTGATCCCGAAGGTGTCGCCGCCACATTAGCCACGACCGATATGGTATCTAACTGATTGTCCGGTTTACTGTGTTCCGCATAAGCAATGGAAGTGAAAAAAAGAGAGGAAACAAAGGTAGCAATTTGCGTTTTCTTCATTGTAAAAAGATCCCTAAGTAAAAATAGAAATAAGAAATATTATTATTTAGCTTTACTAGGATACTAGAATGTAAAGAAAAAAAATGAGATCAAGATCACAAATTCAAATATGGCTTGAAAAAACGGTACGAGGCAGCAAATGTATTCAATAAAAGAAGATTGATAGAAGGTATCTACATTAGAATTCAGGTTCTTTCAAAAAGTTAAAATTAAGGACGCCAATAGAGCATCCTTGCATACTATTTTACCGTCATAAAGGCTTTGCCATATAACTTGGATTATTTATTCAACCTTAAATATTCACCTTCACACCTAAAAATAAAGATAGTCGGTCTCCCAAATTTTTAAGCTTATCCATATAAAATACCTTATCCGCTTCTGTACTCATTTTTTCTTCCTCATATCCATCATTAGGCATTGCGGCTAATTCCTCAAGAGCGTACTTGCTCAACCCCGCAAGGCTAATAAAAGACGCATATTTTTTCCACAAAAGCGTTAAAGAATTTTGTTCACCTTGCTGTAAGCAATAAATAGAAATTAACCATTTCATATTATTCGGTAAACTATCTATAACCATTTGAATTAGCTGACGTCTTTTACAAGGTAAAATAACCTTTTTTTCATCAATCATTGTCAATGTGGCTGACACCAAATCAAAAAAAAGTTTGTAATCATTTTTGTTATAAAGATTAATGGCTTGTAAATTTTGTTTAGCTACAAGAATCACTAACTTATCAATATCTTCTTGATTAAATTTCTGCAGAGCATTTCTGATTTCGTCATTCTTATTGTCAATTTTTTCAAAAAAGGAAAAATAATTAAGAATAGATATTTTGAATAAACTCACAAAATCTCCAATATTCATATTACTTCCCCTCCATTTGTGGATTACGTTGGTAAAATTCTTTCAAAGGTTCACAATCCTGTAATGGCTCATTGGAGAAAAAAATAGATTTTTTGCAAGACTGCATAACTGTATCTTTGGCTTTATCCAAATCTTTTGAAACACCGCCTATGCCTTTCTCATAAATCTCTGCTATTTTTTCCCAAGCAGTGAGTCCCCAACCAGTACCACTCTCAATATCCAGCACTCGCTGATACCATTTTAAGGCTTCCGCTCCCGGTTTCCACCAGCCTACCTTTTCGTCCTTATATAAATTAGCAATCGCTATCATTATTTGGGCATTCTTTGGATATTTCTCAAGCCCTTTTTCATACCACTTCATAGCTTCTTTGTAACGACCTTCTTTATTGTAATACTCCCCAATATAAAAATGATATTGATGGATATCAGAATGTCGTTTTTCCAACAGTTCAATCAGTTTGAATGCTTGAGTAATATCTGGTTCAATCCCAGCTCCAAAACAGCCCATAGTAAAACTCCCAGGCGTATAAGGGATATAAACATAAGTCAGAGCATACAATTCTTTATTTGAAGCTTGTCCATTTTCTACCAATTCCAATAAACGTTTTTTCGCTTCTGCATAATATTCAACTGATTTAACCAAATTTTTTACACCATAACGTTCATATTCATCTCTATAAATCTTACCTAACCGACATAAGGCATATCCACTATCCGCACCGCCTTCAAGGGCTTTTCGTTGATAAGCTTCAATAGCTTTCTTATACCACGACTTTCCTATTTCAATTGATTGCTTATCTTCCTGTGTCCAATATTCTTTTGGAAGGAATGGAGGATCAGTAAAAGCATTTCCCACTTTCTCCATTGCCTCAGGATCACCTTCTATTGCCTTTTTTCCAATTTCTACTAATTCTGCAGTAGAGTAATCGTGGTAAATGATATCCCCTTGCAATTTCTGCACAATACTTTCAAGCTCATCCGTAGTATTAGTATTAGCCCATATAGAAAGTGAAAACAATGCGGTAACCGCACCAATATAAATTCCGGGTTTAAGACGTTTCATAAAAACCTCTATAAAAAATTAAAATAACACTTGCTTCTCAAACGATTTTGTATTAGCAAGATGAAAGGCTCTTTCTATCAATAAAGAGCCGAAAAGAGTATACTCTTTTAAAACGTTCAAATTTTGAGCTCTTTTTTATTTTAAGATAAATAAAAGGAAACAAAACCAACCATTAAGAAAGGAAAAATATTGAATGGAAAGATTTATCTTATTCAAGTAGAAAGCAATTGTCTTATATTATTGATATAGAAAAGTGTCGTTGAAAAAAGGGGAATATCCCCCCTTTTTTTTATTGCGGAATAAATACGTATGTAGGCTATGTTAGGTAAATTCCCACGAGCCATTCCCTGCTAACTGCAAATATTGTTGATGATGACGAATTAATGTAGAACGATGTCCTACACTAATGACAATGCTTTGTGGCAGTTCTTGCTTCAAAAGAAGGTACATTTTTTCTTCTAAAGATTCATCCAATGCCGAGGTCGCTTCATCAAGGAAAATCGCTGTCGGACGGTGAAGTAACACGCGGGCAAAAGCAAGCCGCTGTTGTTCGCCAAGGGATAGAATATTCATCCAGCTTGCCGGTTGCTCCAACTTATCGGCAAGATGTCCTAATTGCACCAGATTCAAAACGGCAATCAATTTATCCCTTTCTACATTTTGAGGGGCTATATTCGGATAATACAGGGTATCGATCAATCTGCCTTGTGGTAAATAAGGCTTTTGGGCAACAAAGAGAGTATGTTCAGGAAAAGAAATCTGCCCTTCCGCATACCGCCACAAACCGGCAACCGCCCGCAATAAGGTTGTTTTTCCAATACCTGAAATACCTTGAATCAACAATGAATCACCTGCCGATAAATGAAGACTAAGATCGTTGACGAGAACATTTCCTGTCGGTGTTTTTACCGTAAGTTTCTCGAAAATAACTTTGTCTTTGGCCTTATCTTTTTGAATATTTACCGCATTTTGAGCCTTCTCTGCCGCCTGATAAAAACCGCTCAAACGCTCTAACACGGCACGATAACCGGCAAAATCATCATAAATATTACGAAAAAAAGAAAGGGAGGTTTGCACCCGTCTGAAGGCTTGCGCCGTTTGCATTAATTCGCCTAACTGAATTTGCTTTTCAAAAAAGCGGGTGGCTTGAATCAAAAACGGAAAAATCACCGAGATTTGCGTAACCGCAAGGTTAAAACCATTAAATTTTAACGTTCTATAAACAATTTGCCAGAGATTATCGATCACATTATTAAATTGAGTAAGCAACTGATTTTTTTCCATTTTCTCGCCTTTAAAAAAAGCGATACTTTCGGCATATTCCTTTATTCGCACCAATGCATAACGGTAATTTGCATTCAATCGTTCATTATTAAAATTTAACCCAATCAACGGCTTACCAATATGAAAAGCAAATGCCGTACTGAATAAAACATAAATGAAAACCAAAAACACCATAGCGTGCGGTAAGGTAAAATCCCCTATTTGCATTGGCCCGGATAGCCCCCACAAAATAAGGGTAAAAGAAACCATTGAGGTAACGGCTTTAATTAAGCCTAAAGATAAGCTCAAAGAAGAGCTGACATAAGAAGTAATATCCTGTTGAATACGTTGATCGGGGTTGTCGATTTTTTCATCGGCGGAATACATTTTATAATATGCTTGATTTGCCAACCATTTGTCCAAAGTGGCTTCATTCGCCCATTTTCGCCAGTGAATGGTGAAGGCTTTTTGCACATAATAAATCAACAACGCATTGGCAATATGCACCGTTGCCAACACGGAAAATACGGCAATTTGTGTCCAAAATTCAGCAGCATCTAAATGTTGCAAAGCGTTATACAATGCTTTATTCCACTCCGATAACAAAATATCAATCCGCACGGTCACCAAGCTGAAAAATAACACCGTAAAAAAATAGGCAATCGGTTTTACACTCCGTTTTAGAGAAAAATAATCCGCACTTAAAAACCAAAATTGTTCCCCCCATTTTGTGGTTTTGATTAAAAATAGAGAAATCAGCGGTGCAATAACGAAGATGATCCCCATCACGGTGGCAATCCAATAAAAAGAATTTAACAATTCTTGCATCCAATTCATTTTGTTTCCTTATGAATAAATTTTTACTTTTCAGTATAACATTAAATATTTGTTGAGAATCAATCTTAATAAGAATGTATCAAATTCATCGCTCACCAAAAGTGCGGTCAATTTGGGGATTAAATTCTACATTATGTAATAATTTCACAATGAAAGAAACTTTGAAAAAGCTAGGGATGGCACGCCAACATTCTTAATTTTATCCTATTGAAATAGTTTGATTTTTTGACAGGACGCCAGCGTGGCGTCCCTACTGATCACGTTATTGATAAGGATGCGAAGTGTCACGTCCCGACTGCACATTCTTTTCCCTTTGTGCGTCTGCAATATTATTCATCGTTAAATCTTGGCAGAGTTATATCAATTCGCGTTCCGTGCCAATGTGGCGAGGTGGCCTGCTCTCGGGCAATCAAGCGAAATGTACCGCATAACACATCCACCCGCTCTTGCATTCCTTTTAAACCAAATCCATATTTTACCTTCTCCGGGTCAAAACCTTTGCCGTCATCCTCAATCCGCAGTTGAATATCCTGCTGAATTTTGACTGAGATCCTGACGTTATTCGCTTCGGCATATTTCACAATATTATTCAGCCCTTCTTGGCATAAACGATAAAGGGTAATTTCTTGAATATGATCAAGTGGAATATTTTCTTCATTTTCCCAATAAAGTGCGGTCGAAATTTCGTGCATTTTGAAATCCAGTTCTAAAAATAAATTTTGGATCGCCTGCTGAAGCGGTAAATCATCCAGCATTTTTGGACGAATACGATTCAACATTCCCTTTGTGGTGTCATAAATATTAAGCGAAAGCCGTTCAATCGTGTGACTTATCTGTACAATTTTTGGAGAGGTTTCAAGGCGTTTCATAATAGCGGCTTGAGTGCGGATTGCCGTGATCGTTTGCCCAATTTCATCGTGCAATTCATGGGAAATTTGTCGGCGAATAGCTTCTTCCGTATTAATCAACTTACGGGTCAAATCTCGATTACGGGTAAGTTCTAAACTGAGGCTTTGATTGAGATCCCGTTGGTATTGAATGGCAAAGCCAAGAAAAATACCGGTGATGGTTTGTGTGGAAATCAGCAAAAATAAATCCGTGAATTCATCGGGAGAAAAATGTTTCACCGTGCCAATCAACGTAATGCTATTAATTAGCGTGCCTAAAATTGCCCCTTGCCAACCATAATAATAAGCAAGCAAAATGATGGGAATAGAAAGGAAAAATAACGCAAAACGATGAAATTCTTCCGGTGTATAAATTTGAATCAGCATATTGAGTAAAAATAAAAAGAGATAAGTCAAAATATGCCGTCCTTGAGAAAGGATAAAATGATAAACCGACTTCGGTTTAAGCGAAATTCGACAATGTTTAAATAAAAATTCACACCCTAAAAAATAACTTGGAAGCACGAGTAACATTCCACTAAAGGCAGTTAAAAAGGCGTAAGAAAAAGGCAGTGATAGTACCATTGCAATTAACGCATAAAATGCTGCGACACCCAGTGCCAATATGCCCTGTACGGCAAATTTTTGGCGTTCATTACCCTGATAATATTCCTGCATAATGGCGGTGATGGGCAAACTGCAAAGGCTTAAAATCATTGCCGGAAAACAATATTCATGCGGTGAAATCAACATTATCAAGGATAAAGCAAGGATTTCCGCACTATAAGTAAAAAACCAACATTTTTTAGGCAAGTGTAAATTCACTGCCAAACGCAGTGGAAAGGGCAAAAACAATAGTGCCAATAGTGTATTGTTTAATAAATAATCCGATATTGCCCACGCCAAAACGTAGGCAGAAAGCAGGATTAATCCGCCATAAAAGCGGGAGATAAGTGATTTCATTTAATGATATTGATGGAATAAATTGGTTAATTCCACGTTATTTTTAACATCTAATTTGCTCATAATATTGGCACGATGAGCGTGGATGGTTTTGAAACTTAGCCCTAATTTTTCGGCGATTTCTTTGGCTTCCAGCCCTTGACTGAGTAACTCACAAATTTGCAATTCACGTTTGGTTAATTGTTCTAACGGATTGTAATGACGATTAGAGACCAATTTTGCCGTTAATTCCGGCATTAAATACACCCCACCCGCATTTACTGTTCTTACCGCCTGAATGAGTTCTTCAGGGCTACAACCTTTACTCAAATAGCCTTTCGCCCCCAATTCTAGGGCTTTTTTAACGCTCATTTCCGAATCGTTCACACTCAACATAATGCAATGAATACCGGACGGTAAGGTTTTCAACAATTCCAATCCGCTTTCATCGGGCATTGAAATATCCACAATGCACACATTGGCTTTGGTACCGGGTAAATATTGGCGGGTTTCTTTTGCCGAACCAAACTCCCCCACCACTTCAATATCTTCTTCCAGTGAAAGTAACTGTGCAAATCCTGAACGCACAATAAGATGATCATCAATTAATGCTACTTTTATCATCAAAACTTTCCTCTATTTTTTGAGGGGCGGATTGTAGCACCGAAAAAAAGTGCGGTAAAAACTTTTCCGTTTTTGACCGCACTTTGGTTATGAATAGATATAGATTTAATGAAGTAATTTTTAAATTAACGTTTTTGTGCTTCTAATTTTTTCAAATGACGGATTTTACGTTCTTCCGCAATGGCAACGAAAGCAAGCAAGATCATACAAATAATTGCGGAAGCATCCAAGGCTGCAAAAGTACCGTCCCAACCGGTTAAACCAAAAATTGGGGTGCCATCGGCGATCATCCCTAAACCTAATTTTGCAAAACTATCACCAATCAAGTAGGCGAATGTTCCTTTCACCCCATCGGCGACCGCAATGGCTTTTTTCGGTACAAAACCTACTGCCGCCACACCGATTAATAATTGTGGGCCAAACACCAAGAAACCAAGCACAAACAAGGTGATAAGATACATCGTTTCATTGTTGGCGTGTTGATAAAAACCAATGGTGAAGGTAATTAAGACTAACGCAACACAAGCCAATAAAGCACGGCGACCGTTTGCCAAGTCGGATAAATAGCCCCACAAGAATGTACCGACAAGTGCGCCCACTTCAAATAAGGCAAAGCCCGAAATTGCCGCATCTTTTGAGAAACCAAGTTCTTGATAAGCATAAACCGGTGACCATTGATCCACCCCAATGCGTACAATATAAAGGAAAATATTGGCAAAACAAAGCAACCAAATCACTTTATTTTTTAATACGTATTGGATAAAAATTTGTTTTTTCGTGAGTTGATTTTCTTCCGCATCTTTATCTTCTTCAGAAATTTCTTCACCAAATAATTCTTCCGCTTTCCCTAATCCGTAGGCTTCCGGTGAATCGCTACCATAACGCAACCCTATAAAACCAATGATTAACGCCACGATTGATGGGAATACAAACATACCGATGACGTGACCATCAAAGAACACGTTAGCACCAAATAATGCCACACCGGCAGCCGCTGCCCCGCCCACATTGTGAGAAAGATTCCAGAAACCTAAGAATGTGCCGCGTTTTTTACGTGGTGTCCATTTTGTAATGGTGGAATAACTGGAAGAACCACCGGTACTTTGGAAGAAACCGCTTAATGCGTAGAATGCCACCATTAAGAAAATTGCAATACTGCTGCCGCCCATACTGGCACTAAAGCCAAGCATACAAAGTGCGGAAAGAATCAGCATAAAAGGCACAAATTGTTTGGTATTTTTACCGTCCGCATAGTAGGAAACGATAGTTTTACCCACGCCATAAGTGATTGAAAAACCAAGACCAATCATCCCCAGTTGGGTTTTCGTCAGTCCATAAGTTTCAATCATATCGTTTTGGGCGATATTAAAATTTTTACGCACCAAATACATTGCCATATACCCGAAAAATACAACCAAATAGGATTGCATAAAGGGTTTAAACCACATTTTACGACGTTCTTCGACCGGCAAGTCGAGTGTCGGTTTTCTTACTTGATTTAAGAAATTAAGCATAAAATAAACTCCGAGTTAAACAACCGCGTGCATAATAGATCGGAATTCACACTTACTCTTGCGAATAGCACTTAAAAAAAACTAGGAATTATTCTTAGATCATTCAATTTTCTGAGAGAAATGTGAGGTAAATCACAAAATTCAAATAAAAAAACTCGGTCAAAATTGACCGCACTTTCTCTAATCGCTGAACTACATCACCACCACATCAAACTGTTCTTGATTGTAAAATGGTTCGGTTTTCACTTGAACTTGTTTGCCGATGAACATTTCCACTTCAGGTAAAAGCCCGTGGGATTCTTCATTAATCAAATATTCCGCCACTGCCGGTGAGGCATAAACCACAAATTGTTCGCTGCTGAACAAACGATAAACACGAATGATTTCCCGCATAATTTCATAACAGACGGTTTCCACCGTTTTGATATGTCCTCGACCGTGGCAAGCCGGACATTCATCACACAATATATGTTCCAAACTTTCACGGGTGCGTTTGCGTGTCATTTCCACCAAACCTAACTGGGTAAAGCCATTCACACCGGTTTTTATGCGATCTTTTGAAAGGGCATCTTGTAAGGATTCCAACACCCGATTTCGATGATCTTCCAACTGCATATCAATAAAATCAATAATGATAATGCCACCAAGATTACGCAGTTGGAGCTGCTGGGCAATGGCTTTGGTAGCTTCAATGTTGGTATTAAAAATGGTTTCTTCCAAATTGCGATGTCCCACAAATGCACCGGTATTAATGTCAATTGTGGTCATTGCTTCTGTTTGTTCAATAATCAGATAACCACCGGATTTTAAATTCACCCGTTTATCCAAGGCTTGTTGAATACTATTTTCTACGCCATATACATCAAAAAGCGGTTGATTTCCGCTATAAAGCACCAGTTTTTCACTCAATTCGGGCATAAATTCATCGGTAAATTCTTTCACTTCATTAAAGCAAAGATTGGAATCGATACGAATTTTTTCTAAGGTTGTGCCGATAAAATCACGCAAAATACGTTGAGGCAATGCCGGTTCGCCGTAAATTTTGGAACGGGTCGGATATTTACTTTTACGCTCTAACACCTTACGCCATAACCGTTTGAGAAATTCCGCATCTTGCCGAAGTTCCTCCTCCGTTGCCCCTTCTGTTGCGGTGCGAATAATAAATCCCCCCAGTTCATCACAAAGCGGTTCAACCAAGGCTTTTAAACGCGCCCGTTCTTCTTCGCTTTCGATACGTTGAGACACACCAACGTGGCTGTTTTCCGGCATAAAAACAAGATGGCGGGAAGGCAGGGTAATATCGGTGGTTAAACGCGCACCCTTTGTGCCAAGGGGATCTTTTACCACTTGCACCACAATGTCTTGTCCCTCACGCACCAATTCAGAAATACTTTTTACTTTAAATTGTTTCTGTTCGTTTTCATCCACACATTCCGTGTGTGACACAATATCGGAAGCGTGTAAAAATGCGGCTTTTTCCAAGCCGATATCTACAAATGCGGACTGCATTCCGGGTAATACCCGTGTTACTCTGCCCTTATAAATATTCCCCACAATGCCACATTTGGCACGGCGTTCAATATGCACTTCTTTTAATACGCCCGTTTCCATTAACGCAATGCGCGTTTCGTTTGGCGTAACATTCATTAATAATTCTACTGCGTCCATTTTGTTGTCTTAATCGCTCCTTTGAAAAAATAGAATAATAGACTTAAATAAGGTAAAATGCGAGCTTTCTCAAATTTTTGATACTTTTCTTGGGGTTATCTTGATGTTTGGTTTTGACCCAACGTTCATCACATTTACCATTTATATTTTCGGAATGTTGCTCATCGGCGTGCTTGCCTATTATTACACCAATAATTTATCCGATTATATTTTAGGCGGTCGCCGTTTAGGCAGTTTTGTCACCGCAATGTCCGCCGGGGCTTCCGATATGTCCGGCTGGCTTTTGATGGGCTTACCGGGAGCGGTGTATTTATCCGGTTTAGTGGAAGGATGGATTGCCATCGGGCTGGTAATTGGCGCGTATTTCAACTGGCTGCTGGTTTCCGGCAGATTACGTATTTATACCGAACTCAATCACAATGCCCTTACGCTGCCTGAATATTTTCATCATCGTTTTGGCACTTCACATAAATTCTTAAAAATCATTTCTGCGACCATTATTTTAGTTTTTTTCACCATTTACTGTGCTTCCGGTGTGGTTGCCGGTGCAAAACTTTTCCAAAACCTTTTTTCGGTGGAATATTCAACCGCACTTTGGTTTGGTGCGGCGGCAACCATTGCTTACACCTTTATCGGCGGTTTTCTCGCCGTCAGCTGGACAGACACCATTCAAGCCACGTTAATGATTTTTGCCTTAATCCTAACCCCTGTTTTCGTGCTATTAAGCATTGGCGACACTTCTCAATTTTCAGCGGTCTTGGCACAAGCAGAAACTGCCGCAAACAAAGACTTCACCGATTTATTGACAGGCACTACGCCACTGGGTTTATTAAGCCTTGCCGCTTGGGGCTTAGGCTATTTTGGTCAACCACATATTTTGGCACGCTTTATGGCGGCGTATTCGGTAAAGTCCCTCATCAAAGCACGCCGCATTAGTATGATGTGGATGATACTTTGCCTTGGTGGCGCGATTGGAATTGGTTTTTTCGCCATTCCATATTTTTTTGCCAATCCACAACTTGCCGGTACAGTAAATCACGAGCCGGAACAAGTTTTTATTGAATTGGCAAAATTATTATTTAACCCGTGGATTGCCGGTATTTTACTTTCGGCGATTTTGGCGGCAGTAATGAGTACATTAAGCGCACAGTTACTCATTTCTTCCAGTTCCGTCACGGAAGATTTCTACAAAGGTTTTATCCGTCCTAAGGCTTCAGAAAAAGAGCTGGTTTGGTTGGGACGTGCAATGGTATTGGTGATCGCCGCCATCGCCATTTGGATCGCACAAGATGAAAACAGCAAAGTCTTAAAACTGGTCGAATTTGCGTGGGCTGGCTTCGGCAGTGCATTTGGTCCTGTCGTGCTTTTTTCCTTATTCTGGAAGCGAATGACTTCTTCCGGCGCAATGGCGGGAATGCTCGTGGGAGCGATCACCGTTTTTTCGTGGAAAGTCATTATTCCAACGGAAAGTGATTGGTTTAAAGTGTATGAAATGATCCCGGGCTTTGTCTTCGGCAGCTTGGCGATTATTGTCGCTTCACTCATTTCTCCCCCACCCAAACAAAGCGTGATAGACACCTTCAACAAAGCCGAAAAAGCCTATAAGGAAGCAAAATGATTGATTTTCGCCCTTTTTATCAACAAATCGCCACAAGTTCACTCTCTGATTGGTTAGAGACCCTTCCCCTTCAATTAAAGCAATGGGAAAAACAAACCCACGGCGACTATGAAAAATGGTCAAAAATTGTGGATTTTTTGCCCGATCTACAAGCAGACCGCATAGATTTAAAAAACGCCGTGAAATCTGACCACACTTTGCCCCTTTCCGAAGGCGAAAAACAACGCATTACTCATCATTTAAAACAACTAATGCCGTGGCGAAAAGGGCCTTATCATTTATTTGGTATCCACGTAGATTGTGAATGGCGTTCTGATTTCAAATGGGATCGCGTCCTTCCTCACCTTGCGCCCTTAAAAGATCGCCTTATTTTAGATGTGGGCTGCGGCAGTGGGTATCATATGTGGCGAATGGTGGGGGAAGGCGCAAAAATGGTGGTCGGCATTGACCCAACAGAACTTTTCCTTTGCCAATTTGAAGCGGTACGCAAATTACTCAATAACGATCGGCGGGCAAACCTTATCCCCCTTGGTATTGAACAAATGCAACCACTCGCCGCTTTCGATACGGTGTTTTCAATGGGCGTGCTTTATCACCGCAAATCACCGCTGGATCATTTAACGCAACTTAAAAACCAACTGAAAAAAGGCGGCGAATTAGTGCTGGAAACACTGGTTATTGAGGGCGATGTCAACACCGTTCTCGTCCCTGCCGACCGTTATGCCAAAATGAAAAATGTGTATTTTATCCCCTCTGTGGCGGCATTGATAAATTGGTTAGAAAAAGTGGGCTTTAGCAATGTACGCTGTGTCGATATAGCGCCAACAACCCTCGAGGAACAACGCAAAACCGATTGGTTAGAAAATGAGAGTTTAATTGATTTCTTAGACCCAACGGATCATCGTAAAACCATTGAAGGCTACCAAGCCCCTACAAGAGCGGTGATTTTGGCGAACAAATAAATTCAAAGTATAAAAAAAATGCGGTCAATTTTAAAATACATTTAAAACCGACCGCACTTTTTTATTTAACGCAATCTAGCCTTGTTGCGCCTGTACTGAGGCGTAAGCAATCATATTGATGATACGGCGAACGGAGGCATTCGGATTTAAAATATGGGCGGATTTTTTCACCCCCATCAAAATTGGGCCTACGGTGATCGCCGTGGTTGTGCCGCGTAATAAGCTGTAACTAATACGTGACGCACTTAAATTTGGGAACACCAGTAAGTTTGCCGATCCTTTTAATGGGCTGTCCGGCATAATGTCAAGACGATGGGCTTCATTCATTGCTAAATCACCACGCATTTCACCATCAATCATTAAGTTTGGATTGCGTGCTTTGACAAGTTCCAACACTTCACGCATTTTTGGCGCGCCTAATTCATTGGATGAACCGTAATTTGAGTGGGAAAGCAGTGCAACGGCAGGTTCAATACCAAAACGATGTACTTCTTCTGCCGCCATTAAGGTGATTTCTGCCAATTCTTCCGCATTCGGATCAATATTTACGTGCGTATCCGTTAAGAACACATTACCGGTCGGCAACACCAAACTTTGTAAGGTTGCCGGCACTTCCACGCCTTCTTTTAAGCCGATAATCGCTTTAATGGATTCTAAATGCTTACCGTAAGAACCAAACAAACCGCAGATTAAGCCATCCGCATAACCGAGGTTAACTAAAAGAGAGGCAAGTACTGTGGTGTTTGAACGTACCACACGTTTGGCAATGGCGCGGGTGATACCTTTGCGTTTGGTGAGTTCGTAGTAATGTTGCCAACATTCTTCATAACGAGGGTTGTTTTCATTATCCACAATCTCAAAATCCACACCCGATTGTAAACGTAAGCCAAGTTTTTTGATTTTGGCGTCAATCACCGCTTCACGACCAATTAAAATCGGTTTTGCCAAGCCCATTGAAATCACTTCTTGTGTGGCGTGTAAGGCATTGGTTTCCTCGCCTTCGGCAATGATAATGCGTTGTGGTGCTTCTTTCGCTTGGTGGAAAATCGGACGCATAAAGAGGCTGGTTTTGTAAACAAATTGGGTTAATTTTTCAATGTATTCGTCCCAATCGGAAATAGGTCGGGTCGCCACGCCGGATTCCATTGCTGCTTTTGCGACCGCCGGTGCAATACGCACAATCAGACGCGGATCAAATGGGCGTGGAATGACATAATCCGCCCCGAAAGCCGTCCCTTCACCGCCATAGGCAGAAGTCACTACTTCGTTTTGTTCTTCAAGGGCAAGATCTGCAATGGCATAAACTGCCGCACGTTTCATTTCTTCATTAATTGCCGTTGCGCCCACATCTAATGCACCACGGAAAATAAAGGGGAAACAAAGTACGTTATTCACTTGATTCGGATAGTCGGAACGGCCGGTACAGACAATTGCATCAGGGCGAACGGCTTTTGCTTCCGGCGGTGTGATTTCCGGATTTGGGTTTGCCAAGGCAAGAATAATCGGATGGGCTGCCATAGTTTTCACCATCTCTTGCGTTAATGCGCCTGCCGCAGAGCAACCGAGGAAAATATCTGCATTTGGCATGGCATCTGCCAATGTACGCCAACCGTTGTCTTCAATGGCATACTCTTTTTTGGTTTGATCCATTCGATCATCACGGTTTTTATATACCACGCCTTTAGAATCGCAAATGGTGATATTTTCACGTTTCATTCCAAGGGATAAAAGCAGATTCAAACAGGCGATTGAGGCAGCACCGGCACCGGATGCCACAAGACGAACTTCTTCAATTTTTTTACCCACAATGCGTAATGAATTAATAATTGCCGCCGCACTGATGATCGCTGTGCCGTGTTGGTCATCGTGGAAAACCGGAATATTCATACGTTCACGCAATTTTTGTTCAATATAAAAACATTCCGGGGCTTTAATATCTTCAAGATTCACGCCGCCAAAAGTCGGTTCAAGGGAGGCGATAATATCCACTAATTTATCCGGATCACGTTCGTTCACTTCAATATCAAACACGTTAATACCGGCGAATTTTTTAAATAACACGCCTTTACCTTCCATCACCGGTTTACCTGCCAGTGCGCCGATATTTCCCAATCCAAGCACTGCCGTACCGTTTGAGATGACTGCCACTAAATTGCCACGTGCGGTATATTTGTAGGAAGCCTGAGGATCTTTTTCAATTTCCAAACAGGGTTCTGCCACACCGGGAGAATAAGCAAGGGCTAAATCACGCTGTGTTGCCAGTGATTTTGTCGGGGTAACTTCAATTTTTCCCGGAATAGGGAACTCATGAAAATCTAATGCTGCTTGGCGTAATTGGTCGCTCATATAAATACTCCGTTGTTGTGAGGCGAAACTCCATTTTGGAAGAATCGAATTGAAAAAACGCCCCGATTATACCTTCTCTTTGCAAGCAAAATTGTGATGAAGTGCAAATTTTTACAAATTCGTCACAAAATTAATGATTGAATCCATAAGCCTAAAAGGGGTAGCATAGGCGGATTAAGGAGAATGTTATGCTGTTATCAATGTTAAAAAATGCCCTCAATAAATGGCAACGAAAATCCATTAATCGCCGTCTCAAATCCCGTTTAGAAAATCACGGAATGAGTGTGATTTCAGCCAACTGTGTGGGGGCATTTATTCTGCACGATTTAAATGAGCCTTTTAATTCTCCCTTTGTCAATCTTTACCTCAGCCCGAAAGATTTTATCCGTTACCTTCAAAATATTGAATTTTATCAACAACAACCGCTTGAATTTATACCGTCAGAAAAAGCCTATCCCGTTGGCAAACTTGCGGATCTTAAAATTCACTTTATGCACTATCACAGTGAACAGGAAGCGAAAGAAAAATGGCTCGCCCGCACGGCACGAATTAATCTTGATAACTTATTTATTGTGATGACGGATAAAGATGGCACACAAGGGATTGTCTATGAAGATTTAGTGGCATTTGATCAACTGCCCTTCAAAAATAAAGTGGTTTTTACCCATAAACCTTATCCCGAACTGGCTTCTGCCTTTTACATCAAAGGTTTTGAAAATCAAAACCAAGTGGGCGATATTTTTACGTTTTCAGGCTGGAATGGGGAAAAATATTACGATCAATTTGATTATGTGGCGTGGTTTAATCAACGCTAATCTTCATTTTCTACTCCAATAATGTAAAACAACCAACGAAAGAGAACACCTATGCGATTAGATAAATTTATAGCCGAAAATACCGGTTTAACCCGCTCTCAAGCCACTAAAGCCATTCGCCAAAGTACGGTCAAAATTAACGGTGAAATTGAAAAAAACAGCGCGCGTAAAATTACACAAAATGATGAAGTTTATTTTGAGGATAAACACCTTAATTGGCTGGAAAGCGGACAATATTTTATGTTGAACAAACCCCAAGGTTATGTCTGCTCAAATGATGACGGTGATTACCCAACCATTTATCAATTCTTCGATTATCCCCTTGCCGGCAAACTCCATAGCGCAGGGCGTTTAGATGTAGATACCACAGGTCTTGTGCTTTTAACCGATGACGGGCAATGGTCACATCGTATTACATCCCCCAAACATCATTGTGAGAAAACCTATCTCGTTACCCTAGCCGATCCGGTGGAGAAACATTATGTGCAAGCCTGTGCTGACGGCATTTTATTACGCGGTGAAAAAAATCCGACCAAACCGGCAAAACTTGAAATTTTGGATGATTACAATGTCAATCTAACCATTTCGGAAGGGCGTTATCATCAAGTCAAACGAATGTTTGCCGCACTCGGTAATAAAGTGATTGGCTTGCACCGGTGGAAAATTGGCGATGTGATGTTAGACGAAACCTTAGAGGAAGGGGAATATCGTCCCCTTACGCAAGCAGAAATTGATAGTTTGGTGAAATAAGATGACACAAAATGTAAAACCTACCTTTATTTTTATTGTTACGCTCGGCATTTTATCTATGCTCCCACCTTTCGGGGTGGATATGTATTTGCCGTCATTTTTAGAAATTGCGAAAGATCTCAACATCAGCCCCGAGCAAGTGCAACATACCCTCACAGCTTTTGCCTATGGAATGGCGTTTGGACAATTATTTTGGGGGCCTTTTGGCGACAGCTTCGGACGTAAACCGATAATTTTACTTGGTGTGATTATCGGCGCGATCACCGCCCTTATTCTGACCGAAATAAATTCTATCGGAAATTTCACCGCACTTCGTTTTGTACAAGGCTTTTTTGGTGCCGCACCGGTTGTGCTATCAGGGGCATTGCTGCGGGATTTATTTAGCAAAGATGAACTTTCCAAAGTGATGTCCACCATTACCCTTGTGTTTATGATCGCACCTCTCATTGCACCTATCATTGGCGGTTATATTGTGAAATATTTCCATTGGCACGCCATTTTTTATGTGATCGCCATTATGGGGGGATTATCCGCCTTATTGGTTTTTGTGGTGATTCCGGAAACCCATAAAAAAGAAAATCGGATTCCACTACGCCTCAATATTATTGCCCGTAACTTTATGAGCCTCTGGAAACAAAAAGAAGTGCTGGGCTATATGTTTGCCGCCTCTTTTGGCTTTGGCGGTTTATTCGCATTTGTGACGGCAGGTTCTATTGTGTATATCGGCATTTACGGCATTGCGGTAGATCAATTCGGTTATTTCTTTATGTTGAATATTGCCATTATGACTTTTGCCTCTTTTTTAAACGGGCGATTTGTGCTTAAAGTTGGTGCAGAAACAATGTTACGCATTGGGTTAGCGATCCAATTTTTGGCCGGAATATGGCTGGTTTTGACCGCACTTTTTGATTTTGGCTTTTGGTCTATGGCACTCGGCGTAGCATTTTTCGTGGGACAAAACCCACTCATTTCTTCCAATGCAATGGCATCTGTTCTGGAAAAATTCCCAACAATGGCAGGCACCGCCAATTCCCTAATGGGCAGCGTGCGTTTTGCAGTTGGTGCAATAATGGGATCTCTGGTCGCAATGATGAAAATGGATACCGCCGCACCAATGTTATTCACTATGGGGGGCTGTGTCGTTATTTCTGTATTAGCTTACTATTTCCTGACCTATCGAAATTTAAAAGCGTAAAAAGTGCGGTCAAAATTGACCGCACTTTTTCTATTTTCAGGTATTATGTAGCAAATATACAAAGCCAAATAATAGGATTTTGTAGGGATGCCATACTGGCGTTCTTATATTAACTCATTAAAATTATTTGGATTTTAATAAGTACGCCAAGCATAGCTTCTCTACCGCTCACGTTATATTCTCTTTGTGCATTTGCTACATAATATCGTGTTGTTCAGTACAACATATCACTATTCTCACTTTTTTGTTCTAACACAGGATTCTTAATTCCGAATAATTTCTAATGCTAAGCGTAGCCGTTTTAGCTCCTCTTAACTGACGTTAATTCTCTATTAATCTCTACAATCTAAGACGGTATCACTATCCCACTCGATTGATACTATTCGTCATAAAATCTTGACTACCAATATTCACGTATGTGGGTCGTATTAATATCAAAGATAATCAAAATAATTCCCACTATTTTCATTCAAATGTGGGGGCTATTTGAGGAGCGATAAAATAGATATCAACGAATATCAAAATTATTAGTACCCCATAAACAAAATGATCTTGATTATCATTATCAATAAAATTAAAATCTCGGCACAATTTAGCAATGAAAAAAGGAAAAACTATGGATAGTAAATCTTATTTATTACTGAAAGGCTTGACGTTCAGTGCAGTTACCGTTGCAGTGACTTCTGTTTCCGCTACGGCTTATGAACGAGGCAAAGGAACGATTGCAACAGTGAATGCCGAGGATAGAATTGAAAGAATTGACACTATCTCGCCAACCGAAAATACTGAAGAACGAATTAAAGGGAAATTTAATCGTTCGGGTAACCCGGTACGGATTATTTGGTATGGCAATCCAAAAGATAATGATGGCAAAGTACCGCAAACCGGTGCGAATAACCAAGGGCAAATTATCGGTAAAGTGGTTGCAACGGGGCTACCGACTACAGAATCCGAAGATAGACGAGGTGCAATTTCCATTGATGGTGTAGCAAATGGGATCGATGCACTCGGTTGGTCAGCTCCCAGCAATGCGAATGATGTCATCTTTACACTTGATAATGTTTCCAATAATGGCTCAATTGCGGCGGAAGCAGCGCTACAAGGCGGAGCAGCAGAAACCCACGGCGATATTCAAAGCTATGGTAGCGGGAACGGTATTTCGATTGTTGGGTTGGCAGATTTTGGTAAGCATAATGCCGAAATCAGTGCCGATGGCATTGCGGACGGTTATAGCGGTGCAACGGGCGTATCCCGTAGACATACAAGCCGTAGTTCAAGCGCCCAACCCCGTGCCGTTGCAGACGTTACGCCAGCTTCCCCGGAATTGGAAGGGGTGGATTTTGAAGGAAAAACCGTTGACGTTAGCCTAAATAATGTTAATAACGACGGTATAATCGCCGCTAAAATTCATGCACAGGCAAATCAAAATACAATGGCTCGTACCTCAAGCTATAAACCTCAATTCTATTCCGTAACCACCACAGCTTCCGGTAATGCAATATCTGCCGCCTCCTATGTAAATACCATTGACAAGCAAACCTTCTCGGAAGGAAAAAATAATTTCGCCAAATTAGGTACTATTCACAATAGCGGCCATTTAGTTGGCGAAGCTCACTTGTTGGGCGGTCAAAATACAACCCATACCGGCACATCCGCTACCAATAGTGGGAACGGGATTTCCGCCATGGCATTAAGCGGGCAATTTGCGAAAAATAGAACGGAAAGTGCGGTCGGAAATATCCAAAATTCTGGCGAAATTACCGGCTCATTGGAACAAATTTCCGGCAATAACGCCAATTATCAAGGCTTTCACCTTTATTCCAACGCTAAATCCCACAGTAGCGGTAACGGCGTGGCAGTAATGGCGGAATCGTCCAACGGTCAAACCGCTTACCCAACCAATGCAACCTTAGGAAATGTACAAAACAGCGGTCGGATTAGCGGTGCGGCAAACGTGCAAGCGGGTAACGGTATGGGCGAAATAATGGCGATTAGCTATGTGTCCGGTAATGGCTTATCCACTTCTGCACAAGGAAACAGCGGACAAAACTCGACTATCGGCAATGTGGATAATAGCGGTATTATTCGGGGCCACTTAGAAGTGCGTAGCGGTAAATCTAGCAATGAGACAGATAAAGAATTTATTCCGGAGATCAATACCTCGCAAAATGCTTTCACCACTGCCGGAACAAACGGTCGTTTAAGTGCGGAAGACTGCAAATGGCTCGCCGCCGGTACACCGGGTTGTGAACCACCAACCACATCGACAACACCAACTCATCAACAGGCTACTGTACAAAGTGCAACCACTGTTCACGCCGGCGGTAACGGTATTTCGGCGTGGACTTACAGTGAATCCAGCGAGTACGGTCAACAAAATGCCCGTTTAGGCAATATTGATAACAGCGGCGTCATCAGTGGTTATACGAAAGTATGGCAAGGTTTTTCGCAAGGGAAACCTACCCGTGTTGATTACCGTAACAATGGTGCGGGTGTTGCCGTCAATGCAGAACATCACTCGAACATTACCAATGCGGGGATTATTTCTGGAAATCACAGTGCATTATTGGCTCGGGGTAAGATTGATACCTCTTGGAGTATCCATAATCCGGATTACCGTTCCGGTTTTAAAGGAAATATTGCAAATTACGGCATTCTTGCCGGGCGAATGATCATCGGGAATTATCAGCAGGATCAAACTTACGACCAATATTACCGTTATTTTGATACCGCGGATAAAACTGATCACAAAGTGAAAAATGGCGGTTTATACATCAAACTCAATGAGAATGAAGAAATTGAAAGCATCACCGTAGGTAATGCCCCTTCTTCCTTTACAAAAAATGGAAAAACTTACCAAGTCATTAACGCACCGCTTGTTGCGAACAGTAAAGATAGCGAAAAAGTGACCACGACCAATGAGAATATCACCCACACCATTATTAATGGTGTTGGAATGGCAAACGGTGCATTGGTTGTCGGCCATCACGTCAATTTAACCGATTCCATCATAAACGGCTATAAAACCACATTAAAAATTACAGGGAGCGGTGAGGTGAATGCAGACAGCACAACCTTAAATACCAACGGCTTTATGGTTAATAAAATGGAGAAACCACTTGCCGTATTGGGCGATAACGAAGCGAACAAATTTACCTTTGGCAATCAATCCCACATTAACGGTGATATTGATCTTAAAAGTGGTGATGACGAACTCACCATTGCAGACAGCACTGCCCGCTTTAACGGCAAAACCATTGATTTAGGCGAAGGCAACGATACCCTAAACTTTGGTAAAGCGGATATAAGCGGCTCACCGATTCAGGTAGGCTACAATGTGGCGAATGCGGAAAATCTAGTGATTAACCAAGAAACACTCTTCTTGGCAAATGCGAAGGTGGACGGTACGCAGAATATTATGCTCAATCAAGATCTGCATTATCAAGTGCTAGATCCGCAAAATCACGCCTTATACGGTAATCGTACCAATAAGCTCATATTAAACGGGAGCGGTAAATTTGTGGTCAATGCCGCTAAAGCATTAAGCGAATATGAAATACAATTTGCCCATTCAAAACTTGATCCGAAAATCACCTTTGCAACCAATAACGTTTTACAGTCAGCTGTCTTTAAAGACGGCAAATTGTTGATTCAACCTAAAGTCGTATTGAGTGCGGAAGAAGTAAAAAAACAGCAAGAAGATTTAGCTGCGCTACAACAACAACTTGCCGAGGTAGAAAAAGCTAAAGCCAAGGAGGAACAGGCTCATAACCAAGCCCAACAGCAGCAACAAGCCGAATTGGATAGCTTACGCAAAACATTAGCTCAGGCACAACAAGCTTTACAAAATGCAATGGTAGAACCAAACCTACAACCAGATCAATCTTCGACTCAACTTACACAGCCGAATGTACAGGTACAGGATAGTCGTGAAAAAATTGCAAAGTTAGAACAAAAAATTGCTGAGCTTAGCCAAGCGTTAGCCACCAAGCAAAGCAAAGCGGAAACGCACTTTAACACTGCCTATGCTAATGCTTACAATAGCTACATTACCGGCTGGAAAGCAAATGGCATAAATCCGTTAGAAGCATCCGCTTTAACCACGGATAAATCAACACAGCAAGCCAATAATGCCATTAATCATTATTTAGCGGAAACCGTAGAACACAATATTTACGGTGCAGTAGTTCATCGCTTAAATCAAACCATTTCGCAACAACGCCTTGCGTTATCTGCAATGCAAAAACGTTTGAAAGATCAAGAATGGCACCTTGCGGCACAAGGTCTTTTCGATAAGACCGATTACCACCAAACCGCCGATAAAGCCACCACAAGTGGTTCAATGCTTGCACTTCACTATGGCGTGAATGACAATTTGACTGTTGGCACACATATCGGCACGAACAAAACAACCATCACCGGTCTCAATCAAAGCCGGTTAAGCGGCAACGGCATCGCCCTTGGGGCTTATTTAAGCAAATATTTTGATCGCCTCACGCTTACAAGCGGTGTGATGTATGCTCAAAATCGCTTAAACGGCAAACGTTACATCAGCAACGGCTACAATAGCCACCAATTTGACGCTCGTATCAAAGCCAATGCCATCAGCGTCTATACACAACTGAAATATGCCTTACCGTTAAGCGAACAGTGGCAATTTATGCCCAAAGTGGACGTAGCTTATACCCGCTTTAACCAACAAGCGGTGAATGAAAACGGTGCAGCAGGCCTAAATATTGACGCATTGCACACAAACTATCTGGAAGCCGGAATTGGTCAAGAAATTGTTGGCACATTCCCCACCACTAATGGCAAGGCACAATTCAAAGTCAGTACGGATTATCGTGTTCTTTCCCGTGAAAAAGCGTTGCAAGGACGCTTCCATAACGGCAGTCAATTTGCAATTTACAGTGAACCAAACCGTAATATTACCAATATTGGGGCAGGTTTTGGCTACGAATGGCGTAATGGTCTTGCCTTTGATATAAAAATCGAGAAAGCCTTAGCCAAATCAGGTAATCAAACTATTGGTCATATGAAACTGGGTTATACCTTTTAACTCCAAAAATAAAACAATTAATATATCCTATTCACTAATTTAGGTATTATATTGTCACCACACAAAAACCAATAGATTTAAAGGCATAAAAAAGTGCGGTCAAATTTGACCGCACTTTTTCTCTTATAGCTAGACAACGTCTAGCTATAAAAAAACCACACGCTATGCATGTGGAATCGAAGAGCTTAAGTGATGAGTAAAATAGAAATTCTCCTATAATGAATAAGGCTGACAACCCAAATTCAACATATAGGAGAATAAGTCAATGGCAAATAAATCCAATGACGACCCAAGTCTACCACACGCCGGATGGAACTGTAAGTGTCATATAGTTTTCATTCCTAAGTATAGAAGAAAAGTGATCTTCGGAAAGCTAAAAGCAGATATAGATAGCATATTAAGACAGTTGTGTGCCTATAAAAATGTAGAAATTATAGAAGCACATGCAATGAAAGATCACATTCATATGTTAGTAAAAATCCCGCCCAAATTATCAGTATCAAGTTTTATGGGTTACCTAAAAGGTAAATTATCGTTAATGATTTTTGAAAGACACGCAAATTTAAAATATAAATATGGTAATCGAAATTTTTGGGTGAAAGGATTTTATGTGAGTCCGGTCGATTTGAATACAAAGGCGGTAGAGAAATATATAAGGAATCAGGGAAAAAGAATTTATCGAAGAAAGAAGATGTGGACCTTTTAAGGGGTAAGCCATAGGGTTTAAATCGCGGTTGTCAGTATTCACCTGCCTCTTGAGGGGCAGGTGAAGTACGAGGCCCTTATAGGGTAGTAGCCTAAAAACCGCACATTTTACGTGCAGATGTTATTTCTCGGTATTATGTAACTTGTTGCACAATGAACGTTTTTGGGAAACAATAGGGACATTACGCTTGGCGTCCTTAATATTAATCTACTGAAGTTAGTTGAATTTTGATAAGGATGTCAAGCGTGACGTCCTATCGGTCGCGTTATTTTCTCTTTGTGCGTTTGCTACATAATACTGCTACTTCCACGTCTGTTGTTCAAGCACGCGTTTTCTTAATTCAGGATAGTCTTCAATTCTAAATTCCGGTGTATTTCCGGCTTTTAATTGACGTTGATAATCTTTCATTAATTTCCACACAATTGGGGAAAGAATCACAATCGCGACTAGGTTGATAATCGCCATCACCGCCATTACCGTATCGGCGAAATTCCACACCACATTGCCGGAACGTACCGCACCGAAATAGACGAAAAACAATACCGCTAAACGGAATGTAAACACAAACCAAGGTTTGTTTTTTATAAAACGAATATTACTTTCCGCATAAGCATAGTTACCGATAATGGAAGAATAAGCGAATAGAAGTAGGATGAAAGCAAGGAAATGAACACCAAACTCACCAACGTGATATTGCAAGGCATTTTGGGTAAGCGAAATACTTTTTAATTCTTCGCCGCCGTAGTTATTCGATAATAAAATAACAATCGCCGTGCAGGTACATACCATCATTGTATCTACAAACACACCTAGCATTTGTACTAAACCTTGACTAACCGGATGTTTAACGTGTGCGGCAGCGGCGGCATTTGGTGCCGATCCCATACCGGCTTCATTTGAGAATAAACCGCGTTTAATTCCCATCATCATTGCTTTTGATACCATTGCCCCGAAGAAACCGCCTGCGGCTGCATCAAAAGTAAAAGCACTGGTGATGATATTGCGGATCACATTTGGCACTAACTCAATATTCATACCAAGAATAATCACCGCCATAATTAAGTAGAACAATGCCATCATTGGTACAAGGCTACTGGAAATCACCGCAATGCGTTTGATTCCGCCAAAAATAATGACCGCCGTTAAGATCACCAACACAATCCCCACATATTCGCCCTGCCAGTTCCAAGCGTTGCGGGTTGCTTCCACAATGGAGTTGGATTGCACGGAATTAAAAGCAAAACCAAAGGTAAAAATTAAGGCAAAGGCAAAGGCAACCGCCATCGTGCGGGATTTTAAACCTTGCACAATGTAATATGCCGGCCCACCACGAAATGTGCCGTCTTTATCTTGAATTTTGAATAATTGTGCCAGTGTGGATTCAGCAAAGGCACTCGACATCCCAATAAATGCCGTACACCACATCCAAAAC
This sequence comes from Rodentibacter myodis, assembly GCF_001999305.1. GTDB lineage: Bacteria > Pseudomonadota > Gammaproteobacteria > Enterobacterales > Pasteurellaceae > Rodentibacter > Rodentibacter myodis. The sequence goes on along the minus strand of NZ_MLHQ01000026.1, from coordinate 66,354 downwards.
ACAGCACCTTCACCGCCCAAGGCAATGGCTGTTGCCACGCCGCCAATATTTCCCACCCCCACACGGCTGGCAAGTCCGGTAGCAAAGGCTTGGAAAGGTGTTAAAGAACTGCCTTCTGCGGCACGCCCAAACCACATTTCACGAATACTTGCCGGAAAAAGGCGGAGTTGTACAAATCCTGTCGTGACAGTAAAAAAGAGTCCCACACCCAATAGGATAACGATGGTGAGGTTCCATAATGGGCCGTCAAAATGCTCGACAATCCAAGTAAGAAATTGCTCTAAATAGCTCACTAATTCCATAAATGCCTCCAAATGACATTAAAGGTGAAAATTGTAAGGAAAGAAAAAACAAAAGCGATATTTATCAAAAAGACTCAAAAAATTAAAGGAATGAGAAAAGATACTTTCTAATAAAAAGAGTCATAACTGAATAAAATTCAAAAAACAGACAAAATTATTATGAATGATTAAATGCCTCTTCCCCTATCGCCACATTAAAATGATCATACCCAATACAACAATTGGAATAACCCTGCCTCATCTCAGGCTCATTCCTCCTATCGTTGTTAAGTTAATGTTAAATAACAGGTGGGCGATTGTAACAACATTTCGCAGAAAAAAATAAAAATTTTATTGAATTTATGATCTATCTCTCATTTTTTACGATATTTTTACCTAACTTTCCGAATTAAATAAGCGTATTATTCTGTTTTCGCCATTGATTAGGCGATACGCCATACCAACGGCGGAATGCCCGACTAAAAGCGTGAATATCTTGATACCCCAAGTAAAAGGCTATTTCGCCAATATTCATTTCATTTTTTTGCAAAAGCTGCTCCGCTGCCTCAAAACGGGTTTCATTTAAAAGTTGTTGAAAGCTCAAATGATGTTTATTTAACTGACGTTGTAATGTTCTTTCCGACAAAAAAAGTTGATCCGCAATGGTTTTTAATGTGGGTTTTGAACCGTTTAAATTACGGTAAATTTTGAGTTTAATCTGCTGTTTTAACACATCTCCGGCTTGCTTTAATAAGGCGTTTTCAAATTCAGGTATCAACAAATCAAGTAAATAGGGATTATGTGCGGTAAGTGGTTTTTGTAACACCTCTGTCCGATAAATCAAACGATTGTATTCGCAACCTGTTTTGATCGTACAACCAAAATGTTCGGCATACCCCTCCACTACCGACTGTCGGGTTAATTCGATGCTTAAAGGTGTAACATTCGGATAATGATGACGAAGTAATGAGTGAATGGTGGCAAAAAACATATCGGTAATCATCATTGGTTCGGATTGTTCTGTGGTCGTCCAATGGGTACTAATGAGAGTTTGATGTGAATCCGATTGAATTTTTACCGCTTGCGGACAAACCAGTTTTTTATATCGGCTCAATAGGTTTAAGGCATCTAAAAATGTCGCGGAATGTTGCATCATCATTACGGCAGGATCGCAAATGCCATAGTGATTGCCATTATCCAATCTTAGCCCTAGCAATCCATCCTGATTATATTTTTCAATACAACGCCAAAAAGAAAAATAATCAATGGTTTTCAACATTGGGCAAGGCTGAGCCAAAATCACGGGTGAAATTCCGGCTTCCTGCATAATACCAATCAGACTGCCAATTTCTTGATTCAGTTGAACCAATGTGGATCTCGGAAGTGGCACTTTATCATTACGTTTTGGCATTTTTCCCCTCTTCGGCACGATAGAATGTACCCTCTCATTTCGTTTGTTCTATTTCATCACTCAGAAAAAAACCTGCACAATGTGCAGGCTTTAATCCCATTATTTTAACGGTAAAAACTCAACCGGAAGCCAACGGTATCCTTCACCTTCTTTGATAATATGCCCGATTCCCGGAAAAGGCAGATGTGCCGCGGCAACCAATAATTTCCCCTCTTCCACTAGGGTTAAAATACGTTTACGGGTGGCAATGGCTTTTTCTTGATCCGTATCCACTTCAACCGAAATATTAGGATTTTTCAATTGGATACTATGACTATGAATAATATCACCCCATACTAATAAGCGTTTATCTCCCGAGCCAACCAAATACCCACTCATTCCCGGAGAATGTCCAAACTCATCAAGGGTTTCAATACCGGCAACCGGATTTTCACCTTTTTTGAAGGTGTTAAAGCGATTAGCTTTTTGATAAGGGGCGACAGTCGCTCTTGCCGCTTTAAAATAAACCTGATCGTGTTCGGATTCACTGTGTGTGATTTTTTCACCCAACCAATATTCCGCATCTTCTTGAGGTGCATAAAGAGTGGCATTCGGGAATGCCATTTCACCTTCCACAGTTGTGACTCCACAAGCGTGATCCGGATGTAAATGGGTAACAAAAACATTGTTAATTTGCTCCGCTTTTACACCGGAAGCATTAAGATTTTTGATGATATTGCCTAAATCATCGCCAAAACATTTAGCCGCACCGGCATCAATAAGCGTAAACTGCTCACCTTGTTTAACTAAGTATGCATTGACGGAAGTTTGCACGCCGTCTGCGGTCAAGGGCATAAAAAATTGCTCAAAAATCGCATTCGCCTCTTTTGCGTCAATGCCTCTAAGCCATTTGGTCGGTAAATTAACCGGCCCATCATAAAGTGCCGTGATCGTTGTATTTGGATCTAACGCTAAACGAAAATAGCCCGCGACCTGATTTTCTTGTGTCTCTAAATGCGGTGAAACGGTTGTGGTTTCCGCCATCGTAACAGGACTAAAAAGTGCGGTCGCAATAGCCAGTGATTTTACCAATGTTGTTAATTTCATTGTCTTTCCTACTAAATTAAAAAACCGCTATTCTACTGAGTTTAGGCGGTTTTTATTTGGCAAAATCCGCCATTTTTTTGGCAAATCACGCCATTTTATGCTCCATCAAACAATGTTTTTAAAAATAATGCGGCATTCCGTTGTAATTTTTCTTTGCTCTGATAAACCCGTTCAATCACCACCAATCCACGAGTGAATGTTACTAATAAAGTTGCAGCTTCAATCGGTGATAATTTTAATTTATCGCTTGGGGTTGCCTGTGATAAACGGGCAAGCATAATCGCTTCAATTTCCTCTAACAATGTCAATAATGCGTGACGAATATCATCATTCAACGCCCCACTATCCAATGCCACTTTTGTGGAAAGACACCCCCTACTCGGCTGCCCTTGTAACATTGAATCAATAATAAAATCAAAATAGTGTTGGAATGCTAAACGTAGGTCGGAATCTTCAAGAGAATGACGAATCTGTGCCAATAAGCCGTTTTTATGTTGTTCAAATACTTTCAAAAAAAACTGTTCTTTGGTTTGATAAGCGTTATACAACGAACCGCGTTTTAAACCGGTCAAATCGGCAATTTCCTGTAAAGAAGTGGCGGCAAATCCTTTATCCCAAAATACCTTCATTGCTTTTTCAAAAACTTCTTGTTCATCAAACTGTTTGATACCTGCCATTTTCTTTCTCCCCTTCTTTTGTTTGAAAAACGCATAGTAGTGATTTTAAACAGCATTGTCAAAGTTGACACCATTGTCAAAAATAAAGTATAGTCTTTTTATCTTTGACACTTATGGAAAAATTAGATGGAAAAACAACCTCATTTATCATCAAAACAAATGCTACGCTATATTTCTGCCGGAATGATCGCAAGCCTTATCGCGATCGGGCTTGCCCGTTTTGCCTATACGCCTTTATTACCGGAACTTATCGATCAACATTGGTTTTCTGCCGATGATGCAGCATATTTAGGGGCGGCAAACCTAGCCGGTTATCTACTCGGCGCATTAAGCGGTCGCCCACTTGCCCATCGCATTTCTTATCACCGCACCTTACAAATAATGATGTTACTTACCGCCCTTTCTTTTTTGGCTTGTGCTTTTCCGCTTTCAAGTAGTTGGTATTTCCTTTGGCGATTAGTCTCCGGCATCACCGGTGGGGCGATAATGGTAGTGGTTGCCGCAACTATTTTGCCGCACATTCCTATTCATCGCCGTAATTTAGCCAGCGGAGGCATTTTTCTCGGTATCGGTTTAGGTATTTTTGCCTCGGCAACACTCATTCCTTTTTTTCTAAAAATGGGCTTGAAAGAAACCTGGCTTGGCTTAGGCGGGCTATCCTTGCTTCTCACCTTTTTCGCTTGGAAAAACATTCCCTCCCAACATACTGAAAACACAGCCTTACCCCATACAAAATGCCCTGTTGAAAAAGGCACGGCTTTTCTTGTGCTTTATTTACAGTACGCCTTAATTGCCATCAGCATTGTTGCGCCCGCTGTCTTTTTAGTGGACTTTATTGTGCGGGGATTACAACAAAGTAGTGAAATGGGGGCGTTATTTTGGGGATTATACGGAATAGGATCAATTATCGGCCCGATTTTATATGGTTATTTAGCCGATAAATGGGGCGCAAAACCAACCTTAAAACTTGTTTTAGCAGTACAAATGTGTGTTCTGATAACTTTGGCGTTAAATCACCATTTGGTATTACTCGCCATTTTAAGTTTGATTATTGGTACACTACCACCGGGCATTGTGCCATTAGTATTGGCTCGTATTCACGAAATGACGGAAAATCCGCTTGTTCGCAATAAAAACTGGAGTAAAGCCACTGTCTTTTTTGCCACTTCACAGGCTATTGCAGGCTATGCACTTTCCGCCCTTTTCAGCTACACGCAGGGGAATCACGGAATCTTGTTTTTAGTGGGTGGTGCGGCACTCATAATTGCTCTTGGCTTATCTTATTTGCCGATGTCACAAAAAGCAGTGAAGTAAGCAACGTTCATCACTGTTAAAAAAACAATTCCCTCTGTCAAAACAGAGGGAAATCGAAAAAGTAAAAATAAAATTTTTGCGTTTATTTTTTCAAGAACAAGGCTGCCGCACCACGCACACCACCGGAATCGCCGTGTTTGGCTTTTTTAATCGGCGGCACTTTTGCCGTACGCATTAAATGTGGCGGCAAGGCTTTTGGCAAGGCTTCATAAAGATAATCAAAGTTAGATAAACCGCCACCAAGTACAATCATATGTGGATCAAAGGCGGTGATGATGTTTCCGATAGAAATCGCCGCCAATTCCACAAAAAGATTCACAAAATCGACCGCACTTTCCTTACCACGATAAAATGCATCAATAATTTCCCGTGCAGAAAGGGATTCACCTTTTAAATCACGATATAGCATTTCAAAACCACGACCGGAAAGATAAGTATCCAAACAGGCTTTATTACCACAACCACATTCATAAATCGGTGCGTTGTCCCAACCAAGTAATTTTAATGCGTGATAATTAAGCTGCAAATGCCCTAATTCACCTGCCATTCCCACTTGTCCGGAATGTACTTTACCGTTCAATACAAAACCACCGCCAAAGCCCGTGCCAAGAATTAATCCGAGAACCGTTGGATATTGTAAATTTTCTTCATCCCACGCCTCAGAAAGTGCAAAACAATTCGCATCGTTTTCTGCCCGCACTTCACGCCCTAAACGTTCGGAAAGATCACGTAAAATAGGTTTATTATCCGCCACCCGAATATTGGTAATTTCCGCCAAACCGGTTTGTTGGTTCACAAATCCCGGTACGCCAAGCCCTACGCTACCACGCTCACCAAATCGCTGATCCGCACGATTTACCAAATCCACAATTGTGTTAAGCCATTCATCGTAATCCGTTTGTGGCGTAGGCACACGTTCGGAATATAATTTCTCTAATTTTTCATTAAATGCGGCAAGCTCAATTTTCGTCCCACCAATATCTAAACCATAATACATAATCAACTCCTGTATAAAAAAAGTGCGGTTAAAATCGCCTGAGATTTCAGTATTATGTAGCAAACACAAAGAGAAAATAATGCGTCCCTATCTGTTTCCAAGCCTCTTTCTTGTTTAGCTGCTACATAATGTCAAAGATTTTAACCGCTGTTGTTTTTTCATTTTATGATGAAGATCGTTTTTTTTGTAAAAAACCGAAAATAACCACGCTGATAACCCACGCAGAAAGGGTTGAAATGAGAAGATCAATCGGATAATGCATCCCTAAGCGAACACGGCTGATAAGCATAAGGAAACTCCACACCGCGATTGCTCCAATCAATAATTTTGCCTTCCAAGTGCGGTTTCCCACCAACTGAGTGAACCCTACTGCAAGCATTAACCAAGTTGCCGCAAAAATAGTATGACCGGAAGGAAAAGAATAGCCGGTTTCATCTTCATAATGCTTCACCAACCAAGCCGGTGTGTCGGCTTGGGTTTGGTAGAAGTTTTTCGCCATCTCGGCACGTTGTGAACGCTTGTTGGCATAAAAACTGTCTGTACTTGAATGGGTTTGTTCTGCCAAATACACGGTAAACGGACGGGGTTCTTTAAATACCGCTTTCAAACCGGTTTTCACCCCTTGGGTTGCTACCACGGCAAATGCCATCACCACCACAGCAAAAAACCACTGCTTGCGGGATTTAAACAAAAAACCAAAAATCAGGGCAAACACCGCACAAGTGATTAATGCATAAGGCACACTGCCTGTTTCGGTCAGCAAATAAAGCCAGTAATCGGCTTCGGTTAATTGCCCGTTACCATTCCACCGATAGGAAAATCCCCACATAAAAAACGGTACAAGACAAAGTAATAACGTATATAATGACAGCTTTTTAAACACGCTCGCCCCTTGATAATAAAAAAGAAGTGCGCATTTTAGCAGAAATGAAAATGAATGAGGATGACTTTATGGCAAAAATTCAATTGGTCGCACAAGCCAATTTACCGACCGAATACGGCATTTTTAAGATGGTCGGCTTTGAATTTCCCGACACCAAAAAAGAACACGTTGCCTTGGTAATGGGCGATATTTCAAACAGTGATGAACCTGTTTTAGCACGGATTCATTCCGAATGTTTAACCGGTGATGCACTTCACAGCTTAAAATGCGATTGTGGCTTTCAACTTGCCACGGCATTAAATCAAATTAAAGAAGCAGGTCGAGGCGTATTAATTTACCACCGCGAAGAAGGCCGCGGCATTGGCATAATTAATAAAATCCGTGCCTATGCTTTACAAGATCAAGGAATGGATACCATTGAAGCCAACCTTGCATTAGGTTTTAAAGCAGACGAGCGGAATTTTGAAGTTTGTGCGGATATGTTTGAATTGCTCGGTGTAAAAAAAGTCCGTCTGATGACCAATAATCCGGAAAAAGTCGAGACAATGAAAAAAGCAGGAATCAATGTAGTAGAACGTGTCCCACTTAATGTGGGAGAAAACCGCTATAACACCCAATATTTAGAAACAAAAGCGAAAAAAATGGGGCATTATATTGTCCATCATAATGAAACCATTTAATCTCTAAGAACACCCAAGTTATCTTTCTCCTCTCCGTTTACTGAAAGAAGTACCAAAAGCATAGGAAGCGAAGATAATGTGATCGGTAGGGACGCCACGCTGGCGTCCTTAATTGTAATCCATTGAAATTATTTGGTTTTTTGATAAGGACGCGAGCATCGCGTCCCTACGATCACGTTATTTGAATTTGGTGAGTTTTTTACAACATCATCAATTTCCCTTCCCTTTATACACAAGTGGAAAAAGCGAAGATTGCGTTATTTAAGCGTTGCGTGGTGGAGGTATATTCGATGAATTCGTAGGGACGCCACGCTGGCGTCCTTAATTGTAATCCATTGAAATTGTTTGATTTTTTGATAAGGACGCGAGCATCGCGTCCCTTGTATTATAAATAAACCCCACAATGAGTTATCATTATGGGGTTATAAAGGGAGAATAGAACTGTCGCGTCCCTACCAATCACGTTATTTACGCATCTTGTGATGATTGAAGATTTTGCTGGCGTCCTTCGTTTTTTAAGTGAAAGTAAGTGATTGAAAATTAATTCTCGTCTTCTTGGCGAATAAAGCCTTCATTAATTTCAATTTGTGCTTTTTCGCGTAAAGCCTGCATTAATTGCGTACGTAACTCAAGCTGACGGGCTTGGCGTAACTGTGCGCCAAATTGTGCCAGTTCTTGCTCGTTTAACTCGCCTTGCTCCACCTTATCAAGTGCTGCAACGATGACATCACCTTTTCCATTACGCACCACTTTATAGGTTGGTTTTCCGTTTTCCGGTTTTGTCATTGAAAAGATGCCATTAAGCAAAATCGGATCTTGATTTTCAGTAAATGTGAAGGTTTGCTCCGCACCAAAATGAATACCGGAAGGTAATTTCGTTGGGTTGGTTGGCAAATCTTTTACCTGCTCATCGGCAAGTGCGGTTAAGGCTTTCTCCGCTTTCTCACGTTTTAAGAAGGTGGTAATATCCTCTTTCGCTTCTTCTAAGGTTTTTACCCCTTCCGCTTTGTGATCTAACACCCGCACGACCACAATATCCTGTTCGCCCACGTTAAGCGGTTCAGAATTTGCACCGCCATTGGCAATATCAGAATCAAACACTGCCGATACCACACTTGGGAAATTCAATGCTGTCGGCACATTTTTACGGGAAAAATAATCGCTCTCCAACACTTTCACACCTGCAGCCTGTGCCGCCGCATTTAAAGATTTACTTTCTTCAAAGGCTTTTTCGCGAACCGCTTTTTCAACGGCATAGAAACGATTTTCCAATAATGATTTACGCACTAAATCGGTAACTTGTGCTTTTACTTCATCCAACGGTTTTTCTTTACGTTCTTCAACCAAAATGATATGAAAATTGCCGTCAACATTAACCGGTTCACTATATGCTCCAACTTGAAGATTTGCGGCGGTATCTTCAAACGCTTTCGGCAATTCGTTTGCATTTACCCAGCCTAATTCCCCACCGTTTTCACCGGAAATTTTATCCACCGAACGGGTTTTAGCCAATTCGGCAAAATTTGCCCCATTCTGTAATTCTTTATAGACGGCTTGCGCCTCTTGTTCATTGGCAAATTGAATATGTGCCAAGCGTTGTGTCATAAACTGCGCTTTATTATCTTGATAATATTGCGCCACTTCCACATCGCTCACTTGAATATTTTTTGCAATATCCGCACCGGAAACGTGAATATACTGCACTTTCACCTGCTCCGGCTGAATAAAGTTTTTTTGATTGGCTTCATAGTAGCTTTTCACTTCCTCATCGGTGACGTTTTGTTTTGCCATTTCATCGGCAAGAGAGAAAGTGGCTAAACGTGCAATACGTTTTTGGAAAAAAACTTGAGCATTATCTTTCACTTGTGCCGGCACCACAAATTCGCTATCGGCAATACCGTTTTGCATTTGTTCAAGTGTTAATGCACCACGCAAAATACCGGCATAGGTGTCTGAACTTAAACGATTTTGAGCAAGAATTTGTTGATAAAGATTGTTGTCAAATTTACCGTTGGATTGAAAATTCGGATCGGTCACAATCGCACGTTTAATCATTTCATCGCTTACGCCTAATTTCAGTTCTTTGGCATATTGACGAAGTAATTCTTGATCCACTAAGCGATCAATTAACCCTTGACGCAAGGCATTGACAAATTCCGGTGAATCGGATTGGGTTAAAAAGGCTTCCCCTTCCTGAGCGGCACGGGCTTCAAACTCTTGATTATAACGATTCATAAATTCTTGCTGAGAAATGGTTTCACCATTTACTTTCGCTGCATAAGAATCATTTGCTGTAAACAAATAACCGGACATCCCCCCCACAAGAAATGAGAGTGTGATAAGACCCAGAATAAATTTTGCAATTTTGGAGTTTGCCACTCCATTCATTTTTTCAATAAACATATTTACCCTTTAAAAAAAGACAAAATCCGCGAGATTATAATCGAAAGCAGGAAAATTCGCACTTTAAAATGCAAATACCCCGTGTTCAAATAGGATTTTAATTCCCATTATAATAAGTACCAAACCGCCAAAAATTTCGGCTTTATTTTTAAAATTTCTTCCTAAAAAATGACCGCTCTTTACGCCGATAAAAGAAATGACAAAAGTGGTGAAACCAATAATCCATACGGCTTCGGTAATATCGATATTCAAAAAAGCAAAAGAAATCCCTACCGCCAAAGCATCAATACTGGTTGCCAAACTCAACGTAAGTAAATGCTTTATATCGATAAAATGGGAAACGCTCTCTTCTGTCGCCGACAAACCTTCACGGAGCATATTTACGCCAATTAATAGTAATAAAATAAAAGCGATCCAATGATCCCAATCTTGAATCAGTTTGCTAAATTGCGAACCTAAAACATAGCCAATTAACGGCATCACCGCCTGAAATATTCCAAAGCAAAGTGCGATCATTAGCGCCGTTTTCCAGCGAAATGATCGCATTGCCAACCCTTTAGAAATGGCTACGGCAAAAGCATCCATTGAAAGTCCAAGTGCAATCAGCCATAAGCTATAAACAGTCATTTTTCGACCTTATTTACCAATGCAGAAAGAACTGAAAATATTGCCAAGCAAATCATCAGAGGTAAATTGACCGGTAATTTCACTTAAATTTGCCTGCACTAAGCGTAATTCTTCCGCCAATAATTCACCGGCGTGAAATTCCGTTAATTGCACCAAGCCGATTTGCAAATGTTCTGCGGCTTTTTCCAACGCCTCTAAATGACGACGGCGGGCAAGAAAACCGCCTTCAATACCGGTTTGAAAGCCCATTGCCTGTTTTAAATGATCACGCAGTCGTTGCACACCTTGTTGCGTTTGGGCGGATAAGCGAATAATTTGATAGCCGTTTTCTTCCGTTAATCCGTCCGCTTCACCGCTTAAATCGATTTTGTTACGAACAATTGTTACCGGAATATTAGTCGGTAATTTTGCTAAAAATTCCGACCGCACTTTGTCAAGATCTTGGCTTTCAGGATCGCTACTATCCAGCATTAAAATAATACGATCCGCCTGTTCTATTTCCGTCCAAGCCCGAGAAATGCCGATACGCTCCACTTCATCGGTAGCTTCACGCAAGCCGGCGGTATCAATAATATGCAACGGCATACCGTCAATATGAATATGCTCACGCAAGACATCCCGTGTTGTGCCGGCAATATCGGTAACAATCGCCGCTTCCCGCCCTGCAAGTGCGTTAAGCAGACTGGATTTTCCCGCATTGGGGCGACCGGCAATCACCACTTTCATCCCTTCACGCAGAATCGAACCTTGTTTTGCCTCACGGCGTACATCATCAAGTTGGCGAATAATGTCACGCAAATTCGCTTCAATTTTGCCATCTGCCAAGAAATCTATTTCCTCATCGGGAAAATCAATCGCCGCTTCTACATAAGTCCGTAGATAAATCACCGAATCCACTAGCGCATTAACTTTGTTAGAAAATTCCCCCTGTAAGGATTTTAAGGCGGAACGGGCTGCCTGCTCGGAAGTCGCATCAATTAAATCCGCAATGGCTTCCGCTTGTGCCAAATCCAATTTATCATTCAAAAACGCCTGCTCGGAAAACTCCCCCGGACGTGCCAAGCGAATCCCTTCAATCTGCAAAATCCGTTTTAGTAATAAATCTAAAACCACTTGTCCACCGTGACCTTGCAATTCAAGTACATCTTCGCCGGTAAAAGAATTTGGGGATTTAAAGTAAAGGGCAATACCTTGATCAAGCACTGTGCCATCGGTATCTTTAAAGGGTAAATAATCCGCCATCCGTGGTTTAGGACATTTGCCCAATACGGCTTGTGCCACTTCGGTCGCCAACGGGCCGGAGACTCTTATAATGCCAATTCCGCCTCGTCCGGGGGCGGTGGCTTGTGCAACGATTGTTTCTTTCATAAAAAACTCTTTTAAAAATGACCGCACTTTTACAAATTAAAAAGTAACGGGGCGTGCAATACGCCCCTTAATAATAAATCTTTCAATGATAGAAAAGGCACCTTACGATGCCTTTCTTTAACCATATTTAGGATTATTTTTTACGGGAATGTAATCCTTTTTTCTCAAGTCCGCGGTAGATTAATTGCTGTTGTACGATGGTGATTAAGTTAGACACTAACCAGTAAAGCACTAGCCCTGCCGGGAACCAAAGGAAGAAGAACATAAAGATCAATGGCATAAAGTTCATCACTTTTTGTTGCATTGGATCAGCCACCGGTGTTGGCGACATTTTTTGCAACAGGAACATTGAGATCCCCATTAAAATTGGCAGGATATAATACGGATCTTGCGCCGATAAGTCTTGAATCCAACCAAAGAATGGTGCGTGACGAAGTTCAACGGCTTCCATAAACGTCCAATATAATGCGATGAAAATCGGCATTTGAAGAAGAATTGGCAAACAACCACCCAATGGATTCACTTTTTCTTCTTTATAAAGTTTCATCATTTCTTGGCTCATACGTTGGCGATCTTCACCAAAACGCTCACGCATTTCTTGCATTTTTGGCTGTAACATACGCATTTTTGCCATAGAGGTGTATTGCGCTTTCGTCAATGGATATAAAATGGCTTTCACCACAATAGTAACGCAGATAATCGCCAAGCCCCAGTTAGACACAATACCTTGAATAAAGGTCAATAACCAGAATAACGGTTTTGCAATAAACCACGCCCAACCATAATCTACGGTTAAATCTAAATGATTTGCCACTTTCTCCATTTCATTTTGAAGTTTTGGCCCTGTCCATAATGAACTGGAAATCGTTTCCTGTGCGCCTGCCGGAATCGTCACCACCGGGCCGCGATAACCGATTGAAGCCACATTATTTTTCGTATCCGTAATGGTATAAAGTTGATTATCTACATCTTGGTTTGGAATCCAAGCAGACACAAAATAGTGCTGTAATACGGCAACCCAACCGGCTTTGGTATTAATGGAAAGATTGGCATCTTTCATATCGGCGAAGCTGTATTTTTTATAATTTGTTTCGGAAGAAGAATATGCCCCACCGGTATAAGTCGGCATTGCCATATTGCCTGAGCTTTCAACCAAGGTATGTTTTAACTGACCATAAGGCTCAACTTCAATCGCCTCACCACTTTGGTTGTTAATTTGATAATTTACGCCGACATCATAACTGCCGCGTTTTAACACAAATATTTTTTGATAAGTCACGCCGTCTTTTTCAAAGATCATCGGCACAGAAAGGGAATCTTGACCGTCCGCCAATTTAAAATTATCCCCTTCAATTTGATATTGTGCGCGACCGGATTTAGTATCAATACCGTTTTTCCCAATCAAACCGCTTTGCGCAATATAAACTTGGTCTTTACCATCTTCTAACAACACGAAAGGGGTGTTGGAATTTAATTCCGCATCATATTTTAAAAGTTCGGAACTCACGATATCACCGCCCAATGTATCCACTTTTAAGCGGAAAACATCATTTTCTAAGGTGATAAGACGTCCTTTAATTTGCGAATCAGCCACGAGTTGGCTTGACGAAGAAGAACTTGCAGGCACATCCGAAGTAATTGAAGTTGTTTGTTCAGCGACTTGAGGTGGCGGATTTTTATCAATTTGCCACTGCTGATAAACCAGGAAAGAAATAAAAATTAGTGCTAACACTAATAGGCTACGTCTTGAGTCCATTATTTTTTCTCATCGTTATTATTAATTTTTGGCGGAACGGGATCGAATCCGCCAGCGTTCAAAGGATGGCATTTTAATACACGTTTTAATGTAAGCCAACCACCTTTTAACAATCCGTGTGTTTTTAACGCTTCAATGCCGTAGCACGAACAAGTTGGAACAAATCGGCAACGTGGTCCGATTAAAGGGCTGAGAGTAACTTGATAAATCCGAATGAGGGCAATCAGGATTTTTGAGCCAAACGAATGTGTCGCTGCCATAATTTTTCCAGCGTTTGACGAAATGTTGCGTTATCGAGTTTGCCAATTCCTCTTTTTGCCACAAAAACAAAATCACACGCCGGCAAAGTATGCTGAGATAAACGAAAACTCTCACGCACCAAGCGTTTAATGCGATTGCGGTCGTGCGCACGTTTTAAGTGTTTTTTGGCAACAGTCAAACCTAAGCGGGGATGCTCAAGATTATTTTTACGGGCGAGAAGGGTAATTTCAGGAGTGCTTGCTCGAAACGGTTGTTCAAAGACATATTTGAATTGAGCGGGAGTCAACAAACGTAACTCCCTAGAAAAGTTCAGCTTAATCACTAACAAGGGCGATTATGCAGATAAACTTTTACGACCTTTAGCACGACGACGGGCTAAAACTTGACGGCCGTTTTTAGTTGCCATACGGGCGCGGAAACCGTGAGTACGGCTACGTTTTAATACAGAAGGTTGAAATGTACGTTTCATTGTAATCTACCTAAAATTAGAAATGTGTTATGTTTTGAATTCAAAACAAGGGTTATAAAAAATAGAGCGCGATTTTAATCACAAATCGGGCCTTCGTCAAACAAAGAAAAGGATTTTTTGCCAAAACAAATTCCCATTCCTTTAAAAATCGGGGGGATTATACGGATTTTCGATAAAATCTCAAGCAACCTTTTTACGTTTTTTCCTTGTTCGGCGGAAGATTTTTTCTTGAGATTATTGTAAAATCCACCGAAATTTTTAACCGCACTTTAGGTGCGAATCCAACAATTCCAGAACAAGCAATAAGAAAATAATCTAAGGATAGTTTATCGTGAGCCTTTCCAATCTTTGGCAAGATTGCCTTTCTCAACTACAAGATCAAGTTTCCGCTACCGATTTAAGCACTTGGCTACGCCCTTTACAGGCGGATGTCATCTCCAACGATCAAATTATTCTTTATGCCTCTAATATGTTTGTAAAAGGTTGGGTTGAAACCCATTATTTGGCACAAATTCATCAAATTTGCCAAACTCTCGCCCAAAATCCCAATCTGCAAATTATTTTAAAAGAAGGGGTGAAACCTGCCCGCCAGCCCGCACCAAGCACACCGACAAAATCGCAACAAAATCGTCAATTAAACGAAAGTGCGGTCAATTTTGAGCCTGAAATTGAAAAACCGATAAAATTTGAATCACACCTCAATACCAAACACCTGTTTGAAAATTTTGTTGAGGGGAAATCCAACCAACTTGCACGTGCCGTAGGTCAAAAACTTGCGTTGGCACCGGGTGAGCCTGCGGCAAATCCTTTCTTTTTATATGGTGGAACGGGATTAGGCAAAACCCACTTATTGCACGCTATCGGGAACGGTATTTTAGCCAACAAACCCAATGCACGCGTGCTTTATATTCACGCTAATAATTTTATGCAACATATGGTAAAAGCGATGCGTGATAACAATATGGAGCAATTCAAAAAATTCTACCGTTCTTTAGATGCCTTGCTTGTGGATGATATTCAATTTTTTGCCGAAAAAGAGAAAACCCAAGAAGAATTTTTCCATATTTTCAATAACTTATTTGAAACCGGTCGGCAAATCATTTTAACCTCCGATCGCTATCCTAAAGAAATTGAAAAAATAGAAGAACGCTTAAAATCACGCTTTGGCTGGGGTTTAACCACGGCAATTGAACCGCCTGATTTGGAAACCCGTGTCGCCATTTTGTTGAAAAAAGCAGAAGAGCATCAAATGCATCTGCCTGAAGAAGTGGCGTTTTTCATTGCGCAACGTTTACGCACCAATGTGCGCGAGCTTGAAGGTGCGCTCAATCGTGTAAAAGCAATGCAAGATTTCAAAGGCGGCGAGATTAATATCGATTTTGTACGCGAAACCTTAAAAGATATTCTTGCCTTACAAGAACGTTTGGTCACCATTGATAACATTCAAAAAACCGTGGCGGAGTATTACCGTATCAAAGTGTCGGATTTAAAATCCAAAAGCCGTCAACGTTCCGTCACACGCCCACGCCAAATCGCGATGGCGTTAGCCAAAGAACTCACCAATCGCAGCCTGCCTGAAATTGGTCGTGCTTTTGATCGGGATCACACGACAGTGCTTAATGCGTGCCGTGAAGTGCCAAAATTTAGAGAAAAAGATAACAGTATTCAAGAAGATTGGGCGAATTTAATTCGCACCTTGTCCGCATAAGGAGCCTGCAATGCAATTTAGTATTTCAAGAGAAAATCTCTTAAAGCCATTACAACAAGTTTGTGGCGTATTAAGTAGTCGCCCGAATATTCCGGTTCTCAACAATGTGTTGTTACACATTGAAAATAATCAATTAACCATCACCGGTACGGATTTAGAGGTAGAACTTTCCAGCCAAACACAACTTTCATCTTCCTCGGCAAATGGTACCTTTACCATTCCGGCAAAAAAATTCCTCGATATTTGCCGCACATTATCCGATGAATTTGAAATTACGGTAACCTTCGAAGAAGATCGTGCCATTGTGGAATCCGGCAGAAGTAAATTTAATCTCACCACTCTCCCTGCCGAGGAATATCCAAACCTTACAGATTGGCAATCGGAAGTGGATTTTGCCCTACCTCAAAATACCTTGCGCCGCCTAATTGAAGCCACCCAATTTTCTATGGCAAACCAAGACGCGCGCTATTTTTTAAATGGAATGAAATTTGAAACGGAAGGAAACTTACTCCGCACGGTTGCCACCGATGGACACCGCCTCGCCGTTTGCACCATTCCATTGGAACAAGAATTACAAAGCCACGCGGTCATTTTGCCACGCAAAGGCGTATTGGAATTAAATCGCCTCTTAGAAAGCAGTGATGAGCCGGCACGTTTACAAATCGGCACAAATAATCTTCGTATTCATCTCAATCATATTGTGTTTACCTCAAAATTGATTGACGGTCGCTTCCCTGATTATCGCCGTGTGTTACCACGCAATGCCACCAAAATTGTAGAAGGCAACTGGGAATCCTTAAAACAAGCCTTTGTTCGCGCCTCTATTCTTTCTAACGAACGTGTGCGTAGCGTGCGATTAAATTTAAGTGAAAATCAGCTAAAAATCACCGCCTCCAACCCTGAACACGAAATTGCAGAAGAAATTGTTGATGTCATTTACAGCGGAGAAGAATTGGAAGTAGGCTTTAATGTTACCTATATTTTGGATGTTTTAAACGCCCTCAAATGCCAGCAAGTACGTATTCGTTTAACGGATGCGTCTTCAAGCTGCTTAATTGAAAATTGCGAAGATAGCAGTAGTGAATATGTGATTATGCCAATGCGTCTATAAAATGGCTATTTCCCGCTTGCTCATTGAAAAGTTTAGAAATTTAAATGCCGTGGATCTGGAGTTTGATCACGGCTTTAACTTTTTGGTGGGCAATAACGGCAGTGGTAAAACCGGCTTGCTTGAAGCTATTTTTTATTTAGGACACGGTCGTTCCTTCAAAAGTGCGGTCACAAATCGCATTATTTCTTATAACGAACCACACTTTACCCTATTCGGACAAATTCAGGAAAGCCACCATCAATGGTCGGTGGGGCTGCAAAAATTACGCCAAGGTAATACATTGGTAAAAATTAATGGCGAAGAAGGGAATAAAATCGCCGATCTTGCTCATTTGCTCCCAATGCAACTGATCACCCCTGAAGGCTTAACTTTACTAAATGGCGGCCCTAGTTATCGCCGTGCTTTTTTAGATTGGGGATTATTTCATCATCATAACCATTTCCATTCCGCTTGGAGCAATCTCAATCGCTTATTAAAGCAGCGCAATGCTGCTCTCAATCAGCACCAACCTTATGCCGCAATAAAGGTATGGGATATTGAATTGGCAAAACTCGCCCATCAAGTCAGCCTCTGGCGTGCCGAATACGCCGAAGCCTTACGCCCAGAAATTGAGCAAACCTGCCAGCTCTTTTTACCGGAATTAGAAATTAACCTGAGTTTTCACCAAGGTTGGGAGAAAGATACCGACTACGGCGAATTGCTGGCGCAAAATTTTGAGCGGGATAAAGCCCTAGGCTACACCTTTTCCGGCCCTCAAAAAGCAGATTTTCGTTTTAAAGCGAACGGTTTACCGGTGGAAGATGTACTTTCACGCGGTCAATTAAAACTCCTTATGTGTGCATTACGCCTCGCCCAAGGGGAGCATTTAATGAAAGAAAAGCAACGCTCTTGTATTTTTTTAATTGACGATTTCGCGTCCGAACTCGATCAAGTCAAACGTGCTTTACTCGCAGAACGATTACAACAAAGTCATTCACAGGTATTTATCACCGCCATCACTCAAGGGCAACTAAAAGAAATGCAAATGGAAAGCGGTCGATTATTTGAAGTAAAAGAAGGCATGATTACACCGCTATCAAGTTAAAATTACCGAAAAATTGACCGCACTTTACATTGAACATTGCCGGTAACATTTGGTCTAATCCGCCGCTGAACATTAGGTTCCACAATAATTTTTCTCAATCTAAACTTCTTCAGTCAAGGATACCCTTAATGAAAAACTACTTTGCGCTCTTTATTGCCGGATCAACCCTATCCGGTTGTGTAAATATTCAAGCAGATCAAGCCAAACCCACACCGACAAGCCCCCAACAAAATGTAAACTGGACACCAGAGCAATACGCTAAATTGACAGAAGCAATCAATAAAAACAAAGAAAAAATTCTTGAACAATTAAACAATGAAGCCAAAAAATTGGAAGGGAAAACCTTTCAAATCCCCATCAATGACGAAGCACAATAGATAAAATCCCTCCTCAATCAATCGGAAAAATAGAGGATACAGGTGATTTTTTTCACTTGTGTCAAAAAAGATATTTACAAATCTATTTTTATAGATTTATAATAGCCGCCATTATAAAGTTAAGGAACAATGCGTGAATATTACAGAAGTATTAAAAGCCCTCTCCAATGAAACCCGCTTACAAATGTTGCAATGGTTAAAATCACCGGAACAACATTTTAGATCGGCAGAATTTACCGCAGAGGCAATTGATACGGAAGGTGGCGTATGTGTGCAAGCAATGACCATCAAAACCGGTCTAGCACAATCCGTTGTTTCCGCTTATTTGAATTCACTCAAAAAAGCGGGATTGGTGGAAATGAAACGCAGTGGTAAATGGACTTACTACCGCTACAACGCTCAAGCCATTTCTGAATTTTTACAACATTTGCAACAAACTTTATAACGCAATCATTACGCCGATTACGGCGTTTTTTAAAAACTTAATACATCTATATTTTTAGATTTAAAGATGGAGTAATTTATGAAAATTGAAATTTGGTCTGATTATGCCTGTCCGTTTTGCTACATTGGCAAACGCCAATTACAACAAGCCCTCGAAAAATTTGAAGGGGATGAAAATGTTGAAATTATCTACCGCACTTTTGAGCTTTATCCGCAAGCTCCACAAAAAGTGGAAACCACAAC
Source organism: Rodentibacter myodis (assembly GCF_001999305.1). Lineage (GTDB taxonomy): Bacteria > Pseudomonadota > Gammaproteobacteria > Enterobacterales > Pasteurellaceae > Rodentibacter > Rodentibacter myodis. The sequence continues at coordinate 47,174 of NZ_MLHQ01000026.1, read as the reverse complement.
GCAACAACGCATTGAGTGGAAATATCGCAAAACGCCTGAAGGGGCAATGGAAATGATCCGCAATATTGAGATCCTTGCCAAACGGGTTGGATTGGCGATGAACTATGAAAATGTACAAAATACTGCCACCTTTGACGCACACCGTCTTACCCATTTTGCGGCGGCAAAAGGCAAAGGCGAAGCGATGAACGAGCGTTTATTCAAAGCCTATTTTACCGATAACCTTCCCCTTGCCGATCGTGAAAATCTCATCAGCTTTGCCGTTGAAGTGGGGTTAGATCGCAATGAAGTGGAAGCAATGTTAGCCTCTGACGAATATGCCGATTCCGCTAAAGCCGATCAATTACAGGCACAAAAAATGGGCGTTCAAGCCGTGCCTTTCTTCTTAATTGATGGAAAAACGGAACTTGCCGGCTCACAACCAGTCTCCATTTTCTTAAATGCCTTACAGCAAGCGGCGCAGGCAGAAAGCGAACCGACCTTGATTGAAGGTGCAAGTTGTGGGATTGACGGATGCCAATAATGCCCTTTACGCCTAGGGCTGAACCATTAAAATGGGGCAGCCCTAATGCCAAACGACATATCATTTTACTGCACGGTCTAACCGGTAGCGGGCGGGCGTTTTTACCCATTGCCCAATATTTAAATGAAATGTTGGCAACACCAAGCCATTTTATCTTGCCCAGTGCGCCGCTTCGTTCTGTGGATTGGGCGGATAATCAAAGGGTTTCCGGTTGGTACAATCTCCCTAAAGGCAGCTTTTTACAACAGCAGGATCAAAATGGTCTGTTAAGTGCAATGAGCTATGTACATTCACTTCTGGATGAGCTGAATACACAAGGGATTGAAATGGATAAGGTCATCATCGGTGGTTTTTCACAAGGTGGGGCATTATCGCTTTTGTCCGGCTTGCTTTATCCCCATAAATTAGGGGGCATATTTGCATTGTCCGGCTATCTCCCTATTGCCTCTTGGATTGCACAACATCAAAGGAATGAAAACCGACAAACCCCAATTTTTCTTGCTCACGGAGAGCTGGATAATGTGATTAGTCTCACAGAATTTAAACAAGGAATGTTGTCATTATCACAAGAAAATCGACCACTTGTGGCAAAACAATATCCTATCGGACATTATATTGTTGAGCCGGAAGTGGCTGATCTTGCCGAATGGATAAATTCCCTCCGTTGATTTCATCAACTTTCTTGTGAATAAATTGGAAATAACGAAAAACCGCCTGAATCAATCAGGCGGTTTTATTTTAAAGCAGACAATGAACAGACTATGCTTCATATTCTTCTAACCATTTTAATAAAATGGCTTCCAGAATTGCTTCATTTGATTTTTGCGGATCATCATCAAAATCCTCTAATTCACAAATCCATTGGTGTAAATCGGTAAACCGAACGGTTTTGGGATCAAGCTCCGGATTTCGATCGTACAATTCTTCTGCAATATATTGTGCATCTGTCCATTTCATTAGTGTGCTGCCTCGTTCGCGTGATTTAAATTATATTTTGGAATTTCGACAACCAAATCTTCATCACCAATCACACACTGGCAAGAAAGGCGACTATCCATTTCTAATCCCCAAGCCTTATCCAGCATATCTTCTTCTTGATCGCTAGTTTCATTTAAAGAATCAAAACCTTCACGAATAATCACGTGGCAAGTGGTACAAGCACAGGAACCATCACAAGCGTGATGAATTTCCACACCGGCATTATGTGCCACTTCCAATAAATTTTCACCGGTAGCGGCATCTACGACCATACCTTCCGGACAAAATTCTTCATTCGGTAAAAAAACAACTTTTGGCATAATACTTTCCTCAAAATAATTTAAAATTTGACCGCACTTTTACGGTTTCTCAATCTCCGCCACCTTTTTACCGGTAAGCGCCTTATTAATCGAGGCATTCATTCGGCGTGCCGCAAATTCCTGCGTTGCCGTATCCAATGCTTTGATTTCCTGTGCAATCGCATCGCGATCCATACCTTGTTTTACATCCATTAATTTTTTCAAGGCTACTTCAATTTGGTGAAATTCCATCTCGCTTAATAATTCCGCACCGTCTGCCTGCAAAGCGACAATCACGCTTTCAATCACACGGTCTGCTTCCACCCGTTGTTCAGCCAATTCACGTGCCTGTAAATCTTCTTGGGCGTTATCAAAAGAAGATTTAATCATTGCCGTCACTTCTTCATCGGTTAATCCGTAAGAGGGCTTAATTTGAATGGAAGCCTGCACTTTAGTGGATTTTTCCATTGCCGTTACACTCAACAAACCATCGGCATCCACTTGATAAGTTACGCGAATATGCGCGGCACCGGCTGCCATTGGCGGAATACCCCGTAAGGTAAAACGTCCTAAAGAACGGCAATCTTCAACAAGCTCCCGTTCGCCTTGCAATACGTGAACGCTCATTGCCGTTTGACCGTCTTTGAAAGTGGTGAATTCTTGCGCTCGTGCAACGGGAATGGTGGTATTGCGTGGAATGATTTTTTCGACCAATCCGCCCATTGTTTCAATGCCGAGTGAAAGCGGCACCACATCAAGCAATAACATATCGGAATCTGTTTTATTGCCGACAAGAATATCCGCTTGAATTGCCGCCCCTAACGCAACCACTTTATCCGGATCGATAGAAGTTAAAGGCGTTTTAGCAAAAAACTCACCAACCTGTTCACGCACGTAAGGGACACGGGTTGAACCGCCTACCATCACGACTTCTTGGACTTCTTCAACATCGACATTGGCATCTTTTAATGCTCGGCGACAGGTGAGTAAAGAACGTTTTACCAGTGGATGAATCAGTTCATTAAATTGCTCACGGCTCAGCGTAACAGAAAAATCCCGCCAAGAAATGACCGCACTTTCCTCATTACTCAAGGCAATTTTGGCTTGATTCGCAAGGGTTAACAGTTCACGTTGTTGATTTGCATTTTGTGGTTTGGATTGTGTTTGTTCCACCACCCAATCGGCAATTAAATGATCGAAATCATCGCCGCCTAATGCCGTATCACCGCCTGTTGCCAACACTTCAAAAACGCCTTTGGATAAACGTAAGATCGAAATATCAAAAGTCCCGCCACCCAAATCATAAACGGCAATCACACCTTCCTGTCCGCTGTCCAAACCATAAGCTACGGCAGCGGCGGTCGGTTCGTTTAATAAACGCAACACGTTAAGGCCGGCTAAACGTGCTGCGTCTTTGGTGCTTTGGCGTTGTGCATCATCAAAATACGCCGGCACGGTAATAACAACACCTGATAATTCGCCGCCCAAACGTTGTTCTGCAATTTGATTTAAGCGGGAAAGAATATCGGCGGACACTTCCACCGGACTTTTTTTCCCTTGAGCGGTGAGAATTAAGGGTAAACCGTTTTCACTTGCGGCAAATTCATAAGGCAGAGAGGCATAGCGTTTTTGCACATCTTCAAGACTGCGACCAATTAAGCGTTTTACCGAAATAATCGTATTTTGCGGATCAGAGGACGCCTGTGCAAAAGCCTCAACGCCGACTTGTTTTTCTGCGTTGCCATAATGCACAACAGAGGGAACAAGGCTTCTCTCCCGTTCATCATTTAAAATGGTAGCTTGACCGCTACGCACCGCCGCCACAAGTGAATTTGTCGTGCCTAAATCAATCCCCACCGCTAAACGATGTTGATGCGGTGCGGCAGTTTGTCCGGGTTCTGCAATTTGTAATAGTGCCATAATATTTCTTTTCTAATCTCAATCAATTAGGCGACAGAATACGCCATTTCAAATTTTTCTTTTTCCGCAAAAGCGGCATTGTAGTGGGTTTCAATGTTCACTTCACGTTTTTGTCGTTGATCAATAGCCCTATTTTTATCTTCTGCCAAATCAGGGGTAAAGACAAAAACCTGATTGCCATCCAACTGTTTCACGTCTTCCTGCCAGCCCTGCCAAAATAGCCCTTGGTAAAAAGCCTCAAGATCGCCATTTAACGCCCAAGCCAAAAATTCTGTATAGGTAAAATTGAGATTATGCCAACTTAAATCTTTCGGTGAAAAATAATAGATTTTACCAAGTGCCTGCCCCAATGAGCCGCCATTTAAGGCGAAATAACCGCCAATCACATCATCGGCAACCAATAAATATTGAGGTTTCTCACCAGATTCGCTGAAAGATTTACTGAAATTCCAATCCATTAAACCACGCGGTAATTTAAAACTGCCCGAACCTAAAATGCGTAACCAGCCGTGATGAATCAAAATACCACCGGTTTCGTAAATCACCGAGCCCATTGGGGAAGAAGTTGGCATTTGCATTGTAAAAATTTCACGTTCGGCACTGCCTTGATCTTTTTTGATAACCTGACAATCATTCCGCGCCTGTGCAATCCATTGGGAAAGCGTTGGCCAAGCAGAATGTTCGGGAAGGGTAAGTTGTTCGAGAGTTTGCATCATTGATAGATTGTGTCATTAAAAAGAGAAAAATGTTGACCGCACTTAAACATCGAAAAGGCGTTCTTCCACCCGCTCAATTTCTTCTGTTAATTTACGAGTGAAGCGTAACTTATCACAGAGCTGCGTGGCTTGCTGCCATTGTTGCGCCAAAATGCTGTCAGAAAGTGCCGTCAATAATTGCTTCGTTTCTTGTTTGATTTCTTTGGCAAAAAGGCTTAATGCCTGCTCATCTTTTTGTGAGGCTATCGCTTCTAATTGTTCCCGCCATTGTAACTGTTGCATTAAAAACGCCACATCTTGTGTACTTTTTTGCTCAAGATTTTGTTGTTCGCCGGTATTCAGTGCCACAATCGCTTCGGCACGCAAAATCGGATCTTTTAACGTTTTTAAGGCATCATTCACTTCGGTAGATTTTTGCATAGCAATGCGTTGTTCCGCCGCCCCTTCAGACACAAAATTATCCGGATGTAATTGTTTTTGCAATGCCAGATAACGTGTATTTAGGGTTTGCATATCCAGTTGAAAATCAACCGGTAAATCGAAAACTTTAAAAGGATTTAGCATAATATTTCACCTTAAACGTGGAAACTTTCACCGCAGCCGCAAGATTCTTTAACGTTTGGATTATTGTATTTGAAACCTTCGTTTAAACCTTCTTTTACATAGTCTAATTCAATGCCATTTAGGTAAACCAAACTTTTCGGATCAACCACAATGTTCACACCGTGTTGTTCAAACACCTGATCTTCATCGTTTAACACATCGACAAATTCCAAAACGTATGCCAAGCCTGAGCAACCAGAGGTTTTAACGCCTAAACGTAAGCCAATGCCTTTACCACGATTATCTAAAAAAGCTTTCACACGTTGTGCCGCTTTTTCTGTTAATGTAATACTCATACTCTCCTCAAAATCAGTAAAAGTGCGGTCATTTTTAACCGCACTTTTGTGTTATTGGTATTATTCGCCTTGTTTTGCTTTGTAATCGGCAATTGCCGCTTTAATGGCATCTTCCGCTAAAATAGAGCAATGCACTTTCACCGGCGGTAATTCAAGTTCTTCGGCAATTTGACTATTTTTAATTGCACCCGCTTCTTCTAAGGATTTCCCTTTTACCCATTCGGTAATTAATGAACTTGAGGCAATCGCCGAGCCACAACCGTAAGTTTTAAATTTTGCATCTTCAATAATGCCGCTTTCATTGACTTTGATTTGGAGCTGCATTACATCACCACAAGCCGGCGCACCAACCATTCCTGTTCCGACCGAACTGTCTTTTTTATCCATTGATCCCACATTGCGTGGATTTTCATAATGATCAATTACTTTTTCGCTGTAAGCCATTTTAACTTTCCTTTCTTAACAGATTAAAAATGCTGCCGATAATATCAATCCGGCAGCAACGGAATTTTAGTGCGCAGACCACTCAATGGTGTTTAAATCCACGCCTTCTTTGAACATATCCCATAATGGGGATAACGCACGTAATTTTTCCACCGCACCTTTGACTAAACCAATGGTGTAATCAATTTCTTCTTCTGTGGTATAGCGACCAAGTGTGAAACGAATGGAACTGTGTGCCAATTCATCATTTAAGCCTAACGCACGTAACACATAAGAAGGTTCAAGGCTTGCCGAAGTACAGGCAGAACCGGAAGACACCGCAATATCACGCAATGCCATCATTAATGACTCGCCTTCTACGTAGTTGAAACTGATGTTGAGATTATTATCCAAACGGTGTTCCATTGAACCGTTTACATAGGTTTCTTCAATATCTTTTAAGCCGTTATATAAACGATCACGAAGGGCTTTTAAGCGTGGCATTTCGGTTGCCATTTCTTCTTTTGCAATGCGATAGGCTTCACCCATACCAACAATTTGATGCACCGGTAAAGTACCTGAACGCATACCACGTTCGTGGCCGCCACCGTGAATGATCGCCTCTAAACGTACACGTGGTTTACGGCGAACATATAACGCACCAATACCTTTTGGCCCATAAAGTTTATGACTGGACATGGAAAGTAAATCCACCGGTAATTCCGCCAAATTAATGTCAACTTTTCCCACGGCTTGCGTTGCATCTACGTGGAAAATCGTTTTGTTTGCACGGCAAAGTTCACCAATGGCTTTGATATCTTGTAATACACCAATTTCATTATTGGCGTGCATAATGGAAACTAAAATCGTATCCGGACGAAGTGCCGCTTTGAATTTTTCCAAATCAATTAAACCATCGGATTCCGGTGATAAATAAGTGACTTCAAAGCCTTCACGTTCTAATTGACGGCAAGTATCAAGCACTGCTTTATGTTCGGTTTTACAGGTGATGATGTGTTTGCCTTTGGTTTGATAAAAATGGGCTGCACCTTTAATTGCCAAGTTATCGGATTCTGTCGCACCGGAGGTGAACACAATTTCACGGGAATCTGCACCGATTAAATCGGCAATTTGATTACGGGCAATATCGACTGCCTCTTCTGCCTGCCAGCCAAATTTATGAGAGCGGGATGCCGGGTTACCGAATGTGCCGTCAATGGTTAAATATTCCATCATTTTTTTCGCAACGCGTTCATCCACTGGGCAAGTTGCTGCATAATCCAAATAAATAGGTAATTTCATTTTTACTCCTAAATCATTCCAAATTTAACCGCACTTTGGGTGTGGCTACTTTCCTTTTATTGACTCAATAAATTTTCAAAATCACGATGAGATTGAAATTTAGCCCCACGCTTATTGAGCAATTCCGCTAAAGTAATCTTATTTAAGAAACTTTCAATATGGTTACTGAGTGCTTCCCAAAGGGTATGGGTTAAACATTCTGCACCATTCTGACAATTCCCGTGTCCTAAGCACTTGGTCACGTGGATATTTTCATTGACTGCCGAAATAATCATTCCCACCGAAATTTGCCCGCTAGGCAAACCGAGTTGATAACCACCACCCGGGCCGCGCACACTTTTCACCAAACCGTCTTTGCGTAATTTAGCAAAGAGTTGTTCTAAATAAGAAAGTGAAATATTTTGGCGTTCGGAAATATCTGCAAGACTTACCGGCCCATTAGACTCATTTAATGCGACATCTAAAATTGCCGTTACTGCATAACGCCCTTTTGAAGTAAGTTTCATAAAGTGTCCTTAAAAAATTGCGCCAATGTTCACATATCAGACTAAAATAGTCAACTATCTGACTTGGTCAAATTTAAGTGTTTTTCAACCGCACTTAGCATTCCACGCAAAATATTGAGTTCATTTTTTTCAGGTTTTGAACGCAAATATAATCGTCTTAATTTTTGCATAACGCCTTGATTTTGAATGAATCCAAGTGTTTGATAAACCCGTTCTGTATGCGCAAAAAAATATTCCATTTCTTGAGCAGTCGCCTGCCGATTCTCACTATTATTAATTTCACCAATTAAAGAAAGTGGTGCAATATTATTTTTTTGCGTTAAGAACGCCATTCTCAATTCATAGCAAACTAATTGAACTGCCATTGCCAGATTTAATGATGAATAATCAGGATTTGCCGGAATCGTAAGGTGATAGTGGCATTTAAGCAATTCATCATTATGCAATCCTACCCGTTCACGCCCAAAAACAATGGCGATATTTCCTTCCTGCATTGCCACTTTTTCGCCACATTCACGCAGTTCAATTAAGGTATTTTGTAAATGACGCAAACGTGCGCTTGTGCCGATTACAAGGGAGCAATCCGCAATCGCTTCATCAAACTCCGAAACAATATGTGCAGCCCTTACAATATCTTCCGCACCGGCTGAAAGAGCGATGGATTGTTCATCAACGGCTTTGGGGGACACTAAATATAATTGGGAAAGCCCCATCGTTTTCATTGCACGTGCGGCAGAGCCGATATTTCCACTATGGGAAGTTTCCACAAGCACAATTCGGATATGATTAAACATTCGCATTATAGTCTGACTAAAATTTGTGGGTATTCTATCATAACGAACCAAATTTACAGCCTAGAATTTTCTATTTTGAGTATAAAGGTGGCTTATTGATTGAATGAGAACCTTATGATGGGAAGGTAAATTGACATCTAAAATAATGAAAAAAGGACAGGATTTCGCGATACTTCTACAAGTGATAATAAAGAAGAGAGTTTCCTAAGATTAAATTTAACACTCATATCTTAAATGGAAACTCTCACTTTTATGATGATTTATCAGATCCGGAATGATTTTCTACAATCTGATTATTTTTTCCCTAACTGTGGCAACACAGAATCTTTACCAGCCACAAGTAAACCGGTTTCCGCATAAATTCCTAATTTGCCACGGGTATCTGCCACATCTAAATTACGCATTGTTAATTGACCGATACGATCAATCGGATCAAATGGCGCATCTTCCACTTTCTCCATACTGAGGCGTTCTGCTTCATAGGTTAAGTTTGGTGATTCGGTATTTAAAATGGTGAAGTCATTACCACGGCGTAATTCCAACGTCACAGTACCGGTGATTGCTTTTGCCACCCAACGTTGTGCCGTTTCACGCAACATTAAGGCTTGCGGATCGAACCAACGACCTTGGTATAGTAAACGACCTAAACGCAACCCATTAATACGATATTGCTCGATGGTATCTTCATTGTGAATACCGGTGAGTAAACGTTCGTAAGCAATGTGCAACAATGCCATTCCCGGGGCTTCATAAATACCACGGGATTTTGCTTCAATAATGCGGTTTTCGATTTGATCCGACATTCCCAATCCGTGGCGACCACCAATGCGATTTGCTTCAAGAATCACTTCAACCGCATCATCAAAGCGTTTACCGTTTAATGCCACCGGCACGCCTTCTTCAAAAGTCACGGTCACGGTTTCAGGTTTGATTTCAACGCTTTCATCCCAAAATGCCACACCCATAATTGGTTTGACAATCTTCATACCGGTGCTTAATTCTTCCAAATCTTTGGCTTCGTGGGTTGCACCAAGCATATTGGAATCCGTTGAATAGGCTTTTTCTACCGACATTTTGTAGTCAAAACCGTTTTCAATTAAGAATTGGGACATTTCAAAACGCCCACCCAATTCTTGGATAAATTGATCATCCAACCAAGGTTTGTAGATTTTTAATTTTGGATTGGTTAATAAACCATAACGATAGAAACGTTCAATATCATTCCCTTTAAAAGTTGAGCCGTCTCCCCAAATATTCACGTCATCTTCTTTCATTGCCGCAACCAGCATTGTTCCCGTTACTGCACGACCAAGCGGAGTGGTGTTGAAATAAGGAATACCGCCGGTAGAAATATGAAATGCACCGCATTGAATCGCCGCAATCCCTTCGTGAGCCAGTTGCGCACGACAATCAATTAAACGTGCATTTTCTGCCCCATAAGCCATCGCTTTTTTCGGAATGGCATTGTAATCTTCTTCATCAGGCTGACCCAAATTTGCGGTGTAGGCATAAGGCACCGCCCCTTTTTGACGCATCCAAAGTAACGCCGCACTGGTGTCCAAACCACCGGAGAAGGCAATGCCTACTTTTTGACCTTTAGGTAAACCTTGTAAAATCGTATTTGACATATTTTTTCCTTATTGAATATGAGTGTGAATATTTAATCATTTTATGTGAATAAAAACGCACAGAAATATAACCGCACTTTTGTTTTTTGTCTAGCGATTTCCCTATTTCACTCTCAATTTTTATCCACCCTTCTTTTATGTTGAACCATAAAAATCCCCGCCTTTCTTGCAGGGATTTCATCGATTATTTCGTCAAAAGATCCAACGCCTCTTGATATTTCGCCACGGTTTTCTCAATAACTTCCGTTGGTAGTTTTGGGGCAGGCGGTTGTTTATTCCAACCACTACTTTCCAGCCAATCACGCACAAATTGTTTATCAAAAGACGGCGGATTAATTCCTTCTTTATAGGAATCTATCGCCCAAAAACGGCTTGAATCCGGTGTCAACACTTCATCCATTAAGGTGAGCGTGCCATTTTCATCCAAACCAAATTCAAACTTGGTATCACAAATGATGATACCTTTGGTTAACGCATATTCCGCCGCTGCTGTATAAAGCGCAATGGCTTTTTCTTTCACCTGTGCCGCCAATTCCGCACCAATTAATTTTTCACATTCCGCATAACTGATGTTAATGTCGTGATTGCCCACTTCTTCTTTACTTGAAGGCGTGAAAATCGGTTCGGGTAACCTGCTCGCTTCCACCAAACCTGCCGGTAATTTCAAACCACAAATGGTGCCGGTTTGCTGATAATCTTTTAAGCCACTGCCTGTTAAATAACCACGTACAATAGATTCAATTTTTATTGGATTTAATCGTTTACACACCACGGCACGATCTTTCACGAAATCCGCCTCTTCTTTTGGCAACACATCATAAACAGAGTCACCGGTAAAATGGTTTGGCATAATATGTGCCAATTTGCTAAACCAAAAATTGGAAATTTGCGTGAGAATTTCTCCCTTACGCGGAATCGGTTCATCTAAAATCACATCGAATGCCGACAGGCGATCGGTCGCCACCATCAGCATACGTTTATCATCAATTTCGTAAAGATCACGCACTTTTCCCGAATAGATTTTTTTCAGGCTTAATGTTGTATTCTGTTGTGTCATTGGTTTACACCTTTTTGTCGCAATAAAAAATCAGCGCGTATTGTACCGCACTTTTTAGGCAAACGTTTGCTATTTTTATCAAAACAACCAAATTCGCCGAATTTTCCCCAATTTGATTTGAGCAAAATCTCAAAATCAGCGAAAATAGCCCGCATTTTTAATTGAACAAATGAAGAAAAAATTATGAGCTACCCTTTAGAAGAAGTGAACAAACGCCGCACTTTTGCAATTATCTCCCACCCCGATGCCGGTAAAACCACCATTACCGAAAAAGTGCTTTTATACGGAAATGCGATCCAAACCGCCGGTTCGGTAAAAGGGAAAGGTTCTACCGCCCACGCCAAATCCGACTGGATGGAAATGGAAAAACAACGTGGGATTTCCATTACCACTTCCGTGATGCAATTTCCCTATAACGATTGCTTGGTCAATTTACTGGACACACCGGGACACGAAGATTTCTCGGAAGATACCTACCGCACTTTAACCGCAGTGGATAGCTGTTTGATGGTCATTGACTCGGCAAAAGGGGTTGAGGAACGCACAATCAAATTGATGGAAGTTACCCGCTTGCGTGATACCCCTATCATCACGTTTATGAACAAACTTGACCGTGATATTCGCGATCCGATGGAATTATTGGATGAAGTAGAAAACGTGTTGAAAATCCGTTGCGCCCCAATCACTTGGCCTATTGGCTGTGGGAAATTATTCAAAGGGGTGTACCACATCGCCAAAGATGAAACCTATCTTTATCAATCCGGACAAGGGTCAACCATTCAAGAAGTGCGTATTGTCAAAGGCTTGGATAACCCTGAATTAGATACGGCAGTAGGCGATGATTTAGCCCAACAACTGCGTGATGAATTGGAATTGGTACAGGGGGCAAGTAACGAATTTGAACACGATGCCTTTATTAAGGGTGAACTCACGCCGGTATTCTTCGGAACGGCATTGGGGAACTTTGGTGTGGATCATTTCCTTGATGGTTTAACGGAATGGGCGCCAAAACCACAACCCCGTCAAGCAGATACCCGCACGGTGGAAAGCACGGAAAAAAAATTTTCCGGTTTTGTATTTAAAATTCAAGCGAATATGGATCCCAAACACCGCGACCGCGTTGCTTTTATGCGGGTTGTGTCAGGGAAATATGAAAAAGGAATGAAGCTCAAACACGTTCGTCTTGGCAAAGATGTGGTGATTTCTGATGCCTTAACCTTTATGGCAGGCGATCGCTCTCACGCAGAAGAAGCCTATGCAGGCGATATTATTGGCTTACATAATCACGGCACAATCCAAATTGGCGATACTTTCACACAAGGCGAAAACTTAAAATTTACCGGTATTCCAAACTTTGCACCGGAGCTATTTCGCCGTATTCGTTTAAAAGATCCGCTCAAACAAAAACAGCTTTTGAAAGGCTTGGTACAACTTTCGGAAGAAGGTGCGGTGCAAGTATTCCGTCCATTGATGAATAATGATTTAATCGTGGGAGCGGTCGGTGTATTACAATTTGATGTGGTCGTTTCCCGCCTAAAAACGGAATATAATGTTGAAGCGATTTACGAAAATGTGAATGTCGCCACAGCCCGTTGGGTGGAATGTAGTGATGCGAAAAAATTTGAAGAATTTAAACGTAAAAATGAACAAAATTTAGCGTTAGACGGCGGTGATAATTTAACCTATATCGCCCCAACAATGGTTAATCTAAATCTTGCTCAAGAACGTTATCCCGATATTGAATTCTTTAAAACCAGAGAACATTAATTTAGCGATGAAAGTGCGGTCAATTTTGATCGCATTTTTTATGCGCAAAAAAAGAAATAACTCAATTAGTAAAATTCAGAATATTGATATTAGAAACGAAAGATGGCTGGGGTACTAGGATTCGAACCTAGGGATGCCGAGATCAAAACCCGGTGCCTTACCGCTTGGCGATACCCCAACAGAAATTCTTGTAATTAAGAATATAAGAAAAGTTTTAGGATAGTATGGCTGGGGTACTAGGATTCGAACCTAGGGATGCCGAGATCAAAACCCGGTGCCTTACCGCTTGGCGATACCCCAACAACTATTTTGAATAACAAAGCAAATAAATGGTGCGGGACGAGGGACTTGAACCCACACACCTCTCGGCGCCAGAACCTAAATCTGGTGCGTCTACCAATTTCGCCAGTCCCGCAAATGGTGGCTACAGCGAGATTCGAACTTGCGACCCCAACATTATGAGTGTTGTGCTCTAACCAACTGAGCTATGTAGCCATTATTTGCCAACCATATCAGCTTTGCGGGGCGTATTATGCGGATTTGCCCCAACCTCGTCAATCATTTTTTTCAAAAAATCTGAATTTAAAGTTTATTTGATTATAAAAAAAACGCTTTTGTTATTTTTTATGCATTTCCGTCACAGAAATCATTCCCACAAAATAATGCCAGTGAAAACTATTGAACTGATTGGGGATATACCAATTTGAAATTGTCCCATCTAAATAAAGCGCATTATAACAACCGATTTTCTGCAATCCTTGGCTAAACCTATAAAGATTGGGCTGACCTTGAGTCGTTAAAATAAAAAACAATCGGTTTTTCTTATCCAAACACACCGCATTACGCTTGTGATAACTTGCCAAAGTCGGTCTAAACTGATGATTAATTTTCCCTTCAATCAATAACATCGGGCCGGATTGCATTGCAAAGGTTGGCTTTAATTTTTTCTGTTGGTAGGCTTTTGTGGTGAGAATATAAGGCCGCGTTCCAACCAAAGCAAAAACACCATTTGGCTGAACGTGAAAATTGCCACTCCCCCGCTTTGTATTGAGTGGGTTTAATTCTTTACCGTTTTCAATCCATAACCCTGCCGGCACATTATTTTTACTATAAATGCCGCCATTCATAATCATCTTCACCTGATAATTTTTTTCTAATGCCCGCTTTAAATTTGTCAGAGAACGATAGTCTTTTCCTTCACTATCCCGCCAGTGAAAACGCACTTCTGCAGGATTTGCCTGAAAAATACCATAAGTGATGTCGGTATCGGTAAAGGTGCGGTACGATGCTTGTGAAGGAAAGATAAGAAAAGCGCAAAGTGCGGTCAAAATTTTAATTGTTTTTTTCATCAACGGAATGAGAAAGATTCAAGGTGTTAGAAAACAAGTGCAATCCCTCCGCATTACCGGCTTTCATCATTGATTGCATTGTTTGTGTGGGCGAATGAATCAATTTATTCATTAATTTATAGCTTAATTCCTGCAAAATAGCTTCCGCATTTCCCCCTTGTTGCAAATGTTGCAATGCCTTTTCCAACAAATCTTGACGCGTATGCTCCGCCTCTTCGCGATAACGTCTGATTAAATTAGAAAATTGATGAACTTTCAGCCATTCAAAGAAATCCCTACATTCCTCTGCAATAATGCCTTCCGCTTGTTTGGAGGCTTCTTCCCGTTGGCTCAAATTACGGCGGATAATATCTTGTAAATCGTCCACCGTATAATGATATACACTGTCCAACTTCGCCACGGTTTCATCAATATCACGCGGCACCGCAATATCCACTAACAACATTGGAGAATGATGGCGTTTTTTCTGCGCGGTTTTCACCATTTCTTGGCTAATCAACACATTTGGACTGCCTGTTGAACTAATGACAATATCCGCTTGATTTAAGGGTTCTTGCAGCCCGTCTAAAGAAAACACATCAATGGGCGTATCTGTTTCCAATTTTGCCACCAACTGCTCTGCTCGAGCCAAGGTGCGGTTGGCGATCATTAATTTTTTGACACCGTGACGCAATAAGTGGCGGCTCACCAATTCAATGGTTTCCCCGGCTCCCACCAATAAAATATTCAGCTCACGTAAGGATTCAAAAATTTGACGCGCCAAACTACAAGCCGCGTAAGCAACGGACACCGCACTTTCACCAATATTGGTTTCGGTACGCACCCGTTTTGCCGTAGAAAAGGTTTTTTGGAACAAACGGGAAAGTTCGCCGGAAAGCGGTAAATGGGCGTTTTGATAGTATTCTTCCGTTATTTGAAAAGCCTGTTTTACCTGTCCCAGAATTTGAGGCTCACCTAAAATCAACGAATCCAACCCACAGGCAACCCGCATTAAATGATTTGCCGCCTGCTGATTTTGATGAGTGTAAATACTGGGTTGCAATTCCGATAATGGAAGTTGATGAACATCGGCAAACCATTTTTCTGCCTCTTGTCGCCAGTGATCACATTCCTGCGGTGAAATTTGACGATGGTGCAAATACACTTCCGTGCGATTACAGGTTGAAAGAATGACCGCACCTTCCGCAAGGTTTTGTGCCTGAATTTGTTGCAAGGCAAGGTTTCGCTTTTCCTCTGAAAAAGCGACTTTTTCCCGAACGGAAACAGAAGCGGTTTTATGATTAATGCCGAGAACAAGAAGGGTCATAAATAGATTCAAAAAATGACCGCACTTTTGAGTGCGGTAAAAGAAAAATAACTGCCGACTATTTTAATGAATTGTAACGCATTGAGCAAATCAACACGCCACAATCCGTTTTAAATAACACAAAAGAGTTAGAAAACATCTTTTGCTTTTCGCAACGCGGTAAATTCTTCCGGACTTTTTGCCTGTAAAAAAGGATTAAGACTTCTTTCCAATTTTAAGGAAGTGGGGAGACTTGGTTTTCCTTCTGCAAGCTGATGTTTTACCCAAATACGATGATTTTTAACCGCACTTTTATCTGAAATAACCGTTTCGGCAAAGGCTAAATTACTCAAAGTATATTCGTGTGCGGGGCAAACCACGGTTTCATCAGGCAATGCTTTCAAACGCTGTAATCCCTCAAACATTTGTGCATAATTTCCGGTAAACACACGCCCGCAACCGGCTGAAAATAACGCATCACCACAAAATAAATGTTGATCCAGTAAAAAACTCACGTGTTGTGCCGTATGCCCACCGGTTGGGATCACCTGAATGTGATAATGAGGCGTGATAATTTCACCCTCATTCACAATATGTGTAGCCCCTTTTCCCGCACATTCTTGCGAACCATAAATCGGTACATTTGGATAACGCATTTTAAATGCCGCCACACCTTGTGTATGATCGCTGTGTTCGTGCGTAAGCAACACCGCCTCAATGGGTAAATTATGTGTATCAAGCCACGCAAAGAGCTTGTCCGTCTCAGGTAAATCGACAATAATAAGGGGCAAATTTTCCCGTTGATAAAGCCAAATATAATTGTCATTCAATGCAGGCAAAGCAACTAACATACTTCCTCTCTTATTAGGATATTCAATGTTTATTAAACATCAGGCAAAAGCAAAGCAACCTTTTTCAATGCCAACAAGCTGGCAACAACTGCCGCAAGGTGTCGCGTATTGTAACGCATTAGAAAAGGCTTTTGCGCCTTGGCTGACAAAAATTTTGGGCTACCAAATTTTAAAACTTGGTGCGTTAAGTGCAGAAGTACAAACCCAATTACCTATGCGCCATCAAATGCTTATCAGCGAAAAAATTTCACCGAATTTGACCGCACTTTTAACCCCTTGCGACAGTTTAATTCAGGCAAACTTAACCGCTTTACCCTTCATTCAAAAAGAAATTCACGCCTGCTTTTTGGCAAACACTCTCAATTTTGCTCAAGATCCCCATCAAATTCTGCGTGAAGTTCATCGTGTGCTAACGAATGACGGTTGGCTTTTTCTTTCCTTATTTAATCCATTAAGCCCGCTTATTTTCAAACGAAAACTGGGCGACTTCCCTTTCCGCCAATATCCCGCTTGGCGAATCATCGATTGGTTGGAATTGCTTAATTTTGAAATTTTAGAACAGAAAAATCTTGCCATTCATTCTTCTCAGCCTACCCCATTTTCACCCTTAACCCTAATTGTGGCGCAAAAACGAACCTATCCGCTCACGCTGGATACCGAAAAAGTGCGGTCAAAAATGCCGGCTTTTTTAGAGCCGGCAAATGTGTTTAAAGAAGTCAGGAGTGAATAAATTACTATTCTGCTTCTTTAATCGTTTCAGAAGAAGCGTTGTTTATCACAGATTCAACGCCCTTTTCAGCAGCGGCTTGCGAAGAATAGTACTGACTACGTCCAATTTCCTGATGGTTTGCCGCTTTTAAAACAAAATAAGGCTTTTCGCTTTTAGCAACGCGATATTCAAAATTCTTCGCATCAATGCCGTTCTTTTGCACAGAAGCAATCCCATTCAATGCAGAGGCCTTTGTTTTATACAGTTCACTGGTCAAAATAATTTGTCCATTTGTTGCTTTCAAATTAAACATAAATTGACCATCTTTCGCGATTTTTAATTCATAAAATCCTTGAGCCATCTTTTTCCTCCTATTATGGATAAATATTTCATCATATTTTGCCTGAAAAAATTTCAGGCAGAACCAATTTACGCTTAAAATTTAAAGAAAACAAGTCATAAACTTTATGCTTGATAACCCTAGAAAACTCCCCTATTATGCCCATTCTTTTTTCCCGCTGAGATTCATTATGAGCGAACAAACCTTTATTCCCGGCAAAGATGCCGCACTGGAAGACAGTATTTCCACATTCCAACAAAAATTGACCGCACTTGGTTTTAATATTGAAGAAGCCTCTTGGCTTAATCCCGTACCGAATGTATGGTCGGTGCATATTCGTGATAAAGACTGCCCACAATGTTTTTCAAACGGTAAAGGGGCTAGCAAAAAAGCGGCGTTGGCATCGGCACTTGGCGAATACTTTGAACGCCTTTCCACCAATTATTTCTTTGCCGATTTTTATTTAGGACAAGACATTGCAAACAGTGATTTTGTGCATTATCCAAATGAAAAATGGTTCCCTATTGATGAGGAAGCAATGTTACCGGAAGGCATTTTGGATGATTATTTACTTGATCATTTCGATCCGAATGCCGAACTCACCCCGGAATTATTGGTTGATTTACAATCCGGTAATTACGATCGTGGCATTGTGGCACTCCCTTATATTCGTCAATCCGACAATCAAACCGTTTACATTCCGCAAAGTATTATCGCCAATCTTTATGTGTCAAACGGAATGTCTGCCGGCAACACAAAATTTGAAGCCCGCGTGCAAGGGTTGTCTGAAGTCTTTGAGCGTTATGTTAAAAATAAAATCATTGCAGAAGCCATTAGCCTGCCTGAAATTCCACAAGAGGTAATGGCACGCTTCCCTTCCATTCAAGCCTCCATTGCCAAATTGGAAGAAGAAGGCTTTCCAATTTATGCCTTCGATGCTTCATTAGGCGGCAAGTATCCGGTGATTTGCGTGGTGTTATTAAATCCAACTAACGGCACTTGCTTTGCCTCTTTTGGCGCACACCCCAATTTCCAAATCGCGTTAGAACGCACGGTAACAGAACTTTTACAGGGTCGCAGCCTAAAAGATTTAGATGTCTTTTCACCACCGTCTTTCAATAATGCCGATGTTGCCGAACACGCCAATCTTGAAACCCACTTTATTGATTCAAGCGGCTTAATCTCCTGGGATCTGTTCAAAGAAAAATCCGATTATGCCTTTGCCGATTGGGATTTCAGCGGAACGACACAAGAAGAATATGCCAATCTGATGGCAATTTTCCGTGCAGAAAATAAAGAAGTGTACATTATGGATTACCACCATTTGGAGGTATACGCCTGCCGCATTATTGTGCCGGGAATGTCCGATATTTATCCTGCAGACGATCTTATTTATGCCAACAATAATATGGGAATGGATTGGCGTGAAATTTTGCTTGATTTACCTCATTGGCATCACGATGCGGAAATCTATCAAGAACTCTTGGAAGAATTGGATGCACAAGATATTGATGACACAACCCGCGTGCGTGAATTTATCGGCATTGTCGCGCCTAAAAACAGTGGCTGGACAACCTTACGCATTGGCGAATTAAAATCAATGCTTTATCTTGCACTAGGCGAATTAGAACAAGCACTGGACTGGGCTAATTGGACACTAAATATGAATAGCTCCGTTTTCACCACTGAACGTGCAAATTATTACCGAGCCTTAATCAGCGTGATTGAGCTACATTTGGATAAAAGCCGTGATCCAAAACAATATCGCGCCGCATTTGAAAAAATGTATGGTAAAGAAGCAGTGCAACAAGCCTGGGCTACCATAGCCGAACAGGGCAATCCATTCTACAACCTACCGGCAAGTGATGAAGAACTCAAAAACTTCAAAGAACACCAAGCCTTACTCAATGCATACGAAAAATTACAAAAAGCCAAACGTGAAAATTGGCAATAAAAGGCAAAAAATCAGGGCAAGAAAACTTGCCTTTTTTATGTATATCTCACTAACTATCTTCCGTTGTTTATTGATATTTTCGTATCAGATAAAAGAATTCATAACTCGAACAAAATTCGGACTTCACCACTCAAAATCGCCTTTAGCGCAAAAAACCATAATGATGTAAATTTTTTAAGAAAAATGATCATGTCATAACACAATCTTCACCAAATAGTAAGGTTAACGATAGGAAAAAATTGAAGCTATACAATTTAGAGTGGGGAAAAATAAGCATTTGATGGGTCGTGAGAGGCTAGAACTCTCGACTAACGGATTAAGAGTCCGCTACTCTACCAACCGAGCTAACAACCCGACATGATAAAACCGAAACACTGAGATGGTGGGTCGTGAAGGATTCGAACCTTCGACCAACGGATTAAAAGTCCGCTGCTCTACCGACTGAGCTAACGACCCATATCGCTTTGAAATGGGTGCTTATGATACTGATTTTATTTTCTGACGCAAGAAGAATTTGGTTTTTTTATGTTAATTGAATGAATTACAAGCAATTTGACTTTAATTTTCTAAAAAAGAAAAGCAGTGTTTATTTCTAAACACTGCTTCTAAGGAATAAACTTCAAAAGTTTTAAATTAGTATGCTAACACAGCACGACGGTTTTTAGAGTACGCTGCTTCATCGTGACCTAACACAGCAGGTTTTTCTTCACCGTAAGAAACTGTTGATACTTTGCTGCCTTCTACGCCTTTACCTGCTAAGAAAGATTTAACAGCGTCTGCACGGCGTTGACCTAAAGCAATGTTGTACTCCGGTGTACCACGTTCGTCAGTGTTACCTTCAACAACAACTTTAGATGCCGGCATTGCGTTTAAGTATGCTGCGTGTGCATCCAAGATTTGAACGTATTCGCCTTCGATGTTGTATTTGTCAAAACCGAAATATACGGTGTTGTAACGTTGTTGAAGATCTTCAACAGAGTAACCACCGAAAGTTTGACCGCTAGTGTTTGCACCGTTACCGGTAGCATCGTTGCTGGAAGAACTACATGCAGCTAATGCCGCTACAGAACCTGCAACTAATAATGATTTAACAAATTTGTTCATTAGATTCTCCTAATCACATTTTTATTTAGTTAAGTATGGGGACCAAGCAGGAAATTTAACTTGGCCACTACTTCCTGGAAGACTCGCTTTAAAGCGACCGTCTGCAGAAACTAATTGTAGCACCTTTCCTAATCCTTGGGTAGAACTGTAGATAATCATAATACCATTAGGGGATATACTTGGACTTTCACCAAGGAAAGATGTACTTAAAACTTCAGATGCACCTGTTGAAAGATCTTGTTTAACTACGTTATTGTTACCATTGATCATTACAAGTGTTTTTCCATCGGCACTAATTTGTGCGCTACCACGACCACCGACCGGTGTTGCACCGCCGCCATTTGCGCTCATACGATACACTTGAGGGGAACCGCTTCTATCTGAAGTGAATAAAATTGAACTGCCATCAGGCGACCACGAAGGCTCGGTATTATTTCCGGCACCATGGGTTAATTGTATTGGTGTACCGCCGTTTGCGCCCATCACATAAATATTCAATGTACCGTCTTGTGAGGAGGCGAAAGCTAAACGGGAGCCATCCGGAGAGAATGCCGGTGCACCGTTATGTCCCGGGAATGAGGCAACGACTTTACGTGCGCCGGAACCTAAATCTTGTACAACTAACTGTGATTTTTTATTTTCAAAAGAAACATAGGCTAAACGTTTGCCATCAGGCGACCAAGCCGGAGACATAATCGGTTGAGAACTACGATTCACCACAAATTGATTATACCCATCATAGTCTGCTACTCGCACTTCATAAGGTTGTGAACCACCATTTTTTTGTACCACATAAGCAATACGGGTTCTAAATGCACCACGAATACCGGTTAATTTTTCAAATACCTCATCACTCACTGTGTGAGCCCCATAGCGTAACCATTTATTGGTTACCGTATAGCTGTTTTGTGCAAGCACCGCACCTGCAGTACCGGATGCCCCAACCGTATCAACAAGCTGATAAGAAATATTGTAGCCACTACCGGTTGCCGTGACTTGTCCTACAACAATCGCATCAATGCCTAATGCCGTCCAAGCCTCAGGATTCACTTCGGATGCTGAAGTCGGTTTTTGAGGCATTTTGCTGACAGGGATAGGATTAAATTTACCGCTATTACGTAAATCGTCAGAAACGATTTTAGCGATATCTTCAGGTGCCGAGCCGGCAAAGGGTACAACGGCAATCGGGCGCGCACTATCAACCCCTTCATCGATCACAATGCGCACTTCATCTTCCGCAATGGCATTACCCGCAATAGCAAATACCATTGCAAATACGCCAATAAAATTTTTCATCAATTTCATTTTGTTACCTTTGAGTAAACCCATTTACATTTTGAAAACCAATTACTTAATATCAAAATCAATAATTGGTGCTTTATATTTATTGTACACCGCATCTGATGGGGCGGCAGGAACTTTTTTCGTTCTGGCAACCGCACTTAATGCTGCAGTACAAATATCTTCAGGGCCTGATACTTTCTGATAGTTTAGAATCGTACCATCGCGACCTAACTGAATCTTAATACGGCATACTTTGCCGGCAAAACTTGGATCTTTTAAGAAACGGCGTTGAATTTCTTTTTTAATCACACCGGCATATTGATCGCCGACTTTACCACCATCACCGCTACCTAATCCGGCACCACTACCTTGTGTTCCGCCCTTATTGGCATTACCACCTTTAGAAGCACTCCCACCTCCAATGTCACCACCATTGAGGAAGTTATCTAATGCGGCTTGATCGGCTTTGCGTTTGGCTGCCGCTTCAGCCTTTGCTTTTGCCTCGGCAGCCGCTTTAGACTTCGCTTTGGCTTCTGCCTCTGCTTTAGCTTTCGCATCTGCTTTTGCCTTCGCTTCAGCATTCGCCTTGGCTTTCGCCTCAGCCGCTGCTTTTGCTTTCGCTTCTGCCTCGGCTTTTGCTTTTTCTTCTGCTTGTTTTTGGGCTTTTTGAGCCGCTTCGGCAGCCTTCGCTTTCGCTTCTTCCTCTGCCTTCTTAGCGACTGCGGCTAAACGTTTAGCCTCTGCCTCTGCTTTTAATTTCGCTGCTTCTGCCTGTTGTTTTGCTTTGGCTTCTTCAGCCTGTTTTTGCTTTTCTAAAGCCGCTTGACGGGCAATTTCCTGTTGTTTTTGTTTCTCGGCTTCCTGTTTTTGACGCTCAATTTCTTTTTGGCGTTGAATTTCCTGCTGACGTTTTAGTTCTTCCTGTTTCGCTATTTCTTGCTGACGAATATCTTCCTGCTCAACAGGTTTTTCTTCTACAACAGGTTCAGGCTTTTTCTGCTTATCCGCTTGACCTTTTTTCTGTTGTTGAATACGTCCCCATTCTTGAGCGGCATTTCCGGTATCCACCATTACGGCACCGATAGCATCTCCATCGCCTTCACCGCCGCCCATTATTTCAACCGTTTGATAGAAAGAACTCCAAATCAACAACCCAAACAAGGCAAGGTGCATAAAAATCGAAATGACAAACGCATTCACACCTTTTTTTTGTCGATTATTCTGCACGTTTTTACCTACTCACTAAATTGGATTTGTCATTAAACCAACAGATTTAATGCCCGCCAAATGAAGTAAATTAAGTGCTTTGATCACTTCTTCATAAGGCACTTCTTTTGCCCCTCCGACAAGGAACATCGTGTTGTTATCTTTATCAAATTCTTGTTTGGATAACTGCGTGACCATTTCTTCCGTTAAGCCTTCTTGGCGATCACCACCAATAGAAAGTGCGTACTGTCCCACACCGGATACTTCTAAAATTACCGGTGTTTTATCTTCATTTGAGACGTTTTGGCTTTGTACGGAATCAGGCAATTCCACTTGAACACTTTGGCTAATAATCGGCGCAGTCGCCATAAAAATCAGTACAAGTACAAGTAATACGTCCAAAAATGGAACAATATTGATTTCAGATTTAATTTCTTTACGTGAACGGCGAGTCATATTTTCCTCTAAAACTTCACTAAATTTGACCGCGCTTTATGTGAAGTGCGGTTAATTTTTTTGATTATTTTTTAATGAGAATGTGGTGCTTTACCAAAGGCTTGGCGATGTAAAATTGTGGTAAATTCATCAATAAAGTTACCATAATTTTGCTCAATGGCGTTCACCCGTAAACTTAAACGGTTATAAGCCATTACTGCCGGAATCGCGGCAAATAAACCGATTGCGGTCGCAATTAATGCTTCTGCAATCCCAGGGGCAACCATTTGTAACGTGGCTTGTTTTGCACCGCTTAATGCCATAAATGCGTGCATAATTCCCCATACCGTACCAAATAAGCCAATATAAGGACTGACTGATGCCACGGTTGCTAAAAACGGAACACGGCTTTCGAGGCTTTCAACTTCACGATTCATCGCAAGATTCATCGCTCGGGTTGTTCCTTTAATAATGGCTTCCGGTGCATCGGCGTTGACTTGTTTTAAGCGGGAAAATTCTTTGAATCCCACAAAGAAAATTTGCTCGCTACCGGTTAGCCCATCACGGCGATTTGATAAGCCGTCATATAATTTATTGAGATCTTCACCTGACCAAAAACGATCTTCAAAGGTATTTGAGGCTTTTAAGGCATTGGTTAGCACTCGGCTACGTTGAATAATAATTGTCCAAGAAATAATTGAGAATGAAATCAAAATCACAATTACAAGTTGAACGACAATACTTGCTTTTAGAAAAAGATCTAAAAAATTCAATTCTGCAGTCATTACCTACTCCGAGAAAGGTTATATATTATTTGAAAAAGCGGCTTTTATTTCAGCCGGAATTGCTGTCGGTTTCATTTTGCCTAGATCAACATAGGCTACTTTAACAGTAGCCTTCGATAGTATTACTGTCTCTCGCAGTAGTCGTTGCTCAAAGAGGATTGTCGCCCCTTTTATCGCCGTTACTTCTGTTTCAACAATAAGATAATCATCCAGTTTTGCCGGAACGCAATAATCAATCGTCATCGCTTTGACAACAAATGCGGCTTGTTGTTCCTGCAATAATTTTTGTTGGGAAAAATCTTGTTTTCTCAAATATTCCGTTCTTGCCCGTTCAAAAAAATGCAAGTAGCGTGCGTGATAAACCACACCGCCCGCATCCGTATCTTCATAATAAACACGTATCGGGAAACGAAAAATCTTTGAATCCACCTTGTTTTCCTTATTCAACCGTTTGAAGTCGCGTATTCTAGAGTCAGTTTTTACTCTACGCAAGCACTTTCAAAGCAGTCATACATTATTTTGATTATAAATAATGTGCAATAACGGCAAATAAAAATGCTAAATAACCCAAATAGGGAAAAAATATCATTTGCCAAAAAGTGCGGTCAATTTTGAAGCCGATTCCGTGAATCCATAAGATCACCAATCCCCATAGAATAAATAAGATGAAAAAGGGATTTGCGGTTCTTAATTGTGTGGAAAACTGATCAAGGTTAAAGAAAAAAGCAAGCGTTAAAAGGATTGCAAGGATAAATGAAAGGGTTCTTAACGAACCCTTATTTGTATATTGATAGAGAGACTGAATCATTATTCGTCAAATTTCCCTAAATTGTCTTTATTTTTTGTGACTTTTACGCTGGCATAAATTGCCGCTAAAACACCCACTACCCAAATTGCATATAACATACCATATCTCCTTTAGTATAATGAGTTTTTGTTTTCTTCCACAAAGTTTTCATCCAAACGACCAAACATTTTGATGTACGACCAAATGGTGTAAAGAAGGGAAATTGTAACAAATACAAGGGCTAAACCAAGCATTAACGTTAAGGTTAATTCGCTTGATGTTGCATCCCACATTAACAAACTTTGTTCCGGATGTGAGCTTGAAGGCATCACGAATGGGAACATAGAAACGGCTGCGGTGATGATAACGCCCGCCATAGTCAATGCGGAGAAGAAGAAGGCAAAACCACAACGATTTGCTTTTGAGGCAGCCACATTTAACAATGCTCCCACTACGGCCAATGCAGGGAAAATCCATAAAATCGGCATATCATTGAAGTTTCTGAACCAAGCACCGGTTTCAACTGCCACTTCTTTACCCATTGGGGAAGATGGGGCAAAGTGATCAACAACGCTGGTCACAACATAACCTTCTTTGAAGTATAGCCATACACCTGCAAGCACAAAAGCAATTAAAGTCACAAATGCACCGATTTGTGTGATACCACGCGCACGATCTCTTAATTCTGCGGTAGTTTTCATTTGTAACCAGTTTGCACCGTGCGTTACAAGCATCGCAAGACTAATTACACCACATAATAATGCGAATGGATTTAATAATGCAAAGAATGAACCGGTATAAGTAATTTGTGCAATTTCATTAAATTCAAACGGAACACCTTGTAATAAGTTACCAAAGGCGACACCGAATACTAATGCAGGTACAAAACCACCGGCAAACAAGCCCCAATCCCATACTGCACGCCACGTCGGGTTATCAATTTTTGCACGATATTCAAAACCGATTGGACGGAAGAATAACGCAGCTAAAACCAACACTAAGGCGATATAGAAACCGGAGAAAGATACCGCATACACGATTGGCCACGCAGCAAACACCGCACCACCTGCGGTTAATAACCAAACTTGGTTACCATCCCAGTGAGGGGCTATCGAGTTAATCATAATACGGCGTTCTACTTCTTTTTTACCTGCAACAGGTAAAAGTGCGGTCACGCCCATATCAAATCCGTCAGTAACCGAGAAACCGATTAACAATACGATGACCAACACCCACCAAATAAAACGTAGAAATTCATAATCAAACATAATTCGTCTCCTGCTTATTTAGATGATTGTTCAAAGTAGTATTTGCCGGTTTTCAATGAACTTGGACCTAAACGCGCATATTTAAACATCAAATACATTTCAACAATAATAAATGCTAAATAAAGTGCACAAATTAAAGCGATGGAGAACCAAAGATCACCCACACCTAAATTTGAGGCGGACACACCCACCGGTAACACTTCATAAATCGCCCAAGGTTGACGACCATATTCAGCCAAGAACCAACCACATTCAATGGCAATCCAAGGTAACGGCACACTCCATACCAATGCTTTTAACAATAATGGGCTTTGTGTCACTTTATCACGTAAGTTTTGGACAAATGCACCAAAGGCTAACAGAGCAAGTAAACCACCAACAGCAAGCATTACACGGAATGCCCAGAAGTTAGGTCCGACATTAGGAATCGTATCGCGCGCTGCTTGTTTGATTTGTTCTTCTGTGGCATCCACGACTTTATCGGTATAACGTTTTAATAATAAACCGAACCCAAGATCTTTTTTCACCGCTTCAAATTTTGCTTTTGTTTCAGGATTAACCTGACCCAATGCTTTTTTCTCTGCTTTCAACTGAGTGAAAAGATCATAAGCAACAATACCGTTACGGACACGGTTTTCATTCAATGCTTGAAGCGCTTTCAAACCAACGATCTCTTTATCAAGAGAACGGGTTGCCACAATACCACCTACTGCAGGAACTTGAAGGGCAAATTCATTACGCATTTCGGCAGAATTTGGCAATGCCACGATATTGAATGCAGCCGGAGCCGGATGTGTATCAAACTCAGCTTCCATTGCCGCCAATTTCACAGGTTGTGCTTGACCAATATCGTAACCTGATTCATCACCAAGGATTAATACCGCGATAGACGCGATAAAACCCCAAGTCGCTGCAATAGAGAAAGAGCGTTTGGCAAAACCGATATCACGACCTTTCAATAAATAGAAAGAACTGATTGCCAAGACGAAGAATGCAGCGGTGACATAACCGGCAGAAAGGGTGTGTAAGAATTTACTTTGTGCAACCGGATTTAACCATAAGTCCATAAAGCTGGTCATTTCCATACGCACAGTTTCAAAATTAAATTCTGACGCAACCGGATTTTGCATCCAACCATTCGCCACTAAGATCCACATCGCCGAAAGATTTGAACCGAATGCTACACAGTAAGTTGCGAGCAAATGTTTACCTTTGGTTAAGCGATCCCAACCAAAGAAGAATAAGCCCACAAAAGTAGATTCTAAGAAGAATGCAAGTAATGCTTCGATTGCCAATGGCGCACCGAAAATATCACCCACATAGTGAGAATAGTAAGACCAGTTAGTACCGAATTGGAATTCCATAATGATACCGGTCGTTACCCCTAGAGCAAAGTTAATACCAAATAACTTACCCCAGAATTTTGTCATATCTTTATAAACTTCTTTACCTGTTACAACATAGGTCGTTTCCATAATCACTAAAACGAAAGATAAACCTAATGTGAGAGGCACGAAAATGAAGTGATATAACGCAGTTAAGGCAAACTGCAAGCGAGAAAGTTCAACAACGTCTAACATCTCAACCTCTTGTAAAAATTACAAGTCATTCACTATGATTAATAAAGGTTGCCCTTAAATAACCACCCCAAATACTTAACCGATTCATCCGAATGATTAAGCAAACATTGAATCACCCTACACAACAAATCCTTTTGAGAAGTTAAACAAAATGATGAATTATGAAATGGATAACCCAAAAACGCGGCTATTTTACTACTAATCATAAGGATAAAAAACACCAAAAACGTTATCCGGATCACATTTTTGATATAAACTAAGGAATAACCTCTACGAGTTATATTTTAAAAAATTGATATAAATCAAATTTAGGAAAAACGTAAATAAAATCAATCACTCATAAAAAAAGATCAATAATTTCTAGACATTCGGATAATATTTTGCTAACTTCACGCCAAATTATATTTAGAACATTCCATTCAAGGATTTCATAATGAAAAAAATTTCCCTTTTTTTGACCGCACTTTTTTCAGCGGTGTCATTTTCAGCCATTGCAGCACCACAAAAAAATAAAGAAGTCTTACCGGAACAATGCGCACAACTCTTCAAAGAAACAGAAAATCTCATTGCACAAGCTGAAAAACAACCGGGTACACACACTCAAGTTAGTAAAATCAAAAGTAAATTGAATCAAAGTAAAAAACAAATTCTTGAAATGGAACTTGCCACCCAACTGAAAAGCTGTAGTGTAGGTTTGGCGAAATTAAATAGTATGAAAAATTATTCTGATGAAACAAATTAGTTTTTGAAATGGCTAAAAAAAGAAAGGCTTATTGAATGTTCAATAAGCCTTTCTTTGTTGAATTAATCCGTTACTTTCTGTAATCCGAAATGTCGATAAGTTTGAGAAGTGGCAATACGTCCACGTGGTGTGCGTTGTAAAAAACCTTGTTGAATCAAATAAGGCTCTAACACATCTTCAATCGTATCCCGTTCTTCCCCAATCGCCGCAGCAAGGTTATCCAGCCCCACCGGGCCACCGTCAAATCTTTCGATAACTGCAGTTAATAATTTGCGATCTAGATAATCAAATCCTGCATTATCCACATCCAACATAGAAAGGGCTTGCTTGGCTATGCCCAAAGAAATTATTCCACCGTTACGCACATCGGCATAATCCCGCACCCGCCGTAGTAAACGATTAGCGATACGTGGTGTTCCTCTTGAACGGCGGGCGACTTCAAAAGCGGCTTCATTTTCCAATTCAAGATTCAGGCAGTCGGCACTTCGTGCCACGATAGCGGTTAAATCTTCCACAGAATAAAATTCTAACCGTTGTACAATGCCAAAACGATCCCGCAAAGGCGAGGTTAAAGAACCTGCACGGGTTGTTGCCCCCACTAATGTAAAAGGGGGTAAATCCAATTTAATAGAACGTGCAGCAGGCCCCTCACCAATCATAATATCTAATTGGTAATCTTCCATTGCCGGATAAAGCACTTCTTCTATTGCAGGAGAAAGGCGATGAATTTCATCAATAAACAATACATCGTATGGTTCAAGGTTCGTTAACATCGCGGCCAAATCTCCTGCCTTTTCAAGCACCGGCCCCGATGTTGTGCGAATATTCACGCCCATTTCATTTGCCACAATATTGGCGAGGGTGGTTTTGCCTAAACCCGGAGGGCCAAATATCAAAAGATGATCTAATGCATCCTGACGTAACTTTGCCGCTTTAATGAAAATATCCATTTGTTCACGCACTTGTGGCTGCCCCACATAATCCGCCAATAATTTAGGACGAATGGCACGATCAATCACATCCTCATCAAGTTTTACTTGGCTGCTAATAATTCTATCCGCTTCAATCATTTACTCACCTATAATGCCGCTTTTAAGGCTTCACGAATAAGCTGTTCGCTCCCCATCTCCGATTTTGCCACCCGTTTTACCATTTTTTCGGCATCCGTTGGTTTATAACCCAGTGCGATTAATGCCGCCACGGCTTCATCCACCGCACTTTCTTGTTGCGGAACGGCTAATGATGTGGTTGAAATATGCGTACTTTCAATAAAGAAATCGCTTTGTTTAATGCCTTTAAATTTCCCTTTTAGTTCAACCAGCAAGCGTTCTGCCGTTTTTTTACCGACACCGGGGATCTTCGTCAATTTAGAAAGTTCTTCACGCTCAATTGCATAAGCAAATTGTTCCACCGACATTGCCGATAAAATCGCAAGGGCTAACTTAGGCCCAACACCATTGGTTTTAATCAATTCACGAAACAAAGTGCGGTCGGTTTTTTGTGCAAATCCAAAGAGTAAATGTGCATCTTCACGCACGACAAGGTGGGTAAATAAGGTGGTTTCCTGCCCAATATCGGGTAAGTTATAAAAACTGGTCATTGGCAACAATAATTCATAGCCAACACCTTGTACATCAAGCAAAATTTCGGGAGGTTGTTTTTCTAATAAAATGCCTTTTAAGCGCCCAATCATAATTCATCCGTCAACATAAAAATTTCGCCATAGCATAAAATAAAACTGGACGAACATCCAGTTAAATTTTTAATCGGAAACGACCACGGCTATATCTCGTTTTTAAAAGTGCGGTCATTTTTTCTTGCATTTCTGTTATGTTGACCGAGCCTGCAACGTGTAGAGAATGTTGCATTGAATGGGCGTGAGTTATGGCGATCGCAAGCGCATCTGCCGCATCGGCTTGAGGTTTATCGGAAAGTTTTAAAATACGCGTGACCATATCTTGAACTTGAATTTTATCTGCCGATCCGATTCCCACAACCGTTTGCTTCACCAAGCGTGCCGCATACTCAAACACTGGCAAATCGTGATTTACTGCCGCTACAATCGCAGTTCCTCGTGCTTGGCCCAGTTTTAATGCGGAGTCCGCATTCTTCGCCATAAATACCTGCTCAATGGCAAACATATCCGGTTGGAATTGGGTAATGATCTCAACCACGCCTGCATAAATACGTTTTAATCGGGTGGGTAAATCATCAACGGAAGTGCGAATCGCCCCACTCCCCAAATACTCCAAGTGCCGACCTTGCTGACGGATTACGCCATAACCGGTTACTCTTGAACCGGGGTCAATTCCTAAAATGATTGACATTGCTGATTTAATTCTCGAAAACAAACGGGCAGATTCGTAAAATTTACCAATCCGCCCGCTTAAATGAATCATCTATTATTTATTTAATCTTGCTGTTTCTGCTTGATTTACTACACAGCTTTTAGCAAGAATTTCGTCCGATGTTTTGCCTTTCTTAAACAACATTCCGGATTCAGTTTTATCGAAAGTTGAAAGCGTAAAGCTATTATCTACATTCCAAACGTAAGTTTTTGATGCAAATGAAGCGAAATCTTTATTGCTATCATCACGCATTAATGATTTCACCGCAACATCATTAACGGTTAATGTCAAACCGGTTGCTTTTTCGCCTGAGAAATCATAAGCGGCAATAACGGTTTTATTATTTTGACATTGGTAAACCACCATTCTGGTTGAACCGGTTAAGCTATTTTTTACCGAACTAACCGTGTTTGAAACACCGTTAGAAACAGCATTTGCACCATCTTTCACCGCATCAACGGTTGCAGTGGCGGCGTTTGATACACCATTACCCACGGTTGATGCCACTTCACTTGCCGTTGAGCAAGCGGCTAACATTGCGGCTAAAGATAATGCAGATACGAGTTTGATTGCTTTCATTTTTTATTCCTTATGTAAAGATAAACTTATGCGTTTTAAACGCCCCTTTAGAGCGTTCAATGAGAGATTAGTTCAATTTATTAGAGCTGGGCGGCGACTTCGTCACTAATTTCACCATTATGATAGACATTTTGCACATCATCGCAGTCTTCTAACATATCAATTAATTTTAATAATTTTGGTGCGGTTTCTAAATCAAGATCAACAGTGGTTGACGGAATCATCGTCACTTCAGCCGATTCAATTTTAAATCCAGCTTTTTCAATTCCTTCACGCACATCACTCAATTCTTCCCAAGCGGTATAAATTTCAAATGAACCGTCTTCTTGTGGTTGAATATCGTCCGCACCGGCTTCAATTGCAGCTTCGGTTAAGGCATCTTCATCAGCCGAATTAATTAAAATCAAGCCTTTTTTGCTGAACAAATAGCCCACCGAACCTTCCGTTCCTAAGTTGCCACCGCATTTTGTGAAACTTGGACGAACCTGTGAAATGGTGCGGTTTGCATTATCGCTTAAACATTCCACCATCACCGCCGTGCCGCCCGGGCCGTAACCTTCATAGATTTTGGTTTCCATATTGGTATCATCGCCACCGCCGACACCGCGTTCAATCGCACGATTAATGGTATCACGCGTCATATTGCTGGATAATGCTTTATCCACTGCTGCACGCAAACGAGGATTTGAACCCACATCACCGCCACCTAATTTAGCGGCAGTCACCAATTCACGAATTAACTTAGTAAAAATTTTACCGCGTTGCGCATCTTGTGCTGCTTTACGGTGTTTGATATTAGCCCACTTACTATGACCTGCCATTTGATTTCCTTCTTATTTTTCGTTTTTTAACTCATTTCCCCTTAAAAGAGAAAAATCATCTATTAAATATTTTCTAATCGCTTCCGCATTATTTGGTGATTTTGTCATCTTCACCGCCTCTTGTGCTGAAACCCATTTAAAATCTAAGTGTTCCGCTAATTGTGGAACAAATTCCTCATCCACCGCACATAAAAACCAATGTTCACGCGCGTGGGTGATATGCGGCGCGTATTTATAACGGAAATGAGGAAAAATTTCAAATTCTACGCACTCATTACAATCAAAAAGTGCGGTCGAATTTTCAGAAATTTTTAACCGCACTTCTTCCCAAAGCTCGCGAATTGCCGCATCTTGCGGCATCTCACCTTTCTCAATAGAACCGGTAACAGATTGCCAAAAATCGGGATCGTCTTGGCGTTGGAGCATTAAAACATTATTCGTTTCTTTAGAATAAATAACGACTAAGATTGACTGATTATTTTTGAAGTTCATTCACTTTTGATGATTTAAAATATTCATTGACAATAGGTCTATATAAGAAAAAAGCAAAAATAGCGAATTTTATTACACTTTTAATTGTGTCTTTATCAATTTCAAAATACACAAAATTAAATAAGATATTAGAACAACCAATAATAATGTAAAGTGTTCTTCCCCAAGGTTTACCTTCTAACATTGCGATAGAAGATAAAAACACTAATACTAATTCAATAAATGCAATAGTTATAAAGAAAATAGCTTCTGGAACAACATAGCCTACCGTATTAAAACTATCCCAAAATGTATAGAAAATTATCCCAAATCCAATTAATGAGGCAATAATATTCAGCCAACTAATGGCTTTTACTGAAGTAGGTTGTTTCATCTTCTTTCTGTAAAAGTGCGGTTAAATTTAACCGCACTTTATCTTCAAAAATTATTCAATTTTCGCCGTTACGCTAATTGCCAACTCCTCCAACGCCTGCGCATTGGCATAGCTTGGGGCTTCGGTCATTAAGCAAGCCGCTGCGGTGGTTTTCGGGAAGGCGATAACATCACGGATGTTATCGGTGCCGGTTAATAGCATTGTTAAGCGATCTAATCCGAAGGCGAGACCGGCGTGTGGTGGTGTGCCAAATTTTAAGGCATCTAATAAGAAGCCGAATTTTTCACGTTGTTGTTCTTCATCAATGCCTAAAATACGGAACACGGTTTGTTGCATTTTCGGGTCGAAAATACGCACTGAACCGCCACCCACTTCATAACCGTTGATTACCATATCATAAGCATTGGCTACTGCTGCGGTTGGATCGGCTTCTAATTGTTCCGGTGTGAAATCTTTTGGCGAAGTGAAAGGATGGTGCATTGCGGCAAGGTTGCCTTCTTCATCACGCTCAAACATTGGGAAGTCAATCACCCAAAGCGGTTGCCATTCGTCTAAACGGGTTAAGCCTAAATCACGACCAAGTTTTAAACGCAAAGCCCCCATTGCATCGGTAGTGGTTTGCCATTTATCCGCACCAAAGAAAAGAATATCGCCGGTTTGCACACCTACACGTTCAAATAAGGCTTTTAAGACGTTTTCATTTAAGAATTTTGCGATTGGACTTTGCACGCCTTCAAGCCCGCTATTCACATCATTGACTTTTAACCACGCCAAGCCTTTCGCACCATAAATGCCGACAAATTGGGTGTATTCATCAATTTGTTTGCGCGTAATGTTTGCACCGTTTGGTACTCGAATTACTGTAACGCGTCCATTTGGATTATTGGCAGGTTCGGCAAACACTTTGAAATCCACATCTTTTACGATGTCAGCCACATCCACCATCTCAAGTGGGTTACGCAGATCCGGTTTATCCGAGCCAAAACGGCGCATCGCTTCTTGCCACGTCATCACCGGGAATTTGCCAAGATCAACACCAATAATATCCAACCATAAACCACGTACCATACGTTCCATTATTTCACGAACTTCCGGTGCCGTTAAAAATGAGGTTTCCACATCGATTTGGGTAAATTCCGGCTGACGATCGGCACGTAGATCTTCATCACGGAAACATTTAACAATTTGATAGTAACGGTCGAAACCGGACATCATAAGAAGTTGTTTGAAAAGTTGTGGTGATTGTGGCAAGGCATAGAATTTGCCTTTGTGTACCCGACTTGGTACGAGGTAGTCGCGCGCGCCCTCAGGCGTTGCTTTGGTGAGCATTGGGGTTTCAATATCAAGGAAACCGTTGTCATCCATAAAACGGCGTACAAAACTGGTGATTTTCGCTCGAGTTTTTAAACGTTGTGCCATTTCCGGACGGCGTAAATCCAAATAACGGTATTTTAAACGTTGCTCTTCGGTATTATTTTGGTTGAAATCAAGCGGTAATACATCGGCGGCATTGTAAATGCTTAATGCTTTTGCCAACACTTCCACTTCACCGGTTGCCATATTTTTATTAATTTGATTTTCAGGTCGGGCAATGACTTCACCTTTAATTTGAATACAAAATTCGTTACGCAAACCTGCCGCTGCCGTTAATGCTTCTTGATATTTCGGATCGAAACATACCTGAACAATCCCGTCACGATCGCGCATATCAATAAAAATCAAACCGCCTAAATCACGGCGGCGATGAACCCAACCGCTTAATGTTACTTCTTGTCCAATGTTGTTGCGATTTAAAGCACCGCAATAATGAGTACGCATCATAAAATTATCCTTTTGATAGAATCAATAAAACTTGTGGGAATTATAGCGAAAATTTAAATGAGAGGAAAAGATTATTTAGAGACAACCTCTCTTAGGAATCAAAAGTATTAGATAATTCTAATGCATAATATGATAAACTTTGCTATTGTAACGTTTTTAATTTTTCACGCATAAAGAGGAAATGATGTTAATTATTAATATTCTATTTATTATTATCTTAGCTATTCGCTTTTACAGTTTATCCATCTCAATTAAGAATGAAAAAGCATTAATTGCAAAGGGCGCTATACAATACGGTAAAAAAAATTCAAGTTTATTATCATTCGCACATATTTTATTTTATCTTTCAGCAATTGCTGAAGCAAATTATAAGGATGTTTCATTTAACACGTTATCACAAATAGGTCTGGTAATTCTTGTATTTTCTATTATTATGCTGTTTTATGTTATTTATAGCTTAAATGAAATTTGGACGGTTAAGATTTACATTTTGCCTGAACATAAAATAAACAATTCATTTTTATTTAAATATATTCGTCATCCCAATTATTTCCTCAATATAATCCCCGAATTAATTGGACTTAGTTTATTCTGTCAAGCAAGCTATACAGCAATGCTAGGATTGCCTATTTATTTAACCCTTCTTATAATAAGGATTAGACAAGAAGAAAGTGCGATGAAACATCTATTTTAATAACGTAATATAATTGTCATAAAAAACATTTTCTAAACTAACCGCACTTTCGAACTAAAAATATTTAACAATGAAAGACACAATTTTTTCCGCCCCGATTGAAAAACTGGGCGATTTTACTTTTGATGAAAGCGTAGCCGAAGTATTTCCCGATATGATTCAACGCTCGGTTCCCGGCTATTCCAACATCATCACTGCAATCGGAATGCTTGCCGAACGTTTTGTGACAGCAAAGAGTAACGTCTATGATCTTGGTTGTTCACGCGGCGCAGCAACCCTTTCGGCACGTAGAAATATTCATCAACCCAACGTAAAAATTATCGCGATCGATAATTCCCAACCAATGGTTGAACGTTGTCGTCGACATATTGCGGCTTTTCAGAGTGAAATTCCGGTAGAAATTTTGTGTGACGATATTCGCCAAGTGGAAATTAAAAATGCCTCAATGGTGATTTTAAATTTCACCCTGCAATTTTTACCGCCAGAAGATCGTCTTGCCTTGCTTGAAAAAATTTATCAAGGTTTAAATCCAAATGGCTTGTTGGTACTTTCGGAGAAATTCCGTTTTGAAGATGAAAAAGTGGATAATTTGCTGATTGATTTGCACCATCAATTCAAACGCGCCAATGGTTACAGCGAATTAGAAGTGAGCCAAAAACGCACCGCCCTTGAAAATGTGATGCGTACCGATACCATCGAAATTCACAAAAATCGGCTAAAAAATGTAGGTTTTTCGCAGGTAGAACTGTGGTTTCAGTGCTTTAATTTTGGTTCGATGATCGCCATCAAATAGTAGGTTCTCTCAAAAGAAAAAAGTGCGCTGGATTAAAAAAACACCGCACTTTTTCGTTAAATTCCTTTTTATAGCCCCTTCAAGTCTTTATCCAACAAACGGGCAAGCAATAAAATACCGTCTTTAAAGCGATATTCGGCATATTTCGCTTGTGCATAATATTGTCCTTTGCCTTCTGCAAAAAAATACTCCTGGCTTGGCAGTTGTGGAAACCAGCCTACATTATTGACAGGCAGATACACTTCTGGCGCACAATCATAGAAATCCGTTGGAATACGATCTTCTACGCGACATAATGTGGCAATGCCCTGCCCGTCTAAATGCACTAACGCATAAACCCGTTTCTGATGTGCTTTTTTGTCGTTAATGGGGACATCTTCATCGTTTCTTGAAATGTGTAACTGCGTACTAATGTTTGTCAAAATCGCATAATTGAGGGACATATAATCCCCTTGCATAATGGAGCGGGGATCTACAGGTGCTATTTTTAACACCACCGCTTTCCCCGTCGCCAACACATCTTCAAATTGCCACACCTTATAGTTCAATGGAAACAGAATCATCAATACCGTACAGAGCGCAATTATCGGTTTTACGTTAAAAACATTAGAGAAACTGACCGCACTTTGCGTCTCTGGTTGATGTTTTCTATGCAGGTAAATAGCCACTACCGAGAATAACAACGCAAAGCACAGCAGTAAAAAGGCTTTATAAAGCAACGGAATAAAAAGTAAATAATAATAATAAATTGCCAAGTTGTAGACTAAGGATAACACGGCGATAAAAAACAACATTCGGCTTTCCGTAAAGTAGGCAATCAGCAACAGTGCAATGAAGAACAACACGGAAGGCTGACCGACAAAGAGGAAAGTAAATAATGCTAGAATCGCTGCAATGCACATTTTTTCATCGGTTTTTAAACTGAAAAAACGACTGATGGCAAAATACATCACCAACGGCGTGAAACAAACCAGTAAAGAGACAATCCATCCTATTCTGAATCCAGCACGGGTGTAAAATCCTGCGGTAATCATTGAGAAGAATTCACTGAAAGTGTCAATTTCAGGTAGTACATTTACAGTTTCAGTCACGTGAACTAGAAACGGCGAGAGGAAATAATTGGCAAAAACCACACTAAAAAGTAAACAGGCCCAGGCAATCGGTGTAATTTGCACTCTAATTTTGCTGTTTTCTTTGTACACCTTCTGCATAAAGAAGGTAATAGTACAACCCAACATAGTGACAAAATATAATGGCACATCACTGTATTCCCCCTGATTATCGTGGTTCAGGTGAACCACGGCATGATCCGTTAAATAAATATGCCACATCCCCAAAACAACAATGAGAGTTAAAGTTCTCAGCCAGATCTCTTTGCGTAAAAAATAAAACACGGTGATGATGGCGGTAAATAAGAGTGGAGCACGATAGGTTAAGCCAGCCTCGCCATGAGAATCAAATATATCGGTGAGTAAATAACCGGCAAGTAGGCTATAGCCCATCAGGAGGAAAATCCCGATGATAATCGACATACGATTTTCTGCCTGAGGATTATCAAAATGTAGTCCTAAGGCAATACATAGCACAATCACGCTTAGAATCAGCAAGCCGGTTTTTGGTTCTGATACGTTCAACGTTAAAAAAAACCAAATTAATAAAGTCAAAATGCCGATAACAATAGCAAAAATTAATAAAATAGATAATGCCCAAGAAATATGCTTACGATGTGGATAATGCTGTTTATACCAACCATTCAGCGACATAATGGCAAAGATCGTGATGGTAAAAATCAGCAAGCCTGACAATACGGCAAAATTGATGGAATTCACGTTGGAGAACAAGAGAAACGCAAAGGCGACGATACAACAAATGGTAGCGATAATTAAATTAACGAAATCAAATCGGTATTTTTTATACACATAAATCGCGATTCCCGAAGGAATTACCACTTTTAAAAAATACACAATGGAGTAAGCATCATTAAATAAATTATCGGTAATAGTAAGAACGCCAAATAAATGACTTAACACTAAAAAGGTAAGAATTTTCGGTAAAATGCGCCAGTTTTGATCATGTAATTGGCGAATAAAAATTTCACTGAACAATAAGAAGATAAAATTTAACAGGATGGCATAATTCAACACATTATGATCAAACCAAGCATCATAATACAAATATAAGCTGAGATTGGTCGTGGTGATAAATAATAAAGCAGAAGCAATGTTTGGCAATAATAACAATAAAGGCAGCTGACACAACGACCACAACGCAAACAGCTCCCAAGCATTAGCACCTGTTTGATAGGTCTGTCCCACTAAAGCGAACACTGCACCGATAAACACTGCGGTAATAAAAAAGAAAGTGGCAGAAAGCAATTTTAATTTCCCTTTTGCAACTTTTCGACTTTCGCGTAAAAGGAAATAACAACTCAGTAAAGTCGAAACGACCAAAACCAGCTGCAAACCGTAAATTTTGGTTAAATCGGAAAGATAATCCAAATTAGCCGCAATTAATGTCACAATACCACTGGCTAAAAATCCTGTACTTAAGATTAAAAACAATAAACTTAAATAACGCATCCAAGATAAATTAAACAGAGAGGATTGATTTGTCATTTTTACTTTCCTTGGTAATGATGAGTAAATATTGGGCTATTTTGCCAATTTTGACAGAGAAATAAAATAAAAAAGTGCGGTCAATTTTAAATGTGTTTTAACTTGACCGCACTTTTATTTTTGAAGAGATTATTTTACTGCATTAGGTTTGTGAAATAAGGTAAATGCAATAAAGAAGAAACCAAGGAAGCAGGATAGAATTAACGCATAAAAACCGCCATCCCAGCCGAATAAATCCACTAATTTTCCCATTACATAACCGGCACTTGCCGAGCCCAATAAATAACCGAATAAACCAGTTAATCCTGTTGCCGTCCCTGTTGCTACACGCGGAACAAGATCTGCCGCTTGCAAACCAATCATCATAACAGGCCCATAGATTAAAAAGCCGATGGCGATTAAACAGATATTATCCACCAATGGATTACCCGCCGGATTTTTCCAGTACACGATAATGGCGATAAAGACACCGGTGAGGAATAATAACATTGGCGGTGCGCGATGGCCTTTAAACACTTTGTCGCTTAAATAACCGCTGGTCAACATACCAAAAATGCCCGCATATTCGTAGAGGAAATACGCCCAACTTTGTTTATCCACAGAAAAGTGTTTTACTTCTTTTAAGTAAGTTGGCGCCCAGTCAATAATGCCGTAACGAATGAAATACACAAACACATTGGCAATGGCAATTGCCCACAGGAATTTATTGTTGATGATGTATTTTTTGAAAATATCTTTAGAAGAAAGGGTATGAGCCGATTCAACCTGTTGTACCACTTTTTCGCCTTTCCATTCATCAACCGGTGGCAAGCCTTGAGATTCAGGCGTATCACGCATTAGTCGAAACATAATGAAAGCGAGTAGGATCGCAATTAACGCAGGCAAATAAAACAACGATTGCCAGCTGCCGAAAATCGCTAAACCAAGCAGTGCTAAAGGGCCGATTAAGCCGCCACCAAGGTTATGCGAAACGTTCCACCAGCTCCACCAAACGCCACGTTCGGAGACGGAAAACCAGTTAGCCATCGTTTTTGCACCCGGTGGATAGCCCATTCCCTGAAACCAACCATTCAATGCCGCCAAAACGATCATTAATGGAATAGAGGCGAGAACGCCCGGCACTAAGCCGAAGATCAAACTTACCGTTGCCGATCCTAATAAACCAATGGTGATGAAATATTTTGGATTACTGCGATCAGACAGGTTACCCATAATAAATTTACTAAATCCGTAAGCCAGCGATAACGCCACGCCCACCGTACCTAAATCGGCTTTGGTGAAACCATATTCATCAATGAGATAGGGAATTGCAAGCGAGAAATTTTTGCGGATAAGGTAATAAGCGGCATAGCCAATGAATACGCCGGCAAAAACCTGCCAACGTAATTTTTTATACTCAGCGTCAGTTCTGGAACTGTCAATTCGTGGAGCCGGCGGAGAGGCTTTCAAAAATGAAAACATAGAAACTCCTTAATAAGATTTGAATACATTGATCGCCCATTAGCGCAATGCAGAAAGAAATTTATCAGACCGCCATTCACCATACAATGAGATTAAAATAACATTTAAAGCCTTGTTGTTTTAAGTCAAAAAAGTGTGATTTTACCGATTGTTTTTTTCATCAAGTGTATTTGATCTTCCGCCAAAGAATAAGAGGGGTTTTACTGATTTTCCCGTTGGTTTATGGCATAATGTCCGTCGTTTTTTGTTTTAAAATGAGGACAAATCAATGCGAATTTTACATACAATGTTACGGGTAGGCGATTTAGACCGTTCGATTAAATTTTATCAGGATGTATTAGGAATGCGTTTATTACGCACCAGTGAAAATCCGGAATACAAATATTCCCTTGCCTTTTTGGGCTATGACGATGAAGATAAATCTTCCGTGATTGAACTGACTTACAACTGGGGCGTTACCGAATATGATCTTGGCACGGCTTATGGCCATATCGCGATTGGGGTGGATGATATTGTGGCAACTTGTGAAGCCGTGCGTAAAAGCGGTGGCAAGGTTACCCGTGAACCTGGCCCGGTAAAAGGCGGAACAACGGTAATTGCTTTTGTTGAAGATCCTGATGGTTACAAAATTG
Source organism: Rodentibacter myodis (assembly GCF_001999305.1). GTDB lineage: Bacteria > Pseudomonadota > Gammaproteobacteria > Enterobacterales > Pasteurellaceae > Rodentibacter > Rodentibacter myodis. Next base: position 6,054 of record NZ_MLHQ01000026.1, on the reverse strand, counting down.
AATTTATTGAAAATAAAAGTGCTAAAGCAGGATTAGGCAACTAACAAAGTTATTCATAAGTGCGGTCAATTTTTATCATTTTTTAATAACGTGGGTTCACCACCTGCGTTATTTTTTATTTTCTAAGGATAGGTTATGTCCGAAATTCAAGAAATCCCTTATCACAATCAATTAAAACATCGTTTTCGCGGTTATTTTCCGGTCATTATTGATGTGGAAACCGCAGGTTTTGAGGCAAAAAAAGATGCGCTTTTGGAACTTGCGGCAATCACCCTAAAAATGGATGAAAACGGATATTTACACCCTGATCAAAAATGCCATTTTCATATCGAACCTTTTGAAGGGGCAAATATTAATCCGGAATCCTTAAAATTTAATGGCATTGATATTCATAATCCGCTACGGGGTGCGGTGTCGGAATTAGAGGCGATCACAGGCTTATTTCAAATGGTACGCCGTGGGCAAAAAGAGGCGGATTGCCAACGCTCCATTATCGTGGCGCACAATGCGGCTTTCGATCAAAGTTTTTTGATGGCGGCGGCAGAACGCACCGGGGTAAAACGCAATCCGTTTCATCCTTTTGGAATGTTTGATACGGCAAGCCTTGCCGGATTAATGTTCGGGCAAACGGTGTTGGTGAAAGCCTGCCAAGCGGCAAAAATTCCCTTTGACGGCAAACAAGCCCACTCTGCCTTGTACGATACGGAGCGGACTGCCGAATTATTTTGCTATATGGTAAATCATCTGAAAGATTTGGGGGGCTTTCCGCATATTGTGGCAGAAGGGGAAAGCGAAAAAACAAACGAAAAAACGACCGCACTTTAATTTGTTCAAAAAAAGGGGTTGCAATCGCTTTTATTTTCCAGTAGTTTAAAAAACATTCTTACTGGAGTTTAACTCATGTCTATTATCCGTCATCATCACCGCCACCATTTTACTGATTAATCTTTCAGGTTTTTGGTGTGCTTGGAAGATTTCTTCCGAGCAGACAGGATAATAAAAATCTTACCCCTCGGGAGACCACTTTCGAGGGGTTTCTTTTATCACAATTTATTTTATAACCTAGAGGAATCTAACTTATGCGACATTACAACATTAAATGAACTTAAAATTCTTAACATATCCCTTTTTACTATTATTTTTATAAGGAAAACACAATGTTATCAAACCCCGTTGTTATCTCAATTATTGTCCTGCTGGCACTCAGCTTGTTACGCATTAATGTGGTTATTGCACTGGTTATTGCCGCCCTCACAGCCGGTTTATGTGGTGATTTAGGTTTAAGCAAAACCATTGAAACCTTCACCGGCGGCTTGGGCGGTGGTGCAGAAGTGGCGATGAACTATGCGATGTTAGGTGCATTTGCTATTGCTATTTCTAAATCCGGTATCACGGATTTAATCGCCTACAAAATTATCACCAAAATGAATAAAACCCCGACCGGCAATAATCTTGCGTGGTTCAAATATTTAATGTTTGGTGTCTTGGTTTTATTCTCCATTTCCTCCCAAAACCTACTTCCGGTACATATTGCCTTTATTCCTATTGTCGTGCCGCCATTGCTTTCCATTTTTAACCGCTTGAAAATCGACCGCCGTGCCGTAGCTTGTGTGCTTACATTTGGTTTAACCGCCACTTATATGTTGTTACCGGTCGGGTTCGGTAAAATTTTTATTGAAAGTGTATTGGTTAAAAACATCAATCAGGCAGGGAGTGCCTTAGGCTTGCAAACCGATGTCGCGCAGGTTTCTCTTGCAATGTTATTGCCTGTTGTCGGTATGATTTTAGGTTTACTCACTGCTGTGTTTATTACCTATCACAAACCACGTGAATATGATGTTGTCGTTGAAGAACCGACAACAAAAGACATTGAAACGCATATTGCCAATATTCAACCGAAGCAAATCACGGCAAGTTTAATCGCCATTGTTGCCACCTTTGCCACCCAACTTTTCACCAGCTCAACCATTATTGGCGGCTTGGTCGGTTTAGTGATCTTCGCCCTTTTCGGTATTTTCAAACTCAAAGAAAGTAACGATATTTTCCAACAAGGCTTACGTCTAATGGCAATGATTGGCTTTGTAATGATTGCCGCTTCAGGTTTTGCCAATGTGATTAATGCCACAACCGGCGTAACCGATTTAGTTCAAGGGCTGAGCAGTGGCGTGATTCAAAGCAAAGGACTTGCCGCATTTTTGATGTTACTCGTGGGCTTATTTATCACGATGGGAATCGGTTCTTCCTTCTCGACTGTGCCGATTATCACGTCAATTTATGTACCGCTTTGCTTGTCTTTCGGTTTCTCGCCATTGGCAACGGTTTCTATTGTAGGGGTGGCGGCAGCATTGGGCGATGCGGGTTCACCGGCTTCCGACTCCACGCTTGGGCCAACATCCGGCTTAAATGTGGATGGTAAACACGATCACATTTGGGATTCTGTTGTACCAACATTCATCCACTATAATATTCCGTTGATTATTTTTGGCTGGATTGCAGCAATGTATCTTTAACGATTATAATCCCCCTCCAATCAGGGGGATTTTTATGATCATTCAATCACTTATTACAACGCTGGAAGAAAAAATTCGACAACTTCATCAAACCTATTCATCCCGACAAGAAGAAAAAATCTTTGCCAAATTTGACCGCACTTTATTTAGTGAAAATGGGCAAACCACCGCTTTTTATTTCAATGAAATTGAACAAACCTTAACAAAAATCAAATCCCTTCATTCCAATGATGTGAATCATTATGCCTTTATTACCGAACATTTACTCAAACAATGCACCGCACTCTCCGAGGCATTAAATCGAAAAAGAAAACCTATTCAGGCACAAAAACCTTTAAAATCGGTTTCCCCAAAAAAATCACAACATCAAATTCATCAACTTCCCCCACGTGAACGTTTAGAAAAATATTACGAAGCACTAGAGCAATTAAATAATTTGTATCAACAACAGCGGGATCTTGCACGCATAACGCCCAATCCTGAAGAACAAAAAAAAGCTGCCCAACTTGCCGAACGTTACAAACAACGCCGTCAAAAATGCCAAGAAGCCATTGATCTGTTAGAAGAATATTTGGCTTTTAAAGAAAATCAGGAAAACAAAAATAATTTAGAAAAAGAAAAGCATCAATGAAAGAGATTGCTAAACAGTGAGATATATCTGCCGGCTAAAAATAACCGCCATCATCACCAAAATACTCGGAATTTTCTTTTTCGCTATGTGTCATTTAACCTTTCTTATTTCTTCTCATTTTGCTTAAAGTTTACTTTTATTTTGTACAGTTCTAAATAATTAAAATAGTTGTAGTCAAATTGTGTGTAAAAAAATAGAATACAAAAGCTTTAATTTATTAATATCAAATAGCTCTATAACCTAAAAGGATCGCATATCTATGATAAAAATTAACTTAACAGCTACTTTAGGAGCATTAAATGATTGCTCAAAATTAATGTTAGAAGAAGCAGCGGTCTATGCGATCAGCTGTGGAGAATCAGAAGTTCTACCGACACATTTACTACTAAAGTCCTTGGAAAATCCATTTTCTGATGTTCGCTTTATTCTAAATAAACTGAATATTTCTCATGAAGAATTGACTGCACTTCTATTGCGTGGCAATCAAAATTCCCATACTAATATTGATTCTGTCCCAAGCTTTTCCCCTTTATTGATAGAAGTACTACAAGAAGCTTGGCTACTGGGTTCACTGGAGCTTGAACAATCACAAATCAGGAGCGCTACAATTTTCTTGGCACTCGTATTAAATGCTTCGCGCTATTTACCAACTTCAGCTGCGAGTTTCTTAAATCAAGTCAATAAAGAAACCTTGCGTCAATCCTTACTTGAATTAGCAAAAGGTTCATCAGAATCTCAAACCATCCGAGAAAATGCTGCTACAAATAAAATAATTCATACAGATGCCTCTGATTTATCCCGTTTTGCCGAAAATTTAACGGAAAAAGCATTAAACGGTAATATTGATCCTGTGTTAGCGCGCGATCAAGAAATTGATTTGATGATCGACATTCTTTCCCGCCGAAGAAAAAATAACCCAATTGTTGTGGGAGATGCCGGGGTTGGGAAAAGCGCATTGATTGAAGGTTTAGCATTGCGTATCGTAAACAAACAGGTGCCTCCACATTTACAAAATGTTGAATTATGGAATCTTGATCTTGCGGCATTACAATCCGGTGCCTCAATTAAAGGTGAATTTGAAAAACGTTTAAAGTCTGTGATTGATTTTGTTAAAAACAGCACAACACCGATTATTCTTTTCATTGATGAAGCACATACGCTTATTGGCGCAGGAGGTAGCGAAGGGGGAAATGATGCCGCAAACTTACTAAAACCTGCCCTTGCCCGTGGTGAACTTCGCACCATTGCGGCGACAACTTGGTCAGAATATAAAAAGTACGTTGAACGCGATCCTGCGCTTTCCCGCCGCTTTCAGTTGGTAAAAGTGGACGAACCTTCGATCGAAGAAAGTATCGTGATTTTACGGGGGTTAAAACCACTTTATGAAAAAGCACATGGTGTTTATATTACGGGCGATGCACTTGAAGCTGTCACAAAACTTTCGGCACGCTATATTGCAGCTAAAAAGTTACCGGATAAAGCTATTGATATTCTTGATACCGCTTGTGCGCGTGTTTCAACAGCGAAGGACACCCCACCAAAACGCCTCAGCTATTTAGATAACAAAATTCATGAAATTAATGTGGCAATAGCAGAGTTTGACCGTGATAACCAACTTGGCGAAACCATTGATGGTAGTATAAAAACTAAATTAGAAAATCAGCTAACAGAGCTAGAAAAAGAAAAAACATTATTATCAACACGCTTTGAACAACAAAAAGCATTAGTAGATACGATTTTGGTATTGCGTGAAAAAATATCCGATACTGAAGCAGACTATTCAGAAGAAGAACATCAAGCATTTATCACACAATTACAAGAGAAAAAAACAGAATACGATGCAATTAACCCGGAGGACTGTTTAATTCATGCTGAAGTAGGCAGTAAACAAATCACCGCGGTGATTGCCGATCTGACAGGTATTCCGGTCAATAGTATGACGGGAGATGAACTGACCAAACTGACCAAACTTCCTGAAATCCTCAACGATAATATTAAAGGTCAATCCCAAGCTATTGAGCAAATCCATAAAAACTTGCTCACTGCAATGGCTGACTTACGTCGAGCCGGTACACCACTTGGAGCATTGCTGCTTGTAGGACCTAGCGGTGTAGGTAAAACCGAAACCGCCATTCAAATTGCAGAGCATATCTTTGGTGGAAAACAGTTTTTAACCACTATCAACATGTCGGAATACCAAGAGAAACATACTGTATCACGCTTAATCGGTTCCCCTCCGGGTTACGTAGGCTATGGTGAGGGTGGTTTACTCACCGAAGCCATTCGACAAAAACCTTATTCTATTGTGTTATTAGATGAAGTCGAAAAAGCCCATCCCGATGTGCTTAACCTCTTTTATCAAGCCTTTGATAAAGGTGAACTTGCCGATGGAGAAGGACGTTTGATTGATTGTAAAAACATTCTCTTTATGCTCACCTCAAACTGTGGTTTTGATTCCGCTAATGACCGCTTTGCCGTAAAAACCGATGAAGAATTGCGCCATTCTCTCCTCGCTTTCTTCAAACCGGCATTATTAGCACGTATGCAAATTGTGCAATATCACTATTTGAACACCGAAGTAATGCAACGTATTGTAAAAGCCAAACTGGCGAAGTTAGAAAAATTAGTATCCGAGCGCTATAAAATCACCTTTACGATTGCACCAAATATTCTTGAGCATATTGAACAACAATGTGAAGCAGATGCCAACGGTGCTCGCTTGGTAGATGCAATCTTAGAGGGGCAACTCTTGCCACCGCTTTCTTTAGCGCTGCTTCAACGTATGGCAAGCGGAGCTAAAATGACAAATATCACCCTCAACTTTGAAAATGGTGAATATCAAATCTGCTTTGAATAAAGTAAAATATTTGCCACAAAAAACACCTAAAAACTTGACCGCACTTTTGCTTTTCC
>NZ_MLHQ01000025.1 GCF_001999305.1 Rodentibacter myodis | reverse complement strand
GCCGAAAACTGACAACCACTCGCCAAACCTTACGGGATTACACCTTCTTAAATCCGAACTACCACCTTGAACATCAGCATAATTCTTCCCCAATCCCTTCTTCTCAAAGTGCGGTCAATTCTGCGGATGTTTCTTCTCTTTCAGCGTCTTCTACTTCTTCGCTTTCTCCTGATTATGAAAAATATGATTACCCCGGTCGATAATACGGAGGTCACAAGTCGCCCATGTAGCGGGGCCACAGGGAGAAGAAATCTATTGTGACGAATGGGGCAGAGTGAAACTGCAATTCCCTTGGGACAGGCAAGGGAATTTTGACGAACACAGCTCATGTTGGGTACGGGTAAGCCAAGGCTGGGCGGGGGCGCAATACGGTAATATGATGATACCGCGAATCGGCGATGAAGTGCTGGTCAAATACTTAAACGGCGACCCTGACCACCCCATCGTTATCGGGCGCACCTACCACAGCACCACCGAACCGCCTTATAGGCTCCCCGAACACAAAACCCGCACCACAATCAAATCCAAAAGCCACAAAGGTAACGGGTTTAATGAACTGCGTTTTGAAGATGAAAAAGGACAAGAAGAAATCTTTCTTCACGCCGAAAAAGACTTAAACCACATCGTCAAACACGATGAAACAACTCAAATAGGTAATGACCGTACCGAACAAGTGAGCCGAAACGAAACTATCCACATCGGCAACAACCGCACGGAAACGGTGGCACAGGACGAAGCCCTCACCATCAACCGAGACCAATTCAAGCATATCGGACGCAACCGCATCAGCAAAATTGAAAAAGACGACATACTCAACGTCAATAACAACCGCTATGTGAATGTACATGGCGACACCATTATCCACGTCGGCAACGAATTAAACATTGAAGTTGCGCAAAACGGCAGCTGGCGGGCGGGGGAACTGCTTGAGCAAATCTGCGAAGAGTTTGACTTAGAGGGTTACGAAACGGTAGAAATTAGCGGCCCGGGAGGTTCGATAATCATCGACCGGGAAGGCATCACCTTGGTGGGGGATGTGTATGTTGAGGGAGAGCTGGTCATGGAGAGTGGGGAAGCTGAAGCGGTGAATCCGTTTGAAATGAGTGTTAATGGTAATGAATCCTTGTACAAAGTTCAATTTAGAATGTTAGATGATGAAGGAAACCCTTATGTAAATGTTCCGTTTAGTGCTCAATGAGGGGGAGCAAAATGGAATTACTGATTTAGATGGATTAACGCCTATCTTTTATACACAAAATGAAGAAAACGTAAAATGTAGATTACATATTGACCATGAAGAAGACTGGGAATGGAAAACAAAGCAATAACAGAGGCTAAAACGACAAAAAATGAAGATTTTATTTTTGAGCAAAAGATTAGTCAAAAAATAATAGTATTAGAAATAACGGGAGAGGAAACGGGCTATACAATATAAGCTTTAAAGGGTATAGATTATTCTTCTTCAGATCCCGCAGTGATAGTAAAAACATATAAAGTTAATGTTTTAATCAGGCGATTAAATAGAGACAGAGTTAAAATATCTGATGAAGTTATAGATAGTTTTAATATAACAAGAGACTCTTGGTATTATTTAGGGAGTAAAAAACAGGCTAATAATGGAATTGTTAATAAAGAAGTTTTACTTAATAGAGAGTTTGTGCCTGATGACTATGAGCGAAATCAATATATGGCATTGTGGATGCCAAATTTTCCTAGAGCAATAGTTCAGAATATTTCTAGGGGTATAAAAAATAAAGCTAGATATATTAATATAGATCCACCATACGAGCCTGATGGATTGAATGCTTTTCAATTAACCTGATTTGGTAGTGAAAAGCTACCAGCTAAGCCTCTGAGAACACAGAAAAAACTTGATGGTAGTACTATTGATGAACCAAGGATAAATCCTAATATAGCTACAAATGTGTTAATTCATATAGGAGGGACATATAGTATATTTGGATATGATTACCTAGGAGGATCTTATGGTTGTTTTGGCTACATTCCCAAGGAAAATATATACCCTACTGCGCATAAAGCTAAACTTGCCAGCCTCAATGATGATTATGATGATCATCTTTCAAATCCTAGTTGGATAAAAATATGTAATAGGATTGTGGATCTTGCGTTTAAAGATAAATTAAAGATAGAAATCCATTTAAAAAATAAGGAAGGAGAAACTTATATTCCTGAAGAAATATTGGAAGAGTAACTTATTATTTATTTAAAAATATTTAATAATGTAATATTTTATTTTTTAGATAAATTAAATATAGAAATTAAAGTAAAAAATAAAAGGCGAGGAAATTATGCTTTTAAATAAATATTGTAAAAGCAATATGTTTTTTATAGTAATTATATTTTTAGTTACATTTATTGATGTATATGGAGATTATTATTGGCTGTCTGCAACTTCTGTTTTAATGAAAGATGTTTTTTGGTCTCATTTTTTTGTATATGTGATTATTTATTTATTTTTCATCTTTTTTATAGATTTTATTATTTTTTTATTTAAGAAATTTTTTAGAAATAATAAATGATAGTTAGTATCAGCATTTAAATCGATTTGATCTTGAATAGCTAGATAAAAAATATTAAACAAACCACCAGCTATCTTTACACGGAAAATCAGTATTTTCGTTTTCCACCGTTAGTGCGGGAGTTTATCACCCACTGGGAAAAACTGAAAAAAGGCGGACGGGCAGAAGGACCAATTCACTGGTTTACGGTCACGAATTCTTCCGATAGCGGTATTGGCGTGGGGACTTACACAACCGATGAAATGTTTAAATTATTGGGTAGACAGGATGTGATGCCGGGCGTGGCAAGAGCAGTTAAACGACAGGAATTGGAGGTGGAATTGGGTAAATGCAACGTTAATCGGGCGATTTTGTATAATCAAAAAACAACATCACCGACAGCGGAAGGAAGAGCGGCGGCGGAGACAGCATATCAAGCCAACGAACAAGAAATCAAGCGTATTGAAAAAGAGATTACCGACATCGACGCAAAGCAGCGTGAAGCCGAGAAAAAGCAAAAGAACAGCCAAAATAACGAAAACACCTCACAATCAAACTCCATTGAAAATCAAGCGTTAAGTCAGGAAGAGGCAAACCTGACAAAAGCGTTGGGCTATGAAATGAGTGATACACCGGGGATTAAAGCGCATATTTGCACCTTAATGCCAAAAGATGAGCACGGCAAATACGTGCATAGTTACAAAGATAACAAAGGCAAAGATGTGCTGGCGGAAGTCTATGTACATTCTAAAGTCACGATTATGGACGACGTGTTTACCGTCATCAGCTCGGCGAATTTGAATACGCGCAGTATGCAGGTAGATACGGAGTTGGGGATTATTATGGAATGTGGTGAAGTGGCGGAAGGGTTACGCAAACGCTTATGGGATTTACACACCAATAAGAATGCGTCGGCGAATCCGGATGATATGCATGATTATGCGGTGGCGGTAAAAGCATTTGATGTATGGGGAAAATTAATTGAAGCAAATAAAAGATCCCAAAAAGATGGAAATTCTCCGGAATGTGCCTTACGGGAATTTTATCGTGCCGACCCAACAGTAAGTCGGAGTGATTAATGATGACACGTGTTTTTAAAATCATCGTGATTGTGCTGATTGCCTTAATTGCCTTGGTAATTTGGGTGGGCACAAGCTTTTTTAAAGGGATTGATTTGGGCGGAGCGGGGCATTCCAGCTCACCCGGTATCATTGATGAACATAAAGCGAGAAAAATCAAGAGGGAAAAAATGGAACAGTTAAAAGCCAATTTGGAGTTTGTGTGTAAGCACGAAGAAAAACCGGAACTCTCGGAAGACACCCAACAGCTATATAACTATGCGTTATACCACGACCTACACAATATGTGGACGGGTACGTGGGGCGATGCGGTATGGAACGGGTTGGCACGTTATTACCGTATTGCGGCAATGAATGGGGATTACAAAGCCAATATCCGTTTGCAATACTTACTCAAAAGCGGGCGCATTAGCGCCGATATGCCGCAGACGGAAGTGCATAATCTCAACGAAGAACTGGCGAAACAATTGCCGGCAACGGCTTATTACAATCTGTACGGTTATTTGGATGTGGGGTATGGCGTGCGAACAGAAAAAGATGGTAAATATGCTTATCTGAGAAAAGCGGCAGATTTAGGGAGTCGTGAAGCACAATATGTTGTGGCGGATATGTTAGGAAGTATTAATGATGACGAAACATTAGAACTACGTATAAAATTAGTCGATCAGTTGCGCGCCTGTGCTTCAAAGCAAGGATTAGGTGAGGCCTCTGATATGTTAGGTATCAGATTACAAAGAAAAAAAGAATATCAGAAAGCATTGGAAGTATTTCATCAAGGTGTAAAGAATGGTAGTGACCTTTCTGCTAATGTTTTAGCAAGAGTATTTAATAATACAAAAGAAGAAAAATACTTAGATAATTTGAATCTCAGAGAAGATAGTGAGCGAGCTCGTCGCTATAAAATTATCGGTGATTACCTTTATGATAAAGACTACCTACAACCTAAAGTGCCCGATTTGGACGATATTGTGCCGCTTCCTCCCGCCCCGCTGCCGGAATGGGACGGCAAAATCGAGTTTCAGCGTTGGTTTGAGGGGGAAGCCCCACCCAAACCAAGCGAAGAACTGATGATGAAATTAGCCAACCAAGCCGGGCTTCGGGTGGATAACGGGTTAGATTTAGAAACCGATATGCCGAAGAAACCGAAAAAATAATGAAAAATGCTACTGCACTCTTATTTGTCTATGATGACAACCATCAATTAAGTTAAGTTTAAGTAATCGGTTGATCGGGGAATCAGACCGGCTTTGGTTATAACGAATGGGGGCAACCGAACAAACGGATGCCTTTTTTATCTTATCCCCTTGGATGAAACCGTTCGTGTAAGCGTTTTAAGCGTTCTTTTGCCACGTGAGTGTAAATTTGCGTGGTGGAGAGATCGCTGTGTCCAAGCAGCATTTGCACCACACGTAAATCCGCCCCGTGATTAACCAGATGAGTGGCGAAAGCGTGGCGTAGAACGTGAGGGGAAAGGGCTTCTGCATCAATATCCGCTAAAATGGCATAATGCTTTATGCGATGCCAAAAGGTTTGACGGGTCATTTGTTGGGCGCGTTGGCTTGGAAACACAATATCGCTGCTTTGTCCGTTCAACAAAATAGGGCGGGCATATAATACAAACTGGCGAATCCAAAAGGCGGCTTCTTCTCCCATTGGCACGATTCGTTCTTTGTTGCCTTTCCCGATTACCCGCACGACACCTTGTTGTACGTTCATATTTTCAATGGTAAGTGAGACCAGCTCTGTTACCCGCAATCCCGTTGCGTAAAGTAATTCCAACATTGCTTTATCACGCAATTCAAGCGGAACTTCCACATTCGGCGTATTGAGCAAATCACTGACTTGTTGTTCGCTTAAATATTTCGGTAAGCGTCCCGGCAATTTAGGCGAGCTGAGAACCGCACTGGGATCGTCCGAACGGTATTTTTCGCGGTATAAATATTGGAATAATTTACGAATCGCACTTAACATTCGGGCGGTGCTGGTGGCTTTGTAACCCTGTTCTAAGCGTTCGCCGAGAAAACGTTGTAAATCTATTGCGTCTAAGGTTTCAAGAGACAGATTGTTTTTCTCAAGCCAATCACAAAGTGCGGTCAAATCCAGTCGATAAGATTGCACAGTATTTTCCGAAAGTCCTTTTTCGATCCAATATTCGTTTAGAAATAAATCAATAAATGACAAATTGTTCATCTTATATTCATCAATTCTGTTTTAGCAAAAATGCCTCTAATTTTCGTGGAATCACAAAGAAGGCGAGGGCTGCAACGGCACTCATTGATAAAAATGTCATTGCCGGTGAAATAGGATAAATCACGCCGGAAAGGGCGGTAAACAAGGCAATCAATACACCGTTGGAAAGTCCATTATACAAGCCTTGTAGTTTGGCAATGTGATGTTGGGGTTGGGTGCTGATGTAGCGTACGATGGCGTAATGACAAGCCGCGTAGGTAACGCTATGTGCCACTTGTAACGGCAATATTTCCCAGAAATGATCAGCGTAGGCTAAGCCTGCCCAACGCAACACACACACGAAAGCGGAAAGATAAAAAATCGTGCTTACCGTGCGATTTTGGAATAAGCGGCGGGAGAAAAAAAACAGCAAAATTTCCGCCACCACACCGACTGCCCAAAGTAAGCCGGTTTGTGAAACGGGAATGCCGAGGCTTGTCCAATAAATGGTGCTATATACATAATAAGCGGCGTGCGAGCCTTGAATTAAGCCCACGGCAATCAGCACCCGTAAGGTAATTGGGTTTTTCAATAATGCCCAAAAGCCAATTTGGTTGTGTGTACCGCTTGAGTCTTCATCTTTGGGGGGAATAGTGGGATTGAAGAGCTGAATGAGAGTATAAAACAATAAAAGTGCGGTCAAAATCCACACAATATTTTGTTCGCCCAACCAGCCGATCATTCCACCGAAAACAACCACGCCAAGGATAAATGCCACCGAGCCGATTAATCGCACTTTGCCGTAGTCTAATCCAATTTGTCGCTGCCAAGTGGAAGCCAACGAATCGCCGATAGGCATTCCGGCGGAATTGACCATTGCAAATAGCCCAATGGCGGCAAAGAGCAACCAAAAATGTTGGGTGACAAAACTCATTATCGCCATAATGAGGCTGGAGGCGAGGGCAAGTAAACGCAAAGAATTGATAATATGATCCGCTTTTTTGATTCGGGCAGAAAAAAACATTCCGCCAACAAAACGGAAAATATAAGAGCTACCAATCACAAGCCCAATCATTTCTTCACCGTACTGTTGCGATTTTAACCACGCCGGAAAAAAAGGTAAAAATACGCCGTAAGCACAGTAATAACCGAGAAAGCTCAAGGCGAGCCAGTAAAAAGGACGAATTTGCATCAGAATAATTTTTCCATTTCTTGTGAACGTTCCACACAGGCAAACATTGCTTGTGCAATGATTTGATGAAATTGTTTTTCATTGAAAATACTGAGCGCGGCAGCCGTTGTACCACCTTTGGAGGTAACGTTTTCACGTAAGGTGGAAAGTGGTGTTTGGGGATTTTCTATCACCATTTTTGCTGCGCCCAACATTGATTGTTGCACCAATTCACGGGCGGTTTCGGGGGAGAGTTTCATTTCAATCAATGCTTGTTGCATTGCTTCCAGCATTAAGAAGAAATAAGCAGGGCTGCTGCCTGAGGCGGCGGTGACGGCGTGCATTTGATTTTCATCTTCCACCCACGAAGTTTTTCCCACTGCAGTCAGTAAATGTTGAGCAAAAGTGCGGTCGGTTTCCGCCGTGTTTTGGGGGGCGAATAAGCCTGCCATTCCTTCCCCCACTAATGCCGGAGTATTTGGCATTACCCGCACGATTGATTTCGCCGTTGGAATTAAATCTTGCAGACGGGCGGTGGAAATACCTGCTGCAATGGAAATGAGTAATTTATCGGAAAAATTGACCGCACTTAACGGCGTACAAACTTCCGCCATCATCTGGGGTTTTACCGCAAGCAAAACCACTTCTGCACGTGTTACGCTTTCAAGATTATCGGCTGAAGTTTGTGTACCAAGATTGGCGAAGAAGGCGCGTTTTTCTTCATTCGGATCGTTCACAATAATTTGCATGGCGGGATAACCCTGTTTCAATAAGCCAAGCACAATCGCCTGTGCCATATTGCCGCCGCCAATAAAGGCGATTAATTTCTGCTGCATCATTTTTTCCTGTGAGTTTATGGGCTACAATGCAGACTATTTTACCCGATTATGAAGGAAGTGTACGATGTGGTTTAAAAATTTAATGACTTATAGAATCACCAAGCCCTTGGAATGGAATTTGGGCGTGCTTCAAACCCAACTTGAAGATTGCCGATTTCACCCTTGTGGCGCGCAAGATCAAAGTAAGTTTGGTTGGACATCACCATTGCGTGGTTCGGATTTACTGTATTTTTCCGTAGGCAAACAGATTTTATTAATGGCGAAAAAGGAAGAAAAAATGCTACCGGCAACGGTAGTGAAACGGGAATTGGATGAACGCATTGAAAGTCTGGAACAAAAGGAAAACCGTAAACTGAAAAAAACGGAAAAACAAACCTTAAAAGATGATGTAGTGATGAATTTATTGCCACGTGCTTTCAGTAAAAATCAACATACGGCGTTATGGATCGACACGGAAAATAACCTGATTCACGTGGACGCCGCATCAAGTAAACGGGCGGAAGATTCATTGGCATTATTGCGTAAATCATTAGGCTCATTGCCGGTTGTTCCCCTTGCTTTTACCAACGAACCCAGCACGATTTTAACCAATTGGATCACGCAAGACAGCCTGCCACATTGGTTAGTCGCCTTAGAAGAAGCAGAGTTGCGTGGCAGCCAAGAAGACAGTGTGATTCGTTGTAAAAAACAACCGTTAGAAAATGAAGAAATTCTTGCATTGTTGCAAGAGGGTAAAAAAGTGGTGAGTAAATTAGCTTTGGAGTGGGAAGATACGCTGACTTTTGTCTTCAACGAAGATTGCACCCTGAAACGCTTAAAGTTTGCCGATGCCGTACGTGAAAAAAATGATGATATTTTAAAAGAAGATTTTGCTCAGCGTTTTGATGCGGATTTTGTATTGATGACCGGTATTCTTGCGAAATTAACGGAAAATTTATTGGATGAATTTGGTGGAGAAAAAGTGAGGTTATGATGAAAAGAGCGGTCAAAAAATCTCGTGCATTTTTGACCGCTCTTTTTAGGCATTTAACTCTACTTTTCGAGACTGCTCAATGCTTGAAGTTTACGCAAAATAATATTTAATACCACACCATAAGCCGGGACAAATAATAAAATACCAATCAACAATTTGAATAGATAATCTACAAAGCCAAGTTGCAACCAGTGTTCTGCCATAAAAGGATCGGTGCTTTGGTAGAAGGCGATACTGAAGAATGCAAACGTATCCGCCATTGATCCAAAGATCATTGAACTGCTTGGTGCGATCCACCAAGTTTTAAGCTGGCGTAAACGGTTGAACACGAAGACATCCAATAATTGCCCTATCAGATAAGCAAAGAAACTCGCTATCGCAATGCGGAAAACAAAGGAATCGAAGGTACCGAGTGCCGCCATTCCCTGATACTGAGCATCTAAAAATAAGACAGAAATCACATAGCTTACGATTAATGCGGGGATCATTACGATGAAAATGATCCAACGGGCTTCTTTTGCCCCAAATACCCGTACGGTTAAATCGGTGGCAAGGAAAACAAAAGGAAAGGTGATTGTTCCCCAAGTGCTATGAAATGAGAAATCGTCAGCCGCACCAAGTGCGGTCAATTTTAGGCTAATTTCAAAAGGAATTTGTACTAAATAATTACTGGCAGCGATAATGAGAATATGGAAAAAACTCAACCAAATCAGTGCATTGCGTTTTTGTTGATCGTTAAAGATCGGGTAATGAATGGTCATATTTTACCTTTTTGATTTTGTCGATATTCGGGGTAAGGGAACCCGAGTTGAAAAATGAGGGGGCATAATACGCAAATTTATTGAGATTGCAAGTTAATGATTGATGATTCAGATTTTTTATTTTTTTATGTTGAAAAGGTGGCTTGACAATAACCCTCTGTTTAAATGATAATAATTATCAATTAATTAGCCCTATAGGAATCACAAAATGAAAAGAACCAAGTTTGCGTTACTTCCCCTTGCTGTATTTGTTACCTTCAATGTTCAAGCTAATGCAGAGCAGTTGGATGTTATTGATGTAGTGAGTGACAATTATTCACCGCAAGTTTCTAATGTTGCGGCTAAAGGTGTGGTAAAAGTCCGCCAAGCCACAAAAGTCTCCGATGTTTTGCGTGGCGTGCCGGGCGTGAATGTAAACGGTAGTCGCTCTGTTGTGGAACGTTATAATATTCGTGGCGTTTCGGAAGAGTATTTAACCGTCAGCATTGATGGTGCGCGTCAGGAGGGATATTCTTTTCATCATTCCGGTAACTATGGTATTGATCCTGAAATTTTAAAACGGGTTGATATTGATGTGGGTGCCAATTCGGTAACAACCGCTGCGGGATCTTTAGGCGGTTCGGTAAAATTTGAAACCGTAGATGCGGAAGATATGCTGGAAAAAGGGCAGAATTTTGGCGGTAAAGTCAAATATGGCTGGGGCAGTAATGGTAATTCTCACCAAAGTACGGCAATGCTTTACGGGCGTGTCCGTGATTTAGATTTGTTAGGTTATTTTAACTATCGTCACCAAGAAAATGGCAAAGACGGCAATGGATTAAAAAATCAAAACGAAGGACATCTGCAAAATTATCTTTTCAAAGGGACATATCATATTAGCCCTGAACAATGGGTAAAATTCTCGGCAGAACGCTATCATAATACGGCATTAAGTTGTTTCCGTGCGAATTTTGGTATGTGTTTAGGGGATGTGCCTCAACCGGGGGAGAAGGGATTTATTAATAAAAATCATGGTAGGGCTTATACTGGGATTGAACGTAAAACTTATACGCTTTCTTACGGTTATAAACCAACAGATAATGGATTGATTGATATGAAAGCCAATATCTATAATACCGAAACCGAAAATTCATCTATGACAAGAAAGCAGTCAAAAGTGAGAACCTTAGGCGGTACTTTATCGAACCGTGCCAATTTTGATTTTGGGGAGACAAATCATAATGTGTTAATTGGTGGGGAATATTATCAAACTAAGGCAATGCGATTTGGGGGCGTTGATACAAATCGTAGAACTGGTGCGGTAACGGGTATTCGACCAGACTACACACAAAAAGCATATAACACTTCTGTTTACCTTGAAGATGCTATTGCACTAGGTGATTTTGTTGTTACGCCGGGAATTCGTTACGATCACTACAAAGCGGATTTTATTGGTTTCAACAAAAGTTATAACCGCTTCTCTAAAGCACTAGGATTAAAATATTTTGTTGGTGAAAACCTTGTGTTATTTGGTAACTATACTGAATTATTCCGTGGACCGGGTTTTGGCGAGTTAACCTTAGTTTCACCGGGGCGTTATCAAGGTAGCTTAGAGGCAACCAAGGGGGATAATAAAGAACTCGGTTTTAATTATGCGAAAGAAAATTTGTTGAGTAGCGATGATACCTTCTCTATTACAGCAAAATATTTTCATACGGATTATGATAATGTCACACAAAGTGTCGAGGGGATCGGTAAAAGTACCTATGAAAATTTAGGGCGTGTTTTGGTAAATGGCGTAGAAGCTTCTGCAAAATATCGTATTAATAATTTAACCACTTCTGTGAGTTATGCGCGTGCTAGAAGTGAGCAAAAAGACAATCATCATTACACTGCTTTCCCTGATTCGGGTGATCGATATGTATTTGGCTTGAATTATTATATTCCGTCAACGCAAATTGATTTAGGTTGGAATACGATGTACGTTCGTGATTTTTATACTAATGCGGCAACAAGTACGCGTAAAGAAGGTTATGCGGTAAGCAATGCCTATATTTCTTGGAGTCCGACTCAGGTTAAAGGGTTGGAATTGACTTTTGGCGTGGATAATATCTTTAATAAAGCTTATAAAGATCATAGCACACAGTATTATAATGCGGTTGATTTAGATCCGGGTCGTAACTATAAACTCTCGGCTTCATATAAATTCTAATTTCTTTCAAAGTGCGGTCAATTTTAACCGTAATGCCAGTCAGTTAACCCGCTGACTGGTTCTTTTTATATGATATTTAAGCGTTTTCTCTCTCACGACTCTCAGAGAGTTTCACTTTTTCTTATTAGAAAGTTCATAATGTCCAACTCATCTAAACTGCTTTTTACTTCTTAATGTATAAGCTTGTGCCAATAGGTACTGCTTAACTTCTCGGTAACCCAATTCAATTTCCCGGCGATGTCGATAAACTGAAACAATTTCGTTCGCCGGATAAGTTGTATTATCAAGAAGAGAGGTAATACATTGAAAATGCTTACCCTTTTCTGTTTTTTCTAATCCTAATTCACGTAAGATATCGTATTTTACCCCTTTCGTAAGGGAATAAGCCAATAGCTTTGTGTTGAGGATGTTTGTACCATTAATCGCTATTAATGACCTGATGGCTCATTAAATCATCTATATGGCAAAACCACTTTTACTTGAGGATAAAGCCTTTGTCTGCGATATGTCTCGAGCGTCCAAATGTTTGTTCTAAAAATCACTCCGTCTACGGAAAAGAGATTCAGCCCACGCCATTTAGGACGTGTTGATTGACCTCCTTGATAAAAGTAAGGGGAAACTAATTTAAAAAGTCGTTTTAGGCTTTCTGCCCTCAATCGTTGTCTGCTTGAACAGTAGTACTAGGAGGCTATCACCTGTTTTTTACCGGGGAGGACTAAATCAAGTTGGCTTACGATACTTCTCAAGGATTGTTTGCGATAAAGCCCGATGCCAATGACCGACCAAATGGCCGATTCAAGGGGAAGTCTACGCTTTTTCACTGTTGCGATACCACTGTCTTCTAGAGCTTGAGAGACCAATTCATCATCAAGGAAGGAGCTGAGTTTGTTGAGGGTATAGTGTAAAGAACAATGAAAAGTTGTTTTGAGGGCTTGTGAGAGTTCCATAGATAATCCGGTATCAAAGTTGATACCGGATGATTTAATGATCATTTTCGATCGTCAAGAGGATTAACTGAGCTGCATTACAGTTAAATTGACTGACGCTCTTTTTTAGAAATTTATCATCAACTAGCTATGCCACTTTATGTAAACCAAGTGTTCCATCGTCTTCCATTTGTTTTGTGATACCCACAATTTCTGCCACTTTGTCACCTTCTTTAAAGAAAACAAAGCCACCATTTTCCATTTTTGCCCAAGCCTCGTCTTTGGTGAGAGGAAATGTGGTGATAATGGTGACTTTATCGCCTTTTTTCGCATAATCATTAAAATCAATGACACCGTCATCATCAATACGATGGGCTTTGCCAAAGGGTGCCTTGCGGGTTAGATAGTGTAAGTTGGTGGAGCAGTGAGCGATCATCCATTCGCCGTTGGAAAGGATAAAATTAAAGGTGCCGTGAGTCGCAATTTCTTTTGTGATTTCTTGAATCGCCTTAAAAATTTGCGTTTCGGTCGGTTTTTTACGGAAACGATTTTTTAAATGTTCCGCCATATAGCAAAATGCCGCTTCAGAATCGGTCGAACCAATAGGTTGGCAAAAACTTTCAGACATATCCGGCAAATCTTTTAAATTGCCGTTGTGGGCGAAAACCCAGTTTTCTCCCCAAATTTCACGAATAAAAGGATGGGTGTTTTCAATATTGACTTCGCCTTGTGTGGCTTTGCGGATATGTGCGATGACATTGAGGGATTTGATTTTGTATTGTTTTACACAATCCGCAATGGGAGAGAGGGTGGCAGCCCGATTATCGCGAAAAATTCGCACGCCACGTCCTTCAAAAAAAGCGATACCAAAACCATCGGAATGGCAATCCGTTAAGCCGGCACGGCGGCGAAAACCTTCAAAAGAAAAGACAATATCCGTTGGGGTATTGCAGTTCATACCGAGTAATTGACACATAAAAATTCTTCTAAAATATTGATTGATAAAAACCCTACAATGAGTGCAGATTTAACACCATTATAGGGTTGATTTCAAGAGAAGTGCGGTGGGATTTTAGATAAAATTTTACAAAAGATAATTTCAAGTGTTTATCTTGATAACCTGTATTTCTAAGGCGGAAGCATATAATTTGCCTACATATATCTTATTTGTTGCAATTCGCTTTATATTTGCATAACCTTCAGGCTCTCCACTATTTGGATTACAGTCAAAATGGGGAAAGTTGCTGCCAGAAATGTCAATTCTTAGACGATGGCCTTTCTTGAATAAATTACAACTCTCGAAAGGGCGAATTATCACTTCCTCTATTTTTCCCGTTTCTAGAAGAGTAGGGGTGGTCCAAGAATTGCGATAGCGACAACGAATAATTCCATCAGTAATATTCATTGCATATCCTTGTGGGTAATCTTCATTGGGAGGATAAACATCAATTAATTTTGCAGTAAAATCACAATCTGGCGCATCACTTTCAAAAAACAAACGAATTTTTACTTCTCCAGCTAAACAAAGATCATGTTCTAAAATATCACTTTGGTAACTTAAAATATCTTTCCTTGCATTTAACGGCATATTATTTTGTTTCGAGCCGTAAAAACCGGGTAATTCTCTCTGATCAAATGCTCCCCCCCAGAAAATAGGTTTTCCAGATGTAATTGCCCCACCTATCGTTGGGACCGGGTTATTAGGATCAGATTGAAATATATGAATTTTTTCTTTAGATGGAACTTGTTTTAAGCCAAAATCATGTTGCAAGAACCATATCTGGGTCTCGGTTTTAGGAAATGGGTAAGAATTTGAATGAATCCATTGTCCTCCATGTTGCATACGGCCTTCGCTATCCTTCCTACCATTACCTCCCCCCATCATAAAAAAGGAAATATTGTGTTTTTCATTTTGATCAACAGGCAACTTCAAATATTTTTCAAACCAATCCAAACGATAGCCTAGCCAGTTATCGGCAATATTTCCATCAAAAGCAGCCTTACTTGAGAACTCGACATCTCCACTGTATGTTATATTACGATCACCATGCAGCCAAGGACCCATAATTAATCGTTGAGGGGCTTTTCTGCCTTTCTTACTAAACGCCATGAAATTCGCAATCGTAGAGGGAACGTAAGCATCATACCAACTAGACATAAATAAAACTGGAATATCCGGTAGAGTTTTGTACCACTTTTCTGCATAAATTCCTAATTGCTGCCAATATTCGTCGAACTCTCCTTTTCTCCATTGTTGTAATAAATAATCTTCATATTCGGGAATATAACGAATCGGAGAACAACCAGACTTCCATGGCATTTGTTCAAACCATTGATGAATGTTCTCCTGAGCAATTGCACTGGCAATAAGTGGATCAGATTTAGCCATTGGGCTTTGTGCCGCTTGTCTAAATGCCCAAGTTGCTTGTTTAAGCTCAAATGCTCCACCTTGTCTAATACCGCACTGATAGGCATTTGAAAATCCGCCAGAATCCAATACCATTGTTTTTAATCCTTCTGGATTTAAACAGGCGGCAGCTAATTGAGTATGAGCAGCATAAGATAACCCCATACTCCCTATATTACCGTTGCACCAAGGTTGTGCCATAATCCAACGGTAGGTATCAAAACCGTCTTCCCCCTCATTAATATATTTTGTGAAGGTTCCTTCCGAATTATAACGCCCTCGGCAGTCTTGAAAAACAACGACCATTTCCCTTTGAGTGAAAGCTTTAGCCATTTTCTCTCGGGAAATTTTTTTACCATCCAGTTGAATCTCTGAACGGGAATGGGCTGACTTGTTATATGGTGTTCGTTCAATCACAACGGGCCAACTTTTTAAAAGAGATTGATTGGGGAGGTAAATATCAGTAGCCAAGAAAATACCGTCTCGCATAGGTATCATGATATCTCTGAGTAAAGTATATGACATTGTTTTGTCCTGTGATCTCAAATTAGTAACCGATATAAACGGCTAAAGTTATTAGTCCTAGTGCCGCAATTGTTAAAAGAATAATTAAAGGCCAAACAAATTTAGCCCAATCACTCCAGCTTATTTGTGCTGTAGCTAAGAAAATGAGTAGCCCACTTGATGTTGGGGTTATGATATTTGTGAGACCATTCCCCATTAAAAAGGCTAAGACTGTTGTTTGTGGTGAAACACCCGATAATTGCCCTACAGGTCCCATTATCGGCATAGTGACAGCTGCTTGCCCCGATGTAGATGGTATTGCTATATCCAACAATAATTGAGAAAAAAACATACTATAAGCAGATAAATAAGCATTGCCTATACCAATAAAACTTACTAGATAATAAATAATCGTATCCAAAATTTTTCCTTTAGTTAAAATAATTTCAACTGCTGTAGCTAATCCGATTAAAATAGCCGCAATCATCACTTTTTTCATACCGCCTATAAAAGCTTCAGCAGTATCACTAGGACTTATTCTGGCAATAGTCGCAAAGACTATACTTAAAAAGAGATAATAACTTGATAAATCATTTGCTTTCCACTTCCATATGTTAGAACCGTAAACCATCACAGCTACACCAATAGCTAATGTTAACAACAGGATTTTATGTCGACTGGAAAGAGGAGTTGTATCAAAATTATAATGTTGTAAATTATGTGTTTTATTTTCTTGCTTTGCTTTCCAGAGTACGAAAGAAATCCCTATAGTCATCATAATTACATAAGTTAAAACACGTAAACTTAAACCACTGAATATTGGTAAACCTAATAAAGGTTGGGCAATAGAAAGCGCATAGGGGTTGGTAATTGATGCTAAGTAACCAACTTTTACTGCTATAGCCACGATACTTAGCCCTAAAACATTACTATATCCTAAACGAGATGTGAGAGCGATAACCATTGGTATAACTAGTAAGTATTCCTTCGCTAAACCCATAAAAGTACTACCGATAGAAAAAATAATCATGATGAGTGGAATCAGGAAATAAATATTTCCGGCGGTTAGCCCCAAAGTTCGTTCTAGTCCAGATTCAATGGCGCCAGTTTTATTTAACACACCGAACATCCCTCCAATAAACAACACCATGAAAATTAGTCCACTTTGCTTAGCAATTCCTTCGGAAATTGAGCGTAACATATCACCGACACCTACTGGTGCCGCCTGATACTGTTCTTTTTTTACCAAAGATTGACTGATTATCCCTATAGCTGAAACATTTTTTTCCATGGTTTGATAGCTATTAGGTATAACAGTTTTGTTTTCACGTTGATATTCTCCCGAAGGTAAAACAAACGTCATTAACATAGCAATCACTGCTATTGCTAACATCATAATTGTAGGATTCATTCCTCTACGTTTAGTTTTCGTGCTCATATTGTTGCTCCCTTAACCTAGAAAATTATCAGGCAATTAAACTTCCCATGATTTCTCGACGAATAGAAATGCCTGATTAATAAACCAAGGTAATACAACACACGTCAAAATATCAAAACACACAACCTAATAACAAAACTTTAACGATAGTAACATCATTTCTTTGCGATGAAAAGGACAAGAAGGTGAGAGTTATAAATCAAGAAAGTAATAAAAAATAAACATAGTAGCTTTTGTTTTACCCAAAAACAGTAATTTTGGCTGAGTGACCTTGAGCTAAATTAAATAATAGTGATAAAGTGAAAACAAGATGAGCTTCTGTATACTCTCAGCAAGTTGATTGAGAATTAATTAGATAATTATCCATAAACTTTAATTATGGACATTTTATGTGCCACGTTTTCCACCAAGATTATATTGTTAAAAAGGGCAATGATTACGAACAGCTTGAACACGAAATGCTTGCTTTATTAGACCAACGTGGAGCGCAATATCCAGCGGAACACAATGTAGAGCATCTATATCAAAAGCAAGCCAATGTAGATTTACGCCAGTTTTACCAAAAACTTGATCCGACTAACAGTTTTAACATAGGCATTAGTAAAACCTCTAAGAAAAAATATTGGGCGGAGTAGTTTTAGGGAAAGAGTCTGAGCGACTTAGATTATAGATTTCATTGAAATTAAACCGTACTTTTTGTTTTACAATAAAAGTGCGGTCATTTGAAAAAATAAACCACAATCATTCAATTTTTGTACACTAAGTTAAACAGATTTGTTACGAAAATAAGTGATATTTGAGTTAAAAGAAAATATAAAATCTATAAACGATTAAAGCTAAGAACGAAAGAATTTAAAATTAACTATAAACTACCAGTAATTCGATTGGCTCCTCCTGCTGGACTTGAACCAGCGACATATGGATTAACAGTCCACCGTTCTACCGACTGAACTAAGGAGGAGTAGATATGATAATTGATGGTGCCTCGAGGCGGAATCGAACCACCGACACGGGGATTTTCAATCCCCTGCTCTACCGACTGAGCTATCGAGGCGTTATCGTTATTGGCTACTGCCTGACAACGGGGCGTATTAAACTATTTTTTCGGTTATCGGTCAACAACTAAATTCAAAAAAATGAAAAAAACAGGTGTGTTTGAATGGTTAATAATCAATATGCTTATAAAAAGAACGAATATTTCAAAAATTATTCAATAAACGACCGCACTTTTTATAAAAAATACCCGAAGAAATTTTCCTCGGGTATTTGATTTTTGTTTATTGATTGAAAAATTATCGTCTTACACGGAATTTTTTCTGTGCCTGATCCACTTTCAACAGGTAATTTCTTGCCTGAGAAGACGGGTGTGCTGTGGTGAGAATACGATAAACCTGTTCCGGATACATCTGATTGATTTTGTAAATAGCTTCATCTTTATCGTTATCAAATACACGTAACACTGCACCGGCACCGCTGTTATAGGCAGAAATCATCGCAAAGCGTTTAGACGTTGGGTTAGTAATTCCATTTAGATATTGATTTTGTAAAATCCATAAATAGGAAACACCTGCATCGATATTATTTGCCGGATCATATAAATGACGTGCGGAAGGTTGTCCGCTTCGTCCTTTCATTGCAAAAATATCACGCCCTGCCGTGTGTGGCACAACCTGCATTAAACCAATTGCATTCGCATAGCTGATAGCATAAGGGTTGAAGCTAGATTCTGTTTGCATAATCCCGAGGATGAGGCTTTCATCAATGCCATAGCGTTGTGCGGCTTTACGTACTAACGGAAGGTATTTTTGCGCCCGCACTTCCACGTGATTTGCAATCATTGGAATTGCCACAAACTGCACTGTATTACCGTTCTGTAAACGGCGGGTTTGTAATTTATTTTGAATTAAATAAGTCGCAAAATTACCGGCAATAAATTGGTTGGCGATTTGTTGACCATTATTATCTACCACCTGCCCCAAAAGGAATGGACGGGAACTGATTGGCACATCGCCGGAGGCAAATAAATCAATGCCTTTCGCATCAGACCCCATTAATAAAGTATGTACAATGGCATTATGTAATCGGTTTAAGTCTTTTTGAGTTTCAATCACAATATTACCTTCATCGAAACTCACGTGGCTGCGGGTATAAAATGAATCGGTATATTTCACATAATCTTTACGGCTAGCAACGAGTAATTCATTCACCCCCCAAATGCGGTCAATATTATGAGAAAATTGTCCGGTAAGGATATCAAGTCCCTGCGTATCTTTTGCAAAGACTTCATCATAATTAATGCCTCGATTGCGGTTTGGGGAATCGCTACAAGCATATAAAAGTGGCAATAATGCCAACAACAAATATTTTTTCATTCTTTTACTGCCAATTAATTTGATGGAGGAACATAACCTTCAATATGAACATCTTTGCCTTCAAACAAAAAATTAACCATTTCTTGTTCAAGTAGTTGGCGATGCTCCGCGTTCATCATATTGAGTTTTTTCTCGTTCACAAGCATCGTCTGTTTTTTGATCCATTCGCCCCACGCCTGTTTACTGATTGAATCAAAAATTCGCTTGCCTAATTCACCAGGATAAAGTTGAAAATCCAAACCTTCCGCGTCTTTTTTGAGATACTCACAAAATATCATTCTCGCCATATTTATTCCTTACAAATTGTGTTAATAAATTTTTTACCGGTTGAGCCAGCCCGATCTGTTCAGGATTTTCGGGATCATACCAATATTTGACCGCACTGGATAGACTTGGTTTGTATTCTTTTGGTTTTTCCATCACTTTACGCCAGTCTAAATTGGCGTGTTCTTGTTTAGCGGAATTGCCTATTTCCGCATAAATAGGATAAATATCCAAGTGGAAATGGCTGAACGTATGGCGAAAACCTGCCCATTCTTGGTAATAAGCGATATTTTCTGTTGCCAAATAAGCCAATAATTCTTCCTTAGAATCAAATTGTG
This sequence comes from Rodentibacter myodis, assembly GCF_001999305.1. Lineage (GTDB taxonomy): Bacteria > Pseudomonadota > Gammaproteobacteria > Enterobacterales > Pasteurellaceae > Rodentibacter > Rodentibacter myodis. The sequence goes on along the minus strand of NZ_MLHQ01000025.1, from coordinate 94,912 downwards.
GAAAACAAAATAATCCTCCCCACAAACCGACACTTTTGCGCTGTTCCAACCACACCTTACCCTGTTGGGATAAAATCAAGAAATAGGTTTTCTTCTCCGGCATTATTTTTTTTGGCTTTTTAGTAGGATATAAATCCCAAGTGCTATGCTTATATGCCTGACAATCCTTGTGTAGCGGGCAAAGCTCACATTTCGGTTTCGTACGGGTGCAAACCATCGCACCAATATCCATCATTGCTTGGTTAAAATCCGCGACACGTTCTGTCGGCGTAACCTGCGCCGTTAAATCCCATAAATGGTTTTCGACTTTTTTATCCCCCGTCCAGCCCTCTATGGCAAAATAACGCGTCAATACACGTTTTACATTGCCGTCTAAAATCGGGTAGGGTTGGTTCAATACAGAAGATAACACCGCCCCGGCAGTAGAACGCCCCACACCCGATAACGCCCAGACTTCATCAAAATGCGTCGGAAAATTTCCGCCAAACTCATCCCGTATTTTTTGTGCTGCCTTATGTAAATTTCGGGCGCGGGCGTAATACCCCAATCCCGTCCATAAATGTAATACTTCATCTTGCGAAGCATTGGCAAGTGCGGTCACATTTGGGAAAGTTTTGATAAAACGTTCAAAATACGGAATCACGGTTGCCACTTGGGTTTGTTGCAACATCACCTCGGAAAGCCAAACCCCATAAAGGGTTTTATTTTGTTGCCAAGGCAAATGTTTGCGCCCAAATTTGTCATACCATTGCAATACAGATTGAGCGAAAGGTGCGTGAACGGAGGATTTTGCCAACATAAGATTCCTAAATAAAAGTGCGGTTAAAAATGGCGGAGATTTTACATCAAAATGGGGCTTGTTTATCTCTGTTTTTTGAGTATAATCTGCCCTTCTTTGGTGCCAATTATGGCGTATTATCAACTCACGCGGTGTAAGAAGAAAGTTCTTATAGCGGCGTGGCTTCATTTTGAGGTTTTCTATGAAACAAGGTATTCATCCGGAATATAAAGAGATCACTGCAACTTGTTCTTGCGGTAACGTGATCAAAACCCGTTCAACTTTAGGCAAGGACATCAACCTTGATGTGTGCGGTAACTGCCACCCATTCTACACAGGTAAACAACGTGTTGTAGATACCGGCGGTCGTGTTGAACGCTTCAACAGCCGTTTCAAAATTCCGGGTACAAAATAATTTGAACCTGTTTACAAACCCCGCCATTCGGTGGGGTTTTTGCATCTTAAAGAAACAAAATTAACAATAAAAACTTTTGAAAAAGTTGTAAACAAAAAACCGCACTACAAAGTGCGGTTTTTTTAAGCCATTTTAATTACGCTAATTTTTTGATTTGTGCAGCTAATTTAGATTTGTGGTTTGCTGCTTTGTTAGCGTGGATTAAGCCTTTAGAAGCCATACGGTCAACAACTTTTTGCATTTCAACGAATGCTGCTTCAGCTGCTGCTTTTTCACCGGCTGCTACTTGAGCATAAACTTTTTTGATGTAAGTACGCATCATAGAGCGTTGGCTTGCGTTGTGTTGGCGACGTTTTTCAGATTGAATCGCACGTTTTTTTGCTGACTTGATATTAGCCAAGGTCAAACTCCTAAAATTTCTGTTGATTGATAGACAAAATAAAGGGCGTCAATATGCCGATTTTTTATACTTTTGTCAATGGAATATTTGTGTTGGTTTCGGTGAGACACAACCGAAAGTAAGCATCGTTATTTTCATAAGCGCTTTCAATAGGACTGGCTCACACAAACGATGTGGGGCGGATTTTATCAGTTTTTTTATATGGAATATAGCGTAAAAACAAAATTTCTATACAATTAGGCGAAATTTTTAAGCCGAGAGAACAATATTTTGAGTAAACGACTTTTGAAATCAGGCATTATTGTTAGCAGTATGACCCTATTATCACGCGTGTTAGGATTGGTGCGTGATGTGGTGATCGCCCATCTTATTGGTGCGGGGGCAGCGGCTGATGTATTTTTATTTGCCAATCGTATTCCAAATTTTCTTCGCCGTTTATTTGCGGAAGGCGCGTTTTCTCAGGCTTTTGTGCCGGTATTGGCAGAATATCGTCAATCCGGTGATGTGGATAAAACCCGTGAATTTATCGGCAAAGTGTCAGGCACCTTGGGCGGTTTGGTCACTATCGTCACACTCCTTGCTATGGTGGGATCACCTGTGGTTGCGGCTTTATTTGGAATGGGCTGGTTTAACGATTGGTTAAATGACGGCCCTGATGCACATAAATTTGAGCAAGCCTCGTTATTACTTAAAATCACCTTTCCTTATTTGTGGTTTGTGACCTTTGTCGCCTTATCCGGCGCGGTGCTAAATACCCTTGGTAAATTCGGCGTGATGTCTTTTTCACCGGTATTGTTAAATATTGCGATGATTGCGACCGCACTTTTCCTTGCACCACAAATGAATGATCCCGATCTCGCTTTAGCTATCGGTATTTTTCTTGGCGGTTTACTGCAATTTTTATTTCAAATTCCGTTTATGAAAAAAGCCGGTTTATTGGTAAAACCCAAATGGGCTTGGCACGATGAAGGTGTCACCAAAATTCGTAAACTAATGATTCCTGCCTTATTCGGGGTGTCGGTGAGCCAAATCAATTTATTGCTGGATACCGTCATTGCCAGTTTTTTAATGACGGGTTCTATCAGTTGGCTTTATTATTCCGACCGTTTACTTGAATTTCCTCTTGGCTTGTTCGGCATTGCTATTTCTACGGTAATTTTACCCACACTTGCCCGTCATCACGTAAATCGTGAAGAGAATTCCGTACAAAGTGCGGTGGATTTTCGCAACACAATGGATTGGGGCGTGCGGATGATTTTATTGCTCGGCGTACCGGCAGCCATTGGTATCGCAGTATTGGCACAACCTATGTTACTCACATTATTTATGCGTGGAAATTTTACTTTGAATGATGTGCAAGCTGCCTCTTATTCTTTATGGGCGTTCAATGCCGGGTTATTGAGTTTTATGCTGATCAAAATTTTGGCGAACGGCTATTACGCCCGCCAAGATACCAAAACACCGGTGAAAATCGGTATTATCGCTATGGTGAGCAATATGGGTTTTAATCTGTTGGCTATTCCGTTTGGTTATGTGGGATTGGCGATCGCCTCTGCGATGTCGGCAACGCTCAACGCCTATTTGCTTTATCGCGGTTTGGCAAAGGCGGATGTATATCGTTTTTCCCGTAAAAGTGCGGTCTTTTTTGTGAAAGTTTTAATTGCCGCATTAATAATGGGAGCTGCCGTTTGGTATTACGTGCCGACTATCAATCAATGGGCGGCAATGAGTTTTATAATGCGTGTCTATTGGTTGACTTGGCTGATTGCTTTAGCGGCAATCGTTTATGCTATCACTTTGGTTTTATTCGGTATCCGCAAGCACCACCTGCTGACAAAAAACTAACTTACCGCTATAATGCCGAAATTCTGTCATTTTTGTGGATGAGGTTATGCAATTAATTCGGGGGCTACACAATGTAAGCCAAGTTTTTCAAGGTTGTGCATTAACCATTGGCAACTTTGATGGCGTACATTTAGGGCATCAAGCCATATTGCGACATCTCCGCCAAAAAGCAGACGAATTACATTTACCGATGGTTGTGCTGTTATTTGAACCACAACCACGTGAATATTTTATGGGGGAAAATGCACCGGCACGTTTAATGCGTTTGCGTGATAAGCTCCATTATTTACAACTGGCGAAGGTTGATTTTGTGATTGTGGCAAAATTTGACCGCACCTTTGCCGAACAGCCGGCCGAACAATTTATTGAAACACTCGTTAAACGGCTCAATATAAAATTTCTAAGCATTGGCGATGATTTCAAATTCGGTGCAAACCGTCAGGGTAACTTCACGATGTTGCAGAATGCGGCAAAGCGGTTTGGCTTTACGGTAGAAGATAATCACAGTTTTTGTTTAAACGAACAACGTATTAGCAGCACAGCGATTCGAGATGCCCTCGCTAATGATGATTTATCTCTTGCAGAAAAGTTGCTTGGAAAACCTTACCGCATTTTCGGACGTGTTATTCACGGCAATAAATTAGGCAGAACCATTGGTTTTCCCACGGCGAATATCCGCTTACACCGTCAAGTAAATCCTGTGAAAGGGGTATATGCCGTGAAAGTGCGGTTAAAATCCGGTGAGATTTTCAATGGCGTAGCAAATATGGGAAAACGCCCAACAATCAATGGTGCAATGCAACTTTTGGAAGTCCATTTATTTGATTTCACACAAAATATCTATGGCGAACAGGTAGAAGTTGAATTTTGTCATAAGATTAGAAATGAAATAAAATTTCCCTCTTTTGAAGATTTAAAGGTGCAAATTACAAAAGATGTGGAAACAGCAAAAGCGTTTTTTAATAAGAATTTAAAATGTAAAAATTGGAAAATAATAAAATGACAGTCGATTACAAAAACACCCTTAACTTACCGGAAACAGGCTTTCCAATGCGTGGCGATTTGGCAAAACGCGAGCCTGTGATGTTAAAAAATTGGTATGAGAAAAATCTTTACCAAAAAATTCGTGAAGCCTCTAAAGGTAAAAAATCCTTCATTCTGCACGATGGCCCTCCCTATGCAAACGGTAGCATTCACATTGGTCACGCAGTAAACAAAATTCTGAAAGATATTATCATTAAATCCAAAACTGCATTAGGTTTTGATTCCCCTTACATCCCCGGTTGGGATTGCCACGGTTTGCCGATTGAATTAAAAGTGGAAGGCTTGGTGGGAAAACCCAATGAGAAAGTTTCTGCGGCGGAATTTCGTCAAAAATGCCGTGAATATGCAGCGGAACAAGTAGAAGGGCAAAAGAAAGACTTTATCCGTTTAGGTGTATTGGGTGATTGGGATAATCCGTATTTAACGATGAATTTTGATACGGAAGCTAACATTATCCGTACATTGGGCAAAGTGATTGCGAATGGTCATTTATACAAAGGATCTAAGCCGGTTCATTGGTGCTTGGATTGCGGTTCTTCTTTGGCTGAAGCGGAAGTGGAATACGAAGACAAAATCTCTCCGTCTATTTATGTTCGTTTCCCGGCGGAAAGTGCGGTCGAAATTGAAGCTAAATTTAATGCGCAAGGGAAAGGCAAGGGAAAACTTTCTGCGGTGATTTGGACAACAACACCTTGGACAATTCCTTCAAATCGTGCCATTGCAGTGAATGCCGAACTTGACTATCAATTAGTACAACTGGGTGATGAGCGTGTCATTTTAGCGGCAGAATTAGTGGAATCCGTGGCGAAAGCGGTAGGCGTTGAAAATGTGGAAGTATTGGGTTCGGTGAAAGGGAAAGAACTTGAATTTACCCGTTTTCATCATCCGTTCAATGACTACAGCGTACCGGTGATTTTAGGTGATCACGTTACCACCGATGGCGGTACAGGTTTGGTACATACCGCACCGGATCACGGTTTAGACGACTTTATTGTAGGTAAACAATACGATTTACCGATGGCAGGGCTTGTGTCTAATGAGGGTAAATTTATTTCCGGCACGCTATTTTTTGCCGGCAAAGGCGTATTTGAAGCCAATCCGCTTGTGGTAGAAAAATTACAAGAAACAGGTAGTTTGCTGAAAGTTGAAAAAATTAAACACAGCTATCCACACTGTTGGCGTCATAAAACACCAATTATCTTCCGCGCGACACCACAATGGTTTATCGGTATGGAAGTAAAAGGCTTACGCCCTCAAGCATTAGGCGAAATCAAACAGGTGCGTTGGATTCCGGATTGGGGTCAAGCCCGTATTGAAAAAATGGTCGAAAATCGTCCTGATTGGTGTATTTCCCGCCAACGTACTTGGGGCGTACCAATGACAATGTTTGTGCATAAAGAAACGGAAGAACTCCACCCTCGCACATTAGAATTACTTGAAGAAGTGGCAAAACGTGTGGAAAAAGCCGGTATTCAGGCTTGGTGGGATTTGGATGAAAAAGAACTGTTAGGTGCAGATGCGGAACATTACCGCAAAGTACCGGACACACTAGATGTGTGGTTTGATTCCGGATCAACCTATTCTTCTGTGGTAGCAAGCCGCCCTGAATTTAATGGCAACAGTGCAGATATGTACTTAGAAGGCTCGGATCAACACCGTGGTTGGTTTATGTCCTCCTTAATGCTTTCTACCGCAACAGATAACAAAGCACCTTATAAACAGGTGCTGACTCACGGTTTCACGGTAGATGGTCAAGGGCGTAAAATGTCGAAATCTATCGGCAATATTGTCACACCACAAGAAGTGATGGATAAATTCGGTGGCGATATTTTACGTTTATGGGTAGCTTCTACCGACTACACCGGTGAAATGACCGTATCCGATGAAATCTTAAAACGTGCGGCAGACAGCTATCGCCGTATCCGTAATACGGCACGTTTCTTATTGGCAAATCTGAACGGTTTTGATCCAAAACGTGATTTAGTGAAACCGGAAGAAATGATTAGTTTGGATCGTTGGGCGGTGGCTTGTGCGTTAGAAGCACAAAAAGAAATTATTGATGCCTACGATAACTATCAATTCCACGCCGTAGTACAACGTTTAATGCGTTTCTGCTCGGTAGAAATGGGATCGTTCTATTTAGACATTATCAAAGATCGTCAATATACCACCAAAGCAGATAGCCTTGCTCGCCGTAGTTGCCAAACCGCACTATGGCATATTGCGGAAGCCTTGGTTCGTTGGATGGCACCAATCTTGTCATTCACCGCAGATGAAATTTGGCAATATTTACCGAAAACCGAAAATGAACGCGCAGAATTTGTGTTCACCGAAGAATTTTACACCGGCTTATTTGGTTTAGGCGAAAACGAAAAATTAGATGATGCTTACTGGCAAAAACTCATTAATGTGCGTTCCGAAGTAAACCGCGAGTTAGAAATCGCCCGTAATGAAAAAGTGATCGGTGGTGGTTTGGAAGCGGAAGTCACACTTTACGCAAACGATGAATACCGTGCTTTGCTTGAACAACTTGGTGATGAATTACGCTTTGTCTTAATTACCTCCAAAGCAACGGTAAAACCATTAGCGGAGAAACCGACTGATGTGGCAGAAGGGGAACTTGAAGGCATTGCGGTTAGCGTGATTCGTTCAAGTGGTGAAAAATGCCCACGTTGTTGGCATTATTCCGACAAAATCGGCATCAATCCGGCACACCCTGCATTATGCCCTCGTTGCGTGGAAAACGTTGCGGGCAATGGTGAAGTGCGTCATTTTGCTTAATTGTGATTTATTATCTTCAAAAGTGCGGTTGATTTGACCGCACTTTTCATTTAGGAAATTTTTATGGCTAAAACAAAATCCGGTCTTTCTTTTCTTTGGCTAAGTGCGGTCGCTTTTGCCCTTGATTTATTCACGAAATATATCGTGGTGCAAAAGTTTGATTTATACGAAAGTATAAGCGTAATGCCTTTATTTAATCTAACTTATGTGCGCAACTATGGTGCGGCGTTTAGCTTCTTGGCGGATCATAGCGGTTGGCAACAATATTTGTTTATTGTCTTGGCGTTGGCGATTTCCGCAATGTTGATTTATTTCTTAGCGAAAAATCGTGCCGAGCAAAAAATGCAAAATGCAGCTTACGCCCTCATTATCGGCGGTGCGCTCGCCAATATGGTAGATCGTGCTTATAACGGATTCGTGGTGGATTTCTTCGATTTTTACTGGGATATTTATCATTATCCGGTTTTCAATGTGGCGGATATTGTCATTTGTATCGGCGCGGGTTTATTACCGCTTGATGCATTAAAAAATGAAAAGAAAGTTCAAACAAAAGAAAAGAGCGGTCAAAAATGAAGATAATTTTAGCCAATCCCCGTGGATTTTGTGCCGGCGTTGATCGTGCCATTAGCATTGTAGAACTTGCACTGGAAATTCACGGCGCACCTATTTATGTTCGCCACGAAGTGGTGCATAACCGTTTTGTCGTGAATGGCTTGCGTGAGCGTGGTGCAATTTTTGTAGAAGAATTAAGCGAAGTACCGGACGGAGCGATTGTCATTTTCTCCGCACACGGTGTTTCTCAAGCAGTACGCCAAGAAGCGAAAGATCGCCAACTCAAAGTATTTGATGCCACTTGTCCCTTAGTAACCAAAGTACATATGCAGGTGGCACGCGCCAGCCGAAAAGGCACAAAAGCCATCCTTATCGGGCATAAAGGTCATCCCGAAGTAAAAGGCACAATGGGGCAATATAGCAACGATGAGGGCGGCATTTATTTAATTGAAAGCGTGGAAGATATTGCACGTTTACCGGTGCAAGAAAAGGATGATCTCACCTTTATGACACAAACCACACTTTCCTTAGATGATACCGCCGAAACGATTGCCGCATTAAAAGAAAAATATCCGTCAATCCAAGGGCCGCATAAAAATGACATTTGCTATGCCACAACAAACCGTCAAGAAGCAGTGCGTGAATTGGCTAAATTATCGGATTTAGTGCTGGTGGTTGGTTCAAAAAATTCCTCCAATTCCAATCGCTTAGCGGAATTAGCCTCCCGTATGGGAGTAAAATCACAGTTGCTTGATGACCCTGAAGATATTCAGGCAGATTGGTTCGACAAAGTGAAAACCATTGGTATCACCGCCGGCGCATCAGCACCGGAAGAATTGGTGCAATCCATCATTTCCCGCTTAAAAGAATTTGGTGCAAATGAGGTGGAAGAATTACAAGGTCTTGAAGAAAATATGTTCTTTGAAGTGCCAAAAGAATTGCGGATTAAATGCGGATTAAAGAAGTGAATTAGGTTAAAACGGAATCTTATTTCAGGATGCCATTTTTTTATTTTAGATAAAGATAATGTAATAAATACTAGATTTGGGAATTGTATAAAACTAATAAGAAAACAAGAGAAAAACTCGACTATACTTTTTATTGAATGCGAACGTAGGTGAACTATCAGTGAATTGTGTTCTGGCGAGAGGGAACAATCACTTTTTACTGTCAAGCCTTGAAATGCCTACTTTCTTTAACTTCCTTCTTATTGTGTGGGGAGTATCTTGGGGAGTTAAAATCTATTGTTTGCCTTTACTTTTCTATATTTTCAAGAAAAACGCCTTTAGGGTCAATCTTTAAATCTCGCTTAATCTCATTTTATATTAGGAAAGAAAAGGGCGATATTTTCGCCCTAAAGCTATGAGGTTTTAACGGTGGGAACAAGCTCAATATTGAATGCCGCTAAAATCTTTTGAATGGTGTCAAATCTTGGTTTCGCGTCTTTGGAAAGGGTTTTATAAAGGCTTTCACGCCCTAATCCTGTTTTCTCGCTAAGCTCTGTCATCCCTCGGGCGCGGGCAATATCCCCTAAGGCTTGTAAAAATTCGCCTTGGTCGCCTTCTTTTAGCACTTCCGTTAAATAAGCACTGATTGTTTCTTCATCTATTAAAAACTCGGCAACGTCAAATTCTCTGATACCGTGTTTTTCTCTCATTTCTTGGCTAATAGTCATTTATTCCCCCTTGCCTTTTAATTCAGCCCATAGTGTCTTAGCTTTTTCTATGTCGGCTTGTTGTGTGCCTTTGTGTCCGCCATTTAGTAAGATGTAAATAACTTCGCCTTGTTGGGCATAGTATATGCGGTAGCCTTTACTTACACTTAATCGCATTTCATTCACGCCATCGCCCAGAGCTTTCCAATCGCCAAAATTTCCGCGTTTTGCATTGTAAATTCTTCGGGCTATGCTTGCTTTAGCAATCGGATCTTTGAGTTTTTCAAGCCATCGGGCAAAAGTATCGGTAATTTCAATTTTAATGATTTCGTGCATTGCTTCTTCTCTTATTAATTAGCCTTATTGTATCCTTTGGGATACGAAAAAGAAAGAGATAAAGTGCGGTCATTTTCTGTCATTTTAGATTATGGTCGCCATAAAAATAATTTTTTTCTGTGAGTGTATTTTTTATAGGAATTATAGGAATTTAGGAACGCCAAGATTTTTTTCTTTATTTATTAAATAGTTAAGTGCTAAAAAACGTTCCTATTTTTGTTTTCCAAAATAGGAACGCAACAGGAATTTTTTAGGAACGGGAGAAAGCCATTTTTTCAAAATAGGAATGAAAAGGGCTAAAATAGGAATAAAAAGCCATAAAATAGGAATATTTTATTTTTATAACATATTGATTTATAAGTATTTATATTAGTTTATTCCTATTATTCCTATAAAAAATCAATCTTTTCTACAAAAAAATATTTTCAAGGCGTAAAAAAAGCAAGGATTGCACCTTGCTCTTTTGAAAATTTACTCGGCTTCTTCTTCGGTTTCCGGTTCATCTGAAAACGGCATAATTTTATAGGCTCTCGCCGTTTTGCCGATCATCTTTTTAGGTATCTTGAAAATAAACTCATTATAGCCTTGTTCCGGTTTGTTTGGTTTTTTGAGTAGCCCCGCTGTAAATAAAATACCCAATGCCATTTTTTTGGGGAATCCGTCTATCACTTCATCAAAGATTTTGGGATAAATGAAATAGTGTTCTTCTTCTTTTGCGGCTTTATCTGCCAGTACACGAACGCCCGCAATTTTTAACGGTGTTTTGGCGTTTGGGCCTGCCGGATATTCAATAAAAGCGGCTTCATTAATTAATAGCCAATCAGTTACGGCTCGAATCAGTGCGCTTTCCTCTCGGCTGTTTTCGCCAAATTCTTCTTTCCAGTTGAGAAAGTTTTTCAAAATGGCTTGCGCGCTTTCTTCTTCCGTCCATTGGGTTAAATCTTTGGCTAAATACAAAGCGGTTTCTAACACGGCAAAGCGATCACCGGCGACGCGTTGAACTTGTCCGCTCATATTGCTAGATAAATCTAACCATTTTTGCCGGATTGCTTTATAGACGGTTTTGATGCTGTCCGCATTGTTGGCAAGAAAAGCAATCCATTCACGCCCAATTACGCCAAAAAACATTCTTGCACTTTTTCGTTTAAATGGTCGGCGTGAGCTTTATTATTCGGAAAGCTGTGTAAATTGCCCGCTTCCTCGAGGGGAACATTTAAAAGCCGCACTAATTGTCCTGCGTGTACTTTTGCTCCCTGTAACCTTAATTGCGTTTCTAAATCCTTTTCACCGGTTGAAAGTGCGGTCACTTTCCAGCGTTTTATTTGTCGGTTTCCTCCCTCTTTTTCACCGCGGATTTTATCCGTTTCATTGAATAAATCGTAAGCAATCGTTTCAAGGTTTTTCCCGTCTTTGGCTTGCCCGATTTCGTCAAGAGTAATAAAACCATCATTTCTTGCGGAGGCTTCATTTTTTACGCCGGTTGCGGTGGTACTCCAGCTTAATTTGATTTTGTCAGGGTTGCCGTAAATGCTGTTGGCTATGTTTAATGTTGTGCTTTTTCCTTTTGAACTTTCGGCGAAAAGGTGAACCCCAAAGGATTCCCGCCCCAAAAGTGAAAGCATTGGTGCGGCAAGGGCAACGGCTACGCCTAACATCATTGAGACATTGCCCCGCACATTTTGCGCGATTTCTCTTTGCCAATCGGCAAGGGTTCCGCTTGTAGTATAGCCTAGGCTTGAACTGCTTTTATCCGTGAAATAGATAGGTTTTGTTGGTGTGCCAATGATTTTCCCATTTGGCAATAAATATGCTCCATTCAGCCAGCCGGTCACATTGGTGATCGTCCATTGTGTCGAATGGTTACCATTAAAGTGAAAATGCTCGGTGAGCTTTTGAGTTAAGCCCGATCCCTGTGTCATCTTCAAGCCTTGCGCTTTTAACATTTTCCAGCCGGTATCCGTGCCAAAATCTTCACGGGCAATGGCAACCGTGCGCGGTGTACTTTCATCTCGGTTTTGCCATTGGAAAAGGTAATAATATTCACCGCCTGCGGTTTTACCTTCACCCACTAACGCTAAATTGTCGCAAATCCACGTTTCTTTTTCTTGAATGATCTCGCCGGTGTCTCTATCCACCTTGGGCGTTATATAATGTAATCCTTTAATCTTGCCATTTTCTCGATATTCAACATAAGGTGTTTTGCGTGGGGCGTTGTCTTGCTCTATGGTGTCTATCATCATTTCAGCCGTATTACGCGCCGTTTCATCTTCTCTTAGGCGTAAAACATAGCCGCTTAAATCCTGCTTATTTTCGCCTAAGTTATCGGCAAAAAAGATTTTTTCAGCCTTGGAATGTTTGGCTATGGCTAAAAGTAAGGCGGTTTCTTGTGCTTGTGTCACGTTACCAAAACGGCAAAACGTCACTACGTGAACCTCTTCTTTTAAAATCTGGTAATTGCCTGCATTCGCCAATTTTTCAGCATCTAAAATAATCGGTTTATAATCATTGCCTAAGCCTAATTTATCACGCAATAAGCTCCATTCTAGCCCATTTCCTTTTCCCCACGCGTACCACGCTTTATTGCCAATTAAAGCAAAAATATGTTCATAGGCTACGCGTCCTTGTTCGTCAAAGTGCGGTACTTTTGGTAGTTGTTTTTTCGTTGCCATAATGCCTCCTAACCTTGATTTCTATGCTTAAAAAACGCAATCACATCGCCGGCGCGGTATTTTTTCGGGGCGTTTTTCTTTGGTGTGCCTACGCTTGCCGGAAAGTGCGGATCGTGGATAAGTTTTTGCATTAAATAGCCGTATGAAATTTTGGCATAGTTTGCCACTTGGCGCGCTGTCCATATTTCATCGGGGTTATAGATTGCTTTGTCGTTTTCAAGTCGGCTTAGGCGTTCATCATAATCGGTAAGAATGCGTTTCAGGTTTGTTAGCGTTAATTTTGATTCTTGTTGCATATTGTTCCATCCGTTAAAGCGAGGCATTTCACCCCGCTGATAAGATAAAGTGTGGTCAATTTTTACGGCTAATTTCTATTTAGCCTACGCGCTATTTTCTGTTGTTTGCGCTTTTGCTTTACCCGCCTTTCACCGGTATTGCGCTTTTGACTTTTAGGAAAATCAAAGCCTGCAAAGGCTTTATCAAACAGGTGACTATCACCGGCGAAAAATTCCAATTCTGCGCCGTTGGGAAAGCGTAACAAAGACGTTTTAATGGTCATTTTTACCCCCTGTTAAAATTGACCGAATATCCGCCAATAACCGGCTATATTGCTCATCTACGGTTTTACTATGGTTTTTCATTATTTCGTGTAAGCAAAGCATTCCGCCTTGTCGTTTGGCTTCCTTCACTTCTGCCGCGCGATAATATTCATCAAGGGCCAACACTAAATCAGGGTAAAATTCCGTCATTATGTTGATGTTTTGTGCGTGAAATGCTTCGATTTTGTCTTGTACTTGTTCGGCTGGGGTTGGGTTGTTGATGCGGCGTTGAACTTCACGCTCTATTTCTGCATAGTTAGGCATAAATCCCCCCTTGAACGGTAAAATCGACCGCACTTTTTAAACGTTGAACAAGGCGATTTAATTTGCTTTCGGCTTGATTAAATTGGTGGTTGCCGTAAGTGGCGAGGGTGAGTAAATAGCGGTGGTCTGCTGTAAGCTGAAAACGGGCGTTTTCTTCGCTGTCGGCTTGGATTAATAGCACATCTTCGCTATAAGTTGGGCGCGTGCGGTTAGCACAAAGAAATAAATAGATCATCTCTGCGGTTTCCTGTAATAAATTTTGAGGAACTACCGCTAAAGTTTCGAGGCTTGGGCGGTAGCACATAACGGGCTCGAAAACCGTTATTACAGGAAAACGGCAAAGGGCGTAACCTTTCCCGTTATGCGCTACCATTGAGAATAGACTATCAGAAAATAGGCTATATTGAATAGATGCGTAAACGCTACGAACAAAAAAAGCACGATTTGGCGTGCTGTTCGCCTGTAATAATAAAACGAGTTTCGAGGCTCGTACTTTAGATTTTGCTAAAGCGAATTTAATATAGTTTAATTTCGTTTTAACTGTCAAGGCTGAATTTGACAAAAAACGGCTTTTTTTGTGCGGTTGATGAAAAGTGCGGTCAAATTTCGGGTTGATTTTGACGATAAGTGAAAGGCATTGAAAATCGGCGCTAAGGCTTAGGCGCGCGTTAGTTTCGTTGTTGGCTTGAATAGTTTGAACGCACAAATTAAAGTGCGGGTGCGTGCGATTGACGCATAGAAATTTGTAGATCATTTCTGCGGTTTCCATTTGTAAATTTTTGGGAACTACCGCTAGATTTCTCACGATCGGGCGGTAGCGCGTAACGGGGTGAGAAACTGCTACAAATGGAAAGCAGCCAACCGCAAGCGGTTGCCCATTACGCGCTACCATTGGGAATAGTCTATCAAAAGAAAGATTATTTTGGATAGGTGTGCGAACGCTACGAACAAAAAAAGCACGGGTAAAAACTGGCGTGCTAGGGTTCGCCATTTGTAAATTCAGCTTCTCACGGCCGGCTTCAGATTTTGCTAAAGCGGATTTAATATAGTTTAATTTCGTTTTAGTTGTCAAGGCTGAATTTGACAAAATATGGCTTTTTTTGTGCGTTTGATGAAAAGTGCTTGATTTTTGGCTATAATACGCCCGTTCATTTCTCATAAATGAATCCTTATTTTATGTTTTATGGTTGATTTTGAGTGTCAAGCCTCCGTTCAGGTCGGGGGCTTTTCTTTTGGCTGCGTTTTGGCGGCTCGATTAGAAATTGAGCTTTCCTTGTGCGTTGCCGGATTCTTTAAGCCGTGCTAAGCGTTCTTCGTTGGTCATAGGTTTTATCCCCGCTTCTTTCAACAGTTCTTTTTCGCTTTTCTCCCAGTTGCTCGCCTCCGGACAATCTACAAAAACAGCGCGACGAATGTTGGTGATTTGCCCGATAAATTCCGCTTGTAATTGGTTGCATTGTGGGCAGTAAAGGCGCGCACTGGTAACCAGTAAAGAAAGTTTGCCACTTGTTCGAATGCCTGCTTTATGCCCGCAAAACGGGCAATAAATGGTTAATCCGCTCATCTTACCCCCTTAGTTTGCGTGTTGGTTTTCTGCGGTGTGGTTTTGCTGGGCTAAATAACGCTCCACGGCTTCCACCGGATAACGGGCAAGCCGTCCAAATTTCACTGGCTTAGGGAATTTCCCCGCGTTGACTTGCTCCCATATCCAGCTACGCGATACATCAAGCATTTTGCAAAGCGTGGCGGTTGAATAATAGCGTTGTTGTGAATCGGTGTTTTTTTCCATACGTTCCCCTCTGGTTGTTGGTGTTGTCAAATAACGTGCTTTTTTGTCTTGTTTGTCGGGGAGGAATGGTAAGGAAGGATAAATTTATTAAATATGAAAAAACCTAGTTTTAAATGTTTAAAACTAGGTTTAGATCATTGAGCGGTTTTTACTTGAATTGAGCAAGTGCCTTGATTTTGCTTGATTCTCCTCGTGGTTTTCCTATTTCATTTTCTCTTAAAATTTTTTTTGTTGTTTCCGGTGTTATTGTAAAGTTTAGATCATTAAAATAGTTTTGATTATTGATAAGCTCTAAAATGGCATCGGAAATTCTTTCTCTATTATGGTGTGGATAAGCTTTAAAAATTTTTTGAGCAAGTTCAATGATTTGATCTTTGTATTTTATGCTCGGTCTGCCTCCTTTGCTCTTTTCGGTTTGAGTTGAATTAAATTCTTCATTTTGAGCGTCAATTTGATTGAAATAAGGGATAGTTTTCAGTTCAAATATTTTTAGCGTTTCTGTTTCTACAAGCACGTTTTCTTTTACCACTGTCTCGGGTTTCATTGTTCTTGTTGGGTTTTTCCATTCCTCGATAAAGTTTTCAAAACTATTTAAGTTTCTTAATGGTTTTCCGCCATTAGCAAATAGTTCTAATTCTTCCGGAACAATAAAAATAGAATCTTTGTTTAACTCTATAATTTGTTTGTCTCTACTATTCATTCCATCAATTGAAAAACCAAAACCATTGTTGATATTGTCATTTCTTGAGGCTCTAAATGTTATTTCTTTAAGGTTTATTTCAGGATTGTTTTCATCAATCAATATTTCTTCAAAGTCATTAAATTCAATAGCAAAAAAACCATTTAATTTTTCTATATTTGTTCTTACTCCCATATAGAAATCATCGTTGACAAAGCCATCGTAAACTGGGATTGTTTCATTATTTATTTTAGCTAAAAAAACATCTGAATCGACTAAGCCCATTTCTGATTTCATTGATTCAGATTGCATTTTATTGAATACGTCTTCAAAATTAAATGTATCATTTAAAATAGCTTTAAATCGATCAGTTTTTATAAAATTTGTTTTCCCTATATATCCTTGCCAGCAATGTACATCTAAATCATAAATGTCATCAAGCACTTTCTCTAAATTTGAATTATGGATATTGATTTTAAAAAAATCATCATCTATTTTTTCAAAATCAATTCTTACAGAAAGTTCTATTAATCCTTGATTAGCATAATGTAATAAATCGCCGCTTGTTACGGGTTGATTAAATATTTGACTTAATTTATCTGCCGCCTGTTGCAAGCTATACCATTTTCTCGGCGGTAAAGTAGGTTTGTTTTTTGTCATTTTTGAATCCTTAAATAAAAAGAAAGCCCATTAATAGGGCTTTAAATGGGATTTATTGGTATTGTCTATGGCGTGCGTTTTCATAGGCTTGTAGGCGGTCTCGCTTGCCTACGGATAATACAAAAACGGTGATTTCATTGTCTCGCACTTCATAAACAAGACGATAACCCGCCGTGCGTAGTTTGATTTTATAAAGTGCGGGTGAAAATCCGCGTAATTTGTCCGCTTGCACATGGGGATTTTCTAACCGTTCGTGCAATTTCTTCTTAAATTGGCTTTTTACCGGCTCGCCCAATTTCTGCCATTCTTTTAACGCTTTTTCGTGGAATTTCAGGCTATAAATCATTAAGGTTCACCGCAATAAATTCTCCCTCTTTCATACGTTCTTGTGCAATTCTGCCTAGCTCTGCATCTTCCGCCAATTCTTGAAAATATTCAAACAGTGCGGGAGTCACGCAATAAAAAGCCGGTTGATTTCGGTTCAAAATAGCGATAGCGCCCTGTTCACTCGCCTGCGCAATGCCCATAGGATCGCGTTTTAAATCGGTAATGCTTGCCGCTTGTTGTGTCAAAATTTGGTGTATTGCCATTATTCGCTCCTTGTCAATAAATTCGGATTAAATAATAGCACTTTAAAAAGTTTTTTAAAGCATTTAATGAAGATAAAAAAGCCCCTTTCGGGGCGTTGGATTAATAACTAAAAATGCTTGAAGGGGCGGATGATTTGCAAAAAGTGCGGTCAAATTCGCGCATTTTCTCTGCCATAATTTTTGAATACTCGCGCATAAGTGCATTTTTTTCACTTGGTTGAATGGTGCCTTGTGCGATTAAATGCTGCACGCTGTAATTCAAAAAAAGGCTTGTGGCTTGGTGTAAATCTGCCGCGTGCGCTTCAATGGTTTTTTCTGCCATTATGCTTGCCCTTCAATGTTATCAATTAAAACGGCGTGGCGGTAATTTTCGAGCAAGTAATCAAACCGTACCGAAAAGTAAATTTTCAAACTGTCTTCGCGCGGTTCTTGTTTGAAGAATAGGCGCGCGGTGTTTTGTTTTAGGTAGATGGCAAGATTGGAAAGTGAGGTGATCAAAATGCTATCTGCCGGAAAAAAGGGAACGTTAATAGCACGTAAGCCGCCTATGAGATTTTGTGCCGTTAATAGCACGCCATTTTGTGCATTGAGTTGTTTCGGTTCAAGTTGAATAAATGCACCGTCTAAAACATTTCGTCCACAAATTGCGATTAAATCGCCACTTTCACGGAGTTTTGCCGGCAATTTTTCAAGAGCCTTTTTAATAAGTTGGGCGGTAGTTTGTCCGCTTAATTCACCGGCGTGAATCACTTGCGCTTTTTCTTTTAACTGTGTATGCCAACCTTTTGCTACATCTTCGCCTAGTGGGTTGGTTTCAGGGGCGGAGTCTTCTGCGCGGTGTGTGCCGTGAAAGCCAACCATAGCAAGATTCTGCGCCAATTCACTGCCTAGCCGTGCATTGAGTTCTTTTTCAAAATCAATATCAGCGAACAAATCCAAATCGCTATGCGGTAGGCGAACATCTAAATTAATTTGCTCACAATTAAAAGGCGTTGCACCTTGTACAAAATTTAGTGGCTCGCGTGCGTGTTTTTCGGTGTCGGTATTGCCGACAATCGGTAACGAGAGTTCGTGGGCTTTATTCGGTGAATCGGTAACAAATTTTGTGGTGATTAAGCCTAAAAAAGCGTGGTTTTTAATGCCTTGTTTTACGATTTTTTCTACTTTGGCGTGGTCGTTGAAATGGCTGTATTCTTGCATTTCTACGCCTTCAAATTCGTTTTTGTAGGCAGTAAATTTTTCTTGAGTGAGTTTTTGCATCTTGTCATCCTTACATTTCAGTTAATAAACGTTTTAAGCCTTTTTCTTCTTGCGCTTGAAAACGCTCAACGTGCTTTTGCGTTGGGGTTTTCGGCTTCCAGTCGGTAGCCAGTTCCAGCGGTGGGAGTTTTAATTCTTCCGGCGTGGTGAATTCCACATTGAATTTTTTGATAATGAAGTTATTAAATTCATCGTGGGTGCTTCTTCCCGTTTGCGGGTTATATTCACCGGATTGAACAAATAAGCCCTTAAATAGCGCGATTTTCGCCTTATTCCGGGCCATAAATTCATCAATCAAGGCTTCGGCGGTGAATCGGTAAATCTGCTTGCGGAAGGTGAGAAAATCTTGTTTGGCGGTGTAAACTTCTTCGCGCTTGTCGTAAAGTTTTTGTTCTAAGTCTTCATTCAGGGCGGTGAAGAAATCCACCCTTGATTTTAATTCCGCTTTTAATTTTTGCGTGGTGCTGTAATCATCAAGGGTGAGTTCGCTTTCTGTCTCAAATTTCGCCTTGATTTTGGCAATTTCCGTTTCAAATTCGTGGCGAACGGCTGAAAGGGTGGCGGTGTTTTTGACTTGCTTTTGCTCAAGTTTACCGAGTTCATCAGAACGGGCGATTAATATCGCTTTCTTTTCATTGAACTTGTTCAAAAGTTCGGTCAATTTTGCCTGTTTTTCGGGATGTTGTAGGGTAAGTTTGATCATCTGTTACCTTCCTATTTTGTTTTGTTGTTGCGTTGTTGAATGCGTTCATTCATCCAGTTTCTTACTTCACTTTCTAGCCAGGCTTTTGCATTGCCGCCTAGATTTACGGCTTCGGGAAATTTCCCTATCCGTGCTTTGTCGTAAATGGTGGAGCGTGAAAGCCCGGTGAGCTTTATCACGTCATCCACTCTTAAAAAACGTTCATTTTGTGTGTTGTCCGTCATCATTTTCCCTATGTTGTAGTGCTTTGTATATCTTATTAAACGTGCAAGTGCGGTTAGCTCGTTTTTTGCTTGATTGCCTTGTTGCATTTTTCACCTAAAAAAATTTAGTGTGGTGTGTGTCCGAGCATTACGCTATGGAACGGTTTTCATCATAGATAAATACGCCATAATGTGCATTAAGTGGCAATTGTGATGAGGTATTTCACAAAATCGGGGAAAAATTAAGAACAAATTCGATCGCACTTTTTATCAATGTGGCGTACTGTCCGATTTTGTGTGTTAAAAATTGGGCTAGACTGGCATTTTTACGCCTAAATTTTGCGTTTTTTTGCGTTGATTTGCGTTAAAAGAGTTGAGCTGGAAAAACCTTTTAAAGCCAGTTTAGATAAGGCTTTATAGCTTTTGAGAATTGCGTTTGAAATGAGCCCTCAAGTAAAAGCGCGCAGGCGTGCGAGGGTTGCGATTTTTCATACGTGGATTTTTTGAGGGAAATTCGGGATAAATTAGGCTTTTTAGTATTGGGAGGATTGCATTTTTGATATAATGAACTCACGAAAAACCAGTAATGACAAGGGTTTATCAATGTTTAAAAGTGGGCTAACTTATGCGCTTGTCGGTGTGTTTGCATGGGGTGTTATTAATCCGGCAATAGCAGAACAAAAGAAAAAAAGTAGTGGCATAATTAAAAAGGCGGTGGCCGCCTATGTTGTCTATAAAGTCGTTAAGCATTATAAAGACAAAAAGGAAGAACAACAGGCAAAGAATAAACAACATCAAGAACACTATGTTGAGTCGTACTATGATGAAGAATGCGAGGATGAAGACGAGTGCGAGGAAGAATAAAGGGCGGAATGCTCCGCCCCATGATAGTTTAGGCTTTCATCGCCTCTAATTTACATTGTTCTACATAATCGCCCCAACATTGCATAATGGCTTGTCTTGATTTCCATTTTTTAGATTTATCATACGCCTTGCGAACTTTT
Source organism: Rodentibacter myodis (assembly GCF_001999305.1). Classification (GTDB taxonomy): domain Bacteria; phylum Pseudomonadota; class Gammaproteobacteria; order Enterobacterales; family Pasteurellaceae; genus Rodentibacter; species Rodentibacter myodis. The sequence goes on along the minus strand of NZ_MLHQ01000025.1, from coordinate 74,687 downwards.
CCTCTATTCTCGTGAGAAAGGCATAGCTCTATTGATTCTGAAGAAAAGCGATCCAATTCGTGTAAATAAGTGCTGGCAATACTTCGTAAACCGTGAGCAACCAATAAATCTTTAAATCCTATTCGTTTCAATGCCACATTAGCAGCCCCGCTATTCATAGGGCGATTATAAGGTGCAACACGGCTACAAAACACATATTTACGGTTGCCCGTATAACGGCGCATTTGCTCTAACACATTCAAGGCTTGAGAGGAAAGCGGAACACTATGCGCACGCTTACCGCCTTTCATTCGCTCTGCCGGAATATGTAAGGCTTTTGCTTCCCAATCAATATCAGCCCATTCAATCGTCACCGCCTCTGAACTTCTCAAAATGCTCAATAACTGCCATTCGATTAAAAGCACGGTCGGTTTTTTAATATCTGAATTTTGTAAAACCTTGAACAAATGCGGCAATTCTTCGGGGGGTATGGTTGGATGATTCTTCGTCTCCACATAAGTAAATTCATCGTGAATTTTTCTAAAAGGATTTTTTGCGATTAAATTTTCATCCTCTGCCATTCTAAAGATCTGATTGATAGCAATATTGATCTTATAAAGCGTATTGGAGTTTTTCAGTGGTGAAAGTGCGGGGGCAAAGGTTTCATAATTTGCCTCATCAATCGGCAAACTGGCGATTTTAGGAAATAAATGTAATTCTACGCGGCGGAATGCCTCATTTACGGTTTGCGCCTTGAGTTTCCCCAATTTTAATCGTTTATCACGCCATTTCATTGCCATTTCAGCAAAGGTGATTTTCTTTTCTTCTACCGGATTTAGCAAAGATTCACGGTATGCAAGCGGATCAATATTACGAAAAACAAGCCCCCTATATTCCCGAGCTATATCGCGCGCATTGGTAAGAGAAAGGGTAGGATAATCACCAAGCTTGATTTTTTTTACCTTTCTCGCAAATCTATATTCAAAATAAAATGTTTTCCTTTTACTCGGCATTACACGGATAAAAAGCCCTGATTCTTTGCCGTCATATTTTCTAAATTCTTTATCTTTGAATTTGAGAGATTGAATAGTGGAATCGGTGAGAGGTTTAATTAATTTCATAATGAAAGCCTTTGTTATGGTTAAACATTAGCCGTTTTAACTCCCTAAAAAGTAAGCCCAAATTGCTAGGGAGTTAAATAGGGAGTTAAAAACGACAACAAAGACAAACAATAGCGAACGAAAACAACAAATAGAAAACTGTTAAAGTGTTGTTTTTACGTTGTTTTTTGACAGAAAGACGTTATTTGACAAGCTGCGTGGCGGTGAGAGGGGGATTCGAACCCCCGATGCACTTTCGCACATACACGCTTTCCAGGCGTGCTCCTTCAACCACTCGGACATCTCACCGTGTTGAGGTGGTGCGAACTATAAAGATTTGTCTTGGTTTAGTCAAGTTTTTTGCGTTAGAACATTAAAATCTTTTTAAACTTTCGCTAAAATAACCGCACTTTATCCACTTTTTGGCGTTTTTTTATGCACATTAAATCTTTATTTTCTAAAAATGTGTTTTTAGCCGTAAAACCATTCAGCGCATTGAAAGATGCTTTCCGTGCCGGTTATACGAAAAAATCATTAATTCGTGACATTATCGCCGGTTTAACTGTTGGTGTGATTGCCATTCCGCTTTCAATGGCATTGGCAATTGCCAGCGGTGTTGCACCACAACACGGGCTTTATACGGCGATTATCGCAGGCATTGTGATCACAATCACCGGCGGTTCCCGTTTTAATATTTCAGGGCCTACCGCTGCTTTTGTGGTGATTTTATATCCGGTCACGCAACAATTTGGGTTGAGCGGTTTGCTAATGGCAACCTTGCTTGCCGGTGTGATTTTAATTCTAATGGCATTGTTCCGACTTGGACGATTAATTGAATATATTCCTTTGCCCGTAACCTTAGGTTTTACCTGTGGAATTGGCATCACAATCGGTACGTTACAAATTAAAGATTTCCTCGGGCTGAGTATTGAAAAAATGCCGGCGCATTATCTGGAAAAAATTCACGCAATTTTGACCGCACTTCCCACCATAAACTGGGCGGATACCGCCGTTGGCGTGGTGACATTATTGGTACTCACCCAATGGCATAAATTACGCCTATCGATCCCGGGACATTTACCGGCGGTGATTATCGGTACAATCCTTGCTTTAGCGTTACAGTATTTTGATTTTGAGGTAGCAACGATCGGTTCTGCGTTTCAATATACATTGCCCGATGGTTCGATAGGACAAGGTATTCCAAATGTATTGCCGGATTTTGTCTTGCCTTGGAATATTCCAAATGCACAGGGCGAACTTATTCAATGGGATTTTAATGGCCTACAAGCCTTATTACCTGCGGCGTTTTCAATGGCGGTCTTGGGGGCGATTGAGTCCTTATTGTGTGCGGTGGTGCTTGATAATATGACAGACACCAAACATCATTCCAATAATGAATTGCTCGCACAAGGTCTTGGCAATCTTGTCTCTCCATTTTTTGGTGGTATTACCGCAACGGCAGCAATTGCCCGCTCGGCAGCCAATGTAAAATCCGGTGCGGTTTCGCCCATTGCCAGTGTGGTTCACGCGCTTTTAGTGTTATTTTCCTTGCTTTTATTTGCACAAGCCCTTTCTTATTTACCGCTTTCTTCAATGGCTGCATTGCTTTTAGTGGTGGCGTGGAATATGGCAAGTGTGAATGAAATTATTCATTTGGCACGCCGTTCCGGTAAAAATGAAATGGCGGTATTGATCACCTGTCTGATTTTGACCGTCTTATTTGATATGGTGATTGCCATTAGTATCGGTGTATTGCTGGCGAGCCTTTTATTTATCCGCACTATTGCAGAAATGACAAAAGCTATTGAGCATAACGCTCCGGAAGATTTGGATGATGTACTGGTTTACCGTATCAGTGGGCCATTATTTTTTGCGGCAGCGGATAAATTATTTTCGGATCTTCACGATAAAACCGTATATACGGATCACGAAATCAAGCACATTGTACTGCAGTGCGATGCGGTGACGGTACTGGATACGGGGGGAATTCACGCTTTGACAAGATTTGTGCAACATATGCTGCCTCATCAGCAACTTTACCTCTGTAATATGCAATTCCAACCGCTCAGAATGTTGGTGAAATCAAATTCGGCACCAGAAATTCAGAAGATTAATTTTGCGGCGGATTTGAGTGAAACTTTCAATAAAATTCGTGATTTTGAGCAATCTCATTCCTAAGCAAAAACAAAAGCGTGCTAGAATAGTGCGCTTTTTTATTTACATATCAAGGAATTTTTATGCGTCCGAATAATCGAGAAAATCATCAACCCCGCCAAATTAAAATTACCCGTCATTACACCAAACACGCCGAAGGTTCGGTTTTGGTTGAGTTTGGCGATACCAAAGTGCTTTGTACCGCAACTGTGGAAGAAAGCGTGCCTCGTTTTTTGAAGGGGCAAAATCAAGGTTGGGTAACGGCGGAATACGGTATGTTGCCACGTTCAACCCACAGCCGTATGCAACGTGAAGCGGCAAAGGGGAAACAGGGTGGACGCACGATGGAAATCCAACGTTTAATTGCTCGTTCGTTACGTGCAATGGTCGATCTAAAAGCCCTTGGTGAACGCGCGATCACCCTTGATTGCGATGTAATTCAGGCAGATGGCGGCACGCGTACGGCCTCCATTACCGGGGCGGCGGTTGCCTTGTGTGATGCAATTAATGGTTTAATTGAAAACGGCACATTAAAAACAAATCCGATTAAAGGTTTAGTGTCAGCTATTTCTGTTGGCATTGTAGAAGGTGAAGCGGTTTGTGATTTGGAATATGTAGAAGATTCTGCCGCGGAAACGGATATGAATGTGGTGATGATGGAAGACGGAAGAATGATTGAAGTGCAAGGCACGGCAGAAGGCGAACCATTCAGCCACGAAGAATTATTAACATTACTGGATTTAGCTAAACAGGGTTGTCATCAAATTTTTGCTGCACAACGTGAAGCACTAGGCTTATAAGGAACAACAATGGAACAGTATAAACGTGATTTTATTGAATTTGCCTTAAGCCGTAATGTATTAAAATTTGGTGAATTTACCTTGAAATCAGGGCGTAAAAGTCCGTATTTTTTCAATGCCGGTTTATTTAACACCGGGGCAGATTTAGCACGTTTGGGTGAATTTTATGCGGCAGCGATCCAAGCAAGTGCGGTCGATTTTGATGTTGTTTTTGGCCCTGCTTATAAAGGCATTCCCATTGGTACTACGGTGTCTATTGCTTTGTTTAACCGCTATAACATTGATAAACCGGTTTGCTTTAATCGCAAAGAAGCAAAAGATCACGGCGAAGGCGGAAATCTCATCGGCAGTCCGTTACAAGGCAAGGTGTTATTGGTGGATGATGTCATCACTGCCGGCACGGCAATTCGTGAGTCAATGGCATTAATTAACGCCAATAATGCCGAACTTGCTGCCGTACTCATTGCCTTGAACCGAAAAGAACGTGGCAAAGGCGAACATTCCGCCATTCAAGAAGTAGAGCGTGATTATCAATGTCGTGTGCTATCAATTATTGATTTAGATGATTTAATGCAATTTATTGAACAAGATCCGCGATATTGCAACTATTTGTCGGAAATGCGTGCCTATCGTGCAGAATTTGGCGTATAAACCTTGATAAATAAAGCTTTATCACCATTTAGGGGAAAGGTCCTTGTTTGAGGATAAAAATAAACAAAAAAATAACCGCACTTTGAATGAACAGGGGAAAGAATGAATTTTATTGGAAAAATTTTAGGTGTGTTTATCGGCTGGAAAATGGCAGGCTTTTTTGGTGCGATTGTCGGGCTGATTTTAGGTTCAATTGCCGATAAAAAGTTGTACGAACTTGGTGCAGTCAATTCCAGTTTCTTTAAACGTAAAACCACGCGCCAAGATTTATTTATGCAAACCACGTTTGCCGTACTTGGGCATTTGAGCAAAGCCAAAGGCCGTGTTACGGAAGAAGATATTCAACTTGCCAGCCAATTAATGGCGCAAATGAAATTAGATGATAACGGACGCAAACTGGCGCAAGATGCTTTTCGCCGTGGTAAAGAGCCTGATTTCCCTATTCGCCAAGTCATTCGTGAATTCCGTATTGGATGTGGACAACGGGCAGATTTATTGCGGATGTTTTTACACGTACAAGTGCAAGCCGCTTTCTCCGATTCCCAACTGCACGAAGGTGAAAAAGACGTTCTTTATGTAATTGCCGAAGAATTGGGCTTATCACGTTTGCAATTTGAACAAATGCTCGCAATGGAAATGGCAGCACGCACCTTCACCCAAGGCGGATTCTATCGCCAGTATCAACAAGGGGCGTATCAACAGCGTGGTGGCTATGAATATCAACAAAGTGGTGCGTATCAACAATCTTCAGGTCCAACATTAAGTGATGCTTACAAAGTATTGGGCGTGAATGAATCGGACGATCGTAACACGGTAAAACGTGCTTATCGCCGTTTAATGAACGAACATCATCCGGATAAACTGGTGGCAAAAGGATTACCGCCGGAAATGATGGAAATGGCAAAAGAAAAAGCACAACAAATTCAAGCGGCTTACGATTTAATTTGTAAAGCAAAAGGCTGGAAATAGCCTGTGCGTGTTCTTCTTGCACCAATGCAGGGCGTATTAGATCCCTTTGTACGTCAACTCCTCACTGAAGTGAACGACTACGATTTATGTATTACGGAATTTGTCCGTGTCGTTGATCAACTTCTTCCTGAAAAAGTGTTTTATCGTTTATGCCCTGAATTGAAAAATCGGGGCTTTACCCCCTCCGGCACACCTGTACGGGTGCAATTACTCGGACAACATCCGAATTATTTAGCCGAGAACGCAATACGGGCAATTGAATTGGGTTCGCAAGGTATTGACTTAAATTGCGGTTGTCCGTCTAAAACCGTAAATGGAAGCAATGGTGGAGCGGCATTGCTTAAACAACCCGAGTTAATTTATCGTGCAACACAGGTTTTACGCCAAGCAGTGCCTTGCCATTTGCCGGTGAGTGTCAAAGTACGGTTAGGTTGGGACGATATTTCTCAAGCCTTTGAAATTGCCGATGCCGTAGTGCAAGGCGGAGCAACGGAAATCACTATTCACGGGCGAACTAAAACGGATGGTTATCGTGCAGATCGCATTAATTGGGCAAAAATTGGTGAAGTGCGTAAGCGTTTATCAATCCCCGTTATCGCCAATGGAGAAATTTGGCATTGGCAGGATGGACAACGTTGCCTTGCAGAAACCGGTTGCCAAGACTTAATGGTGGGGCGTGGTGCGTTAAATATTCCAAATTTAAGCAATGTTTTAAAAACAAATGCCCCCAAAATGCCGTGGGTTGAGGTTCAGAAAATTTTACAAAAGTATGCCGAAATGGAGAATTTTCACGATTCCGGTTTTTACCACGTTGCACGCATTAAGCAATGGCTACGTTATTTAAATAAGGAATATGATGAAGCCAATACAGTCTTTGAAAAAATCAAAACCTGCCAAACGGCGGATGATTTAAGGAAAAGATTAGGGCAAATGGCGATAAATTGAGATAAAAGTGCGGTCAATTTTCACGTAGTTTTGAATTGATAAAAGAAAAGGATAACTTTTTGGTTATCCTTTTTTACGTCTATTTTGAGCTAGTCATCTAAGAAACTACGTAATGTTTCAGAACGACTTGGATGGCGAAGTTTGCGAAGGGCTTTGGCTTCAATTTGACGGATACGTTCACGGGTTACATCAAATTGTTTACCCACTTCTTCAAGGGTGTGATCCGTATTCATATCAATCCCAAAACGCATACGCAACACTTTTGCCTCACGCGGAGTTAAGCCTTCCAACACTTCGTGCGTTGCGGCTTTAAGGCTTTGTGCCGTTGCAGAATCCAGTGGCAATTCAAGGGTATTATCTTCAATAAAATCGCCTAAATGGGAATCATCGTCATCACCGATTGGGGTTTCCATCGAAATTGGTTCTTTCGCAATTTTTAACACTTTGCGAATTTTATCTTCCGGCATTCCCATTCGCTCTGCCAATTCTTCCGGTGTTGCTTCACGCCCCATTTCTTGCAGCATTTGACGGGAAATACGGTTCAATTTATTGATGGTCTCAATCATATGAACCGGAATACGAATCGTGCGGGCTTGGTCTGCAATAGAACGTGTAATGGCTTGACGAATCCACCAAGTTGCATAAGTTGAGAACTTATAACCACGGCGATATTCAAATTTATCCACCGCTTTCATCAAACCGATATTTCCTTCTTGAATTAAATCCAAGAATTGTAAACCTCGGTTGGTGTATTTTTTGGCAATGGAAATAACCAAACGTAAGTTGGCTTCCACCATTTCTTTTTTCGCACGGCGTGATTTTTGCTCACCTCGTGCGACGGCATCACAGATGGTACGCATTTGTTGGACGGTGAGCTTTGAATGTTGCTCAAAGGTCACTAAATTTGCAATGGCTTGACGAATACGATCTTCATATTTTGGCAAGCGTTTTGCCCAAGGTTTACTGGATTTGAGAGCTTTATTCAACCACGCATCGTTACTACCGTACTTGGTTATTAACACTTCAAATTCATCCTTCGGCATACCGGCAATATCAATTAATACTTTTTGTAATTGACGCTCTTCGCCACGCACACGTTTCATCATATTTTTCATTGATAACACAAGTACATCGAATTGTTTTGGAACAAGACGGAATTGTTTGAAAATGTCGGCAAGCAGGGCAATTTGCTCTTGTGCTTTTTTATGATCACGACCGTGTTTTTCAATCACGGCAAGTGTTTTGCTATGTTGCACTTTTAGTTGCGTGAACTTCTCACGCGCAACTTCAGGATCAATACTGTTATCGGAATCATTGCTATCGGAAGTCGATTCACTGTCTTCTTCCTCTTCTTCACTTTCAGGTACATCACCCACATTGGAATCAATATTTTCTTCATCTTCATCAAAATCATCGGATAATTCCGTTGCTTCTTCCGAAACCGCATTAGGATCAACAAAACCGGTGATAAGGTCTGCCAGACGAACATTGCCTTCTTCCACCCTTTCATATTGTGCAATTAAGTCACTTAATGCTTCCGGATAGGCGGCGATGGAGGTTTGCACTTCATCAATCCCTTCTTCGATACGTTTGGCAATGCTGATTTCATCTTCACGGGTAAGCAAATCAACCGTCCCCATTTCACGCATATACATACGCACGGGGTCGGTTGTGCGACCAATTTCGGATTCTACATTAGAAAGAATTTGTGTGGCTTCTTCCACCGCATCTTCATCCGGAATGGTCTCGTTTAACATCATATCATCGCTTTCCGGTGCTTCATCCAACACCGGGATGCCCGCATCATTTTGCAATGTTTGCAGTAGTTTGTCGTAATATTCGGGATCAATCACATCTTCAGGAAGTAAGTCATTGATTTCGGCATAGGTGAGGTATCCTTGCGTCCGTCCCAATTCCATCAGTTGTTCAATTTGTTCCGAATATTGTTCTGCGGTAGATTGTTGATTTTGTTCCATTTTTTATATCCGTGTCGCGTTAATTTTGTCAGGATGAATTTTCGCTTGAACGAAAGATTCTATCATTGTTATTGAGGATTAACTAACTGTTTTTTCTGTGCTTCTTTGCTGGTAATCAGCGTGACAAGCACCTGCCTTTCCTGCTCGGTTAATCCTGCCGATCGTTCTTTCGCAATAAGCATTTCAATATCACGTTCAATGGCTTGAATATTTAAACGGCGATAATTTTGTGAAAAAGCATTGATGATCTCGGCGTCGCTCAGTAAATGCTCCCAAGTTGCCAAAATTTCAAGGGGGCGACTGTATTCCGTATCACGGAAATATTCCAAAATTTGTCCGGTGGTAATGCCTTTCCGTTCACGACAAAGTGCGGTCAGTTTTTCCAATAAATCGTAACCCGCTTCTGCCCGTAATGCCATTAAACCGGCTTCTGTAATGCGATTTACTAAATGCGTATTTTGCAATAGCAAAGAAATCACCACACGCATTGGCGTTTGTTTCATTTTCGGTTGCGCATCTATGCCTGTGGCGGTTTTATTTTCGGCTTGTTTTGGAATTAAACTTTCCAGTTGCGATTCATCAAAAATCCCCAATTTTTGCGCCAAGGTATTGCGTAGCGATAACCGTAAAGCATTCCCCGGAATTTGGCGAATTAACGGTGCGGCAAGTGCAACCAATTTTCCCCGCCCTTCTTTTGTTGAAAAATCCACTTGCGGACTTAAATGAGCGAATAAAAATTCGGTTAATGATTGCGCGCTTTCAATATATTCTTCAAATTTTTCTTTGCCATATTGGCGAATATAAGTATCGGGGTCTTCGCCGTCAGGCAGGAAAATAAATTTAATTTGCCGTCCGTCTTCCAAATAAGGCAAGGCATTTTCCAAAGCCCGCCACGCTGCATCACGTCCTGCACGATCCCCATCGTAACAACAAATAACTTGTTCGGTTGAGCGAAAAAGCAGTTGAATTTGTTCCGAAGTGGTAGAAGTGCCAAGGGAGGCAACAGCATAATCCACGCCAAATTGCGCCAATGCCACCACATCCATATAGCCTTCAACCACAAGCAATTTTGTCGGTTCATCATTTGCCTGCAAGGCTTCATATAAACCGTAAAGTTCGCTTCCCTTGTGGTAAGTGATGGTTTCCGGTGAGTTTAAATATTTGGGTTTTTCATCCCCCAATACCCGTCCGCCAAAAGCCACAGTCCGCCCACGTTTATCCCGAATAGGGAACATAATGCGATGGCGGAATTTATCATAAATATTTCCACGTTCATTACGGGAAAGCATACCGAGATCAAACAATTTTTGTTGTTCTTCCCGATTCACACCAAATTTGCGTAACACCGTATCCGGCGTATTGGGTACAAAACCAATTTGAAAGCGGGTAATAATCTCCGACGAAAGCCCACGTTGTTGCAGATAACTTTGCGCAGGAACACTCAAAGGAAGTTGAGTTTGATAAAAAGACGCAATGGCTTGCATCAACTCGTATAAATTACGCTTTGTTTGGTAGCTTGCTTGCGGTTTTCCATTGCTGTTAGCCCGTTTTTCATAGGGTACTTCCAAGCCCGCCATTGCAGCGAGTTCTTCAATCGCTTCAACAAATTCAAGTTTGTCATAGTCCATCAGAAAAGAAATGGCATTGCCGTGCGCACCACAGCCAAAGCAATGGTAAAACTGTTTTTTTTCACTTACCGTGAAAGAAGGTGTTTTTTCGTGATGGAAAGGGCAGCAGGCTTGATAATCCCGACCGGCTTTTTTGAGTTTTACGCGGGAATTTACCACATCAACAATGTTGGATTTTGTCAGCAAATCATCAATAAACGGGCGAGGAATTGAGCCTTTCATTGTGTTGCCTCCTTAAATGTGATGTGAAAGTGCGGTCATTTTTGCGTAAATTTTAAAGCAACAAAACCGTGATACCAAAGGAATCACGGTTTGTGTCAACTCGAGTTTGAAAATACTACAAATTAGTATAAACGGGTGTTGCGCGCATTTTCGCGAGCGTTGCGTTTAGCGTGACGTTTTGCAAGGGTTGCTTTTTCACGTTTACGAATTGTAGTTGGTTTTTCATAGAATTCACGAGCGCGAACCTCTGCCAAAATACCGGCTTTTTCGCAAGAGCGTTTGAAACGACGTAAAGCTACGTCAAATGATTCGTTTTCACGTACTTTAATTACAGGCATAAGCCAATCACCTCAATGAGTTTAATTTAATTGCAATTTAAAATTTTACTGCCGCCCCAAAAGACGGCAGATTTAATAAAGGTCGCAATTCTAATCTACTTTTAGGATAAAAGCAAAGGGAAGAATGGGGATCGCCCGAATATTTATGCTTTCAACTGGTGAAAACCGCTTAAACAGGGTAAAATCACGCCTCATTTTGCAAATAACATTAAGAAAATCAATGAAAATCTTAGGCATTGAAACCTCCTGTGATGAAACAGGGGTCGCAATTTATGATGAAGAAAAAGGCTTGGTAGCGAACCAACTTTACACCCAAATTGCCTTACACGCCGATTACGGCGGTGTCGTGCCGGAACTAGCCTCACGCGATCATATTCGCAAAACTGCGCCCTTAATTCAGGCGGCATTGGCAGAAGCAAAACTCAGCGCAGAAGATATTGACGGCGTAGCTTATACCGGCGGCCCGGGGCTTGTCGGGGCATTATTGGTGGGGGCAACCATTGCCCGTTCCCTTGCTTATGCGTGGAATGTACCGGCGATTGGGGTTCATCATATGGAAGGACATTTACTTGCCCCAATGCTTGATGAAAATCGACCGCACTTTCCTTTCGTGGCATTATTGGTATCGGGTGGTCATACCCAATTAGTGCGGGTGGAAGCCGTGGGAAAATATGAGGTGATTGGCGAATCTATTGATGATGCGGCAGGCGAAGCCTTTGATAAAACCGCCAAACTGCTCGGATTAGATTATCCGGGAGGCTCGGCACTCTCCCGTCTTGCGGAAAAAGGCACGCCAAATCGTTTTACTTTTCCACGACCAATGACCGACCGACCGGGACTTGATTTCAGTTTTTCAGGTTTAAAAACCTTTGCCGCCAATACGGTAAATCAGGCAATGAAAGAAGCAGGCGAACTCACCGAACAAACCAAAGCGGATATTGCTTATGCTTTCCAAGATGCCGTGGTAGATACCTTGGCAATCAAATGCAAACGCGCATTAAAAGAAACCGGCTACAAACGTTTGGTGATTGCCGGTGGCGTGAGTGCAAACAAGAAATTACGTGAAACCTTAGCAGAAATGATGGAAAAATTAGGCGGTGAAGTCTTTTATCCACAACCACAATTTTGCACAGATAACGGTGCAATGATTGCCTACACCGGTTTTTTACGTTTAAAACAAGGTCAACAAAGTGAATTAGCCATTGACGTTAAACCGCGTTGGCCGATGATGGAACTTCCACCGCTCCACACTCAAAGTGAATAGGCTCATTTAGAAACGGATAATGAAAGAATGGCAAAGTTATATTTTTATTACTCCACAATGAATGCCGGCAAGTCCACCACGTTGCTGCAATCATCTTATAACTACCGTGAACGTAATATGAACACGCTGGTTTACACGGCAGCGATTGATGATCGCTTTGGCGTGGGGAAGGTAACATCCCGTATCGGCATTTCTCAAGAGGCTCATTTATTTAATGCCGGCACGAATTTATTTGATGACATTAACCACCACTTACAGCAAAAAAAAATTCATTGCGTGTTGGTAGATGAAGCACAATTTCTCACCAAACAGCAGGTTTATCAACTCAGCGATGTGGTTGATAAATTGGGTATTCCTGTCTTGTGCTATGGATTACGCACCGATTTCCAAGCCGAGCTGTTTGAAGGCAGTAAATACTTGCTTGCTTGGGCGGATCAATTAGAAGAATTAAAAACCATTTGTTACTGTGGGCGTAAGGCGAATTTTGTCCTTCGTTTAAGTGAAAAAGGGGAGGTGATTCGGGAAGGAGAGCAAATCCAAATCGGTGGAAACGACTCTTATCTTTCCGTTTGCCGCTATCATTACAAAGAAAAGTGCGGTCAAATTTAACACTATTTTTCGGCATTATGGGGGAAATATCTCATTTGTGTATCTGCCATAATACCGTTATTTTAAACAACAAAAACACAACATAAGGACAATTTTATGCTAAAAAACAAAACCTTTGGCAGTGCGTTAATTATTGCAGGCACAACGATTGGGGCGGGGATGTTGGCAATGCCGTTAACTTCCGCCGGTATGGGCTTCGGTTATACCGTATTATTGCTTATTGGGTTATGGGCGTTGCTTGTATATAGTGGCTTACTTTTCGTTGAAGTTTATCAAACTGCCGATCAGCTTGATGACGGTGTGGCGACATTGGCAGAAAAATATTTTGGTGTGCCGGGGCGAATTCTTTCCACATTAAGTTTATTGATTTTGCTCTACGCCCTTTCCGCCGCTTACATCACCGGAGGCGGCTCGTTGCTTTCAGGCTTGCCGACCGCTTTTGGTATGGAAGCCATTTCGCTTAAAACGGCGATTATCATTTTTACCGCTGTTCTCGGTTCTTTTGTGGTGATTGGCACAAAAGGCGTAGATGGCATTACACGTTTATTGTTTATCGGTAAATTGATCGCTTTTGCATTCGTCTTATTTATGATGTTGCCGAAAGTAACGACAGACCACTTAATGGCATTACCCTTGGATTATGCATTTGTCATTTCTGCCGCGCCGATTTTCTTCACCTCATTCGGTTTTCACGTCATTATGGCGAGTGTAAATAGTTACTTAGAAGGAAGTGTCGAAAAATTCCGCAGTGCCATTTTAATCGGCACGGCAATTCCGCTTGCCGCTTATTTAGTCTGGCAGCTCGCCACTCACGGTGTACTCAGTCAAAGCGAATTTGTGCGTATTTTACAGGCAGACCCAACATTAAACGGTTTGGTTAATGCCGTGCGTGAAATTACCGGTTCTAATGTAATGGGCGAAGTGGTTCGTATCTTTTCTTCTTTAGCCTTAATCACCTCATTTCTTGGCGTAATGTTGGGGGTGTTTGAAGGATTAGGCGATTTGTTCAAACGTTATCATTTACCGACTAACCGCTTTTCATTAACCATTGCCGCATTCCTTCCGCCATTAGCGTTTGCCTTATTCTATCCGGAAGGTTTTATCACCGCGTTAAGCTATGCCGGTTTACTCTGCGCATTTTATTGCTTAATTTTACCTATCGGCTTGGCGTGGCGTACCCGTCAAACGAATCCGACACTTCCATACCGAGTGATGGGCGGAAATATTGCCTTAATCATTGCATTGATCATTGGCATTGTGATTATGGTTATTCCTTTCTTAATTCAATCCGGTTATTTACCGGCTGTTGCCGGCTAAAGTGCGGTCAATTTTGAACGTGTTTTAATTTTCTCAAAGGGAATGCCTGAATTGGCCTTCCCTTTCTTTTAACTGAAATTCCTGTTTGAATTTCTACTAATTTGAAATAATCATCGTTTTTTGATATAGTCCCTGCACTTTTTGGAAATAATCCCTCAATGCCTACTGAGTGTTTCCGTCAAAATCGCACTTCTATGTGCTGTCATCGCGGTGGTTCCACTGCACACTTTTTGCTTTCGGGCAATATTGAATGAAATCGAATTTTTAAATTTATCTACTTAATTTTTAAGGGGAAAGGTTTGTCTTTATCTCAATTTATAGAAAAACGAACGTCATTTAATCCTTTTGTAATCGGCTTGACGTTATTATTTGTATTGTTATTGGTGGTGATGATTTTAATTGCACCGACACAAACACAGGCACTGTTAAATTTGGCAAAAGCCGGTATTTTTGCCAATTTCAGTTGGTTTTATGTTTTGACATTCTCAATTTTTTTGAGCTTTTTGGTTATTTTATCGGTCAGTAACTTGGGAAATATTAAACTCGGCAGCGATGAAGAAGAACCTGAATTTGGTTTTCTTTCTTGGTTGGCAATGCTCTTTGCGGCGGGAATGGGCGTGGGTTTAATGTTTTTTGGTGTGGCTGAACCTCTAACCCACTATCTTTCCGAAATCACCACAGGAACGGCAGAACATCAACAACAAGAGGCCTTATTACATACCTTATTCCACTGGGGAATTCACGCTTGGGCAGTATATGGAATGATTGCATTAGCCTTAGCGTATTTCGGTTTCCGCTATAAATTGCCCCTTGCGTTACGTTCTTGCTTCTACCCCTTATTGAAAGATCGTATTAATGGCAAAATGGGCGATATTATCGACATTATGGCATTACTTGCCACTTTATTCGGTATTATCACAACCTTAGGTTTTGGGGCATCACAACTAGGTGCGGGCTTGCATCAAATGGGCTGGATTGATGAAAACAGTTTCGGCTTACAAATGATCGTGATTGCAGTTGTAATGAGTTTGGCGATTTTTTCTGCCATTTCGGGCGTAGGAAAAGGGGTAAAAATTCTCAGTGAATTAAATTTAAGTTTGGCATTTTTACTGCTTATTTTTGTCTTGATGAGTGGGCCGACACTGTATCTACTCTCGGCATTTAGCGACAATATCGGAACTTATCTCAGCAATTTAGTGCAACTTAGCTTTAAAACCTATGTATATGAGCAAGAACATACCGATTGGTTTAGCGGTTGGACAATCCTTTATTGGGCTTGGTGGTGTTCTTGGGCGCCATTTGTGGGCTTATTTATCGCCCGCATTTCTAAGGGGCGTACCATTCGTGAATTTATCTTTGGCGTACTGGTGATTCCTAGTTTATTCGGTATTCTTTGGTTTACCGTATTTGGCAACACCGCCATTTGGTTAAATGACGGAATCGCGGCAGGCAAACTCGGCGAAATGATCGCCTCACCTGAAATTTTATTATTCAAATTCTTAGATTATTTACCGCTGCCAACACTCACCGGCTTAGTGAGTTTAATGGTGATTTCACTGTTTTTTATCACGTCGGCAGACTCCGGTATTTATGTGTTAAATAACATTGCGTCACGGGATAAAAGTTTGGTATCACCACGTTGGCAGGCGATAATGTGGGGCGTATTAATGTCAATTGTTGCGATTGTACTAATGCAATCGGGCGGTTTGGCAAATTTACAAACAATGACCTTAATTGTCGCCCTACCTTTCGCCCTCTTAATGCTGGTGATGTGCTTCAGCCTATGGAAAGGCTTAAATGCCGATAAAAAATATTTTGCCACCAAAGTTAATCCAACCAGTATTTTCTGGACAGGGGAAAGATGGAAAGAACGTTTGGAACAAATGATGAACCAAACCCAAGAAAAAGATATTTTACGTTTTTTAAAACGCACAGCCCTACCGGCGATGCGGGAATTACGCCAAGAATTAATTGGTAAATATAATTTGAGCGTGCAGGTAAATACCTTCTTTGAACAAGACGAACCTGCCGTAGAATTAGTCATTCAGAAAGACTCTATGCGGGATTTTATGTACGGCATCAAATCCGTAGGGCGTGAAGTATCGGAACAGTTAATCAATGACGAAAATTTACCCCATATTCAACATCGCACCACTTATGAGCCTTATTCTTACTTCTTTGATGGTCGGGTCGGCTACGATGTGCAATATATGGATCAAGACGAATTAATCGCCGATATGTTGAAACAATATGAACGCTATTTAAGTTTGCTTGACGATGTAGGACAAGAACTAATGGCACACGAACAAACGGAATTGGCAGAATAATTTCATTTGTTGTAACAAGTGCGGTCAAAAGCTTATAAATTTTTGACCGCACTTTTAGACTTATAAAGAGAAAATTAAAAAAGGAAGCGTATGCTTCCTTTTTTAAGTTTCTTAGAACGGAATATCATCATCAAACCCATCCATTGGCGGTTCTGCTTGTGGGGCAGATTGGGAAGCCGGTGTTGGGCGGGAGGATTGATAGTTGTTAGAGCGTGTTTGTGCTGAATAACTTGGTTGCGGTGCGCTTTGTCCCATATCCGGTGCGCCATAGCCACCTGCATTTTGGTTGCGGCTGCCTAGCATTTGCATTACATCGCCTTGAATCTCCGTAGTATAGCGGTCTTGACCATTTTGATCTTGCCATTTGCGGGTGCGTAAGCGACCTTCTACATAAACTTGGGAACCTTTACGTAAATATTCACCACAGATTTCTGCTTGGCGGCGGTAGAACACGATACGATGCCATTCTGTGATTTCACGGCGTTCGCCGGTGTTGCGGTCATTCCAACTTTCACTTGTTGCCACGCTAATATTTGCGACCGCATCGCCATTTGGCATTGTGCGAACTTCAGGATCATTACCTAAATGTCCCACGATGATGACCTTATTTACTCCAGCCATAAAAATCCTCATTTTTCTTATTAAAAAAGTGCGGTTATTTTGCCTGAAATTTTAGAAAAGATCTATAAAATTTAACTGGATATTTGCACAGATATTGAAATATGCGATAATGCCCGCAATTTTGCAAAAATATTAACCCAAATAAGCTGTTTTATGGAAAATATCGACATCCGCGGGGCGCGTACCCACAATCTAAAAAATATTAATTTAACCATTCCACGGGATAAACTGATTGTCATCACCGGTTTATCCGGATCAGGAAAATCTTCCCTTGCTTTTGACACGCTTTATGCGGAAGGGCAACGCCGTTATGTGGAATCTCTTTCTGCTTACGCCCGCCAGTTTTTATCGTTAATGGAAAAACCGGATGTGGATTCCATTGAAGGCTTGTCACCGGCAATCTCCATTGAACAAAAATCCACTTCACATAATCCTCGTTCCACAGTGGGAACGATTACCGAAATTTACGATTATCTGCGTTTGTTATTTGCTCGAGTAGGCGAACCGCGTTGTCCGAATCACGATATTCCTTTAACGGCACAAACCATCAGTCAAATGGTTGATAAGGTATTGAGTTTACCCGAAGAATCAAAAATGATGTTGCTTGCACCGGTGGTGAAAAATCGCAAAGGGGAACACGTCAAAATTTTAGAAAATATCGCGGCGCAAGGTTACATTCGCGCCCGTATTGACGGGGAAATTTGTGATTTGTCCGATCCGCCAAAGCTCGAATTGCAGAAAAAACATACCATTGAAGTGGTGGTAGATCGCTTTAAAGTGCGGTCGGATTTAGCGACACGTTTGGCGGAATCCTTTGAGACCGCATTGGAGCTTTCCGGCGGTACGGCGATTGTGGCGGATATGGATAACCCGAAAGCGGAAGAATTGGTATTTTCGGCAAATTTTGCCTGTCCGCATTGTGGTTATTCTATTCCTGAATTAGAACCGCGTTTGTTCTCTTTTAATAACCCTGCAGGGGCTTGCCCGACTTGTGATGGTTTGGGAGTACAACAATATTTTGATGAAGAACGCATCGTACAAAATCCAAGTATTTCCCTTGCCGGCGGAGCGGTAAAAGGCTGGGATCGCCGTAATTTCTATTATTATCAAATGCTGACTTCGCTCGCCAAGCACTATGATTTTGATATTGAAGCCCCCTACGAAACACTGCCGAAAAAAATTCGCCAGATTATTATGCACGGTTCGGGCAAAGAGGAAATTGAGTTTCAATATATGAATGATCGCGGTGATGTCGTTATTCGTAAACACGCCTTTGAGGGGATTCTGAACAATATGGCGCGCCGTTATAAAGAAACGGAATCCCAATCCGTGCGGGAAGAACTGGCGAGAAATATTAGTAATCGTTCCTGTGCCGATTGTGGTGGTTCACGCCTGCGCCCGGAAGCCCGCAATGTGTATGTCGGGCAAACCAATTTGCCGATGATTTCAGAAAAAAGCATTGGCGAAACATTGGAATTTTTCACCGCACTTTCGTTGACGGGGCAAAAGGCACAAATCGCCGAGAAAATTTTGAAAGAAATTCGTGAGCGTTTGCAGTTTTTGGTGAACGTGGGATTAAATTATCTATCTCTTTCCCGATCAGCAGAAACCCTATCCGGTGGTGAAGCACAGCGTATCCGCCTTGCCAGCCAAATTGGGGCTGGCTTAGTGGGGGTGATGTACGTGTTGGACGAACCGTCCATAGGTTTACATCAACGAGATAACGAACGTTTGCTAAATACCTTGGTGCATTTGCGTAACCTTGGTAACACGGTGATTGTGGTAGAACACGATGAAGATGCCATTCGTGCGGCGGACCACATTATTGATATTGGGCCGGGTGCGGGTGTTCACGGTGGACAGGTGATCGCTCAAGGTAATGCGCAAGAAATTATGGCAAACCCAAATTCGATCACGGGAAAATTCTTATCAGGGGCAGAACAAATTGAAATTCCCCAAAAACGTACCGCACTTGATAAGAAAAAATGGCTGAAACTCAAAGGGGCTTCGGGCAATAATTTAAAAAATGTGAATCTGGATATTCCGGTTGGCTTGTTTACCTGTATCACTGGCGTATCGGGATCGGGAAAATCTACCCTGATTAATGATACCTTATTCCCCTTGGCGCAAAATGCCTTAAACCGTGCGGATAAAACAGATTATGCACCGTACAAATCTATTGAAGGCTTGGAATATTTCGATAAAGTGATCGACATCAACCAAAGCCCGATTGGTCGTACCCCTCGTTCTAACCCTGCGACTTACACCGGTTTATTCACCTCGATTCGTGAATTATTTGCCGGCGTGCCGGAAGCCCGTGCGCGTGGCTACAATCCGGGGCGTTTTAGTTTTAACGTGCGGGGCGGACGTTGTGAGGCTTGTCAAGGTGATGGTGTGCTAAAAGTGGAAATGCACTTCCTGCCGGATGTGTATGTACCTTGCGATCAATGTAAAGGGAAACGTTACAACCGTGAAACCTTGGAAATTCGTTATAAAGGCAAAACCATTCACCAAGTGTTGGATATGACGGTGGAAGAAGCTCGTGAATTTTTTGATGCTATTCCAATGATTGCCCGTAAGTTGCAAACCTTAATGGATGTAGGATTATCCTATATTCGTCTTGGTCAATCCTCGACCACCCTTTCCGGAGGGGAAGCACAGCGGGTGAAATTGGCGACAGAACTTTCCAAACGTGATACCGGAAAAACTTTGTATATTTTGGATGAACCGACCACAGGCTTACATTTTGCCGATATTAAACAACTACTTGAAGTGTTGCATCGTCTGCGTGATCAAGGCAATACCATTGTGGTGATTGAGCATAATCTTGATGTCATCAAAACCGCAGACTGGATTGTGGATCTCGGGCCGGAAGGTGGCAGTGGCGGTGGACAAATTATCGCAACTGGTACGCCGGAAGAAGTGGCACTGGTGGAAGGATCACACACCGCACGATTCCTAAAACCGATTTTAGAAAAACGTTAAAAAAAATGACCGCACTTTAAAATAAAGTGCGGTCATTTTTATCTTGATATTGTATTTAATGCTTTTTATTTTACGCTTCTTACGTCAAACCTCATTTGCTATAAAATTAACCAATAATTGACGAAAAAAATGATTTATAATCCGAACCTTAATTTTTCTAAAGAGGCATTTTATGAGAACAGCACTTTATCAAACCAAATGGGGATTATTTAATTTTATCGAAGGGGACTTTATTAGCCGATATGTGAAAACTTACGGTGAATGGTCTGAAGTCGAGGTTCAATTTTTTCGTCATATTCTTAAGCAAAACAGCAATGTCATTGAAGTGGGGCGAATATCGGTATGCACACTGTGCCACTAAATTTATCCCCAACGGGAAATTATTTTGTTTTGAGCCACAACGTATTATTTTTCAAACACTATGTAGTAATTTAGCTTTAAACAATCTCACATAATGTTTATGCATATCATCAAGGGGTAAATGATACTTGTCATCAAATTGAAATTGCTTCATCAAACTAAGATACCGTTTGGAATTATGGTAGTTTTTCTATAGACAAAGGTTTTGATATGGAAGGACATTTTAAGGGAGTGCAACATAAGGAGTTTGTTTCGCGTTACGCTTGATGAGCATCCTGAAATTCAAAAATTAACAGCGTTATCTTTATTAAAAATTGACGCTGAAGGATTTGATCTGAATGTATTATTAAAAGGGCGAGAAAAATGATTAAACAACACGCCCCAGTTATTTTTATTGAAGCGCATTCCGATAAATCAACGGATATTCTCAATTACCTGATGAAATTGGATTATCAATACTTTTGGTTTATTTCGGAACGTTATCACCCGAATAATTACTTTAAACAAGAAAAATCGTTATCCAGATTTGATATTAACTTGGCTTGCTTTCCTCGTTCAATGACGCCAACGTTACCAAAAGGATTACTTGCAACACGGATTTTTCTAAAATTCCATTTTTGAATTATCAGGGATGAAATGAGTAGAATGAAGCTTCCCCCAACTTATAAAGTTGGGGGAAATTTTTTACGGTGATGATGTATTAATGTTTCACTGAAGTTGTTTTTTTTAAACAATAATACCCAATGATCGCAGAAACAGTAGAACCCAGTAAAATCCCCAAGCGGGAGAGTGCGTTTACGCTTTCACCAGCGTCTGCATCAAAAGCAAGGCTTGCTAAGAACATCGACATTGTGAAACCGATACCGCATAAAATAGCAACAGAAAAAATTTGTTTAAAATTGATCCCTTCAGGGAGTTTGGCAATGTCTAATTTGACAGAAAGGTAGCTAAAACCAAATACTCCAACGGGTTTTCCAACAATTAAACCAAGTGAAATAGCGAGCAATAATGGGGAAGAAAGCATCGCGAAATCAATGCCTTCAAAACTTACCCCTGCATTGGCAAAAGCAAATAATGGTAAAATGAGGAAGGAGGTCCAAGGGGCAAGTAAATGCTCAAATTCTTCCAGTGGCTTTTTACCTTTTTCACCTTTTAACGGAATACAGAAACCAATAATAACCCCCGCGAGGGTAGCGTGTACGCCTGATTTCAATACGGATGCCCATAAAATTGTCCCAACCACCATATAGGCGCAAAGTACGGTCACTTTAAAGCGATTTAATGCGATGAGCAAAACAATCGCAATTGCTGCAAAAATTAATGCTTGAAGGCTCAAACCGTGCGAGAAAAAGAGGGCGATGACGACAATTGCGCCTAAGTCATCAATAATTGCGAGCGCGAGAAGAAAGATTTTTAATGGTAACGGTACTTGTTTGCTTAACAGTGCCATAACGCCAAGAGCAAAGGCAATATCGGTCGCCATTGGAATTGCCCAACCATTGACAAGTGATGGATCTTGACGTGCGATAAAGGCATAAATTAAGGCAGGAACTACCATTCCCCCTATGGCGGCAACCGCAGGAAAAATCGCTTGCTGATAGCTTGAAAGCGATCCCTCCAACAGTTCACGTTTCACTTCCAGCCCCACTAAGACAAAAAATACTGCCATAAATCCATCATTGATCCAATGAATGAGGGTTTTATTAATAGAAAAATTGCCGATTTGAATGCTGACAGGTAAATTTAAGAAATTATTGTATGTGCCACTTAGCGGGGAGTTGGCAAAAAACATTGCAATTAACGCTGAGCAAAGTAATAAAATGCCGCCGGCAGATTCAAGTTTAAAAAATCGTTGTATAAGTTGTAACACTAAAGTCTCTCCAAAAAATAAAAAGATAAAAATTAACAAAACCTGGATACTACCACAATTTTTGTTTAGTGCGGAAAATCCTGCCGGAGAAGTGCGGTTATTTTAACCGATAATTTTTAAATAATATCGACAATGTGATTTAGTTCACGTTTTTGAGTTAGGGAGATAGTCGTCTTTATAGTAGAATTAGTGCCCTTTTATTTATTGGAATCATATATGTTTGGTCGTAAAGATATTCTTGTTTTAGGGATGAT
Organism: Rodentibacter myodis; assembly: GCF_001999305.1. Classification (GTDB taxonomy): domain Bacteria; phylum Pseudomonadota; class Gammaproteobacteria; order Enterobacterales; family Pasteurellaceae; genus Rodentibacter; species Rodentibacter myodis. Next base: position 52,318 of record NZ_MLHQ01000025.1, on the reverse strand, counting down.
GATTTTTGCTCTTTTCTTGGGGGCTGGGAATGTGATTTTTCCGCCAATGGAAGGATTTTCCGCAGGCCATCATTGGGCGGGAGCTTCCTTCGGTTTTGTTTTAACCGGCGTATTAATGCCATTTATCACACTGGTTGTAGTGGCAATGCTTGGATGCGGGGAGGAACTCACTCGGGATTTGCCAAAATGGGCGGAAGTGATTTTTTTAGCTACTCTATATTTAGTAATTGGCTCTTTATTTGCTATGCCGCGCGTTACCAACGTGGCTTATGAAATGGCGTGGTTACCATTAAATATAACAGAAGAGGGGACAAACACACATTTTATCTTTTCTCTGATTTTTAATTTAGTGGGAATGCTTTTTATGCTTCGCCCGAACACCATCATTTCTACCGTGGGTAAATTTATGACGCCTGCATTGTTAGTGTTATTAGTGGTGGTGGCGGTGAATGTGGTGATTTCGCCACTTTCAGAAATTGTGGAACCGAGCAATGCCTATGCCACTAATTCCGCCATTACCACTGGTTTAATCAGCGGTTATCAAACGATGGATGTGCTTGCGGCAATTGCTTTCGGTGGTATTGTGGCGCGGGCATTAGCAGTGAGAAATGTTTCTTCTGCTCAAAAAGTGATGAAATACACCATTTCCGCCGGATCTATCTCCGTACTTTTACTTGCAGCGTTGTATTTTTCGCTATTTTACTTAGGGGCGACAGGAACTCTGGTGGCAGAAGGGGCGACCAATGGAGGACAAATTTTTTCACGTTATGTAAACGCATTATTTGGTGTGAGCGGTACGTGGATTATGTCGGGGATTATTATTTTGGCAAACCTTACCACGCTTGTGGGGGTCACCAGTGCTAGTGCGGATTATTTCGCTAAATTCCACATTCGTTTGTCTTATCCATTTTGGGTAGTGATGTTTACGATTTTAACCATTATTATTGCTCAAACAGGCTTGACGGAATTATTGCGTGTGACGATTCCCGCATTATTACTTATCTATCCGGTTGCCATCATGTTGGTGTGCTTACAGATTATTCGTAGTAAATTGCCGAATATTAAATTTAGCTATTATTTTACTTTGCTTATTACGGTGTGTTTCAGTGCTTGTGATAGTTTGAAGAATATGGATTTATTACCGCAATCAGTTGAGAATTTATTAGAGCATTTGCCGCTTTATTCCGCAGGAATGGCGTGGCTGATTCCATCATTGGTTGCTCTTGGGTTATCTTTCTTTTTGGTACGAAAATCCGATACGATGTAGTTGTGCAATAAATAGTATCGTAGAGAAAGTAGGGACTACCAAGCAGTCGCCCTTAGTATTAGCTTCTAAAATTATTTGAGGTTTGATACAAGCTAGTATGACGTTTCTACAAGAGTTTCATTATTTCGAATAAAAAAATACCGAGCCAAATGCTCGGTATTTTTTAAAAGTGCGGTCAATTTTATGTGTGTTTTATCAACTCAAACGTTGACGGACAATTTCAAATAAGCAGACGCCGGTTGCCACAGATACGTTTAATGATGAAACAGATCCTGCCATTGGAATACTGATCAGTTGATCGCAATGTTCACGCGTTAAACGGCGCATACCTTCCCCCTCGGCTCCCATCACCAGTGCCAGTGCGCCGGTGAGCTTGCTTTGGTAAAGGGTTTCTGTTGCTTCACCTGCTGTGCCGACTACCCAAATATTGTGATTTTGTTGCAAATCACGAAGGGTGCGGGAAAGGTTTGTTACGCGAATAAGCGGTACGGTTTCCGCTGCACCGCAAGCTACTTTACGGGCGATCGAAGTCAGTTGTGCCGATTTATCTTTTGGCACGATCACGGCAGTAACACCGGCTGCATCTGCAGTTCGTAAACAAGCACCAAGATTATGCGGATCGGTTACGCCATCCAAAACCAATAAAAGTGGATTTTGTTTGTTGGCAAGAAGGGCTTCCAGATCGTTTTCATTGAGTTCCTTTGCCGCCTGCACACGGGCAATGACGCCTTGATGTACTTCGCCATTGGCTTTTTTATCTAAGGTTTGGCGATTTACAAATTGTACGCCAATGCCCATTGCGTAGAGTTCGTTTAACAAGGGTTGTAAACGTTTGTCTTCACGCCCTTTTAACACGAATACCTCAATCAAGCGTTCCGGTGTATGGGCTAAAATACTATTGACGGCGTGAATACCGTAAATTTGTTCAGACATAATGTTCTCTTTTTATCCTGCGTTTTTATGATTTCTGTTTTTTGGGTACTTTTGCTTTTTTAGAAACTTTTTTCTTTTTGACCGCACTTTTAGTTTTTTTAGCCGATTTGGTCGGCAGTTCTTTAAACACTTTCTTGGCTTTTTCTTTGGCGGTTTTACCTGCTCGGCGAGGTTTGCGATCACTACCAACGAGGGAAAAATCCACCATTTTTTGTTCTAAATGTACCGCTTCCACCCGAATACGCACCTTGTCGCCTAAGCGATATTGCATACCGCTATTTTCACCAATCAAACGTTGTTTGGCGGCATCGAATTGATAGTAATCATTTGCCAAGGTGGAGATATGTACTAAGCCGTCAATAAACAGTTCATCCAAACGCACAAACAAACCAAAACCGGTAACAGATGAAATCACCCCGTTAAATTCACCGCCAACGTGATCCCGCATATATTCGCATTTCAGCCAATCTGCCGTTTCTCGGGTGGCATCATCGGCACGGCGTTCCGTCATTGAACAATGCTCGCCCAATAAATCCATTTCATCAAAAGAATAATGATAACCGCCACTTTCGGTGGTTTTACGTTTTGTCCCCTGCTCTTTGGCAAGTAAATATTTAATGCCACGATGAAGCGTCAAATCAGGATAACGGCGAATTGGCGAAGTGAAATGGGCGTATTCTTCTAAAGCTAAACCAAAATGACCGATATTATCCGCATTGTACACGGCTTGGCTAAGCGAGCGGAGAAGCATAGTTTGAATCAATTCGTGATCAGGACGTGATTTTACTTTTTCCAACAGTGCCGCATAGTCTTTCGTGGTTGGTTTTAAGCCGCCTTCTAAGGTTAAACCAAATTCACTTAAAAAAGTACGGAATGAGGTGAGTTTTTCTTCACTTGGTGTGGCGTGAATACGATACAATGCCGGTTCATTGTGTTTCTGCATAAAATTCGCTGCCGCAATATTGGCGAGAATCATACATTCTTCAATGATTTTATGGGCATCATTTCGCACCACCGGTTCAATGCGTTCAATCCGCCCCATCGCATTAAAAATAAATTTGGTTTCAATGGTTTCAAAATCAATTGCCCCCCGCTGATGACGGGCGGAAAGTAACGCTTGATATAAATGATGTAACGCTTCCAAATGAGGCACAAGAGAGGCATAGCGTTCCCGCAATTCCGTGTCGCCCTCCAAGATTTTCGCCACTTTCGTGTAAGTTAAGCGTGCGTGAGAATTCATCACGGCTTCATAAAAACGATAGTCGGTCAGTTTTCCCTTGGCGGAAATTTGCATTTCGCACACCATACACAAACGATCCACTTGCGGATTAAGGGAGCATAAACCGTTCGATAAAATCTCAGGCAACATCGGTACAACACGGTTTGGAAAATACACGGAATTGCCACGATTATGAGCTTCGGCATCCAACGCCGTACGCAACCGCACGTAATAACTGACATCGGCAATGGCAACCCAAAGTTTCCAACCTTTGCCGTGTTTTTCACAATAAACCGCATCATCAAAATCGCGCGCATCTTCACCGTCAATGGTAACAAGAGGTAAATCACGCAAATCCACCCGCCCTTTTTTGGCAGCCTCCGGCACGTCCTCGGTAAATTTTTTAACGTATTTTTCCACCGCACTTGGGAATTTGTGAGGAATGTCGTGATTGCGTAAGGCAATTTCCACTTCCATTCCTTTTGCCATATTTTCGCCCAGAATTTCTGTAATCATCCCCATTGGCTGACTGAATGTGGCGGAGCGCTCCATTAATTCCACCACAACCACCTGCCCCATTCTTGCGCCATTGCGGTGTTCGTTCGGCACTAAAATATCACGCCCAATACGACTATCATCGGGGACAACATAACCAAAACCATTTTCTAAAAAAAATCGACCAACAATTTGTTTTTTACGATTTTCCAGCACCCGCACAATGCGTACTTCCCGGCGACCACGGCGATCTAATCCCGCCGGTTGAGCCAACACGAAATCACCGTGCATTACACGTTGCATTTGATGATTGGGAATAAATAGATCGTCTTTTTTGCCGTCCACGTGCAAGAAGCCGTAACCTTCACGATGGCCAATCACCGTGCCTTTTATCAAATCTAATTTTTCCGGCAGGGCATAACGTTTGCGTTTGGTAAAAACCAGTTGTCCGTCATTTTCCATTGCCCGCAAACGGCGGCGCATAGCCTCTATTTGTGCTTCATCTTGAATGGAAAGTGCGGTCAAAATTTCGTCCCGATTCATCGGGGCTTGATTGTCGCGAATCACCTTTAAAATAAATTCACGGCTTGGAATGGGGTTGCCGTATTTTTCCAATTCCCGCTGGTAGTGAGGATCTTGGCTCGGCTGAGGTTTGTTTTTCTTTGTCATTATTCCGTATGGTTTTAAAAATTTGACAGAGTTTGACACCAAGGGCAACAGAAAGCAAGGAAATTGGGGGAATTTATCGCAAGAAAGGGGCTTTGGTGGACATTCCATCCGTCATTTATTAAAGAAAATTGAGCGATAAAAAATTTTTCAAATTTTTTGCATTAGGGCTTGACTGATCGTTTTTTTTTACAATGAGTAGGTTTTTTTATAGGAAATGGATAAGAGAAACAGTCTTTCTATATTCTATATAAAGAGTACATGACTTAATTACATTTTCACTAGAAAGAGGGAATTAAATTATGGTTCAAAAAATTGAATATGATGTTTCGCAGTATGAGCTTTACCCTATTTTGGTAGAAGTATTGTCTGTTGGAGATGGCAGAGAAAATATTAATATAAGAAAAAATGAGACAAATGGTGCATATTTTCTTCATTTTACAGACTTGGAAGACTTAGGCAAAGTAGGTATATACGTTATGATTCAAAATAACTTGTTAGTTATGGAGGGTAGATTTCCTAAAGTAAGCTTTTCACAAAAGATAATAGATGCTCATAATTTAGCCAAGCCAGGAATGCCTTTTATGAGCAGTGTATTGCGTCCTTCTTGGTTTAACCTACGAATATGTGATATTTCATGTGGTGTATCAGAATATTTCTTAGTAAAAAATATCGGTGTATACCTATCGAACTTTTTTGATTCACTTAAAACTATTTCTGAGCTTTATGAAGGAAAATAAATTTATGGATACAAAAGATTTTCCTTTATTTCCAAAATTTGAATCTCTCAACGTATATATTAAACCCACAATACCTTGGGATAAGCTTCGTAATGCTATAAATAGTTATGTGGAAGGTTATGTTGATACAAATGACGTATTATTGCTAGTTGATGATACAGTGTTTGGATCTGCCCAAAAAGGCTTTCTTCTCACCCAAAATCACTTCTTTGCCTACACTGATAGCTCCAAATATAAATCAGGTGCGATTTCAGAAATTGATCGAATTGAAGCAGATGTTGGTTTCTTTAAAAAGAAATTATATCTTGGTGATGATACCGGCTATTGGAGTGTTGAGTTTACGCAGGGAAGTAAACGAGATATTAAGCTTTTAGCTGAATATTCATTACAGCTTATAAATGTATTAAAAGAAGAGGATGAGTCAGAAGTAGAAGCCATACTAGAAGAAGTGATCGATGAAGATCCCGCAACAAACAATGATAGCTCTAGTGAGGAAAGCGAATTATATGAACAGCAACGACTTATGCTAAGACGTAGGTTGGATGAAGCCTTAGCTTTAGAGAAAGAAACCATAGCTGAAGAAGAAAATCTTCAAAAAACCACAGAAATTATGAAACCTTCTAGATATATTGGAGTTCGGATTGATAATGGAAATTATCCAGAACCTCTATATCTCGGTGAAGAAGAACAAGATACCGATGAAATATCATTAAATTTAACCTCACTAAGTTCAAACCAAAATCGCCTTTTCTCATTCTTACAAAATAACAGTGACGGAATTATTGCCAAATTAAAAGACAGTGGTTTGGCACTGACCGCTTCAGCCTTACAAAATGATGAAAATATAAGTAGAGTTGCCGGTGTTATTTATAATTTACTTCCAACACCGGTAAGATTTTTTGTCAATTTTAATACGGTTGAGAAATTTTTATTAGAAAACAGAGTTTGGTTAATTAATAAACTAAAATAGGAGAAGACTATGGCACAAGAATACTATTTTCAAATCATCTCAAAACTTCCACAAGCTTCCCATAATTCAGTAACAAGAATTACTGCTACAGGTATTTTAGATGCTAAGAATAAATTTAAAGCTTTACAGCCGACAGCAAAAATTATTTCTTGTGTAAAACAAGGAGAATATCATCGGGTTAAAATGCCTCAAAATGAGAGTTCGTCCATTGGCGGAACATTATTAACCGGATTACTTGCGGTTGCCGGTACGGCATTGGCTGCAAAGTTTTTAGGCGATAAGAAATAATGCCTAATAAGAAATAAAATAAAAAGAGCCAAAATATTGGCTCTTTTTATTTTGCTAATTTTGTGTGAAATTTAATCCGCCTTGATTGCCTAAAAAAGCCGGTTGAATTTCTATATAACTTTTCTCTTTCACCATATTGTCTGTTTGTTGAATGTAATCCTTAAAATGCGGTGTTTTACGGTGATTTTCGTAGGCGGTATCGTTCGCATAAATTTCAAAGAAAATCCATTTGTTCGAGTTTTCCTGTTCGGTTGCGGCATACATTGCGATCACCCCTTCTTCCACCTTTAAAGATTGTGCCATTTCCGCCGTAATAATCGCTTTGAACTTGGCATTATCTTCAGGATTGACTTCTACCCTCACCAAATTTGTGCGCATTTCTGCCGTAGGTTGCACTTTTTTATCGCCTAAAAATTGTGGGATAAGGGCGATCCGTTTTTTGTGATCGGTGAGGATTTCGGGCGAGGCTTGCAAAAATGCGTGGTATTGCGGCGAAGTGCGGTGGATTTCGTAAGCGTTTTGATCGGCGTAAATTTCCACCATATACGCCATATTCGGATTAGTTTTTTGCTTCACCGAATACATCGCCAGCGTGCCTTGTTCGGTTTGGATTGAAGTGCGGATATTTTGTTCGGCAACGGTATCATATTTTGCCTTTGCCCCTTCTTTGATACCAAGCTCAAATAAATTGATGATTGGATTTGCATTGACGGTGATTGCCATAGTGAGTCCTAAAAGTGCGGTCAGTTTTTTCATTATTTTTCCTGAATGGGGGAAAATAAATTTCCCCATATTTTATGTTTTAAGCCTTAATGCCAAATAATTTCTCCGCATTGCGGTGTGCGATTAATTCTTTCTCTTGTTGAGAAATTGGAAGTTTTTCGATGAAATCCCGCACGCCATCAAGGGTTTGATAAGGATAATCCACCGAGAATAAAATGCGTTCTGCACCAACTAAATCATAAATAAATTGGAAATGAGGCAATGTGAGCATTCCACTTGGGCTGACAAAAACCTGTTGTTTAAAGGTTTCAATTAAACTGCGTTTTAGCCCTGTTGCAGCTTGGGGCAGGCTGTCGTCTAGGCGTTGTAAATAGAAAGGCAACATTTCTCCCCAGTGACCGCTGATAATCTGTAAATTCGGATTGCGATCAAATGCCCCTGAGAGCATTAGACGTAACAAATGGATTCCTGCTTCATTGTGCCAGCCCCAGCCGAACATAGAAAGGCGGGCGGTAACTTCATCATCAAAGCCGCCATAATAGGCTTGTTGCACTGCCGGTACGGGAATACCGGGGTGAAGGTATAGGGGAACGTTTAATTCAGAAAATTTTGCCAGTAATTTTTCATAGCGTGGGTGATCGAGAAAATCCTCTGACGGACGACCATTCAACAATGCACCTTTTAATCCGAGTTGATTTACCGCCTGTTCTAATTCTTGAATTGCCTGTTCGGGTTCTGCCCAAGGCAAGGTTGCCATCGCGGCAAAACGGTTAGGGTGCTTTTTAATTGCAGCGGCAAGATTATCATTCACCTGACGGTGCATTTCAAGCGGAGCAAATTGTGGAAAACCGCCCACGGAAAGCACTTGCATATCAATATTGGCGGCATCCATATCTGCCAAACGATTAATATCAAATTCCATTCCTTTGGGATTAATTAAGGCATTCTTTTCAATTTGTGGGCGACTGCGATCAGGGTTATTACCATCTTGCACCCGTTTGCCCCAATCCAATAAATAAGGGGCTTGTTGCAACACTTGTGGCATTGTGGCTTTTGCCATATTGGGATCTAAGATATGCTCTTCAACGCAGATCAGTTTCATTTTCTTTTCCTTTTGAATATGCGAATAACTCGGTTTAGAGAAAAAAACGCCCGCCAAAACCACCGCACTTTGGGCGATAAATTGACGGCGGGTGGGGGTTAGAGCGTTCATTGTATCGAATTGAATTGACTAGGGTAACTTTTGTTACCCTAGATAAAAAAGTAGCCTATTGGGTTCTTTTTTTAGCTTAATGCTTTCACCACTTCAACGCCTACTTTATGAGCTGAAGCAGGATTTTGACCGGTGATTAAACGACCGTCAACAATCACATTTTCAGACCAGTTTGGTGCTTCGTGGTGGATTGCCCCGTGTTCTACCAATGCACTTTCAAGTAAATAAGGCACAATCGCCGTTCCCTGTACTTCATCTTCTTCTTTATTCGTAAATGCGGCGACATTTTTACCCTTCACAAGGTATTCGCCATTGCTTAATTTGGCATCCACTAATGCCGCAGGGCCGTGGCACACGGCAGAAACGATACCGTTGCTTTCATACACTTCACGAATTAAACGTTGTACGTCTGCATTTTCACGAAAATCCCACATTGTGCCGTGACCGCCTGCAAAGAAAATCGCCGCATAGTCTGTTCCCTTTAACTCCGCAACGCTTGGCGTGTTTGCTAAACGTATTGGCAAATCCGTTTCATCCCAAAAATATTTGTTTATTGGATCATTAAAATCAAGACTATCTTTATCAATCGGGGCTTGACCACCTTTGATAGACGCAATCACGGTTTTATAGCCTGCTGCTTCCATTTCTTTTAAGGCGTGGGTCAACTCGCCCAACCAAAAACCGGTAGGAATACCGCTTTCACCTTTAACGGTGGTACTTGTTACAACACATAAAATCGGTTTTGTCATTTTACTTTCCTTTTTATTAATAGATTATGCTTTATGTTCGTTGGCAAAAAGCTGTTCAACGAAAAGATAGTTACTAAACGGAATATATTGGAAATCGATCAAGCCTGCTTTCGCAAGTGGGAACTCATCGCAAATTGCTTTGGCTTTTTCAACACTTTCCGCTTCTAAAACGATCACAACACCGGGACGATCCTGACGCATATAAATTTCACGGATAATGTCTGATTTTAATAATGCCCAACCCTGTTTAATTTCGTTTAACAACTGTGGGGTATAATCTGTCGGAGTCACACCTTCACGAGGTACATCTAATACTAAAATACGCATTGTTTACTCCTTCTTTTCTTGCTTCCTATTATGGTTTTACCGCCTTCCCAATATCCGTTGCAATCAGTTTTGGGGAAAATTCACGGATTTCATATTCCGCGAGATCCGGATAGTAGCAATCTTCAGCCAAGATTTTTTGTAATTCTTCAAGGCTTTCGGTTTCCGCAAAGATCACACCGGCGTGTGCATCAGTGTCAGTGTAAGGCCCTAGCATTAAAAATTTGCCGGCTTGGAAGTATTTTTTGAACCACTCCACGTGGATTGCAAAGAGTTCATTATGTTTTTCTTCAGAAAGCGTTGAATTAACGGTGATATTGACAATATACATTCGTTTTCCTTATTAATTTTGTTTTTGTTGGGGGAAAAGTGCGGTCAAATTAAACTTTATTTTTACCGCTTTCCCCGCTATAAATAAAAGAACCCAAAATTAGATTGCAGCTTTTTCAATCGCCGCGATTAAACGGGCTGCGTGTTCTTGTGCGATTACTTTTTGTTCGGCGATTTTCTCCTCATCGCGTCCGACATAACTCACACCACAAGTAATCACAGGTGGTAAATATTCTAAACCGCATAAAGTGGCAAAGGTTTCAAACTGAGGTAAATACTCCTCTATGGTGTGTTTAAAAAAGCCATCTTTTTGATAAATCTCGGCAGGGGCGCCCATAGTGGTGGAAATAATTAATTTTTTGCCCCCAATTTTGGCGGTAGAACCGTGAGCAAAACCATGCACGAATACTTTATCGATCCATAATTTCATTAATCCCGGCACGGAATACCAAGAAAACGGAAATTGAAACACGATAATATCGGCTTCTAAAATTGCCGTTTGTTCCGCTTCAATATCAAAGTGATAGTTTGGATAAAGGCTGTCTAAACGATGGATTTTTGCATTAGGTAAGTTTTTTTCTACCGTTTGCAAAATCTCATTATTGGCAACTGAATGGTTTAAATCAGGATGACCTGACACAATAAGTACTTTTTTCATTTTATTTCCTTCATTTGATTTGCTTTTTGGTGTTGCGCATTATACGTAAAATAATTATGATGATTAGACTGATAAAAAATAAAACACTGTTAGGTAAAAGCTAATAATGCAAATAGATAATGCCTACTATGGACAACTTAATGTTTTCCAAACTATTGCAAAAGAAGGGAGTATTTCGGCGGCAGCGCGCAAATTACAAATCGCCGTGCCTTCTGCCAGTCAATCCCTAAAACTGTTGGAACAAAAAATCGGTGTGCCACTTTTTCACCGCACGACACGCCATATTCAACTCACTGATGCCGGACGGCAACTGCTTGAACGTACGGAAACCGCGATGATGACGTTGAATCAAGCCTTAGATGATATTCAACATTTCAATGTTGAGCCGGCCGGAATGGTGCGAATCACGATGTCCCGTTTTGCCTATCAATTAATTATTCGCCCATATATGGCAGAATTTCAGCAACGTTATCCGAAAATTCAGCTCGAAATTTCCCTCAATGATGCGTTGGTGAATTTATTGGAAGAAGGGTTTGATTTGGGGATTCGTTTTGGCAATCGGATTGATGAAGGAATGATTGCACGAAAATTATTACCTGAGTTTAAAGAAGGACTGTATATAAGCAAGGCTTATGTGGCACAACGGGGCAAGCCAAAAACACCGCAAGATTTGACCGCACATCAACTCATTGGCTATCGCTTTATTTCCTCAAATCGGGTTGAGCCTTTGGTGCTGAATATTGACGGACAAGAAACCGCACTAAATCTTGATAGTCCCCTCTTGTGTAATGATCCTGAAATTATCGCCGATGCTACCCGTCAAGGACTGGGCATCGGACGAATTTTTGAACCTAATATGCAGGCTTTTGAAGATAAAGACGAATTTGTTCCAATTTTACAAAAACACTGGCGTGAATATCCACCACTGTATTTGTATTATTTACAACACAGCCAAAAAGCACGAAAAGTGCAGGTGGTGATTGATTTTTTATTGGAAAAAACAGCAAATTAACGGCTTAGTTATTTTTCACCGGCAAATAAAATGCCTTGTTGTTTTCTTGCTTGTTCCGTTAATTGGCAAACAATACCGCTGATCGCAAGCATTTGTTGAGCGGTGTTATGATCGCCCGAATCAATGATTTCCACAAAACGTTGAAATTCGTAGAACATTCTGTGCCGTTCTTCAAATTGGAAAGTTTCTGAATGACCGTTATTTTCCGTTAACGTGAAACAGTTCATCGCATTTGCCGGCATAGGTACGGCAATGTTGCCTTTGTCGCCTTGAATGGAAAGGGTTACCGGTGCCGCACAATCTTTCGCCCCAATGCAAATCACTTTAAATTGTGGGTAATCCAGCAATACCACGCCACTGGTATCAATATTGCGTTCAATATTGGCGAGATAAAGACAATGTTGCGGTGCGCCAAATAAACCCACGGCAAAGTGAAGATTGTAAACATTCAGATCCATCAATGCACCGCCTGATTTTTGCGGATCAAAAACAGGTGGCACTTCACCCGCTTTAAAGCGGTCATAACGGGAAGAATACTGACTATAATTTAAGTTGACGATTTTAATTTGCCCAAGTGCGGTCAGTTTTTCTTTTATTTTTTGATATGCCGGCAAGTAGTGAACGGTAACGGCTTCAAGCAACATTTTATTTTGCGTGCGAGCGATTTCACAGAGTTCAATAAATTCCGCATAATTTGAGGTAATCGGTTTTTCTAAGATGATGTTTTTACCGGCTAATAAGGCTTGTTTGGTAAAAGAAAAATGCAAGTGATTCGGCAAAGCAATATAAAGCGTGTCTAGATCAGAAGCTAACATTTCCTCATAATGGGTGAACATTTCGGAAATATTGTGATCTGCCGCCAGTTGTCGCACCGTATTAAGATTGCGGCCATAGATGGCTAGTTTTTCTAAAGAGATTTGCGAAATGGTTTGTAAAAGATCTTTTACAATCATTCCTGAACCGACAATACCAAGTTTCATTTTGTTTTCCTTATTAAATATTGATGTTTTTAAAATGTGGTATGAGATAAATGCATAAAATCAAAATAGTGTGATAGGTAGGAATGCGATGTTTTGAAAAAAAATTTCAATGACTTAATACTACGAACGCCAAGCATAGCGTACCTACTTTTCCAAACGCCTCTTCATTGTGCAACGGCGACATAATATCGAATTTCTTTCAAAGTGCGGTAAAAATTAACCGCACTTTTCTTTTAAATTTTAAAAATGTACATCGGCGTGGAACGTCATCGGCTCACCTGTTATGGGATGTGTGATACTAAGCCTTTCTGCGTGCAAACAAAGGCGGGAAGCCATGCTTTTCGCTTGAGGATGCGCATAGAATTTATCCCCTAAAATAGGATGTCCCAGTGCCAACATATGTAAGCGAAGTTGATGGGAGCGCCCTGTAATGGGGGTGAGTTTTACGCGGGTGCTGTTATTAGGCAAGTGTTCTAAAACTTCAAATTTTGTGACCGCTCTTTTACCAAAGACGAAATCTAAACGTTGGCGGGGGCGATTTTCCCAATCACAAATCATCGGTAAATCGACTTCGCCCCTGTTTTGTGATAAATGTCCCCAAACTAGGGCTTGATAATGTTTTTTGGGTTCACGTTCGCGGAATTGGCGTTTGAGTTCTTTATCGGCGGCTTTGCTCAAGGCAAATAAAATGATACCGCTTGTTGCCATATCAAGGCGATGTGCCGGCTCGCAAAAACCAAATTTTTCTTTCACCCGACTCATTGCACTGTCGTAATATTGCGGTTGATTACCCGGTACGGAAAGTAAACCGCTCGGTTTATTCACCACGCAAATATAGTTATCCTGATAAAGAATGTCTAAATAGGGGTCTGTGGGAGGATGATATTCAATCAATGCCATAATTATTCCTTGTTGGTGATGATGACACGCAAGCTATCCAATCGCCACGTGGCTTTGGCAAGTTCTTGCAACGATTGCGTGCGTTGGGCTTCCAAAATATCAAGTTCACTTTGACGAATATTTTTATTCACCGCCTGCAAGGCTTGTAGGCGATTAAGTTCGGCAGTTAAACGTTGATCTGCCAAATCTTGGGCTTCCTTAATATAACTTTGGGCGACAGGTTGTATTTTCTTTTCGCCCACGGCGAGTAACTGCTCTAAAGTTGGACGTGCCATTTTAATCATTTTATTGGCAACATTTCTGCCAAGTGGTTTTAGTTTGCTCTGTAAGGTTTCAAAAGCGACTTGTTCGGCAAGATTATTGCCTTTGTTATCCAGTAATAAACGAATTGGCGTAGGCGGTAGAAAACGATTGAGCTGTAAGCCTTTCGGTGATTGGGTCTCCACCACATAAATTAACTCCAACAATAATGTCCCTGCCGGTAATTGTTTGTTGATAAGTAACGCCATCGCCGCTTTGCCAATATCACCAGAGGCGATAAGATCAATCCCTTGGCGAATCATTGGATGATCCCAAGTTAAAAATTCCAATTCTTCACGGGCAAGGGCGAGATTACGATCAAAGGTTACTGTTACACCTTCTTCTTTCAATCCCGGGAAATCCGGTACAAGCATTGTGCCGGTAGGCGTAATCACAATGCTGTTTTCACCAAGATCATCTTGCTCCACGCCAATAATATCGAATAAATTCAGGGCAAAATTCACCAGCTCTACTTCGTTGTCTTGGGCGGCAATTTCTTGGGCTAATTGTTGTGCCGATTCGCCACCGTTGGAATTAAGTTCCAATAAGCGATCACGTCCTTGTTCCAATTCCCGTTTTAGCTTTTCTCGTGCTTTTTGAGTTTCGGTGATAAGTGAATCCAATGCGGAAAGTGCGGTTAAATTTGACCGCACTTTTTCCAACGATTCGGCAAAGCGTTCAAATAATGCCATACCCATCGGGCTGGTTTGCTCAAAAGCATTTAAGCCTTCGTGATACCATCGTGCCAAAATGCAATCGTCAGACTTCTCCACACAAGGCACATAAATTTGCACATCACGGGATTGTCCGATACGGTCTAAACGCCCGATACATTGTTCCAATAAATCAGGATTATGCGGTAAATCGAACAACACCAAAGTATTGGCAAATTGAAAGTTTCGTCCTTCCGATCCGATACTTGAACTCAATAAAACCTGCGCGCCTTGTTCCATATCGGCAAAATAGGCTGCGGCACGATCACGTTCAATAATGGACATTTTTTCGTGGAACACTGCGGCTCGGATGGCCTCTTTTTCACGCAACACTTGTTCTAATTGAATGGCGGTTTGCGCACTTTGACAAATAACGAAAACTTTTTCGTCCCGCTCTGTTTTAAGAAAATTTAACAGCCATTGGGTTTTAACCGCTTGATCTGAAATGCCTTCTTCCGCCGTAAGGGTAATTTGATGATAAACCCGATGTGGAAAACCTTTCACCCCTTGACGGGTATTGCGGAACAAGACACGGCTTGTACCGTGGCGATCGATTAAATTCTGAATCAGTTCTTGACGTGCCTGTTGCTGTGCTTCCTCATTATGGGAATCAATGGCACGGAAAAGCGGCTCGACATCTTGTTCGATCAATAAATCGGAAAGATGATTTTTTTCGACCGCACTTAGCGGTTTATCCGCCAATAAGGATTGCACTGCTTCGGCAACGGGTTGATAGTTTTTCTGTTCTTTTTGAAATACCGCATAATCAAAAAAACGTTCCGGATCGAGCAATCGTAAACGGGCAAAATGGCTTTCCATTCCAAGCTGTTCTGGTGTCGCTGTGAGCAATAACACTGAAGGAATAGCCTGTGCAAGTTGTTCCACCATTAAATAGGCTCGACTTGGGGCATTTTCGTGCCAAACAAGGTGATGGGCTTCGTCCACAATTAAGCAGTCAAAACCGGCGGCGAGGGCTTGTTCGACCCGTTTAGGTGAATTGACCAACCAATCTAAAGCACAAATAATCAAGGATTCCGAACTAAAAGGATTTTCACCTGTAGTGGCAAAATCGGCGCAACGTTCTTCATCAAATAAGGAAAAATGTAAATTAAAACGGCGCAACATTTCAACCAACCATTGATGTTGCAAGGTTTCCGGTACAAGAATGAGAACACGTTGCACTTTTTCGGCGAACAACTGGTTTTGTAGAATCATTCCTGCCTCAATGGTTTTCCCTAACCCCACTTCATCGGCAAGCAATACTCGGGGATTTATCCGATTTCCCACTTCGGAGGCAATGTGCAATTGATGAGGAATTAAGCCGGCACGAATACCACGCAACCCTCGCAGTGGCGATTGAAACTGTGCTTGTTGATGTTTTAACGTGCGATAACGCAAAGCAAAATGATGGCTACGATCTAATTGAGCGGAAAAAAGACGATCCTTTGCCGAACTGAAAGAAATAAGCGGTGAAATCTCGCTTTCTTGAACGATGACCTGCTCCCCTTGTGGATGTTCTACCAAATAGAAATTTAAACCGTTCATTGTTTGAATATCCACAATTTTGCCCTGCCACCCCGCTTTATGGCTTAGCACTTCCCCTTTATTGAATTGAATTCGGGTAAGCGGTGCTTGTGTGATTGAGTAAATACGGGTTTCATCAGAGGCGGGGAAATGAAGGCTCACCGTGCGGGCATCAAAGGCGGTAACCACGCCCAATCCAAGATTATTTTCACTTTCACTTAACCAACGCTGACCAAGGGCAAAAGACATCATATAATTTTCCGTTCATCAAAATAAGGGCGGCTATTTTAGCCCGATTGAAAGGGAAAGCAATGAAAACTGTGATCCATCTCCAATCCTGAAAATCTTATAAATCTACACTTTACTTTAAAAAAGTGCGGTGTGAGAATGACGGGAATTTTTTATTTGATGGAGCAAATGATGAATTGGACTGAACGTTTTAAACGCGAATTTTTATCGGGCTGGAAACTCTTTGAGGTTATTTGGCTTGCGATATTTATTATTGCGCAGATTTGGATCTATGTGCAACAGCCCGATTCTTGGTTGGCGATGATTTCCAGCATTGCCGGTATTTTGTGTGTTGTATTGGTCAGTAAAGGAAAAATCAGTAACTATTTCTTTGGCTTAATTTTTGCTTATACCTACTTTTATGTGGCCTGGGGATCTAATTTCTTAGGCGAGATGAACACTGTACTTTATGTGTATTTGCCGGCGCAATTTATCGGTTATTTTATGTGGAAAAATAATATGCAAAATGACGATGGCGGTGAAAGTGTCATCGCTAAGGCTCTCTCGGCAAAAGGTTGGGGAATGTTGCTGATAGCAATTGCAATTGGCTCATTTTTATACCTACAAGCCCTACGGGCAGCAGGGGGAAGTTCTACCGAATTGGATAGTCTAACCAGCACCGTTACCATTGCCGCTCAGTTATTAATGATATTACGTTACCGCGAGCAATGGCTGCTATGGATTACATTAAATATTCTTTCCATTGCCCTTTGGGAAGAAAAACAAGCGATGTATTTGATGTACTCGGCATATTTGTTAAATTCCATTTATGGCTATTACAACTGGACGAAATTAGCAAAACAAGTACAAAAATAACCGCACTTTAAATAAAAAAGCAAACCGTTTAGTTCACTTTTTTTGGATTAGAATTTTAAATAAAACGCTTGGGTTAATGCGATAAATTCTGCGGTGTGTTGATTCTTTTCATCATAAATAACCAACTGATTTTGCTCGCAAGGTTGAGGTTGTTTGGCGAAGGTAATCAGCATTCGGTGTGATGGTTTACCGATTTTAGTGATGATTTCCGTTTGTTTGATGCAATAAAGTGCAGTCGATTTTACTAATGTTTTTGCCGCCTCATAGGGCAAAACAAAACTGATTTTTCCTTGTGTGGATAGGTGTTCAGCTGCACCGGTTAGCCATTCCAAATGGCTTTGCTTGGTATAACGTGCCAATGTTCGTCCTTCATCTTTACACGCCACACCTTGCTCAAAATAGGGCGGATTTGCCACGATCAGATCGAAAGTTTTGGTGGTGGTCTGTAAGAAATTCAATACATCATCCTGAACCAATGTAATGCGATTTCCCCACGGTGAATGACGAATATTTTCTTGGGCTTGCCGGGCAGCAATATTATCCAGTTCCACCGCATAAATATGGCAATCAGGCGTGCTACGTTGTGCCAACATTAATGCCAATAATCCGGTGCCGCTGCCCATATCCAAGATTTTTTTGCAATGGGATATATCCGCCCACGCACCAAGCAAAATGCCGTCTGTGCCGACTTTCATTGCACAATGTTGCTGATTAATATGAAATTGTTTAAAGGTGAAACTGCTCATAAAATATTTCGTTAATTGACCGCACTTTAGGGGGCTTTTCGGGTATAATTCGCGCCAATTTTAACAAAGAACGACACAATAATGAATTTACCACAATTTGAACAATTCGATCTTTCCCCCGAGCTTCTCAAAGCCCTCGATAAAAAAGGTTATACCCGCCCAACAGCCATCCAGCTTGAAGCTATTCCGGCAGCAATGGAAGAACGTGATGTATTAGGTTCTGCCCCAACCGGCACAGGTAAAACCGCTGCTTTTTTGTTGCCTGCCTTGCAACATTTATTGGACACGCCACGCCGTAAACCCGGCCCGCCACGTATTTTGGTGCTGACCCCCACTCGTGAATTAGCAATGCAGGTGGCGGAGCAAGCGGAAGAATTGGCGCAATTTACCCATTTAAATATTGCGACTATCACCGGCGGCGTGGCATATCAAAATCACGGTGAAGTGTTCAATACAAATCAAGATCTTGTGGTGGCAACGCCGGGACGATTATTGCAATACATTCAGGAAGAAAATTTTGATTGTCGTTCTGTTGAAATTTTGATTTTTGATGAAGCAGATAGAATGTTACAAATGGGCTTCGGACAAGATGCGGAAAAAATTGCGGCAGAAACCCGCTGGCGTAAACAAACGTTGCTTTTTTCCGCAACCCTTGAGGGCGAATTGTTGGTCGATTTTGCCGAACGCTTGCTGAATGATCCAGTGAAACTGAATGCTGAACCGAGCCGCCGTGAACGTAAGAAAATCAATCAATGGTATTACCACGCCGATAGCAAAGAACACAAAATCAAGTTGCTTGCCCGTTTTATTGAAACGGAAGAAGTCAGTCGTGGCATTGTATTTGTTCGCTGCCGAGAGGAGGTTCGAGAGCTTTCCGAAACCTTGCGTAAACGTGGTGTTCGTTCTACTTATTTAGAAGGTGAAATGGCACAACCCCAGCGTAATAACGCCATTGATAAATTGAAATCCGGCGTAGTAACAGTGCTGGTTGCAACGGATGTGGCGGCTCGAGGCATTGATATTGATGATGTCAGCCACGTGATGAATTTTGATTTACCATACAGTGCGGATACCTATTTGCACCGCATTGGACGCACCGCACGTGCCGGCAAAAAAGGCACAGCCGTATCTTTTGTGGAAGCGCACGATTATAAATTGCTCGGCAAAATCAAACGTTATACAGACGAAATGTTAAAAGCCCGCATTTTGGAGGGGTTAGAACCCCGCACTAAACCACCAAAAGAGGGGGCAATAAAATCTGTCAGCAAAAAACAAAAAGCCCGCATTAAAGAAAAACGCGAAGAAAAGAAAAAAGCCGAAGCCAAGAAAAAGGTAAAAGTCCGTCATAAAGACACCAAAAACATCGGCAAACGGCGTAAACCGAATTTGGCGAAAAGAATTGATTAGGGTTGTTATAAGTATTTGATTAAATATTTGAAATCAAAAAGTAATTAATTTTATATTGGTAGGACACTATGAAAAATAAGAATTATATACCTAAATTGATTAAAACAAATTGTCCAACTTGTGGAACAAGAATAAGGTTAACAACAAAGTTAATAGTACCAATGGCAGGCTCTCTTGTCACGGGATATATCCTTGCAGAAGCTCCAGAGATATTTCAAACAAAAAATGATATAATTCAAGTATATGAGTCAATGAACGCTTGTATGAAGTCTAGTTATAAGTATAGAGAACAACGTAATTTGTGTGCTTGTGCATTGGCAGAAACATACGAGAACTTTAAGTTTTATAATGTAAAGAAAAGATTTGAAGAGAATCTTGAAAATTGTTTATAAATAAAAGAGTGGCTTAATGCCACTCTGTTTGTTATTTTTTAGGTGGATTATTTCCACGTCCATTACCTGAACGATTGCCGGTTTTACTTGGCCAGTTAGGGTTTGGGTTTCCTGTGTTATTAACTGTCATTTTTTTCTCCTATATTTAGAAATTACTTTTTGTTTCTTTCTTGCTGTATCCAGCAATGAAAAGTATAGAGGATTGATAGTGGACAATTAGGGTAAAAATGATGAAAAAATCATCAAATGAACAAGAGTATGAAAAATTACTTTCTGAATTAAGAGAAATAATTCATTTTTTAGGCATAACTCAAAATACTGCAGTTGAAATGATCGAGGAATATTATTCAAAACATTTTGAGTTTTACGATACTAATGAAAACAATAGAATATCAATTGATTCGTTTAAAAAAATATTGCAAGGAAGGAAGGGATCTTCCAGAAAATTACGTATCTATATAGATTGTTTAAAACAAAGTGAAAAGTATCATAAATTAATAGGGCTAGATGTGTCTGAAAACGGAGATGTAGAGGTATTGGGAGAAGATAGAAAAAGAGAATTGCATCAGCTAAGTGAATATATTCGTGATCTAGTAATCCAAAGAGAAAACACATAAAATTTGAGTTAAAGAATGTATATTAAACGTATGTTTTTAATTTACTTTAATCAAAGTAATTTCTTGATTTAAGTTGACATAGCTAGTTGTTTAGGTAGGTAATACTTTATAACGAATAATAAATTAAATGGCACGCCCTAAAGGATTCGAACCTTTGACCCACGCCTTAGAAGGGCGTTGCTCTATCCAGCTGAGCTAAGGGCGCATTTTAAGGGATACATCTTTTGTATGAAATTTCGAGGGAAATATAAAAGAAGTGGTCGGCGAGATAGGATTTGAACCTACGACCCACTGGTCCCAAACCAGTTGCGCTACCAAGCTGCGCTACTCGCCGACAAGTGCGGGCAATTATAATCTGCTTTCTTATTCAGTCAATCAATTTTTATGATTTTTATGTTTAACTGCTTAAAATTATCTCAATTTTTTCTTCGCCCTATTTGATTTTGTAAATTTTCCCGTTGTCGGATAAAATAGCAGACGTTTACGTCTTATCATTAAGGATTCCCAATGACCGCACAAATTATCTCGGGTATCGCACTCGCCAAACAAATCAAATCAGAAATTTCACAAAAAATAACGCAATATTGCAATACAGGGAAACGCGCCCCCGGACTTGCCGTTATCCTTGTCGGTGCCGACCCTGCCTCTCAGGTTTACGTGGGGAGTAAACGGCGTAGTTGTGAAGAAGTAGGCATTGTTTCACAATCCTATGATTTGGCGGAGACGACAACCGAGCAAGAATTACTTGCTTTAATTGATAAGTTAAATGCAGATAAAAATATTGATGGCATTTTGGTTCAGTTGCCGTTGCCAAAACAGATTAATTCAGAAGCAATTATTGAGCGAATTGATCCGAAAAAAGATGTGGACGGATTTCACCCTTACAATGTAGGGCGGTTGTGCCAACGTATTCCAACTTTGCGAGCCTGTACGCCTTACGGTGTAATGAAATTATTGGAAACCACGGGCATTGATTTACACGGTAAACACGCGGTGATTGTGGGGGCATCAAATATTGTGGGTCGCCCAATGTCTTTGGAATTATTACTTGCCGGTGCAACGGTGACGGTGACCCATCGTTTTACCAAAGATCTTGAAAGCCACGTGCGACAAGCCGATGTGTTGGTTGTGGCGGTAGGGAAGCCAAACCTTGTTCCCGGTGAATGGGTAAAAGAAGGGGCGGTGGTTATTGATGTGGGAATTAACCGTATTGAAGGTAAATTAGTCGGCGATATTGGATTTGAGGCGGCTGCTCAAAAGGCGGCTTATATCACACCTGTGCCGGGGGGGGTTGGCCCGATGACGGTGGCAATGCTAATGCATAATACGCTTTATGCTTATGAACACTACAACAATTTAAGATAACAAAAAGTGCGGTCAATTTTGACCGCACTTTGGTTTTCAGGGTTAGTGTAATTTTAATCTTGGTTTCAAATAACGATTAATTTTATCCACTAAAATAATCAAGCCAATTTTGATACAGCCGTGCAGTGCGTGCTGGTGCATTCTATACAAAGAAACATAGGCAAATTGGGCAAATTTTCCGTGTACGGTTAAAGGATTTTTACCAAATTTATTGGTTAAACTGCCTAATGCCGTGAAGCTGGAAAGGGAAACCAGCGTGCCTTTGTCGTTATATTTAAAGGCTTTTAATGGTTTGTTATTAAAGATCGCAAAAATATTTTTCGCACAGGCTTTTGCCATTTGATGGGCTGCTTGCGCACGTGGCGGTACTAATTTTCCGTTTTCTTGCATTAATGCGGCACAGTCGCCAATCGCAAAAATACTGTCATCTACGGTGGTTTGTAAGGTCTCTCTCACCACTAATTGATTGGTTCGGTTAAGTTCTAAACCATCAAAATTTTGTGTAACGGTTGAAGTACGAACGCCTGCCGCCCAAACAATTAAATCTGCTTTGATTTCTTCTTCCTCTTTGGTGAGCAATGTATTAGGCTGAGCCTCGGTGATCATTGTGCCGAGTTTTACCTTCGCCCCCATTTCACGAAGTTCATCCAAGACGGCAGAAGATAAATCTTCCGGCAATGCCGGTAATAAGCGAGGGCCGGCTTCAATCAAGGTAACCTGTAAACAGCTACTATCAATTTTACCATAGCCGTAAGAGGATAAATCTTCAGCCGCGTGATAAAGCTCGGCGGTCAATTCCACCCCGGTTGCACCACCGCCAACAATGGCGATATTCACCTTATTTTCATCCACTAAGTTTTGTTTAAATTCTTCTTCACCAATGTCGTCTAATGCACGGTTTTCAGAGAATTTCAGGAATAATTCCAACATTTTATTTTGGAAACGTAATGCCTGATCGGAACTGTCTAAGAAAATACAATTATCCGCGACACCTTTTGTGTTGAAATCGTTAGATTTACTGCCAATCGCTACGACTAAATAATCATAAGGAATACGGCGGGCAACTACGAGCATATCGCCTTCTTGACCATAAACCGGAGCAAGTTCCACATATTTTTGCTCGCGATTGATACGAATAATTGACCCTTGTTCAAAGCTGAAATAATGATTTTTACCGTGAGCGCGATAACTTAACGAATCTATGCCGTCATCCATTACACCGGTTGCAATTTCGTGTAATAAAGGCTTCCAAAGATGGGTTGCATTGCGATCCACCAAGGTGATTTTCGCCTGCTTTTTACGTCCTAGCTTATCGCCTAAAAAGGTTGCCAGTTCAATACCACCGGCTCCCCCGCCAACGATTACAACATTTTTCATAAAAATACTCCTAAAATGATTTAATTTTGTTAAAAATGTTAAATTGGTGTAATGATAGCACGAAATAATTGGAATGTTCTTTAAGAAAACGAAAAATTAAGCCTGATGAGCCTGTTCATAAAGCGGCATAAGGGAACGAATAGTCTCTGTAATAAAGGTGACGGCATCTAATTTGGTGAGATCCGCTTTTTCAATATTTTTGCCAATACACCAAAAATCTTCCTCATTACGCAACAGAAGATCTCGTTGCGTAAATTGGTTGACTTGTTGAAAATCGGCATATTCACTTTCATCACCCCGCCATAAATCAAAACCGGCAAAGGTAGAAAAATCAAAATGATCCAACCATTGATTGTATTGTTGCACATTAATTTGCGAGCGATCTGCACGATAACAATGCCAATCCAAGCTGACAGAAAGGCGGCGGCGATTCAATAACACTGAAAAAATGGCGGCGGAATGTTGATTAAATTCATATTTGAAATAAGCGAAGAAATGCGCCCGCACCTGCCAACCGTTTGTCCAACTTTCAATATGCGGTTTGGCAAAAGGCGTACCAAGTTGGGTGGAAACCGCTTGAATCAGTGCTTTCCAATTATCCCATTCCTTTTTATAACGGGCTTTGATCGCAGGAATTTCCTGCGGACAAAATTTTTTCATTTGAGCAAATTGGAAAAAAGGGATATTGAAAAGCTCGCAAGATTGTGCGGATAAAGTCGGTGTTATCATCATTTTTCCTCACCAAAAATAATGCGCTCAAGGCGCATTTCATCTTAAAAATCACGGTAATTTTTGACCGCACTTTGTGTGAAAATTTGTTTATCTTCCCAACGTAGCATTGTCATTCGATTATTCCATACACAGCCGGTATCAAGGGCATAAATATTTGACGGCGTTTTTTCATCCACCAAACTTGCCCAATGTCCGAACACAATAGGGATTTGGCGATAAAGCGGATTATCCAAATTAAACCAAGGGGTAAGCTCGGCAGGCGCATCTTTGGGAGGAAGTTTGCAGTCGAAATCCAATCGATGATCCCAATAACAAAAACGCATACGGGTGAACACGTTAATAATATAACGCAGACGATCTATGCCGGCTAACTCGGCAGACCAACGATCGGGATAGTTTTCGTACATTTGCGAAAGTAAGGTGTGAAAATCGCCATTTTGTAACACATCTTCCACTTCTTTCGCACAGGTTTTCGCGGTGGCAAGATCCCAATCCGGCGAAATACCGGCGTGTGCCATGACAAAACCGAGATTTTCATTATGTACCATTAAAGGTTGATGACGAAGCCAATTAATCAGTTCTTCAACATCATCAGCTTGGAAAATGGGTTCAACCCGATCGCGGGGTTTAATTTTTTTAATACCAAGTGCGGTTGAAATTAAATGTAAATCGTGATTCCCCAATACGGTTTGTGCCGCCTTGCCCAATGATTTGACAAAACGTAAACATTCCAAGGATTTATCACCACGGGCAACGAGATCGCCCACCAAATAAAGTTTATCATTGGCAGGATTAAACTGTACTTTCTCTAACAAAAGCTGTAATTCATCAAAACAGCCTTGCAAATCACCCACTAAATACGTTGCCATTTTTGACCGCTCTTTTTCGTGAAAGGTTAAACAAAACCACCGCTAAACATCACTATCGACAATTTCCGCTTTATGCACATCAAGTGGTGGATTATCCGCAAGCCAATTCGCCAAACGGGCATAATCTGCAATGGAGAGATTTTCTGCACGAGCGTTTAGATCCACCCCCAGTGCGGTCAAATTTTCCGCCGAAAATAATGTAGAAAGGGCATTACGCAAGGTTTTACGGCGTTGATTAAAGGCTTGTGTACACACTCGATTTAGCCAATATAAATCTTTTACGGGATGAGGCAATTCCTTGTGTGGAATTAAACGCACCACCGCAGAATCGACTTTTGGGGCGGGTTTAAATGCCGTTGGCGGCACTTCCAACACGGGCATCACTTGGCAAAAATATTGCGCCATAATGGTTAAACGTCCGTAGGCTTTACTGTTCGGTGCGGCACACAAGCGTTTCACCACTTCTTTTTGCAACATAAAGTGCATATCTTGAATCACATCGTGAAATTTAAACAGATGAAACATTAATGGCGTTGAAATATTGTAGGGGAGGTTGCCAAACACGCGTAGTTTTTGCTTTGGTTCCTGCGCTTGTTCCGCATAAAGTGTGCTAAAATCAAACTGCATTGCATCGGTTTCAATCACATTAAGTTTTTGGTGTAAAAAAGGGTGATGACGTAAACGTTCGGCAAGATCACGATCAAGTTCCACCACGGTTAAATGATCAACCTGTTCGCCAACGGGTTCGGTTAATGCCCCAAGACCGGGGCCGATTTCAACCAAAAATTGATTTTTTTGCGGATAAATTGCCGCCACGATATTTTGAATAACGTTATTGTCGTGTAAAAAGTTTTGTCCGAAGCGTTTGCGGGCGGTATGTCCTAAATGTGTTTTTGAACTCATAATATTCCATTTTTTGCGAAAATTTGCTCATTATAGAGCCTGTTTTTTGATTGTAAATCGTTACAACGATGAACCAAATTGACTTTTTTCTCCTCAATTTTATTTTCACCTTTCGCATAAAGTGAAAAACGGCTATAATCCGCGCGTTTTTTGTAAAAGATTGACCCAAAGTGCGGTCAAAAAAACGTTATTTTTTAGAGGATACAATGGCAAAAGAAGATAGCATTGAAATGCAAGGTACGATTTTAGAAACCTTACCAAACACAATGTTCCGCGTGGAATTAGAAAATGGTCACGTGGTGACAGCCCACATTTCAGGCAAAATGCGTAAAAACTATATTCGTATTCTAACCGGCGATAAAGTGACGGTAGAAATGACGCCTTATGATTTGAGCAAAGGACGTATTGTTTTCCGTAGTCGCTAATTTGATTTCAACTGCAAAGCCGATTTTATCGGCTTTCTTTTTGTTTAAAAATGGCGCAAATTGGTTGCGGAAGGAAAAATTTTATGTATAATCCGCAACCCTTAGCCACATTGAATTTTCGTTCCTTGCCTTTGCAGATTGGTGGCTAATCTACGTCAAAGGCTGATTAACCCGTAAGGAGCAGTAATGCGTCACTACGAAATCGTGTTTATGGTTCATCCGGACCAAAGCGAGCAAGTACCAGGTATGATTGAACGTTATACCGGTTCTGTAAAAGAAGCCGGCGGTCAAGTTCATCGCCTAGAAGATTGGGGTCGTCGTCAATTAGCGTACCCAATTAACAAATTACACAAAGCACATTATGTGCTTATGAATGTAGAAGCGCCTCAACAAGTAATCGACGAGCTAGAAACGACTTTCCGTTATAACGATGCTGTATTACGCAGTCTTGTTATCCACACTAAGCACGCCGTAACAGAAGCGTCCCCAATGGTTAAAGCAAAAGATGATCGTAAAGCTTTAGCTGAAGTTGAAAACAACGATTTTGAGGATGCTGAAGAGTAATTCAAATATTGATAATCGCTTTTCGTTATTGGGTGTTGTGACTCAATTGCCAAAGCGTTCCAAAAGCCCAAACGGAATCGAGCATTGTCGTTTTTGGTTGGAACATCGTTCCGAGAAAATCGAAAGCGGATTATCACGCCAAGCGTGGTTAAAAATGCAAATTCAAGTAAGCGGCAATCAATTAGTAGAAAAAACTCAAAGCATTACGGTCGGCAGTCGGCTTTTGATTGTAGGTTTCATTACCTCACATAAAACCTCAACCGGTTTAAATCAATTAGTGCTACATGCCGAGCAAATCGAATTTATAGATTAGGAGACAGCCACATGGCACGTTATTTCCGTCGTCGTAAGTTCTGCCGTTTCACAGCGGAAAATGTTGTAGAAATCGATTACAAAGATATCGCTACATTAAAGAACTACATTTCTGAAAGCGGCAAAATTGTACCAAGCCGTATTACCGGTACCCGTGCGAAGTACCAACGTCAATTAGCCCGTGCAATCAAACGCGCGCGTTATTTAGCGTTACTTCCATACACTGACAACCATCAGTAATTAAGGAGATACGGTAATGCAAGTAATTCTTTTAGATAAAATCGCTCACCTAGGTAATGTAGGTGATCAAGTTAATGTTAAATCAGGTTTTGCCCGTAACTTCTTAATCCCACAAGGTAAAGCGGTTATGGCAACTAAAGCTAACATTGAACATTTTGAAGCTCGTCGTGCCGAATTAGAAGCGGCAGCAGCAGCAAATCTTGCAGCAGCACAAGCACGTGCAGCACAAGTTACAGTATTAGAATCAGTGACAATCGCATCTAAAGCAGGTGATGAAGGTCGTTTATTCGGTGCAATCACAACTCGTGATGTGGCTGAAGCAGTGACTGCAGCAGGCGTTGAAATTGCGAAAAGCGAAGTTCGTTTACCAAACGGTCCTATCCGTACTCTTGGTGATCACGATGTTCGTTTCCAACTTCACAGTGAAGTATTCGCATCATTAAACGTTATCGTTGTTGCTGAATAATTTATCTTATTGATAAAAGAAAACCCGACTTTGGTCGGGTTTTTTTGTAGGGATAAAAACAAATTTTATTAAAGTTACTTTGATTTAAAGTGCGGTCAAAATTTAATGTATTTTCGGTATTGTTTCGCAAATGTCGAAAGGAAAAATAATGTTTCCCTAATTTTGTGGAATTTATAACGTACCTCGTTCTACAATAATTCCCACACTACGAGCCTGTGCAACTGCCTTTGGTTTACTGAGTTTTAAACATAGCCATTGAATATCAAAACGTTGTTGTAATTGCTCGGCGACTTCATAAGCCACGCTTTCTACAAGTAAAAATGGTTTTCCTTGAACATAATCTAAAATAAATTGGCTTACTTCCGCATAATTCAAACAATATTGCACATCATCCGTTTCCGCTGCCTTACGACAATCCCAAGCCATTTCAATATCAAAAACCAGTTTTTGTTTAATTTGTTGCTCCCAATCATAAACACCGATTTGGGCGAATACGGTAAGTTCCTCAATAAAAATACGATCCATCTTCGTTTCCTCCAAAATTATTGTAGGCGTATGCTATCAAGTTTAGGTAAAATAACGAACCAATTTATTCTTCCGAGGTGCTAAATGAGCCTATTTGCCATTTTTTATATGATATTCGCCTATCTCATTGGCTCAATTTCCGGTGCGATTTTAATTTGTAAAATGGCAGGTTTGCCGGATCCTCGTCAAAATGGCTCAAATAATCCCGGTGCAACCAATGTTCTTCGCATTAGTGGGAAGTGGACGGCATTAGGCGTATTAATTTTTGATATTTTGAAAGGAATGTTACCGGTTTGGGCAGGCTATTATTTAGGCTTAACACAGTTTGAATTAGGTATGGTGGCATTGGGGGCTTGTCTTGGGCATATTTTCCCTATTTTCTTTCAATTTAAAGGGGGAAAGGGGGTTGCCACAGCATTTGGTGCAATCGCCCCGATTGCTTGGGCGGTCGCCGGTTCAACATTAAGCACTTGGCTTGTCGTCTTTTTAATTAGCGGTTATTCCTCTTTAAGTGCGGTGATTAGCGCATTACTTGTGCCTTTTTATGTGTGGTGGTTTAAACCGGAATTTACCTTTCCTGTTGCGCTTGTTTGTTGCTTATTGATTTATCGTCATCACGACAATATTCAACGTCTATGGCGTGGGCAAGAAGAAAAAATGTGGTCTAAATTTAAGAAAAAATAATGCAATAAAAAACCTGCCATTGGGCAGGTTTTCATTTTTAAAATACGTTAGAAATTGACCGCACTTTTTAATTTTTTAAGTGCATTGGCTTCAAGTTGTCGAATACGTTCCGCAGACACATTATATTTCGCCGCTAACTCGTGTAATGTCGCTTTGTTATCATCCAACCAACGGGTTTTGATAATATCTTGGCTACGGGCATCTAAACTTTGCAAAGCAACGCCTAATTGCTCCACGGCTTGATTTTCAAAGTTTTCATTTTCAAGTTCGGCGGCAAAGTTAGAACTTTTATCTTCCAAATAAAGTGAAGGCGAGTAGCTTTCCTCATTGTCGTCTGTCGGCAAATCAAAGGCTAAATCCGCACCGGTCATTCGAGATTCCATTTCCATCACATCTTCTTTGGAAACGCCTAACTCATTTGCCACCATATCCACTTCATTATCATTAAACCAACCCAAGCGTTGTTTGGTTTTACGCAAATTAAAGAATAATTTACGTTGAGCTTTGGTGGTTGCCACTTTCACAATACGCCAGTTACGAAGTACATATTCGTGAATTTCCGCTTTAATCCAATGCACGGCAAAGGAAACCAAACGCACACCCACTTCAGGATTAAAACGTCTTACGGCTTTCATTAAGCCAATATTGCCCTCTTGAATCAAATCTGCTTGCGGTAATCCGTAACCGGAATAACCACGCGCAACGTGAATAACAAAGCGAAGATGAGACAACACCAATTTTTTTGCCGCCTCAATATCTCCGTGATAATACAAACGCTCTGCCAATTCCTTTTCTTCCTCTGCGGTCAGCATTGGATATTCATTTGCTGCACGAATATAGCCTTCGATACTGCCTTGAGGAATTAGCATCATTTGTGTTTCTTTATCCATTGTTTTCCTTATTTCTCTTAGCGATTGCCAATTGGTAAATTGGCGTTAGTTATATCACAATAAGTCGTCTTATTGAATGAATTTGTTTTATAAGACAGGTTTTACCAATCAAAAGTTCAAACTTTCCAATTATTTTTTTAATATTTCAAGGGTGAATTGTTGATTTTCATCACGTACTTTAAAGAGCAAATCAATATTCGGATGTTTGCCCGGATTGGCTTTGGCATCCTCAATATGTTCCGCAAACCATTCAATCCCTTGTTGGGCGGAAGTGCGGTCTAATTTTCCGTTAAATTTTTCACTCAAAGCATTATAAACACGCAATGAACCGAGTTTTCCCGCCACGGCAGGAATATGATGAATAACGCTATCTCCCTGTTTTACATTTAAACCGCTTAGGTGATCAATAGAAGGTAATCTGTCTAAAATTTCTTTAAAATTCATTTTGCTTTCCTTATTATTTTGTGTAACTCAATTTTATTAACATTTTCACGATAGGTTCAGGCTATGGTTTGTTCGCTATCCACTTCACCGCTTGCCCCCATAAACCGTACTTCCGGTTGCAAATAGACACCAAATTTTTCTGCCACGGCTTTACGAATATGACGTGCCAGTTCTACCACATCTTTCCCTGTGGCATTTTCTTGATTAATAATAACAAGTGCCTGTTGCTTATGCACTGCTGCGCCGCCAATTTGAAAACCTTTGAGGCGACATTGATCGATCAACCAACCTGCCGCCAGTTTCACCGAGCCGTCCGACTGTGGAAAGTGCGGTAGATTTTCAACCTGTTTTTGTAGCTCAATAAATTTTTCGGCACTGACGATAGGATTTTTAAAGAAACTCCCCGCATTGCCAAGCTCATCAGGATTCGGCAATTTACTCCGGCGAATATGGCAAACCTCATCAAATACTTGCTGTGCCGTAACCCTTTGCGGATCAAAATTCACCAGTGTTCCATATTTCAATATAGGCTGCCAATTTTTCGCTAATTTTAACCCTACCGCCGTCACCACATAGCCGGATTGATAACGATGTTTAAAAATACTTTCCCGATAACCAAACTCACATTGTGCCGTCGTTAATCGGAATGATTCGCCGGAGGTTAAATCCAGTACGTCCACATAGTGGCATACATCTTTAAATTCCACACCGTATGCACCAATATTTTGGATTGGTGCAGAACCGGCACAGCCGGGAATTAGGGCAAGGTTTTCTAATCCATAAATACCTTGTTGCAAAGACCATTGCACCAAATTATGCCAATTTTCACCGCCATTTACGTGTAAATAATGGAAGTGTTCATCTTGTGTGTGGGTGATACCCCGTAAACGGTTGATGATCACAATGCCATTAAAATCTTCTAAAAACAGCATATTGCTGCCTTGTCCTAAAAAAAGCACCGGTAAATTTTCTGATTTTGCCCGCTTCCAAATTTGCAGAATTTGTTCGATATTTTGTGCTTCGATAATTTCTCGTGCAGAAACCGCAAGATGAAAAGTGTGAAAAGGTTGTAAACTTTGCATTTGAGAATCCTAAAATAATGTCTGTGGCAGGGTAATTTTGACCTGCGTACCGCCTTGTTCTCGGCGATGAATGGTTAAGTTGGCATTCAGTTGACTGCTGCGTTCCGCCATAATATTTAATCCATAATGCCCTTCCGGCTCGTCTAAACTTGGAATGCCAATGCCGTCATCTTGAATGGAAATTTCATACTCCCCCTCAGCGTTTGTTTGCGCATTAATTTCAATAAGATTTCCTTTTGAATGTTTAATCGCATTGAGTGTTGCTTCCCGCACAATTTGTAGCACGTGTACAAGCTGTTGCGGATTTAAACTTTGTGAGGGCAAACGACAATTTACGCACATCTTCATTGTTGTTTGTGAACGTAAGGAATCAATCACTTGTTCCAATGCCAAGTGCAAATTGGCTTCTTGCACCGTTAGGCGAAAGGTTGCCAAAAGCTCCCTTAACTGCGCATATCCACCGGAAAGTGCCTGTTCAAAATCGGCAATAATGGCGAGGCTTTTTTGTTTTGCTTTATCATCCTCATTCTTCAAATTGTGTTTTAATAAACTCAACTGAATCTGTAAAAATGAGAGAACTTGCGCTAAAGAATCGTGTAATTCACGGGCAATGATAGAACGTTCTTCCATTAATAAAAGCTGTTCTTGTTGCCGTTGATTTTTATGGAAATAAAGCGCACGTGCCAACATTTGTGCCAAATTTTGCATCATTCTTGAATCGGGGCAGGGCAATCCTGTCTGCCAAGTCAGCACGCCGAGCGTTTCATTTTCAACTTTTAATTCTTCCTGCCATAAATTTTGCTGAAGTTGCCGTTCGCCAAACGCCACATTCCAATGCTCCGCACCAAAAATGTTGAGTGCAATATAAGGTAAATGTTCGCTGATGCGGATATGATTGAGCAATTGACTGAGAATTTTATCATCAATTGTATTCACCGTAAGCAACTGAGAACTTTGGTAAAGGGTGGTTAAAGAGCGGTTACTTTGGCGTAACTTTTGCGTTTGTTCGTTTACCGCCTCTTCAAGTCGGGAATAAAGTTTGCCTAATTCAGTGGACATTTGGGTAAATACCCGTGCCAAAATACCCAGTTCATTATTGCTTTTCGTATCAAGAGGAAGATGATCAAAACGCCGCATTTGCACCTGCATACTGGCTTTGGTGAGCAATTTTAGCGGTTTAACCACTTCTCTACGGGTAAACCAAATCACATAAGAAACCATACCCACAATGAGCAACATTGAAAAACACAGCACGGATAAGGCAAAAATCCATTTTTGTTCACTAAAGCGTTGTAATTCAAGTACCAAGCAATCCACATCGTGGACATAATCGGCAACATTTTGTCGATATTGTTCAATATTATTTTGCCGTGCAAAGTCAGCCATCACCGGCCAGCGTTCCAGCAAAATTTGATAGGATTGTTTTAGTGCGGTAGGGGTAAAAAGCTGGTGTTGAATATCCACTAAACTTGGGGCATACAACCCTTCTTCATACAACCGCAAATTTTTTTCCACGGCATTCGGGTATTTTTCCATTAAATAGAGCAAACGATAACTCTGCATACGCAAAGAACCGGATACATTAATGGCTTGCGCATCGGATTTATTCCCCGCCATAATCACCAAACTCAAGGAACTGATAATGCCGGCGATAATAATGATCAGAAAAAGATATTTCGCAATTTTGACGGAAACAGAATGTGTTGCTTGCACAACCTTGCCTCAATGTGAAAAAAATGGCAGTAGTTTAGCACGAAAGTGCGGTCGATTTTAAACAAGAAATCCGCCCTATTTTCATAAGACGGATTCAAAACTAAAGGAAAACTGACCGCACTTTATTCCACGGTAACCGCTTTGGCTAGGTTACGCGGTTGATCCACGTCTGTTCCCTTAATCCATGCCACGTGGTAAGCCAATAATTGCATTGGCACGGTGTAGAAAATTGGGGCGATGAGTTCATTCACTTTTGGCATTGTGATGATCTTCATTCCGTCCGTTTCAGTAAAACCGGCTTCTTTATCGGCAAAGACATATAATTGACCGCCACGCGCACGCACTTCCTCAATGTTCGATTTCACTTTTTCCAATAAATCATTGGTTGGTGCTACCACGATAACCGGCATATCCGCATCAATCAATGCCAATGGGCCGTGTTTTAATTCACCGGCAGCATAGGCTTCGGCGTGAATGTAGGAAATCTCTTTTAATTTTAACGAGGCTTCCATTGCAATCGGATAATATTCGCCACGGCCTAAGAACAAGGCGTGATTTTTTTCGGCAAAATCTTCCGCCAAGGCTTCAATTTCTTTGTCGAAGGCTAAGCCTTTTTCAATGTCGGCAGGAAGAGAATGTAAGGCTTTCACAATTTCTTTCTCTTTTTCCTCGGAAATATTGCCATTGAGTTTCCCGATTGCCGTCACCAACATTAACATTGCCGCTAATTGGGTGGTAAAGGCTTTTGTGGAGGCAACGCCAATTTCCACACCGGCACGGGTCATAAAGGCGAGATCCGATTCACGCACGAGGGAAGAACCCGCTACGTTACAAATTGTCATTGCCGCCATATAGCCTTTTTCTTTCGCTAAACGTAATGCCGCCAAGGTATCTGCCGTTTCACCCGATTGGGAAAGGGTGAGTAATAAGCTGTTTGGACGGGTCACAAATTTGCGATAGCGGAACTCGGAGGCAATTTCCACATCACAACTTACGCCGGCAAGGGCTTCAAACCAATAACGTGCCGCCATTCCCGAATTGTAGGATGTACCACAAGCCACTATTTGAACGTGCTGCACTTTCTCTAAAATTTCTTTTGCACCATTGCCAATCGCTTCGACAATCACATTGTTGTGATTGATACGCCCTTCCATTGTGTTGATAAGTGCGGTTGGTTGTTCATAAATTTCTTTTTGCATAAAGTGGCGGAATTTGCCTTTTTCCGCTGCATCATTTTCAAGGTTTGATTCGTGAATTTCACGTTCAACTTTGTTGCCATTGACATCGTAAATATCCACAGTACGGCGGGTAATTTCTGCAATATCGCCTTCTTCTAAGAAAATAAAACGGCGGGTAACGCTTAATAACGCAAGTTGATCCGAGGCTAAGAAATTTTCACCGATACCTAAACCAATCACCAACGGGCTGCCGGAGCGGGCGGCAACAAGGTGTTCCGGATGACGGCGATCCATCACCACCATTCCGTATGCACCGGTAAGTTGTTTCACAACATTTTGAACCGCTTCTAACAATGAATCTGTGCTACGCATTTCCCATTCTACAAGGTGGGCAATCACTTCCGTATCGGTTTGTGAAAGGAAAACATAACCACGGGATTTTAATACTTCACGTAATTCTTCGTGATTTTCAATAATTCCATTATGTACAACGGCAAAATTGCCGGAAACGTGCGGGTGAGCATTTGCCTCGGAAGGCTCACCGTGGGTTGCCCAACGGGTGTGTGCAATACCTGTGCCACCAATTAACGGTTTTTCGGCTACGGCTTCATCTAAGGCTTTTACTTTTCCTAAACAACGTACACGTTGTAATTCCTGTTGTTCGTTTACTACGGCAACGCCTGCAGAATCATAACCACGATATTCCAAACGATGTAATCCACCAATTAAGATTTCTGCTACATCACGCTGTGCAACCGCACCAACAATACCACACATAAATTTTCCTCATTTGTTAATTTAAAAAATCACGGCAATTTTGACCGCACTTTATACGCAAATAACTTCTACGCCTTGTGCCAAAATTGCCTGCTTGTCTTGTTCTGACAGCCCTTTATCGGTAATCAACACGTCAATTTGCTGCCAAGTTAATTCTAAATTCGGCATTTTTCTGCCGATTTTTTGTGATTCAACCATCACAATCACTTCTCGGGAGACTTCTGCCATCACCCGACTTAAACCAACCAATTCATTAAAGGTGGTTGTGCCTCGAGCCAAATCAACGCCATCCGCACCGATAAAAAGCTGGTCAAAATCATAAGAACGTAGCACCTGTTCTGCCACTTTGCCTTGGAAAGATTCGGAACGTGTGTCCCAAGTTCCGCCCGTCATCAAGAGGGTAGGTTCATTTTCTAAGGCACGAAGTGCTGTCGCCACGGAAAGAGAATTTGTCATCACAATCAAGCCTTGCTTGCGGTTAAGTTGTTTAATTAAAGCGGCGGTGGTGCTACCACTATCCACAATAATACGATTGTGATCACGAATTCGCTCGGCGGAGGCTTTTGCTATGACTTGCTTTCGTTCCGAAAGTTCATCATTTTCGCTTTCATCAATAATTTCTTTTGGCATTAAGATTGCCCCACCGTATTTACGCAATAAAAAACCGCTGGTTTCAAGGGCGGTTAAATCTTTGCGAATAGTCACTTCCGAGGTTTCAAATAAATTCACCAACTGTTCTACACTGACTTCTCCCTGTTCCTGCAAAATCTGCATTATGGTGTGGCGGCGTTGTTGTGTATTGCGTGGAGCGTGATTTTGTTTCATTTTTACCAACAAAGTTACGGTGTAAATTTCGGTTCGGAAGTTTATAAAAGCACGGTTATTTTGTAAAGAAAATTTTAGGCAATAAAAAACCCTGCGATTGAGCAGGGTCTATTATTGGTAACGAGGCAATTATTTGATTGCGTCTTTTAATGCTTTACCTGATACGAATGCAGGCACTTTAGACGCGGCAATTTTGATTTCTGCGCCGGTTTGTGGGTTACGACCTGTACGTGCTGCACGTTGATTTACTTTAAATGTACCGAAACCGATTAATTGTACCGGTTCACCTTTTTTAAGGCTTTCAGTGATTGCGTCTAAAGTTGCTTCCAATGCTGCTTTAGCTTGTTTTTTGTTTAGCTCTGCAGCCGTTGCAATTGCATCAATTAAATCTGTTTTGTTCATAACTTGTACCTTTTGTTAATTTAATTTGTCTCTTAATAAAGCTCGCTACCAAAGCATTTTTACCAAGGCAACAGCTGGGCTTGAGGATAATCTAACTTTTAATGAAATAAAAGCACGATTTTCAAATTTTGTGATAAATCTCACGTTATTGATTAAATTCTATACCAATATTTGAAATTCCCTCGGCGCGAATTTCATTTTTTAGCCCGAGAATCAGTTCAATATCACGTTGTTCACATTCTTTTAACAATCGATAAATCTGCCATTGAACGTCCAATTCCGCTTGAATATCCTCATTTTCCTTCAATTCACTTTCAGAAAAATCACGACCGTTTTCCGTTTCCAATAATGCCGTCACCGTGCCTAATGAAATTTGGCTAATTTCTACCGCTCTTTCTAAGGTTTCGCCCGCAATAATAGCGTGTAACAGCTCCGCGAGGGCTTGACAGGCATCTAAGGCGGGAACCACGCCGAAGGTGTCGTAATGATTCACGTCAGGAATGATGTTTTCCAATTTCTCCAACTGATTTTCAAAATTGATTTTCGCCTCTTTTACCGTTAGATATTCCCATACCAAATTAAGAATGTTCTGGTAAGTCTTTGCTTCCGTTTCCAACGCCGTCATTTGACAGAACAATTTAAAATTCGGCATCATACGTTCGCATAATGTCGCCATAAAAGTAAGGTGCTGCCAACTTTCTAAATTTTCGAGACGTTTATGGATAGGATTTCTCATCACTGTTCCTTATTTATGGTAGGCTTTGGAGTACTCGTGAATGGCATCCACAAAGATTTTCGGCGCGCTTTCCGGCACATCTTGATGAATACCGTGACCAAGATTAAACACGTGACCACTGCCTTCCCCAAAATCCGCCAAAATTGACCGCACTTCTTGTTGAATACGCTCTGCCGGTGCATAAAGCACACTCGGATCCATATTACCTTGCAAGGCTACTTTATGCCCTACCCGTGCTTTTGCCTCGGCAAGATTAACCGTCCAATCCAAACCAATGGCATCGCAGCCGGTATTGGCAATGGCTTCCAACCATAATCCGCCACCTTTGGTGAATAAGGTCACCGGCACGCGGCGTCCCTCGTTTTCACGAATCAAGCCGTCCACAATTTTGTGCATATATTGCAGGGAAAAATCCAAATATTCACGGTGTCCCAACACGCCGCCCCAAGTATCAAAAATCATCACCGATTGCGCCCCAGCTTTGATTTGCGCGTTTAAATAAAGGGTAACGGCATTCGCTAATTTATCGAGCAACAAATGTAAGGTTTGGGGTTCTGCATACATCATTTTTTTGATTTTGCCGAAAGTTTTGCTTGAACCGCCTTCCACCATATAAGTGGCGAGTGTCCAAGGGCTGCCGGAAAAACCGATAAGCGGCACTTCCCCTTTTAGTGCTTGACGAATTGTGCGTACCGCATTCATTACATATTGCAGTTCTTGTTCCGGATCGGGAATAGGTAGATTTTCCACCGCACTTTTGCTTTCAATCGGGCGGGCAAATTTCGGGCCTTCCCCCGCCCCAAAACTCAATCCCAATCCCATTGCATCGGGAATGGTTAAAATATCGGAAAATAAAATCGCCGCATCCAACTCATAGCGGCGTAACGGTTGTAATGTAACCTCACAAGCCAGCTCCGCATTGCGACAAAGGGACATAAAATCCCCTGCCTGCGCACGGGTTGCTTTATATTCCGGTAAATAACGCCCTGCTTGACGCATCATCCATACCGGTGTGCAATCCACCGGTTGACGTAACAAGGCTTTTAAATAACGATCATTTTTTAATTCTGACATTTAGGCTTC
The DNA here is from genome assembly GCF_001999305.1 of Rodentibacter myodis. Classification (GTDB taxonomy): domain Bacteria; phylum Pseudomonadota; class Gammaproteobacteria; order Enterobacterales; family Pasteurellaceae; genus Rodentibacter; species Rodentibacter myodis. The sequence goes on along the minus strand of NZ_MLHQ01000025.1, from coordinate 14,456 downwards.
CTTTTAGTTATCTTCTGCTTGTTGCTGCTGATTTTCTGTTTCGCAAAGCGCAAGCGTAGCACGAATTAATTTGCGTGCGATAGTACCTGCTGGTGGTAATTCTGGCAAGGGCTGATCGTAAGAAAACCAGCGGGCATCGTGAATTTCTGCTTCTTGTAAACGAATTTCGCCACTGTCATAGTCGGCTAAAAATCCCACCATTTGAGAATTAGGAAATGCCCAAGGCTGACTGCCAAAATAGCGAATATTCTTTACCTGAATCCCCGTTTCCTCAAAAACTTCACGGCGAACGGTTTGCTCAAAAGTCTCCCCCGCTTCAACAAAACCGGCAAGGGTTGTGTAAATGCCGCCACCATTCGGTTGATAATGGCGTTTATGATTGGCAAGTAAAATTTCCGTGCCACGGCGTACGGCAACAATAATTGAGGGGCAAATAACAGGATAAGTACGGTAGCCACAATTTGTGCATTGCACGGCAAGTTCATCTTCTGTTTGCTTGGTTTGATGACCACACTTGCCACAAAATTGATGTGTTTTGAAAAAGTGATTAATTTCCACGCCACGATTTAAAAGATGGAATTTTTCTTCCGGCAAGGAAAGCTGTTCACGCAAACTAACATAATCCCGTCCGTCATCCGTTTGCTCTTCAATAAGCCAAAGTGTTTCCCCTTCCCACTCACCAATTGTCATTCCTTTCAAACCGCTAATCCCTAAAGATTCGGCAGTGCCGAACGGTAAATGACCACCGATTAAATGCAAATTTGAACCCTGAGTAAGTAGCCAATAACCCAAATCGGTTGCCTGAATTCTCTTCATAAAATCTTCTCCAAAAATGACCGCACTTTGCTTGCTTCTAATACTAAACACTATTATAGACCGATTAAATCAAAGACTTAAAAAGTTTAAAGTAATATGAAGTGCGGTTAAAAATTGAAATAGTTTTGAATGTTTTGGTTTCTTTCCTTATGATGTACAAATTCACGTGATATAGGTAGTAAAAATCGACATTATCTATCGTGAACATCTATAAGGAACTTGTCATTATGCAAATAAATACCACGCTCTCACCTTACCAAAAAGCCATCATTTTTATGGTGTCCGCTTATTGCAGCATTACCTTAATGAATGTGTTTGTGAAAACCGCGTCCGACACGTTGCCAGCCAGTGAAACGCTGTTTGCCCGTTTTTTCATTGGCTTGTTGTTTTTACTGCCTTTTATGATTAAAGATCGGGATTTTAAAGTGGAAACCGCCCAGTGGAAATTTTTGGTTTTACGAAATTTGGCAGGCGTGGCGAGTATGTTGATTAATTTCTATGTCGTGAAATTTTTACCCCTCTCAATTGCCGTTTTATTACTGAATACTTCCGCGTTATTTGTGCCGATTTTATTACTGTTTTTCCGTCAAAAAACACCACTTAATGTCTTAGCCTGCAGTTTAATGGGTTTTGTCGGCGTATCCATTATTTTGCTCACCAATCATAACGGTTCTTTTGAACCGATTTATGTGCTGATTGGATTAAGTGGCGCAATTTTGGCGGCAATGGCATTTATTAGTTTACAAGAACTCAACAAACACAATTCACCGAAAAATATTGTGTTTTACTTCCATTTAATTGGCACATTGCTATTGCCGATGTTCTTTTTTCCACAGTGGAAAATGCCGGATTTAAATGAATTTGGGCTGCTTTTACTGGTGGGAGGATTTGGACTCATCTTCCAACTGCTTTTAACCCGAGCCTTCAAATATGCACCGGCAAATGTGATTACGCCTTTTGCTTTTAGCGGCGTGATTTTTTCCAGTTTGTTTGACTGGCTCATTTGGCAGCATACACCAAGCCTTTATTTTTGGATCGGCGCACTGGTGATCATTGTTTCGGTTAGTTTACTGGCAAAAGTGCGGTCAAAAATTTAAAAGATTTTTGAAATGATGATGACGTTTTCACTCTCCATAAAAAAAGCCATCCTTTCGGATGGCTTTAACTTTTAGTCTAAACGACCAAATCTGCCGGCTTGAACATCATTGAATGCTTCAACAATTTGTTCACGGGTGTTCATTACAAACGGCCCATAACCCACAATCGGCTCATTTAATGGTTCACCGGTTAAAATCAACAATTTCGCTTCATTGTTCGATTCAATCAATACGTTTTCACCACCACGTTCAAAAGTGACTAACTCGCCACGACGCGCGATGGCATCACCGCCTACTTGAATCGTACCGTCTAACACCAAAATGATCACATTATGGCTTGCCGGCACACTAAAAGTATGGGAGGCATTCGCATTCATTACGGTATCCCACATATTAATTGGGCTGAATGTACTTGCCGCACCTTTGGTTTCAAGCAGATCGCCTGCAATCACCCGTACAGAACCGGCATTATTCGGTAAGGCGACCACCGGAATATCTGCCGATTTAATGGCTTGATATTTTGGTGTTGTCATTTTGTCTTTTGCCGGTAAGTTCACCCAAAGTTGCACCATTTCAAATAAACCGCCTTCTTTGGCAAATTTTTCAGAGTGCATTTCCTCGTGCATCACGCCTGAGCCGGCGGTCATCCATTGTACATCTCCCGTGCCAATCGTACCGCCACCACCGTAGGAATCACGATGAGAAACTTCACCTTGATAAGCAATTGTTACGGTTTCAAAACCACGGTGTGGATGTTCTCCCACACCACGCAAATCAAACTCAGAATCATCACGGCGACCACCTTGGAAAAATTTTGGTGCGTTGTAATCCATTAAAAGGAACGGATCTAAGTTTTTATCTTTGTCATTATAACTAAACATAGAAGCCACGTGGAAACCGTTACCGACCCAATGTTTTTCCGGTGCGGCGAAAACTTTTGCTACTTTTTTCATATAAAACTCCTTGATTTATTGTTAAAACCTATCATTCTGTTGATGTGGCGCATTATACTCTTAGCTAAAAATGAATAAATATCAGTTTTGTTAAAATATATTTAACTAAAAAGAAAAAATAATCTTGTTTGAGATAACAATATTCTCAGCTTTATAACAAAAGCATCTAACTCATAAAGAAATCATCTTGTTTTTTCATTAAACTGACTTTTATAATCCGAACATTGCAAAACAACAGACTTATAAGGAACATTCATTATGAAAAAATCACGTTTTTTGACCGCACTTTTAACCACAGGAATCCTATTTTCTACTTTTGCTAATGCAGGGGAAATTGCTGATCGCATTGAAAAAAACAAAACATTATTAGTAGGAACGGAAGGCACCTATGCCCCCTTTACCTTCCACGATAAAGACGGCAAATTGACAGGCTTTGATGTGGAAGTTATTGAAAAAGTAGCAGAAAAATTAGGTTGGAAAGTGGAATTTAAAGAAACCGCGTGGGACGGAATGTATGCAGGATTAAATGCGAAACGTTTTGATGTGATCGCAAACCAAACGAATCCAAGTCCGGAACGTTTGAAAAAATACGATTATTCCGCACCTTATAACTATTCTGCCGGAGTGATTGTGACGAAAAGTGATAATGACACTATTAAAACCTTCACCGATTTAAAAGGTAAAAAATCAGCACAATCCGCCACCAGTAACTGGAGCAAAGATGCCCGTGAAAACGGGGCTGTCATTGTTACGGTTGATAGCCTTGCACAAAATCTTGAAGCGGTAAAACAAGGTCGTGTGGATGCCACCGTAAACGATAAATTGGCTGTGTTGGATTATTTCAAAAAACAACCCAACGCCGGTTTAAAAATTGCTGTGGAAAGCGATAAAAAAATTCCAACCGGTTTTGCGTTCTTAAAAGGTGAAGAACCACTCGTTGAGAAAGTAAATCAAGCCCTTGAGGCATTACGCCAAGACGGCACATTAAAACAACTTTCAATTAAATGGTTTGGCGATGACATTACTCAATAATTTATTAGCCAACCTTCCATTTATGACGGTAGAACGGGCTGATTATGTGATCAGCTCGTTTTTGCCTATGTTGGAAGCGGCTGTTTTATACACAATTCCCCTTGCGGTGATTTCTTTTTCTTGCGGTTTATTGATTGCGGTGATTGTAGCGGTGATCTGCACCTTACCCACCCCAAGTGTTGCCACAAAAATCTTGCAGATAATTTGTCGTGCCTATATTTCCCTTATTCGTGGCACGCCAATGTTGGTACAGATTTTTATTATCTTCTACGGCTTGCCGGAAGTAGGAATTACGCTCGATCCGTTCCCAACAGCGATTATTGCTTTTTCTATTAATATCGGGGCGTATGCGGCAGAAACCGTGCGTGCCGCCATTCTTGCCATTCCGAAAGGACAGTGGGAAGCCTCTTATGCCATTGGAATGAATTATCGCCAAGCCTTTATTCGCACCATTATGCCACAAGCATTACGCATTTCCGTCCCCTCTTTATCAAACACCTTTATCAGCACGGTAAAAGATACCTCTCTTGCCTCACTGGTGTGGATTGCGGAACTGTTTCGCGTGGCACAAAATATCACGGCAGAAAACTATGAATTTATTCTTATTTATAGTGAAGCCGCCTTGATTTATTGGGTGTTCTGCTTTGTCCTTTCGCTTGCACAAATCCATTTGGAAAAACGTCTTTCCCGCCATTTATAAGGAACGGTTATGTTAAAAGTGACAAATATTCATAAAAGTTTTAACGGTCATCCTGTGCTGAAAGGGATCGATTTTGAGATCAATAAGGGGGAAGTGGTGGCAATTCTGGGCCCTTCCGGCTCGGGGAAAACCACCTTTTTACGTTGTTTAAATTTGTTAGAACGCCCGGAACAAGGCGTGTTGGAATTTATGGACGGTAGTTTAAACATTGATTTTGGTAAGAAAATTAGCAAAGCGGAAACGCTGAAACTACGCCGCCGTTCTTCTATGGTATTTCAACAATATCATTTATTTCCGCATCGTACCGCCCTTGAAAATGTAATGGAAGGAATGGTAACGGTTCAAAAACAACCGAAAGCTCAAGCCCGTGAAAAAGCCCTCGCATTATTGGACAAAGTTGGGCTTAAACATAAAGCGGAATTATATCCTTCCCAACTTTCCGGCGGTCAGCAACAACGTGTTGGCATTGCCCGTGCATTAGCGGTGCAGCCTGATTTGATTTTATTGGATGAACCCACATCTGCCCTTGATCCGGAATTAGTGGGAGAAGTGTTACAAGCCCTCAAATTACTTGCTAAAGAAGGTTGGACAATGATTATCGTCACTCACGAATTAAACTTTGCCAAAGAAGTCGCGGACAGGGTAATTTTGATGGCAGACGGGAAGATTGTGGAACAAAACAGTGCGGCAAAATTTTTCGGTAGTCCACAAAAAGAACGAACAAAACAATTTTTATTACAGGCAAAAATGCCGGTGGATTTGGATTATTGTATTTAAGCCAAAATCAAGCAATACAAAGCAAAGTGCGGTTAAAATTCATTAAGATTTTTAACCGCACTTTGGGTTGATTAATCCGAAAATTTACGCGGATTTTTTATGGTTTTCATAGGCGGCTTTGACAAAACCGGCAAACAGCGGATGACCATCACGTGGTGTGGAGGTAAATTCCGGATGGAATTGACAAGCGACAAACCAAGGATGATTTGGCACTTCGATAATTTCCACTAATTTTTTATCAGCCGATAAACCCGTTACTTTTAAACCCGCTTTTTCAATTTGAGGAAGTAACGTGTTGTTCACTTCATAGCGGTGACGGTGGCGTTCTTCAATGGTTTCCGAACCATATAACTCACGCGCACGGCTGCCTTCAACCAAATGGCATTGCTGCGCACCTAAACGCATTGTGCCACCGAGATCGGATTTATCACTGCGTACTTCCGTGTTTCCTTCCGCATCTTGCCATTCGGTGATTAATGCCACCACCGGTTGTTCACAAGTGCGGTCAAATTCAGAAGAGTTTGCTTTGGTAAGTCCTGCCACATTGCGTGCATATTCAATCAATGCAATCTGCATTCCCAAGCAAATACCTAAGTAAGGAATATTATTTTCACGGGCATATTGTGCGGTCATAATTTTGCCTTCCACGCCACGATAACCAAAACCACCCGGCACAAGAATACCATCGACACCTTTCAAGACTTCCACGCCTTTCGTTTCCACATCTTGGGAATCAATGTATTTAATATTGACGGTTAAGCGATTGGTTAAGCCTGCGTGTTTTAAGGCTTCATTGACAGATTTGTAGGCATCCGGCAATTCAATGTATTTTCCTACCATACCGATAGTGACTTCGCCTACCGGATTGGCTTGTTTGTAAAGCACTTGTTCCCATTCGGAAAGATCCGCTTCCGGGCAATTCAAACGAAAACGATCGCACACAAAATCATCCAAACCTTGTGATTTTAATAATGCAGGGATTTGATAGATTGAATTTACATCTTTTAGTGAGATCACCGCACGTTCCGGCACATTACAGAATAAAGCGATTTTTGCACGCTCATTCGGCGGAATCATACGATCAGAACGGCAGATCAACACATCCGGTTGAATACCGATAGATAGCAATTCTTTCACAGAATGTTGGGTTGGTTTGGTTTTCACTTCGCCTGCCGTTGGAATGTACGGTACCAACGTTAAATGCATAAATAAGGTATGTTCACGCCCTACTTGTACAGCAAGCTGGCGTAAGGCTTCCAAGAATGGCAGGGATTCAATATCACCGACTGTGCCGCCCACTTCCACAATCACCACATCGTGTCCTTGCGCGCCGGCAATTACGCGATCTTTAATTTCATTGGTGATATGGGGGATCACTTGAATGGTCGCACCTAAATAATCGCCACGGCGTTCTTTACGTAGCACTTCAGAATAAATCTTACCGGTGGTGAAATTATTGCGTTTCGTCATTTTGGTGCGAATAAAACGCTCATAATGTCCTAAATCTAAATCCGTTTCCGCCCCGTCTTGCGTAACGAATACTTCTCCGTGTTGGGTTGGACTCATCGTACCCGGATCCACATTGATGTAAGGGTCGAGTTTCATAATCGTCACGTTTAAACCGCGCGCTTCTAAAATTGCCGCCAATGATGCAGCCGCAATGCCTTTACCTAACGATGAAACCACACCGCCGGTGACAAAAATATAATTTGTAGCCATAGAGAACCTAATTTGTGTTGGGAGAGAAATGATTATAGCTAATCATCTTCTTACTTGATTTTCACCCAAAGTGCGGTCAAAAATTGAAAAGGATTAGCTATCAAAGACGGGACGGCAGTTTACCTTATTTGTCGAGTGAACTCAATGGGAGACCAGAATTAAGCATTGATATTCCCTATATCATCTGGAAATATCAATGAATAAAAAACAAGCATTCCATACATATATTCGTTATCACAATGAGACGCGATAAATTAAGCCTAGGTTAAAAAATTTGGTTCTTGTACAATAGCCGAGTTTTGTAAATATTTCGTATAGTCCTTTATTTAAGGCCATTTCTTTATCTGCGCTTTAGGGAATAGGGCATTATTATAGGTAGAAATTTTATGTCAGAAATACAACTTTGGGCTGGTTATTATCAGCTTATTCATTTGGATAACCCGAATATTCATTATTTCGGACACTTAATTGGTTTTGCCGAAAGTCGGGATAATTTTCAACAAAAAATTGAAACTTATAAAACTCGGCACCAATGTAAACTTACCAGTCAACTGGCGCCTCTGCCTGCAACAACTTGGTTTCAGCGGCATGGATATCAAGCGGATATTTTATCTGCAGCGCAACAATTAGATAAGCAAGAATTGCGTTTTCTGATTGTGCAACACGAAACTCATAGCGATCAAAGATCATACTTGGTACAGGAAACCTTAACGATCTCTCCTTTACCAGATATTTTTCAGCTCCATACTCATCAGCCTCCGTATTTGCCGGAACCGCTGATTTTTCATCCCTTCTTTTCGGATTTAAATTCGCGTGATAACCCTCAAGAAGGACTATTTTGGCATAACCCAAATTTCACCCCAAACCCTGATACTTACCGCTACTATGCTATTGTTGACGGTGTGAGATCTTTTATTTTGCCACAGCTTTGTGAAAGTGAAGGAAGAACGGATTCACTATATAAAGGTGAATTAAAAAATCAGATGGATACCAATGCACCTTATTTAACTCAGTTGACGGTAAGCGACAGAGAAACCGCTGATTTTACCCGTCTATTATTTACCCAAGCGGAAAAAATTTGGTTTGGTTGTTGGGATATTAATCCGGCAATTTTTGTCCGTACAAAACGAAATTTTGACGAGGTGCATTACCATTTACGCAAATTTACTCATCTATACCAAGAAGAGACAGATAAGTGGTATTTCTTCCGTTTTTATGATCCAAGAGTGTTGGTTCCTTATTTAAATTACATTGCGAATGATCCTGCCAGATTGGCGTCATTTTTTGGCGTAAAAGAGGGAGAAAGTATTATTGAAAGTTTTGCGGCAAGAATAGAAAACCGTTTTTATATCTTTAGTTTAGAAAATTTGCCTGAAACAATATTGCCGGTAGCGGTTACATACGATGATTATCTGAAAAGCTGTTTCGAAGAGATCGAAAAAGAACAATTCTTAAATAAATTATTAAAAATTATTACGACAGAATTTCCCGAACGGAAAATTTTAGCGCCGGATATTGAGAAATATTTCCATAACACACTTGAATTAGGTTTTAAGCTGGAAGGTAGTATCATCAATTTAGTGAAATCACTTTGTTACCTTTCCGGCGATATGATGAAATTAAAAAATTATCAATATGAGCTTAAAAAAGAATACGGCAGTGATCTCAGCGAAGCGGAAATTGGTGAATTGCTTTATGAAAAAGCCCGTCTATCTACGCAACATTAGGAATATTTATTATGCCAACAGATAACATTGATACAGACGGTCGATTAGACCCAAATAGTCGAACACTTGGAGAGCCGTTAGCCTGTCAATTACCTGAAATCCCGATTTTACCGGTGCGTTTTAGCTTGACGGCGGAAGCTTTAAATCAAGCGGCAGAAAGGAGCAATGTGCCGCCCATGCCAACGGGTATTGGGGATAAAAACTATGATTTGCGTCGTTTGCGTCAGGGATATTTTTATATACTGGCGCGCGTCAAGCATGTAGGACGCGCGACAGATGAGAAGAAACGTTGGTTGGTGTTTGAATATACGGTCGATCGGGAGGACAGTAATGCACCGGAACTGAACGGTTCGGTTATCGCACCTTACCGTTTTATTCAGTATGTATGGGCGGATGGCACGGCTCGTGGAGAATGGAAAAAACTACCGAAATCTTTGCCTTATGCTTATGTTCATCCACAGGTCAGTGCCATAGAGTGTGCTTACAGCGAAACGCGCTGGGCGCCGGAAATGTTTGAAGAATTGGAACGCAACGCTCAAAAACGGGCGACAGTGATGCAAAAAATCGTGCTGTCTGGTGGGGATTTTGTCTTTTCGGGCGAACAACTTTCAACCAAGGTCGCGGATTTTAATCCACAATATGCCGAACGGGATAAGGCGGATAGCTATCGGCGGGCAACGGGAATTGGTTACAATAAAACCCATCAGGTGTTTGAACATTGTACGGCACAGAAAACCGTTGTCGTAGCCTTGTTCGATCGGATTGGTGATATTAAAGATATTGCCGCCTATCACCAACGATTAGTTGCCAACGACTTAAAAGAATTTACCCGAATACTCTATCCAGTCACGATCGCCAAAGCGATTAAACAAATTGAACAGAAGGTATATCACAATCCTAATAGGTTTAAACGCTTTATGAGTTCGGATCCGCTGGATAAAGGCATGCGGGAAAAAATCAATGAATATGCGCAGAAATCCCCGCTGATTCATGAACAAGCCATGGCAAACCTGGCGAAAGTGCAGTCGGCCTTGCTTGAACAAACGGGCGATGGTACACCGCGAACGAAAATGGCGTTTTTAACCGACTTATGTAAAGAAAACGAAAAACAATGGACACAGCTCGCCTCCGTTGCAGATTATGCTATGGCATTTTATGCCAATGCCATGGGCAATTTGGGTGATATGCCGAAAGGGATGGAAACCCAACAACAGCTCCTCATCATGGGCAAGCCGTGGGGCGACAGCTTAACCAATCTATTGACGATAGTCGGTAAAATCAATCAACTCGGCGGAGAGAGCGCGAAAAAACACACTGTAAAGGCATTACGTTTTGATGTGATGATTGAATCGATTATGGGCGCACAAATGTTGTTATGGAAAGAAGAACACAAAAGTGCCATTCCGTATCAACAATTTTTAGCGGCAACGGGGCTAAAACTGGAAAAGGTATCCGTATCAAACGTGGCAACCTTAGATGCCGGTGCGGAGATAATTAATCAACAAATGAAAGCACTGATAAAAAATGCCGAGGCATTGTTCCACGAATTGGGGGCGGCACATTATCAAGCACAACTCTCTAAAGCTTCCCGCACATTATTATCCCATTCCATCCATTTGGATGTACAGGTCGTGGTGAAAAATGAAAACAGTCCGGCATTTCGAGTGTTTAAGTTTACCGAACTTGTGGGCACCTTCTTTGCAGGTGGTTTATTACTGGTCAACTTAAAAGAATGGACAAAATATAAAGAAGAATCATCAAACAGTGTCTTTCTTCACCCTGTGGCACGGTTGATTAACGACTTTGCCGCCTTAGTGGCGAGTATGGAGCGCAACAAACATTTTGGTCAAGAAGCAATAACAAAACTTTATACCCGTTTGGATAAAAGCCTCATCAAGCACATTTATGCGTTAACCGGTTTGCAAGAGCCGATAGGTATCGAAAGCGTGAGCGGTAGAGGGCTTCAGCTTTCCAAATACCTCACATTAAAAAACGTGGGGCGTTTCGCCAATATATTAGGGGTAGTGATAGCCTACCAACAGGGCATGCAGGCGTTACGCACCGGCGATACGGCGGCGAAGCATTCGGCGATAATGGCAGGGGGAGCGGAAGTTAGTTTCTTTCTTTCCACTTTTGCGTATACCGGTTTCTTTGTAGGCGTTGGGGTTGTTTTAGCGATAGGGGCGGTGCTGGTGTCAATGGTGTCGGACAATGAATTTGAACAATGGGTGCGGACGGGGTTCTGGGGGAACTCGGGGGAGTATTGGGGGAAAAGGCGATTAGAATTACTAAAAAGATTTGAAGTAGCAGGAAGACTATTATCTTTAGAACAAGATAGTGAAGTGAAAGAAATTAAAATTTTCTTTGAGAAAGAAATGGAAGGTTTTTATAACCTAGTGTGGGGAATTTCAATTGATACTATCTTAGCAAATCAATATCAGCTAAAAGTGTATTGTCCGGCATTTAATGATAAAAGCAGTGTAGATAAATTGACGGTTGAAATCAGCATAATGGATTATACGTCTCACTTCTTATCCACGATGGGAAATACTATACCAACGCCGATGCCCATTCCGACAAATAATGTTCGTAAACAATTTTTGCGTGAGGGTGAAATTCTAATTGATATGACACAAATTAGCAGCTTGCGAAACTACCGTTACGTTCGAGAGATAAAAGGAGAAAATGCGATGAACACATTAACGGTAAAAATCAAACACCCGAAACTGGGCGAAGATATTTCAACGTTTTGGCGCAAGTTAAGTGCCGATTATTTTGAAAGTGAAATAACCTACACAGGAGTAAAATAAATGTCTATTTCTCAATATACCCCTGATGTGATTGCACGTAATGTGAAGCAATTAGGCAACGGCGTAATTGAAATACGCCGTTATAACGACGGGCATATTCGGGCTGACCTTTCTTGGGTATGGTTTTTATGTTCGGTTGGATTTTTGATTTATGATTATTTTACGAGCCAAAGTATGATTAATGATATGAAATGGGCTATTTCAGTTGATTGGGGGGTAGAAGAAACTTGGGAATTTTATGCCCGAATGGCTCCAGATAAATCCTTTATTCCAGGAACATACGAAAATTTTAAAGTAGAAATGATAAATATGCATGGGGCAAGTTTCTACTGGGGCTGGTTCTTCATTCTTTTTCCGTTGTTTTGGTTCTTTATGGTGACTTCGCCAAAATGGCGCCCGATGCGATTTGATGCCAAACGCCGTTTAGTCTATTTTTGGTCGTGGGGGCAGCTTTATATTATGCACTATCCAAAATCCGTCCAGCGGGATAGAGAACAGTTACTTAACTTTTTAAACCCGGATTTTTTCACCCCGTGGATTAGACCAAACTATTTTGGCAGTTTGGTGATTACAGTCCCTCACGAAAACCCACAGAAAAAACGCACCTGCCGTGTGCCTTTGGGCATTTATCGCCCTGCCTGTGAAAACCAAAATCACGCCCTTTTAAGCTTTATTTTGGATTATCTCGGCAGCGAAAACCCAGATGAAGAATACGGTCAATTTTTCAAAAAAGAAAAACGCATAGCGAGTGATTATTTTAATTGGTTCTATCAATTCAGCCTTTTTCCTCAAATCGGCTATAACGAAAAGAAAACCGAAGCCCGCATTCAAGCGTGGTTGGATAAAAATGCATAAAACACCCAAATATTGACCGCACTTTAGAGGAAACAAGTTTAAAGTGCGGTTGTTTTTGAATAAGTTTCGACTTGGTGGAGAAAGTGAAAGCGGATTATTTTGAAAGTGGAATAACCTACACAGGAGTAAAATAAATGTCTATTTCTCAATATACTCCTGATGTGATTGCACGCAATGTGAAGCAATTAGGCAACGGCGTAATTGAAATACGCCGCTATAATGACGGACATATTCGTGCGGATTTGTCATGGGTATGGTTTTTATGCTCATTTGGATTTTTGATTTATGACTACTTTACAACTCAAACCATGTTTAGAGATATTCAATGGGCTATTTCTGTTGATTGGGGAATAGCAGACACTTGGAAACAGCACCTTTCTTTTTCTTGGTATGATAAAGCCCCCCCCCAAGGTTATTATGATGAATTTAAAGCAGAAATGCTTGAAATGCATTGGTCGGCTCGCTACTGGGGCTGGTTCTTTATCCTTTTTCCGCTATTCTGGTTCTTTATGGTGGCTTCGCCAAAATGGCGCCCTATGCGGTTTGATGCCAAACGTCGTTTGGTCTATTTTTGGTCGTGGGGACAGTTGTATATTATGCACTATCCAAAATCCGTGCAGCGGGATAGAGAACAGTTACTTAATTTTTTAAATCCGGATTTTTTCACCCCGTGGATTAGACCAAACTATTTTGGCAGTTTGGTGATTACCCTCCCTCACGAAAACCCACAGAAAAAACGCACCCGCCGCGTGCCTTTGGGCATTTACCGCCCTGCCTGTGAAAACCAAAATCACGCCCTTTTAAGCTTTATTTTGGATTATCTCGGCAGCGAAAATCCTGATGAAGAATACGGTCAATTTTTCAAAAAAGAAAAACGTATTGCGAGTGATTATTTTAATTGGTTCTATCAATTCAGCCTATTTCCTCAAATCGGCTATAACGAAAAGAAAACCGAAGCCCGCATTCAGGCGTGGTTGGATAAAAACGCATAAAACACCCCAAATATTGACCGCACTTTAAAGAAAACAAGTTTAAAGTGCGGTTGTTTTTGAAGAAGTTTTGTGTAGATAAACTGGCAATTGAAATCACAATAACCGACTATACGCCTCACCACCTATTCGCTATGGGAAGCACTATACCAATGCCGATACCTATTCCGACAAATAATGTTCGTAAACAATTTTTGCACGAAGGCAAAATCTTAATTGATCTGTCAGAAATTCGTAGTCTGCGAAATTATCACTATCTTCGAGAGATAAAAGGAAAAAATGCGATGAACACATTAACGGTAACACTCAAACACCCGAAACTGGGCGAAGATATTTCAACGTTTTGGCGCAAGTTAAGTGCCGATTATTTTGAAAGTGAAATAACCTACACAGGAGTAAAATAAATGTCTATTTCTCAATATACCCCTGATGTGATTGCACGTAATGTGAAGCAATTAGGCAATGGCGTAATTGAAATACGCCGTTATAACGACGGGCATATTCGGGCTGACCTTTCTTGGGTATGGTTTTTATGCTCGGTTGGATTTTTGATTTATGACTACTTTACAACTCAAAGTATGATTAACGATATGAAATGGGCGATTTCGGTCGATTGGGGGTTGGAAAAAAGTTGGAATTTTATTAAAAGTGAATACTTAAATGACGGTTATGAAGTATTTAAAAAAGAAATGTTTGAAATGCATTGGTCGGCTCGCTACTGGGGCTGGTTCTTTATCCTTTTTCCGCTATTCTGGTTCTTTATGGTGGCTTCCCCCAAATGGCGTCCGATGCGGTTTGATGCCAAACGTCGTTTGGTCTATTTTTGGTCGTGGGGACAGTTGTATATTATGCACTATCCAAAATCCGTGCAGCGGGATAGAGAACAGTTACTCAATTTTTTAAATCCGGATTTTTTCACCCCGTGGATTAGACCAAACTATTTTGGCAGTTTGGTGATTACACTCCCTCACGAAAACCCAC
>NZ_MLHQ01000024.1 GCF_001999305.1 Rodentibacter myodis | reverse complement strand
AAATTTTTCTTTAGACATTTAAAGAGTCCCTCTAAATAGACACGGTTATCGATGGGTAAATAAACCACATTAACCAATAAAATTATTTACTATTGATAAAAGGAAGAGAATTCTAAGGCTGGTGCTGATAGGCGGATTTGAACCGCCGACCTCACCCTTACCAAGGGTGCGCTCTACCAACTGAGCTATATCAGCGTTTGGAGCGGGCAGCGGGAATCGAACCCGCATCATTAGCTTGGAAGGCTAAGGTAATAGCCATTATACGATGCCCGCAAGTCCTAAATTCGTCTGTCCCATCAGATTCATCTAAAAGATGGTGGAGGGAGAAGGATTCGAACCTTCGAAGGCTGAGCCAACAGATTTACAGTCTGCCCCCTTTGGCCGCTCGGGAACCCCTCCACACTCAATGAATACTTGTTCACGGAAGAATGGTGCCGACTATCGGAATCGAACTGATGACCTACTGATTACAAGTCAGTTGCTCTACCTACTGAGCTAAGTCGGCGTCGTAAGCAAGTGAGGCGTATTATATGGAAAAAAGTTTACCTGACAAGTTTTTTTTCTAAAAAAATTTATTTTTTTATTTGTTCGACTAAATTACAAGCAAAATCAGAGAAAAACAATGCATAGGTAGCGCTTATAAGGTATATTTCTCAACAATTTTTCAATAAATTTACTTCATCAAATCGTGGAAATTTCAAATCAACTCACTCCTTTTTTAAGTTTTAACCGTGAGCAATGGGCAAATTTACGAAAATCCGTCCCTTTAAAACTCACCGAACAAGATCTAAAACCCCTACTCGGTTTTAACGAAGAACTCTCACTGGATGAAGTCAGCACAATTTATTTACCTCTCGCACGTTTGATTAATTATTACATAGATGAAAATCTCCGCCGCCAAACGGTACTCAACCGCTTTCTTGGCGGACAAAATCGCAAAGTGCCTTATATCATTAGTATTGCCGGCAGCGTTGCTGTGGGAAAAAGCACTTCCGCGCGTATCCTGCAATCCCTTCTTTCACATTGGCCAACAGAACGAAATGTTGATCTCATCACCACTGACGGCTTTCTTCACCCACTTGAAAAACTCAAAAAAGACAACTTATTACAAAAGAAAGGGTTTCCTGTTTCTTATGACACCGCAAAGCTCATCCATTTTTTGGCAGAGATAAAATCCGGTAAACAGCACGTCAAAGCACCGATTTACTCACATCTCACCTACGACATCATTCCCGATGAATTCAATGAAGTGAATCAACCCGATATTCTTATTTTGGAAGGATTGAACGTACTGCAAACCGGTGGGAACAAATGCAATCAAACATTTGTATCGGATTTTGTGGATTTTTCCATTTATGTTGATGCTGAAGAACGTCTGCTAAAAGAATGGTACATCAAACGTTTTTTGAAATTTCGCCAAAGTGCCTTTACCGATCCCAATTCTTACTTTAAGCATTACGCCGCCCTTTCAGAACAAGAAGCGATAACCATTGCTGATCAAATCTGGGAAAATATTAATGGCTTAAATTTACGGGAAAATATCCAGCCCACCCGAGAACGGGCAAACCTAATATTAACGAAAGGTGCGAATCACGCCGTTGAAGTGGTAAAACTGAGGAAATAGAAAAGTGCGGTCAATTTTAAGGGAATTTTTAACTGCACTTTTCCTAATAATGCACCACATTTTCCGTGTGTTTGATTTTTTCAATAATGGGGTTGGCTTCATCGCTTGTTAAAAAATCAAAGGTAGTTTGGGGAACAAGTTGTTTCACCAACGCCCAATTATCCGCTTTGATTGCCTGCCGAACGGCGGAGGCACTGATTGCCAAACCCTCTTTTGCTTTACGTTCAATAACACAACATTCCACGCCGTATTCAGGCAATTTTTGTTGCATTGCTTGATTATAAAGATTTGTCACGTGGCTGAAAGGTTCATCGCCCACATAACGGCGTTGAATCCCTAAGGCGTGGGCGATTCGCACAAAAATGTGTAAATCAATTTCCACATTGCTTTTGATGACGGCATCATCATTTTGTTGAAAATAGCTCGGAAAAGTCGCTTGGCTAATGATATAAGAACCACTGTCGTGCAATACAACATTCGGCAAATGTGCCGTGCCGGCTTGAATCAACTTTTTACGCACTTCATAAGGAAAAAGACTGCTATCCTCACTCACCATAAAAAGATGTACGAGATCATTTTCAGCCGCCGCTTTTTCCACCAAATATTGATGTCCAAGGGTGAACGGATTGCAATTCATCACTAATGCAGCAATTTTTTGCTTTTCAAAAACAGGGGAAATTTCGACCGCACTTTTAAGCCGATTGAGATAATCCTCAAAGCCATTGCGTTTGTTTTCCATAAAAACAATTTGATGGGGAATGCGTACAATTTCCCGAAAGCCGAGATCTTGGAAAAATTTTGCCGCTTCGCATTTTGTGTAAAGAAATAAATGGGTATTGCCCCGTTCCATTTGAATATTGATCAAATAGGTGATCATTTGATTCATTAAGCCTTCGCCTTGATGATTTTTCGATACCGCCAAGCAACGTAATGTGTTGCCAAAACAACTGCCTGTGGCAACCACATTAAAATCATCATCAAACATTGCGGCAATGTAATCTAAATGCGGATCACGCCGAATCCCCTCCAACGCAAGCAATCCGTCAATTTGTGTGAGCGTAGCACGGTTGGAAAGGGCAACAGAGCCAATGGAATAAGTCATCATTAAACACTCAACCAAAAGGTTACCGGCCCGTCATTTGTCAGGCTCACCTGCATATCGGCAGCAAACCGCCCGTTTTCAACGGAAATTTTTTCGGCACATTTTTGTGAAAAATAGGTATAGAGTTCATTCGCCAATGCAGGTGCTGCCCCCTTGGAAAAACTGGGGCGTAACCCTTTTTGTGTATCTGCAGCTAAGGTAAATTGCGACACAATCAACAACGCCCCGCCGGCTTGTTGCACATTGAGGTTCATTTTGTCGTTTTCATCACTAAAAATGCGGTAATTCAATACTTTTTCCGCCAGTTTATCGGCTTTTGCCTGATCATCGTCTTTTTCGACCCCAAGCAGCACCAATAATCCTTTGCCAATTTGCCCTACCGTTTCCCCATCTACATCCACTTTGGCTTGTGTAACACGTTGAATTAATGCAATCATTGCGTTTCCTTATTTTCATTGATTTGTGCGTTCTTACGTCTCATTTCCGCCAACACCGCGGCTAATTGCGCACCCAATAATACCACCGTCCAACTTAGCTGAATCCACAACAACATAATCGGCAAGGTTGCCATTGCCCCATAAATCAGTTGGTAGGAAGGGAAGGTGGTGATGTACCACGTAAAGGCTTGCTTGCCTAAGGTGAAAAAAATCGCCGCAATTAATGCACCGGCGGCAGAATCTTTAATACTTACTTTTTTATTCGGTACCACCATATATACCAAAGTGAAAATAAACCAAGTGGAAAGAAAAGGCACAAGACTAAGCAATTTCAACCCGAAAGAGAGGGTTTCCGATTGTTCAAACATTGCTTTCACATAAGTGCTTGCCGCAATGCTTGTGCCGATAAGCACCGGACCGAGGGTTAAAATAAGCCAATAAATCGCAAAAGAGGTGAAAATCGGGCGATTGGTGGTATCTTGCCAAATGCCGTTGAGGGTGCGATCAATGGAATTAATCAGCATTAATGCCACGGCAATTAAACTGATAATCCCCACCGCACTCATTTGCTTAGAATTGTTCACAAATTCATCAATATATTGTCCCACCACATCACTCGCAGAAGGCGCAAAATTGGTAAAAATAAATTCTTTCAACGCTCCCGTGACTTCATTAAATACCGGAAATGCCGAGAAAATTGAAAATGCTACCATAATTAAAGGAACGATGGCAAGCATTGTGCTGTAAGTGAGCGATCCCGCCGCCTGTGTTAATTTGTTTTCGTTAAAACGCTGCCAAAAGCGTTGGAAAAAATAAAGTAATCTTGTCATAGCCACGCTCCGCAACAATGTTTAAATTTTTTTCCCGAACCGCACAAGCAGGGCTGCTTCATTGTAGGCAACGGCACGGTGGGATCAATAAAATACCAACGTCCGTTGATCTTCACAAAAATTGACCGCTCTTGATGAGATTGCACACCTTCTTCACCTTGAAAAAGTGCATTAAATTCCACCGCACTTTGTGTTTTGCTCAAGGTTTCCGTATTGAGAATTTGTAACCCCAGCCAATGGGTGGTCTCCGCCCATTCCTGCAAAAGCGGTACATCTAATAATGCCTGCTGGTTTGGCACGGTGGTTTCAACAATATAAGGCATTTTTTTCAACGCATAGGCGGAATAACGGGAACGCATAAGTTGTTCTGCGGTGTCGGGCAAGGCTTGATGTAAATGAAATACGCCACAGCAATCTTCATAATTTTTTGCCGATTGGCAAGGGCAAAGTGCGGTTGTTTTATCAGTCATTTTTGCGTTTGGTTTTAGTTAATTGGGAACGAAGTGAACGTTTGAAAGCTTCCGCCAATTCATCAATGGTAAGGGCTTGTTCAAGTGCTGCCGCAGAGGGCGAAGCCGATAATAAGCGATTTAACGCCCGAATGGTAAATTGCGGATAAGGGCGATGTTGTAAAATGAGTTCATCACCTTGTGTTATTTCCCCTTCTTCAATCACACGCACATACCACCCTGTCCAACCGGATTGATGAACGATTTTCTGTGTTTCGCGATGATTGGTGTTTTTGGATAAACGTTCACAAGGTTTGCGTGGTTGCGACACTTCCACCAGCGTAGAACCGATTTTGAAACGATCACCCACGCAAACCGAATCTTCATCAAAACCGGAAACCACAACATTCTCACCGTAGATGGCAGTACCGCGATAAGAAAAATTTTCGTTTAATAAATTATTTAAAGCGGAAAATGACACGCTCGACATAAAAAATAACGCTTTATCTACGCCACCGTGATGTTTTTTCAATCCTACTTCGTTGCCTTCCGCCCCCAGTGTGCGAACCTTTACCCTTGCCACCGGCTGTTTACGAATGGCACTTTCATAAGTTGTACCGTCATCGAAAGTCAGTTGCTCAACCTGTCCGATTTTAATCACCAAAACTGCTGCGTTTGACATTGCTTTTCCCTTTTCTATAAAAACGGGCAAAATTATACCGTAAAATCACTTAAATTTTGACCGCACTTTATTTTTTCCTTATGATCTCACCCAATTCACACCACGAAAGAAAGGAACATTTATGCAATACGATCTTGCCCGCACAGAACAGGGACAAACACTCGGCATTACCGCCAAAATGGCAAACCGTCACGGCTTAATCGCCGGTGCGACCGGCACGGGGAAAACCGTTACTTTACGCAAAATGGCTGAGGCATTTAGTGATGACGGCGTACCTGTATTTTTAGTGGACGTAAAAGGCGATTTGTCCGGCATTGTGAAAGCAGGATCATTGAGCGGCAAAATTGCAGAACGTATCACGCAATTTGAGCTGGGCGGAGAAGGCTATTTGAGCGGCTATCCCACTTCTTTTTGGGATGTATTCGGTGAAACCGGTATTCCATTGCGTACCACTATTTCGGAAATGGGGCCGTTATTACTCGCTCGTCTGTTAAACCTTAATGCCACCCAAGAAGGCTTGTTAAATTTGGTTTTCCGTGTTGCGGACGATAAAGGCTTATTACTGATTGATTTAAAAGATCTCCGTGCAATACTGAAATATGTGGCGGAAAATGCCAAAACCTTCCAAGTGGAATATGGCAATGTTTCTGCGGCAAGTGTGGGGGCAATTCAACGTGCTTTGCTCACCCTTGAAAATGAAGGGGCAACCCATTTATTCGGCGAACCGGCACTCAATTTGGAGGATTGGTTACAAACCCGAGATGGTCGAGGCGTGATTAATGTCCTCAATTCGGAAAAGCTGATTAATTCCCCGAGAATGTACAGTGCGTTCTTGCTCTGGCTAATGTCCGAACTGTTTGAACAATTACCTGAAGTCGGCGATCCGGACAAACCTAAATTCGTGATGTTCTTTGATGAAGCCCATTTATTATTTGATGGCGCGCCGGCGGTATTGGTGGAAAAAGTGGAACAGGTTGTTCGCCTCATTCGTTCTAAAGGCGTGGGAATTTATTTTGTCACGCAAAATCCATTAGATTTACCGGATACAGTGCTGGGGCAATTAGGCAACCGTGTACAACACGCTCTCCGAGCATTCACGCCGCGTGATCAAAAAGCGGTTAAATCGGCGGCGGAAACATTTCGGGCAAATCCAAATGTTAATGTGGTTGAAAGCATTTCCACCCTTGGTGTGGGGCAAGCCTTGGTGTCTTTTTTAGATGAAAAAGGAATGCCAACACCGGTAGAAATTGCCTCGATTTATCCCCCGAAAAGCCAACTTACCCCACTTGGTGCAGAACAACGTACGGCGTGGGTGAAAGATGATGATCTCTATCCTTTCTATAAAGATTATGTGGATAACGAATCCGCCTTTGAAGTATTAAATGCACAAGCCGATCTTGCCGCCGTGCAACAAAAACAGGCAGAACAAGCCCAAGCGGAAGAAGAAAACGGTATTTTAGGCAGCCTCTCCAGAATGCTTTTCGGCACGCAAAAACGGGGCGAAAAACTTAGCCCAACCGAGCAAATCGTCAATAGCGTGGCAAAATCCGTAGGGCGTAACATTCGCAATCAAGTAACCAAACAAATTATGCGCAGTGTCTTAGGCGTATTAAAAAAATAGGGCGATATGATGTAGCCAATACACAAAACAGCCTGTGATTCATCGGTTTCCCTCTCTCCACTTATGGAAAAGGTGTCATAGTCGGAAAACGGAAATTCAATTTGTGCAACGGCTACAAAATACCGAAATAAGAGAAAAGTGCGGTCATTTTTGCCGCCATTTATGAGGAAAAAACAATGTCAGATGTATTTCACTTAAACTTAACCAAAGCACAATTAAAAGGGGCAACCCTTGCCATTATTCCCGGTGATCCGGCTCGTACCGAACGTATCGCCAAACACCTAGAGAATCCTGAATTTCTCACCAGTACAAGAGAATTTACCTCTTGGCTTGGCTATCTCAACGGACAACCGCTTGTGGTGTGTTCTACCGGTATTGGTGGGCCTTCCACTTCCATTTGTGTGGAAGAATTAGCACAACTTGGCGTGCGTACTTTCTTGCGTATCGGCACTACCGGTGCAATTCAACCACACATTAACGTGGGCGATATTCTCATTACGACAGGCGCAGTACGCTTAGACGGTGCAAGCCGCCATTTTGCTCCCCTTGAATATCCTGCGGTTGCCGATTTTGAATGTGTCAGTGCCTTATTCAACGCTTCGCAAGAAAAAGGAATCAAACCTTTGGTGGGGATTACCGCCTCATCGGATACTTTCTATCCGGGACAAGAACGTTACGACACTTACAGCGGCAAAGTCTATCCTGCGTACCAAGGCTCACTCAAACAATGGCAAGATCTCAATGTAATGAACTATGAAATGGAATCTGCCACCTTATTTACAATGTGTAATGCCTTAGGATTGCGTGGCGGTATGGTTTCCGGAGTGATTGTAAACCGTACCCAACAAGAAATTCCGAATGAAGCCACCATTAAAGACACGGAAGAAAAAGCCATTTCCGTGGTGGTGGAAGGGGCAAGAAAACTATTGGCTTAATCTAAAAAAAGGCGTTTTTGATCTTCTAAAGAGAAATTAAAAACGCCTTTATTGTCTCTATTTTTCTGATCAATTTTTAAAAATATGACGTAAGTCACAAAAAAAGATTTCCTTTCTCATTACAATTCTACCCCTTTTTTACTAGAAGGGATTTCCCAATGAACAATGCAATACCGCTTTCAAAAAGAATGAAAGAAATGAATTCTCAGTATTCAACCGACATTAAAAATAAATACCTAAAATACCAACTCCATTCTCTCATTGGGGTATTTATCGGCTATATGTGTTACTACATTGTGCGTAACAATTTTGTGCTTTCCACGCCTTACCTTGCCGAAAAACTGGAACTTTCCAAAACCCAAATAGGCTTGCTCACTTCCTCTCTTTTAATTGCTTACGGTTGCAGTAAAGGGGCGATGAGTATCTTGGCGGATAAAGCCAATCCACGTTATTTTATGGCGGTGGGGCTAACACTCTGTATTATCGTGAATATGATGATGGGCTTCTCAACGGGCTTTTATTTGTTTGTTGCGCTTGTCATTTTATTAGGCGTATTCCAAGGAATGGGCGTTGGCCCTTCTATTATTACCGTGGGATATTGGTATCCCCGCAGCCAACGTGGGCGTGCCAGTACAACGTGGAATGTCTCTCATAACTTAGGCGGCGGAATCGTTGCGCCAATCGTTGGGGCAAGTTTGGCTTATTTCGGGACGGAAAAATGGGAATTATCCACCTACGTTGTGCCAAGCCTTATTGCATTAATCGGTGTCTTTCTTGTGCTATTTTTCGTTAAACGCCGTCCTGCGGAAGAAGGGCTTCCAACCGTTGAAGAAATGTACAATGAAGAAACCGTTAATACAAAATTGAAAGGGCATTTGGCCAAAAAACCGGAAAATATGACCGCACTTCAAATTTTCTATCAATTCGTGCTGAAAAATCCGAATTCTTGGTTTCTCGTTGGTGTCGATATTTTCACCTATATGGTTCGCTTTGGAATGCTCACTTGGATTCCGCTTTACCTCTTAAAAGAAAAAGGCCTCACCAAAACAGATATGGGGGCTGCCTTTATGATTTTTGAATGGGCGGCGATTCCTTCCACCCTCGTGGCAGGCTGGTTAATTGATAAATTCTTCCGCGGAAAAATAATGTTTTTACCAATGATTTGTATGACCATGGTCTTTTTCTGTGTCTTTGGCTATATGAATTCCGATTCGATTTTCGCCCTCATTTTCTTTTCTGCCATTGTCGGCTGTTTGGTGTACATTCCTCAATCAATGGTTGCCGTGCAGGCAATGGAAGTCATACCGAGTTTCGCGCTAGGCTCTGCGGTGGGGCTGCGTGGATTTATGAGTTATATTGTCGGCTCGACATTCGGCACAACCTTATTCGGCTTTATGGTGGATAAATTTGGTTGGAGCAGCGGTTTCTACACCATTATGTGTGGTGCGGTAATGTGCTTTGTTTTCTGCTATTTATCCCACCGTGGTTTGCAAAAAATTCTGAATATGAAATAAGCATTTTCAGAAGAACAGCATCAACCGAAAAAAATATGAATAAAAGAAAAGGCGAGGAAATTCATCCTCGCCCTTTTAGCCAAAACCTTTGATTAGCAACATACATTCCTAATAATAGGAATGTTCCCCACGCTGATGTTCGGTAATATCTTTCGCGCCTTTTAATTCATTCGGGAACAAGCCGACCAATTGTTTTTCAATACCGTCTTTTAATGTCACGTCCACCATAGAACAACCGTTACACCCACCACCGAATTGTAAGATAGCGTAACCGTCTTCGGTAATTTCAATCAGTGTAATACGTCCGCCGTGTCCGGCTAATTGTGGATTAATTTGGGTTTGAATCACATATTCAACACGTTCAATCAATGGGGCGTCATCTGCCACTTTACGCATTTTGGCATTGGGTGCTTTTAATGTAAGTTGTGTACCCAATTCTTCCGTTACATAATCAATTTCTGCTTCTTCTAAAAATGGCAAACTCACCTCATCTACAAAGGCAGAAAAACCATCATATTGCATTTCCGTATCATTTTCCTCCACCGCATTTGGCGGGCAGTAAGAAACGCCACATTCTGCGTGAGGTGTGCCGGGATTTACCACAAAAATACGAATATTCGTCCCTTCTTCTTGCGTGTCTAATAATTTACGAAAATGCGCCTGTGCCGCTTCCGAGATAGCAATATGTTCCATAATATTCCTTAATACTTGAGAAAATTTGTCGGAGATGATACGCCTACCGCCATATTTTTTCCACTTTTTTATCAACATCCCCTTTATCGTAAAACCCAATTACGCTCGTGCCAATCCCCAAACCTGAATTTCCTGTACACCTAATTTACGCAGTTGCTTGGCGATTTCATTAAGCGTAGAACCGGTGGTGATCACATCATCCACCAGCGCAATACGTTGATAAGGAAAAGGCTTGCTGCAATCCACTTCAAAAGCATTTTTCAAATTTCGGCGGCGTGCGGTGGCGGTTAAACCACGTTGTGTGTGGGTATGTTTTATCCGTTTGACAATATGGGATAAACAAGGAATTTCAAGCCATCGACTTAATACTTTCGCCACTAAATCCGCCTGATTATAACCACGTTGCCACTGACGAAGGTGATAGAGCGGAACAGGAATAATGGCTTGAGGAAAATGCAAACCGTGCGTTCGCCTTGCCTCATAAGCCGCCAACAACAATAATCGTGCTAACGTACGGTCAAGCCAGAATTGTTTTTGAAATTTAAAGCGATGAATTAAATAAGAAATCGGTTCGCAATAATGCCCCACAATCACCAAGCGATCCCACGCCGGTTCATTTTGTCGGCAATGACCGCAATGACGGGAAAAATGTTGCAAGGACGCACCGCAACCACCGCAATAGGTATAATGCGGAATTTTTCGTTGGCAGCCGGAACATAATCCGTTTGCCCCTTGCTTTAATGGGGATTGACACAGCACGCAAGCAAACCGAAAAAATGCCGCTACGGAAAAGGGTATTTTTTGATGCATTTTTAAGGTGGGAAGATGATTATTTATTCGTTGAAAAAACAGAGGAAAATTTAACCTCACTTTTATTTTCCCTGCCCGATTTTGGTTTTTTGTTTCCAACTTTCCAACGTTTCGCCCTGTTTCAGAATATGCGGTGTGACGAATATAACCAGTTCACGTTTTTGATGGCGTTCACTTTCTTTGCTAAATAATCGTTTCACCAGTGGAATATCGCCCAGCACCGGCACTTTATCCTCGGCTTTGGTAATGGTATCGTGAAAGACCCCACCCAACACTATCGTCTCACCGTCTTTGGCAAAAACCTGCGTGTTGATTTCCTGCTTGTCGATAGACACCACTTCATTATTCTGTTGCCCGTAAGATACTCGGTTTCCCGGCGAATTTTGACTAACCAGCAGATCTAACAAAATATTATTGTCTTTAGAAATATGCGGTGTTACCTCAAGCCCTAATACCGCTTCTCGAAATTCCACAGACTGCGTATCATTTTTGCCATTTGTTACCACATAAGGAATTTCCGTCCCTTGCTTAATGCTCGCACTTTTCTTATTTGTGGTGAGCAATCTCGGGCTGGCGATAATTTCTACGTTATTTTCACGCTCAAGTGCGGTCAATTCTAAGTCTAATAATCGTCCGTTAATTTTGGCGACTTGCAAAGCAAGAGATCCCGCAGGGGTGCTATTGGTTGCCAGATTCACATTCAAATTATCCGTTAAATTGGAAAATCCGTTTGCCGCTAAATTTCCACCAACACGATAGGCATTTTCCGTAGAGGCAAAAAGTCCCCAGCGTACCCCCAACTCTTTCAAACTTTCATCGGTGATCGTAACAATGCGCGCCTCTATGGCGATTTGTTCAATGGGTTTGTCCAACTCCGCAATGAGCTTCAACATATTTTTAACGGATTTCACCTCATCTTGAATAATCAACACATTGCTACGATCATCAAAGGCGAGACTTCCCTGTGCCGATAAAAGCGAACCGCTACCGGTGGTGAGCGATTTCATCACTTCCGAGGCTTTGGCAAAATGTAATTTCACCGTGTGGCTCACCAACTGTGGTTCATTGGCTTTCATTCCTTTCAAGGCTTCATTTGCAACACCTTGCGAGGCTTCCATATAACTGGAAGCAAAAGTTTCCGCCACACTTCGTTTGCCTAAATAGTAAATATCGTCCTCCACACGTAAGGATAGCCCTTTCATTTTTGCCACCGAACGCAATACCCGATCAAGATCCACATTGTCTAATTGCAGTGAAAGCGTGCCTTCAATTTCGTCATCAATAATTAAATTTGTTCCCTGCACGGCGGCAAGTTCTTGCAAACTTGAGACAAGCGGTGCCTGCTTTAAGCGAATAAAAAATACCTGATTTTCTTGAAACTCTGCCGCCATTAAGGCACTGCAACAAAAACTCAGAAAAAACAGACCGCACTTTTTAAACCACTTTTTCATCTTTTCCCCTAAAATTTCATCTCTACGTTTTCCGTTTGTTCACACTGCCCCGGTTTTGAATATGCCAAACTCAGCCCGTCTTTACGAATTTGCCGTAATAAATGCCCTTCAGCCCCCAAACGCTCCCCCAATTTGGCAATCACCAGTTTTTGTGCATTATTCAAAAAGAGGGCTTCCGGCTCTTTTTTATAAAGCACCACGCCCACTAATTTTAGTTGTTCAAATGTACTTTCGGCGGCAAGCAGGGATTCATTAAACATACATTTTGTAGGCTGTGATGTGGTTTGAGGACGGGCGTTCTCCGCCGCTTGTCGTTGAGAACGATCAAAAGGATCTGCCGCTGTCGTAGTGCAACAAACAAAAAGGCAACCAAGCCAAACACAAAATCTATGCACAATTATTCCTCGTTTTTAAGTTGCAAAATAAAATTACCCAACACCCGTCCATTTTCACTTTTTTCCATTGCTAATTGGGCAAAAGAAAGGGCATTTTGTTGTGTTAAAAGTGCGGTCAAAAATTGATGTAAATCTTGAAAACGCCCTTCCACCTGAATTTGTAAAATCGGGCGGGATGAAAAATCCCATTGATACGCCGATACTTCAATTTCCCGATTCAAAAAATCATTAATTTGTTGATCTAATGCGACAATTTGTTTGGTCAGTTTTGGGGATAATGCGTGCCGTTCGGAATGTTGCTTCATTGCCGCAAGTAATTTTTGTTGATGTGCCAATTCTGTGGCTTGGCGTGTTATTTCTACGTGGATATTTTGCAATTTTTGCCGTTCTTCCCAATAATCCAAAACAACGGAAAAATTGACCGCACTTAGGCAGAATAAAAAGAAAGCCCAATGATAACCTTTCGGCAAGGTCAGCCATTTTTCCACAAAGGGTATGCGATGTTTAATGAGTGATTTCATTTTTCATCCGTTTTTATGCCCACAAGCTCAAACTGAAAAAGCAGGCGTCCCTGTTCCGGCTTAAATTGACTGAGTTTGAGCGAAGAAAAATGCGTGCTTAAAAAGTCGTGCAACCGTTCAAATTCCGCCTGTTCCAAACAAAATCCTTTAAGTTGAATCGCTTCCGCATTAAAACCAAAGGATTCCAGTTCTCCTTGTTGAAAAGGTAATTGAGGCAACAATGATAAAAAGCCTTCAACCTGTTTTGGGGGAATCGCCTGTAATTCCGTGAAATGTTGCATTGTCTGCTTGAGTTGATTTACCCGCTGAAGGGTTTGCGTTAATTGCGTTTTTTGTTGTTCAAAATGATGTTGTTGTGTCTGTAACGCTTCCTTTTGTTGCTGTTGAAACCAAGAAATTGTCGCCCACAAACACAATGCCAAAACCAGTATCAGCGACAATTTGATCACAAACAGAAACAATAATTGCCGATATTTTTCCAACCGCCAAGGCAGTAAATTAATCCCGTTCATTATGACTCTTAAAACGTGCGGCTAACCCCACCGAAATAGGGTGCAAATCCATTTGCCAAAGTGCATTTCCTAGTGCAATAAAGGGAAGTGGCGTTTCTACTTTCTGCCAATTTTCAGGCAAATCAACGGAGACGACATTCTCCGTTTGATAAACATAAACACGCTCAATTTCAGGCTCGAAACGCAGGCAGAATTGTTCGTAAAGTGCGGTTAAATTTTCCGATGTTTGCAATAATTGCAATTGCTGTGCCAATTCCATTATGGCGAAACAATAGTTTTCATCTTGGTATAAATACAATGAATTGTCGCGATCTTCGCCCAAAATAAAACGAAAAGCACGCAAAATGGCATAATGTGAAACATCCAATATATTCAGCGATAAATCACCATAAGCCTTTTGCATTTCTCCTGCGACTTGACGGCGAACGGCGTGAATCTCTAATCGGAAACCCTGTTTTAAGGGCGTTGAGGTGTAATCAAACCAAAGTTCTTCAAGTGGAACGGGTAATTCTTTTTGCAATACAAAACGACATTGTTGTTCACATTCTTGGGCATTCAACACTTGAGGCAAAACCAAGGTTTTTGACCACGTTAAATGAGGATAAATGCTACCAATCAAATGCAGTTGAAAATGATGTTGCGGAAAATCTTGCACCAAGCGTGCCATCAGTGTGGTTTTAATATGAGGATTTTCTGTCGGCAAACAGAGAAATTGAACTTGTTGTGCGGAATTTAACCAAACAAATTGAAATTGATTTCCTTGTTGAGCGACTCCAATTTGGAGATTCTGCCGTTTTTTATAAAGCATTGGCATACGCTTTTTCCTATTATTTGAGCAGTGAATCTTTTATACTTAGCGGTCAAATCATAGTGTGATTTTATTTATTATCATCAATCAAGAGAGAATTTTACGATGCGGATCGCAAAATTAATATTAAGTAGCCTCCTAACCCTGTGTATTTTAGGGCTGGTGGCAGGGGGGATGCTTTATGTCCACCTTAAATCCGAATTACCTTCGGTAGAAAGTTTAAAAACCGTTGAATTACAACAACCAATGCAGATTTATACCGCAGACGGCAAATTAATTGGTGAAGTGGGCGAACAACGCCGTATTCCGGTGAAATTGGAAAACGTACCCAAACGCTTAATTGAAGCATTTTTAGCCACGGAAGACAGCCGTTTTTACGATCATCACGGTCTTGATCCCATCGGCATTGGGCGTGCTTTATTTGTTGCGGTCAGCAATGGTGGGGCTTCACAAGGGGCGAGTACCATCACACAACAATTAGCCCGCAATTTCTTTTTAACACCGGAAAAAACCTTGGTGCGTAAAGCACGTGAAGCCGTGCTGGCGATTGAAATTGAAAATGCTTTAAGCAAACAGGAAATTCTTGAGCTTTATCTGAATAAAATTTTCTTAGGTTACCGATCTTACGGTGTAGCAGCGGCGGCACAAACCTATTTTGGCAAATCCCTTGATGAATTAACCTTATCTGAAATGGCAATTATTGCCGGTTTACCGAAAGCACCTTCCACAATGAATCCGCTGTATTCACCCAAACGTGCGGAAGAACGCCGTAATATCGTCTTGGCACGTATGTTGGATGAAAAATACATCACCAAACAAGAATATGACGTGGCAGTGAAAGAACCCATTGTAGCAAGCTATCACGGCGCGAAATTTGATTTCCGTGCCGATTATGTGACGGAAATGGTACGCCAAGAAATGGTGAAACGTTTTGGGGAAGAAGATGCTTATACCCGAGGTTATAAAGTCTTCACTACCGTGCTTTCTAAAGATCAAGCCGAGGCACAAAAAGCCGTACGCAATAATTTAATCGACTATGATATGCGTCACGGTTGGCGTGGCGGCGCACCTTTATGGCAAAAAAATGAAGCGGCTTGGGATAATGAACGCATTATTGCTTTCTTGAAAAAACTGCCAAATTCCGAACCTTTCATTCCTGCTGCCGTACTAAACAGCGGTAAAAATGGCGCGGAATTGTTGTTAGCTTCCGGTGAAAAAATGACCTTATCTTCTGCAGCAATGCGTTGGACGGGGCGTTCAAATCCGGTGAAAATCGGTGATCAAATTTGGCTTCGCCAACGCAATAACGGCGAATGGATACTGGGTCAAATTCCGGCTGCCAACTCTGCCTTGGTTTCCCTCAATTCCGATAATGGTGCGATTGAAGCATTGGTTGGCGGTTTCAGTTATGAACAAAGTAAATTTAACCGTGCCACCCAATCTTTAGTGCAGGTAGGCTCTTCAATGAAACCCTTTATTTATGCCGCTGCACTGGAAAAAGGCTTAACCCTTTCAAGTGTGTTGCAAGACAGCCCGATTTCCATTGCCAAACCGGGACAGCCTGTTTGGAATCCGAAAAACTCGCCGGATCGTTACGATGGGCCAATGCGTTTGCGTGTAGGCTTAGGACAATCTAAAAATATGATCGCCATTCGAGCCTTACAAACCGCTGGCATTAGTTTTACCGCCGATTTCTTACAGCGTTTCGGCTTTAAACGTGAACAGTATTTTGCCAGTGAAGCCTTGGCATTAGGGGCGGCTTCATTCACGCCACTTGAAATGGCACGGGCTTATGCAGTGTTTGATAACGGCGGTTTTTTGATCGATCCTTATATCATTGAAAAAATTCAAGACAATACAGGAAAAGATTTATTTGTGGCAAACCCGAAAATCGCCTGTATCACCTGTAACGAGATTCCCGTGATTTACGGTGAAACCAAAGACAAAATTGACGGTTTCCAAAATATTGCCAATCCTGATGATTTAAAAACAGCAAAAGGCAACGCCAATACCGACACGGAAGAAGATGTGCAGCCTGAAAACGTGCCGGATCTCCCGGAACTACAAGCACAAAGCGGAGCATTAAACGAAGATGCCCTCAACCTAATGGCAAATGCCAAAGACGGTACATCAAAAGTGGAATATGCCCCTCGTGTGATTAGTGGCGAACTCGCCTTTTTAATTCGCAGTGCCTTAAATACCGCTATTTATGGTGAACCGGGTTTAAGTTGGAAAGGCACAAGTTGGCGAATGTCGAAAGAGATCAAACAACGTAGCG
This sequence comes from Rodentibacter myodis, assembly GCF_001999305.1. Classification (GTDB taxonomy): domain Bacteria; phylum Pseudomonadota; class Gammaproteobacteria; order Enterobacterales; family Pasteurellaceae; genus Rodentibacter; species Rodentibacter myodis. The sequence goes on along the minus strand of NZ_MLHQ01000024.1, from coordinate 14,167 downwards.
ATATTGGTGGCAAAACCGGTACAACCAATAGCTCAAAAGTGGCGTGGTATGCGGGCTTTGGCGCAAACATCGTCACCACAACTTATGTAGGCTTTGATGATAATAAACGCGTGCTGGGTCGTGGTGAGTCGGGGGGTAAAACGGCAATGCCGGTATGGATTGCCTATATGAAAGTGGCACTTGACGATATTCCGGAACGTAAATTGGATTTACCGCCTAATATTATGGAAAAAACCATCGACAGCAATTCCGGTTTACTTTCAGAATCCGGTGGACGTAAGGAATACTTTATTGTCGGCACAGAACCGAAACGCACTTATGTCGCAGAAATGCTTGAACGTGGATACTATGTTCCACCCGAACTGCAACAACGTTTAAACGGCGGTACGGGTAAAATTCAAGATGCTATACCGGCAACCCAACCGGAAGATTTGTTCTAATTCAAAGTGTACAATGGGTAATTCTTAATAAAAAAGTAGGGATGCCACACTTGGCGTACCCAATATGTTACCCCATTTAAATAATTTGAATTTTTAATAAGGACAACACCGGTATCGCACACCGTTCATGTTATTTTGGGTTTGTGCGTTTACTGCATAATATCGTTCAAATCCCAAAGTGCGGTTAATTTTGACCGCACTTTTTCACGCAAAGAGGCAACTATGCTGAGTTATCGTCATTCCTTTCACGCCGGCAATCACGCCGATGTGCTAAAACACATTGTTTTAATGCTGATTTTGGAAAATCTCAAATTGAAAGAAAAAGGCTTTTATTATCTCGACACCCACGCCGGTGTAGGGCGTTATCGTTTATCCTCGAACGAAGCGGAAAAAACCGGCGAATATAAAGAGGGTATCGGTCGTTTGTGGGAACAAACGGATTTACCGGCACAAGTGAAACCTTATGTGGATTTAATCAAAACGCTGAACCAAGGCGGAAAAGCCCTCCGTTATTATGCCGGCTCACCAATGATTGCGGCACAATTATTACGCCCGCAAGATCGTGCATTGCTGACCGAACTACACCCGAGTGATTTTCCGCTGTTACGCAATAATTTTAAAGCATTTAAAAATGTTGCCGTAAAATGCGATAACGGCTTTCAACAGCTAAAAGCCACATTACCGCCGAAAGAACGCCGTGGCTTGGTGCTGATTGATCCGCCTTATGAACTCAAAGAAGATTACGATTTAGTGGTGAAAGCCATTGAGGAAGGCTATAAACGCTTTGCCACCGGCACTTATGCCATTTGGTATCCCGTGGTACTACGCCAACAAACCAAACGGATTTTTAAAGGCTTGGAAGCCACAGGTATTCGCAAAATCCTCAAAATTGAATTAGCCGTTCGCCCCGATAGCGATCAACGTGGAATGACGGCAAGCGGGATGGTTGTGATTAACCCGCCTTGGACGTTGGAAGCAGAAATGAAATCCATTCTGCCTTATTTGGTGAAAACCCTAGTGCCGGAAGGAACAGGAAGTTGGACGGTGGAATGGATTACACCGGAATAAAATTCCGTGAAATTTGACCGCACTTTACCCACAAAAAATCCCGATTTTCATCGGGATTTTTCGTTATTCAGATTGTGCTGCGGCTTTTAGCTTTTCAATGGCTTCTTTGTTAAAGAAATAATGGGTGCCGCAACATTCACATTGCATATCAATACTGCCTTTGTGTTCTTGCAAAATTTCATCAATTTCCGCATCAGGGATTAACATCAATGCAGCACCCGAGCGTTCTGCCGAGCAACCGCAAAAGAACTGAATGGGTTGCGGTTCATACACTTCCACCGTTTCTTCGTGATATAAACGATAAAGCATTTCGTCTGCCGGCAAACCAAATAATTCGTCATTTTTTGCCGTTGCCGCTAATGTCGCAAGATGTTCAAAATCCTCAGGTGAGCCTTCGCCATCAGGCATAATTTGTAACAACATACCTGCCGCCACAGGTTTGCCCTCATATTCACCAGTGCGGATAATAAGTTGGGTTTGAAGTTGTTCGGAGCGGGCAAAGTAATCCTCTAAACATTCGGTGATTGTTGGTTTATCCAATCCAATGACACCTTGATAACGTTCGCCCTCTTTTGGTGCAATGGTGATGACCAATACACCTTTACCAATCATTTCGTGCAGGCTCATTGCATTAGCAATCTCACCTTCCACACGGGCAAGCGCACGAATTTGTTGTTGATCGTTGCCGTTCACTAAAGCCAAACGAAGTGGCCCATCCCCTTGAATTTGTACGGTAATATTGCCTTCAAATTTTAATGTGGCAGTGAGCAAAGAGGTTGCCACCATCATTTCCCCCAATAAATCTTGCACCGGTTGTGGGTAATGATGGGTATTTAAGGTATCAATAAACGTCCGGTTCAAACGTACCCATTCCCCACGCACGGCACGATTTTGGAAAAGGTAACGGTAAAGTTTGTCATTGTCTTGGATTGAGTTCATTTGTTATTCCTAATTAAAAGTGAACCACAATATGATATAGCTACGCACGAAAAGAAAATAAGGTGAATTGTAGGGACGCCACGCTGGCGTCCTTAATATTAATCCATTGAAATTGTTTGATTTTTAATAAGGACGCAAGCATTGCGTCCCTACTATAAAAAACCTTCATTGTGCAACGGCTACATCATATCGGTGAACTAAAAAAGTGCGGTTAAAATTGACCGCACTTTTTGCTTGTGCAGTATTATGGGGGCGGTTAAACCAATTACAACCCCAAAGAAAAAGCGAGCCATTTTTGACTCGCTTTGGAGAGATAAAAAGTTAATTACCAGTAAGCACGTAAACCCACTACGGCTGCGTAATCACGTTGTTTTACGTCCGCAACATTGTTAAGATTTTTAACGCGTACGACTTTACCCTCTACGAATGGTTTCACTTTAAATGAACCGTTTTTATAAACATAGTATTCCGTACCAATCATCACTTCGCTATTTTTTTGCGTTGCAGTAGATACTGTCGCATTTTTTAACTTGTTATGGCGATAAGCATACATTGCATAAGCATTCCAATCTTCACTTAACTCTTGGAATACGACTGCGCGTGCTTCATATTGTTCACGTTTTAAATTATTGTTAGCAAAACGGGTTGTAGCGGTATGCTCTGTATTTTTATGTTCTAAATCCAAACCTAGTGTGGTGTGATCAAAACGGTAAGCGTTACCCAATGAGTAAGCCGTTACTTGACGACCATTATTAAAAGTTTCACGAGAGAAACCGGCAGCCATTGTCCAATCTTGTAAATCATCAATGTTATATTTGTAAACGGCACCAGCCCCCCAAACGTGGCTACGATCAGCCTGCCCCAGTGATTCAAAACTTAAACCTTCTGTGTTACGCGGGCTGGTTGCACCATAAAATGCACCGAATTTTAAGTTAGGAATAAAACCGCCACGGTTTGTATATTGAATAACACGACGTGCGTTATTGTTCAACAAACCGTCACTTAAACTGTAAGTATTTGGTAAGTCGGTTTGTTTGATTTCATCGGTAAAGGTTGTCATATTACCGTAAACCAATTCACCATAGGTTTTGTGACCAAAACCGGCATAAAGCTGACGGGTATAGATATGACCAAAGTTATTGTGACGGTTACTTGCTAAGTTTGGTTCATCGCTGTTACCGCGCGCATCGGTGCCACGGAAACGCCATTCCACACGACCGACCGCATAAAAATCATTGCCTAAATTTTGTTTAATTTTGAAACCAAAACGTGAACTGTTGTTATCAATATCCCCGTGTGAAATATTTTTTGTGGTGTCTGCATCTTCGGTTTTACGATTAATATTTTCCCATTTTAAACGGGCAGAACCGCTGAAATTAATTTCAGTGCCGGTTTCTTCAATATTGTAGGTGTAAGCCTGTGCAGAACCTGCTGCGAATGCAGCCACGGTTAAAGCAAGAAGTGTTTTTTTCATAATGCTTTCCTTAAGTTGGAGTGAAATAAAAATTGAACTTTTTGAAGTTTATCTATTCACACCCAATCAATCAAGCCATTTTTCGCTATTGCATAGAACGAAATGGCATTAATTATGCTCAAGAATGAACGGATAAAATTGTTCAAAGACTTGTTCGGCAGAAATTTTATCCATTGAATTTGCCACTAAATAATGCTGATTCTTACCATAACAACCGATGAGATTGGGATCCGTTGCGCCATAAAGTGTGATATTGGGTTTGTCCAATGCCGCTGTTAAATGGGCTAATCCCGTATCAACGGAAACAACGGCTTTCGCCCCCCCTATTTGGCGGGCAAGTTCCGTTAAAGATAAACGGGGCAACACCACCACATTTTCTTTTCCCTCTGCCAAGCGTTCGGCACGGGCTTTTTCTTTTTCATTTCCCCAAGGTAAGCGGATTTCAATAGAAAGTGCGGTCAATTTTTCGATCAATTTTTGCCATTCCAACACCGCCCAATGCTTATCTTCACGCGTGGTGGAATGAATAAAAACCACATAAGGTTTGGCTGATTTTTCAAGGGAAAACCTTGTCGCAATGCCGTAATCTCCCTGCATTTGGGGCAATGGATATCCCAAACTTTGGGCAAAAAGCCGGCGAATACGTTCAACGGCGTGCAACCGGTAAGCAATGGCATATTTTTTATCATAAAAAAATGAAGCAATCGGCTCACGGATACTGTGGCGATCATAACCGTGTTTTATGCCCTTTGCTAAACGGGTCGCAAAAAAGGCACTTTTAAATAATCCCTGCGCATCAATCACCGCATCATATTGTGCTTGTTGAAGTAAAGTGCGGTAGTTTTTCCATTCGTTTTTGGTTTGGGAAGAAAAAGGCGATTTTCGCCAACGGCGTAATGCAATGGGAATCACACGATGTACGGCAGAATGCCATTGCGGAATTTCAGCAAAACTTTCTTCCACCACCCAATCCACCCGTAAATCAGGTATTGCTTGCTGTGCGTCTGTCAATGCCGGCAAGGTGTGAATGACATCGCCCATTGAAGAAGTTTTCACTATACAAATTTTCATTCCAACAATACTCTTTCCAATCCGTGTAAGTGTAACGGGTTCATTTAATGCACCAAGAGTGATTTGAGCTTTTCCATCACCCTTTCAGGTGTAATATCAATCAAACTTTGATGATACCCTTCCGCACTGTCTTTGCTTTTACGCACTTTGATTAAATCCCCCTCAATAAGGCGAATAATCACGGCTTTATCGGACAATGGCGGCGTGTAAGTCGGGCTGGTAGGGCCGTAAAGTGCCACTAATGGGCGATTTGTTGCTGCCGCAATATGCATTAAACCGCTGTCATTGGTCACAATCGCTGTGCAGTTTGCAATAAAATCCACCGCTTGATTGAGGCTGGTTTGCCCCGCTAAATTCAAACAAAATTGTTGCTGTGCTTGAGGCAATGCCTGACGAATTTGCTCGCCGGCTTCCATATCTTTCGCCGAGCCGAATAATTCCACCGCATAGCCTTGTGCGATGAGCATTTCTGCCAGTTTGGCATAATGATAATGCGGCCAACGTTTTGCCGGCCCAAATTCTGCACCGGGACAAAAGCCAATAATGGGGCGATCTGCCAAAAGTGCGGTCTGTTTTTCAAAGGTTTTTAAGGTTTCTGCTTGTTGTTTGGGATCAACCGTTAAATAAGGCGTTAAGATTGGAATATTCTTTGCAGTCGGCACGGCATTTTGTTCAAACGCCAACGCCACATAACGTTGCACCATCATTGGATAATCTTTTTTATTACTTCGCAAATCGTTCAACAAAATATACCGACTTTCCCCTTTCCAACCACGGCGGCGGGCAATTTTAGCAAAGAAAGGAATAAAGGCTGATTTCAGCGAATTCGGCAAAACAATCGCCATATCATATTGGTTTCGCAATGCTTTCCCCAAGCGGTAACGCGTGCCAAGTTCAAACGCACCGTGTCCAAGCGGCATTTCAATGGCGTGGCGAACTTCCGGCATTCGTGCCAATAATGGCTTACACCAATTGGGTGCCATCACATCAATTTGACAATCGGGATATTGAATTTTTAATTGTTGATACAGGCTGTGCGACATCATCATATCGCCAACCCAAGAAGGGCCAATAATTAGGATATTCATATTTTGCCTTATGGAAAAGTGCGGTTAAAAAACACGTTGAATTTTAACCGCACTTGATGAGAAAAACCGACTTTGGACTATTTTTTATTTAACCACGACATATATTTCGCCACGCCTTCCGCCACGGTTTTAAATGGCTTGTCATAACCCGCAGCACGCAATTTGGTTAAGTCCGCCTGCGTGTATTCTTGATAACGGGATTTTAAGTGTTCCGGGAATGGGATGGTTTCAATGTTACCTTTACCGTGGAATTTCACCACGGCTTCCGCCACCGCAAGGAAACTTTCCGCGTTGCCCGTTCCTAAGTTGTAGATCCCCGAAATGCCGTTTTGCCAACACCAAATATTCACCGCTGCCACATCGCCTACATAAACAAAATCACGGCGGAAGTTCTCACTGCCGGCAAATAATTTTGGATTTTCACCTTTTAAAATTTGGTTATTCAAGTGAAATGCCACACTCGCCATTGAACCTTTATGACCTTCACGCGGGCCATACACATTAAAATAACGGAAACCACAAACCGGTGATTTGGCTTCAGGCAAGATATGGCGAACATATTGATCGAACAAAAATTTAGAATAACCATACACATTCAATGGGCCTTCAAATTCACGTTCTTCACGGAAGACTTTGGTATCCCCGTAAGTCGCCGCACTGGAAGCATAAAAGAACGGAATTTCACGATCGAGGCAGTAATGCAACAATTCTTTGGAATATTCATAGTTGTTATGCATTACGTATTTGCCGTCCCATTCTGTGGTGGCAGAACACGCCCCTTCGTGGAAAACGGCATCAATTTCACCCAATTCATCACCGGCAATAATAGAGGCGATAAAATCTTCTTTGTCGCAATAATCGGCAATGTCTAAATCCACCAAATTGATAAATTTCGTGCCGTCTTTTAAATTATCCACCACTAAAATATCGGTGCGTCCCAAATCATTTAACGCTTTGATGATATTGCTCCCAATAAGACCTGCGCCACCTGTTACGATAATCATAATGTTGTCTCCATTTCAAAAATGCCCTGTATTGTAATAGATTTTCCAAATAAGGTAAAAAATTCTCTTTAGCCTAAAAACCGGGTGAAAAACAACCGCACTTTTAATCCCCAATAACTCGTCCAACCGGTTGTGGCTAAATCCATTTTGCCCTTGTTAAGAATAATAATGGTGGGGGTAACGCTCACCTGCCACTGGTGTGCAATCTGTCCTTGCGGATCGTTCACCGTTGTAAACTCATAGCCATTTTCTTTGAGATAATCGGCAACTTGGCTTTCACTGCCCGAACGCAATGCGATGGAAATCACCGAATACCCTTCCTTTGCCAAGCTATTAATAGCCGGCGAAGTGTGGCGACAATAACCGCACCAGCTTCCCCAAAAATAAATAATTGTAGGCTGTTTTTGATCAAGCCCGGAAAGTGAAAAGGTTTTTCCTTGAATATCCTGCAAAACGGCCGTATTCATTTCCGCCGGTACGGTTGGGCGGCGCACAAAATCAAGTACAGAACCAATAACGATAAAGGCTATCCCCAGAGAAAGGGCGTTTTTTATCCATTTTTTTAATTTCATAACGTAATTATCTTAAATTTTGGCTAACTTAAATTTGGGCGAATTGTAATTGATTGGAAAAGTGCGGTCAAAAAGCCGCAGATTTTGATATGATAGCGGGCGAATTCCATTAAAAACATAAGGAGAAAAAATGGATAGTCAAACCCTTGCGCAATATATTGATCACACTGCGCTCACTGCCGAAAAAACAGAGCAAGATATTCTTCAACTTTGCGATGAAGCCATTCAGTATGGTTTCTATTCCGTTTGTATTAACTCGGGCTACATCCCCCTTGCAAAAGAAAAATTAGCCGGAACAAAAGTGAAAATTTGTACCGTTGTCGGTTTCCCACTCGGGGCAAATCTCACTGCCGTGAAAGCCTTTGAAACCCAAGAAGCCATCAAAGCCGGTGCAACGGAAATTGATATGGTGATAAACGTGGGTTGGATTAAATCCAATAAATGGGAGGCGGTAAAACAAGATATTCAGGCTGTTTTTGAGGCTTGTGGCGGCGTGCCTTTAAAAGTGATTTTAGAAACCTGCCTACTCACGAAAGCAGAAATTGTGAAAGCCTGTGAAATTTGTAAAGAAATCGGTGTGGCTTTTGTGAAAACCTCAACCGGCTTTAACAAAGGTGGCGCAACCGTTGAAGATGTGGCATTAATGAAACAAACCGTAGGCGATATGGGGGTTAAAGCCTCCGGAGGCGTTCGTGATACACAAACCGCCTTGGCTATGATTAAAGCCGGCGCGACCCGAATCGGCGCAAGTGCGGGGATTGCGATCATCGGTCATTCAAATGAAACCCAAAGCGGTTACTAACGAAACAATGGCAGAGAATCACTCTGCCATTTTATTATTCCTCTTTTTTCACTTCGTCCCACAACATATCCATTTCAATCAGGGAAAGATCCGCCAGCTCACGTCCTTTTTCCCTCGCTTTTTGTTCCACCTTGCGAAAACGTTGTTCAAACTTGAAATTTGCCTGACGTAAACTTTCTTCCGCATTGCATTTTAAATGACGGGATAAATTCACCACGGCGAAAAGCAAATCCCCTATTTCTTCCTCAATGCGAGCGTGATTTTGTTGCGCTTGATTAAACTCTTCTTTCACTTCCTGAAGTTCTTCTTCAACCTTTGCGAATACCGGTTCAATTTCACGCCAGTCAAACCCAATTTTTGAACATTGTTTTTGCAATTTTTGTGCTTTCAATAAAGCAGGAAAGGCATTTGGAACGTTATCCAAAATCGAGGTATTGTGCGTTGAGGATTTTTCTTGTGCTTTGATTTCATTCCAACGGGCAAGGGCTTCTTCCTCATTCCCTGCGTTAGCCTCACCAAAAACGTGAGGATGACGGCGAACGATTTTTTCCGCTACCTCATTTAGCACATCATCAAAGGTAAAATAATTATCTTCCGAAGCCAACTGACTAAAAAACACAACCTGAAGTAAAAGATCGCCCAATTCTTCCCGTAAATTCGCGATATCTTTCTTTTGAATCGCCTCAATCACCTCGTAGGTTTCTTCCGTCAGGCAGGGAATCATTGATTCATAGTTTTGTTTAAGATCCCAAGGGCAACCGCCATTTGGGTTACGCAGTTGGGCAATTAATTGAATAAAATCGTGGATTGAATATGACATAACAAGACTCTAAAAAATGTTGGTTAAAATAAGATTGACTAAATTTGAAAGGGATATTTTCCTTTGACGGTAAACCAAAGTGCGGTCAAATTTTTAAGAAAAAATGCCACCCAAAGGTGGCAACAAATTAAATAACGCTTGAAAATTGCTGACATTTCGCCGTGGCACGCGAGTAAGTATCAAAACACAAGCAAATATTACGAATAAGCAAACGCCCTTTCGGGGAAACCTGTAAACCTTGTTCGGTGAAGGCAATTAATCCGTCTTCAATTAACGGTTTTAATAGAACCAGATCTTCCGCAAAATGTTCGGTGAAATGAATGCCATATTGTTTTTCGATTGGTGCAAAATCTAATTTAAAATTACAAATAAGCTGTTTAATCACATCACGGCGTAAACAATCTTCTTCCGAAAGTACCAGCCCTTTATGCAAGGCATTACCTTTTTCTTCAACCAATCCATAGTAAGTTTTGAGATCTTTCTCATTTTGTGCGTAAGTATCCCCTAATAAACTAATTGATGATACACCCAAGCCAAGCAAATCACATTCTTCCTGTGTGGTATAACCTTGGAAATTACGGTGCAGTACGCCGTTTTGTTGGGCAATGGCAAGTTCATCGTGCGGTTTGGCAAAATGATCCATTCCAATAAACTTGTAGCCGGCATCGCCCAAGGTTTCAATTGTTTTTTGCAAAATCGTGAGTTTTGTTTGCGGAGGTGGCAACTGGTCTTCTTTAATTTTTGCCTGTCCCGGTACCCGACTCGGTAAATGGGCGTAATTAAAAATACTCAATCGATCAGGATTTAATGCGATCACTTTTTCCAACGTAAACATAAAGCTATCAACGTTTTGTAAAGGCAAACCATAAATTAAATCAAGGTTGGTGGATTGAAATCCGAGCGTTCTTGCCCGTTCTAATAACGCAGAAATAAAGTCTTCATCCTGTTCCCGATTCACGGCTTTTTGCACATCTTTATTGAAATCCTGCACGCCCATACTCATTCGATTAAACCCAAGAGAACGCAGGTGATCAAGCATTGATAATTCAATTCGGCGCGGATCAATTTCAATCGAAATTTCTGCCTCATCCACAATATTAAAATGGGCTTTTAACATTGCCATTAAACGTGAAGATTGGGCTTCGCTCAAATATGTTGGCGTGCCGCCCCCCCAGTGAATTTGGGTAACTTTTCTGTTTTTAAATAACTGCGCGCGAGAAAGGATTTCTTTTTCAAGATAATCAAGGTAAGCATCCGCTTTATATTGATGGCGGGTAATCACTTTGTTACAAGCACAGAAGTAACAAAGTTGATGACAAAATGGAATATGTACATAAAGCGAAAGCGGGCGGTTTGGATAACGTTCTGCCGCGCTAATAAAATCCTGTTCGGTATAATTTTCGTGAAACTCTAATGCTGTCGGGTAAGATGTATAACGCGGGCCGGATTGGTTGTATTTTTGTATAAGTTCGTTATCCCAAATAATGTCTGACATTAAAGCACTCCAAGTTGTTTTCTGTCATCTAATAATTGCTGTAATTCTCTGATGATACCTGCCTCAAGTTTGGCTTCGGCACTTTCCCGTTCAAGATCAAGACGGTGTCGTACTTTTTTCTCTAACTGTTGACGGGCTTCGTGTGTCGGCATATCCCGCACAATACCATATAATTCAGCCATTGCCGGATAAGGGGTCAAATTCTTCCCAAAGGGCATTAATAGCATTGTCAGGCGAATCACACCTTCAGAATGATTACATTCCTTGCTTTGCATTGCTTTCGCAATTATTTCAATACTTTCTTTTAAACGGGTTGCTCGCGCCGTTTTAGCCTGAGAAATAAGCTGTTGTTGCTTTTTTAGCTGTTTCAATAAACCTATCGCATAGCATAACAAGCCAACAATGACGGCAAGAGCAAGCAAAGCGAAAATCGTTGTCCAAATCATTTTTTATTTAAACCGATTGATATCCATTTGTTCAAAAGTGCGGTATAAATCCTCATCACTTTCTTCATCTTCAATGCCGAGTTCTTCCATTAATTCAGCAATGCGATCCAAACATTCATCCACAAATTGCTGATCCGCTTTACTAATGGTTTTTCCTTCATCCAAAGCATCTAATAATTCGTTCAAAATCTCATTATTTTCAAGATTTTCTAACTCTTGCATTGGATCGCGTTTTTTCACCGGCTTCACGGCAGGAATAAGCTGCCCTTTTTCCGGTTTATTCACAAATTCCACAATAAGAGGAATTTTCTTTTTGCTGCCAATTTTCGGATCTTTAATTTGTTGTTGCGGTTTATTATTACTTTCTTCCGCAACACTATGGCGTGAACCCGCAGCCAAGCCTTTATGCTTACGCTTTTTCTTTTCTTCGCGAGCCTTTGCATCCAATTCATAACGGGTTAATTTCTTGCCGCCACGCTTTGGCATTTCAGGTTTCTTATCTGCTTTGCGGATAGGCATAATGTCGCTAATTTTACGCGTTTTTTTCTTACGGGCCATTTGTTTTATCCTTTCATAAAATTTGGTGGATTGTATCACTTGGGAAAGTTTTTCTCATTAATAAATGATAACTTATCCCTATTCTTTCAATATCTCATTCTCTATTTTTCCCTCTAACGCACGTTAAATATAAAACGACAGATAAAAAAGAGGAGAATAATCCTTATTGATTATTCCCCTAACAATATTGAGCAACTCAAAAGTAGCAATGCTTTGAACTAAAAACTAACGAATCTTTTCATTGACTTCACGAAATAAATCACAGCCAGGCTGATTTTTTAAATCACAGAGTTTACCATAATATTCCTTTGCTTTCTCCAAGTCTTGACGTATCCCTAGCCCCTTATAATAGCGCTCTCCTAAGCGGTATAATGAATCAAGTCTGGTATTATCATACTTCAATATTTTCTTATCAATAACTTCTGCTTTATCATATTCTCCTGACTTAAAATATTTATATGCAAGATTCCCTGAACAACCCCAAATGTAATGACCTCTCCTATTCAAAATATCCGAACCACAGCCTATCTTTTCTAAAACCTTTACATAGTAAGGTTGCTCTTTTGATAATAAGAAATCATTACTTCCAACTAAAGTATATTTAAAGTAATCATCTGTGCCAATTCTATCAACAATTTCACGATAATATGTTTCAAGCTCTTCGTAACTTAGAGGACGTAAAAGAAAACTTTTATTGAGTATATAATTCATTGCATAGGGATTATTTTCTCTCGCAAGCTCTTGCATCTCATCTGAAATCTTTCTACCTCCCATCTCGATCATTGCTAGCTGAAACTCTGCGCTTTCTTTAAACTTCCTGCTATCCTCTGTCAACAAAACCCACTTATAAATCTCTTTTTTCAATGCTTCCATATCTTGGATATCTAAATATAATTTAGGCACAACCTCACTAGGGCCTCCTCCAAAGAAATCGTACGGTGGTAATAAAGTAGCTAAATCCATTAAATGGTAGATGTAATTTATTTGTTTGGTTTCCAAATACTTACTTTTATAAAATTCCGCTGTTTTATAAATAAAATCTCTAGCATAACCTTGATATCTCTCAAAGCTATCTCTAGCTCTGCTGGAATAAAGATAATATTCAATAATTCTTAAAGGGCTTTCATATTTATTATCAACCCAATCCTCAACCTTAGTCGGATTATTCAAAAATTCTTTATTTAACGCACGTAAAGCTTCGTAGTGAAGTTTCTCGGTCGTCTTTTCATAGCAGCCATTCAAATAGCTTAAGCGATAGTATCCAGCGACCATATCCAATAAATTCCGGCGAGCGAGGGCATTACCAGATTTTGCTGCCTTAATTTCTAAAGCAATTCTAGAACTATAATCCGGAAAATCACACGATAATAATTCTTTATCCCAGCGATAAAGATTTTTAGTGTAATTGTTATATTGGTCATACCAAACAAAAATAACAACACTTACCATTAAAATAACAAATGCAAAAACAAATTTTTTACCTGGTTTTAGCCTTTTTAGAATATTCATAATCTCTCCTATCATTGCATATAAAAAAACAGCCTTAATAAATTAAGGCTGTAATATTTAATTACTTCAATAAATCAATGACTTTAATTTCAAAATCAACATCTTTACCAAAACGATAATACAGCTGTTCAGAAATAAAAGCTTTTGCTTTATAAACCGCAATAGTTTCCGTCGATGCTTCTACAAAATGAGTACCTATGAAAGCTTTTTGTTCCGGGTAGGTATATTCAATTTCGTATATCATTTCTTAACCTCTACTAGATTAATGTTCAACAAGTCTATTTGTTCTTTCTACAAGAAAGAACAAAAACAGTGTACACTGTTTGCGAATAGGTTATATTTTAAACATTAGATAAAATATAACCATAATCTGCATTAAAGGTGAGGGTTATAAATGAGGTATGGATATATTGAGTCAATAATAGGTTATACGACACAATATATCAGAGGAATTTATTTTTTAATTTTATATAAAAAGTGCGGTCTTTTTTTTATAAAATTTTTATTATTTTAGATAAAGATAGGCGTGTTTAATAATTCAGTAAAAAACACAAAATTAAAAAATCAAAATTTTGAGTAATAAAAGATAAAATGAAATAAAGCAGAAGAAGATATCCTAAACTATTTTTATAAAAAAATTGAATTGTTTTAAAGTAAAGTTTTTATCAAAACTAAAATATTTACCTTTTTAACCTTAAAATCTATTCATACAAATTTTGATATAAAATTAATGATAAATAAAAATGAGGTTAGAAGTGAATTGATCTAGAATTTTTTCACAAGGGATTTTTTAGTTTTACAGCAAAGAAAATTAGTTTGCGGTTTGCCATCTTTGATTCAATTCGCTATGTAAATAAATTTACCATTCATACTTTTTACTC
>NZ_MLHQ01000023.1 GCF_001999305.1 Rodentibacter myodis | reverse complement strand
GGCGCTTTTTTGTATTGATGCTATTGATGAAATAGCGAACCGAATTGAAAACCACTAACCACTAACCACTAACCACTAACCACTAACCACTAACCACTAACCACTAACCACTAACCACTAACCACTAACCACTAACCACTAACCACGACCTCTTACCACAAAAACTTTCAAAAAATAGACCGCACTTTTGTAAAAATTTTCCGTTGAAACGAAGAGGAGAAATGTCATTATCAAACCGTGAGACATATAGAAGTCTGAGCGTCATGATGTTAATTTGTGCGTTATTCAAATTTCACTTTCTATGACTACCAAAAAAGTAGATTTGTTTAGTTCAAGGGCTGAGTTGTATTGGATAACTTAATAATGGAAACATTATTATTTAATTTGGGGTTTTGTTATCTTTTCAGGTTGGACTTTTTATTATTGAACACTTTTTTATTTGGGCAAAATAGATTTATTTGAATGACTTGTTATTTGGAGCGGTTGTATTTGAACATAAAAAAATCTGCACATTAATCATTTGCTTGCTTAGCCCAACTTTTAGTGTGCAGATTGTAGATTTTATTTTTTTGATAAAATAATTATTTCGTCATTGCTGCTTTTTTACGCTCTAAACGTAATACGCCTAAATGTGTCATATAGCAGCAGAAGATACAGCCCGCTACCGCAAATAATAACAAATAGAATCCGGCATCCCAACCGAAGCGTTCGGCTAAAATACCGAATAATGCCGTTCCTGAGAAGCTACCTAAAATATAGCTTAGCAAACCACGCAAGCCCGTTGCTGAACCTGCGGCAAACGAAGGGACAAGTTCGATAGTTTGTAGGGAAGATAAAAACATTGGTACATAAATTAAGCACCCGATAATACCGGCGCCAATGGTGACGGTTAATAAGTCCGTACCTCCCCAGTATGCGAACATTGCCGCGCCTACGCCGAATAGGGTGATGATCGCAAGTGGCATACGGCGACCTTTGAAGTAGGTATCGGTTAACCAACCGGCTAATAACGTGGAAGGAATTGCCGCCCATTCAAAAATCGCAAAGGCAGTTGCCATTTGACCTTTAGAAAAACCTTTGGTTTCCAGCAAGTAAAGTGGCAACCAAGTTAATACACCGAAGCGAATCATATAAGTGAACACATCAATAAAAGAAACAAACCATACGTTAATATCTTTCATAATATAATCACGGAAGATTTCCCACGTGCTGAGATTCACATTTTCGTCTTTGGTGACAACAAGCTCGTCTTGCTCATTTTTCAAGATTTGTGGCATTGGCGGTAAACCTTCATTATAGGTACGCCCTGCGCCAAAAATGTAGAAAATAATGGCGACAATGGTCGCAATTGCAACAGGCACAATAAAGTGTGCCGCTTGCCAATGTTCTTGGCCTAACCACGCAATACTTGCACCGGCAATTGGTGCAACCAAACCGCCCCCCACATTATGGGAGATGTTGAAAAGTGCGGTCGTTACGCCACGAGATTTACGCGGGAACCAACTTGCCAATACGATATACGCCGGCCCCGCGCCCATTCCTTGGAAGATCCCATTTAAGATACAAAGGAACAAGAAAATCCAGAATGAGGCACTAAAGCCCATCATAAGGTTTACGATGGCAGACATCATTAAACCGAAAATCATAAAATGTTTTGGATTTGATTTATCGGCAATGGTTGACATAAAGCCTTTACTTAAACCGTAAACAATGAGCATTGTTCCAGAAATAAAACCGATATCTTTTTTGGTGAAGCCAAAATCGCTGATAAGTTCAGGTGAGGAGAGAAGAAAGTTATTGCGGAGAATATAAAATGCCGCATAACCGATGAAAATTCCAAATAGCGCGTGCCATCTTAAACGATCGTACTGCGCTCTTACTTCCGCATCCGGAACGGGTTTGCCCGGATTGGATTTTAAGAAAGAAAGCATAAAACATCCTTAGTTACTACATAATAAAAACTCATTTCATCACGAAATGAGCGGGCTATCCTAATATAAAGCGAGGGGATGAACAAATGCTTTTTAAATAAATATGCCGGGATTTATCCGAGCAAAAACGTGGTCAATTTTGGCCGCACTTTATTTCTTTCGTTTGGCGCGGGGATGGGCTTGGTCGTAAACTTCAGCCAGATGTTGAAAGTTGAGATGGGTATAAATTTGTGTGGTTGAGAGATTGCTATGCCCCAGTAGCTCTTGAACCGCACGGAGATCAGAACTTGCCTCCAACATATGCGTTGCAAAAGAATGGCGTAATTTATGTGGGTTTAAATGGCTGTTTAAACCTTGGCGAATTCCCCAGCTTTCCAACCGTTTTTGGATAGAACGATGAGAAATGCGATTACCCAACTGGCTCACAAATAATGCGTCATCTTTTGGATTAAATAATAACCGCACTTTCAACCATTGTTGCAATGCGTGCGAGGCGTAGCGACCAAAAGGCACAACCCGTTCTTTATTGCCCTTCCCTAGTACACGGACTTCCCTTGTTCGGGTATTAATACTGTTTAAATCAAGCCCCTGCAATTCCGATAAACGCAAACCGGAGCTATACATTAATTCCAACATCGCCCGATCACGAATATCTATTGGTTCTTTACTGTCGTTAGCGAGCAGTTGTTGAACCTGTTCGGCATCAATATTTTTCGGCAAATGTTTGCCTTGTTTGGGGGCGGAAATACCGGTAGCAGGATTGGCTTTGAGTTTGCCTTGTTGCACTAAATAACTGAAAAATTGACGAAGGGCGGATAAGCGTAAAGCCAGACTTTTCTCTTTTAACCCTAATTTTTTACTTTGCGCCAATACAAAACGTACGACACTTGGCGTAACCTGTTGCCATTGCTGAATATTTTGCTCGGCAAGTAATTTTTGCACTGCTTCAAGTTGGCGTTGGTAATTGGCGAGGGTGTGCGGGCTAACTTGGCGTTCTATTCGCAGGTAATCCCAATAAGATTGTAGTTCGGCTTGCATTATAAACTCAGTTCAAACAGGCTTTTTTTCGGGTTTAATTTAAAGCCTTCGTTTTCTAATAAGTTATGTTGTGTTTGTCCTAATTCGGCAACCAGTCGGTTTGATTGTGTATAAAGCACAAAATCTTTTGCTTTGGAAATCAGTGCCTTATAAATATCTGTTTTTTGTGGGCAATCAATAACATAAATATCCGTTAGCTGCCAATAACGTTGTAGTTGCAAGGAAGAAAGGCGTGGATAAAGCTGAATAAAGCCGATAGCTTCATTTGTGGTATCTACCGCAATAAAAAATAGGCTTTCGTTAAAACGAATTCGGTTGGTTAAAAAGGCTAAAGTGCGGTCAGGATTTTCCGTCATTCCGTTGGCAAGGCGGTAACGTTCAAAGAGGGGCAAAAGCACCTCAATGTTCCATTGTTCGGCTTTAAAAATCTTCATTTTAATAAAATTGGTCATTTTTTATTGATTCTATACAGTAGATTGTAGCTTTTTCACGCCAAAGAATCACGTTCACGAAAAAAAATTTTTTAATTTATGATTTTGAACAAAGAATAACAGTGAAAATTTGATATAGTAGCCAAGTTTTTTTAATTAATACGGAGAAATCAAAAATGGCACGTCGTCCTTTAGTTATGGGTAACTGGAAATTAAACGGTAGCAAAGCCTTTACCAAAGAATTAATTGAAGGTTTAAAAGCCGAGCTTGCCGGCGTTGAAGGTTGTGATGTGGCGATCGCACCACCGGTAATGTATTTGGCTGAAGCGGAAGCAGCCCTTGCCGGCAGTCAAATTTCACTTGGCGCACAGAATGTAGATGTGAATGTGAAAGGTGCATTTACCGGTGATATTTCCACTGAAATGTTAAAAGATTTTGGGGCGAAATATATCATTATCGGTCACTCTGAACGCCGTACTTATCACAAAGAAAGTGATGAATTTATTGCGAAAAAATTCGCCGCATTAAAAGAGGCAGGCTTAGTGCCGGTATTGTGTATTGGTGAATCTGAAGCAGAAAATGAAGCGGGTAAAACCGAAGAAGTTTGCGCCCGTCAAATTGATGCGGTGATTAACGCATTAGGTGTTGAAGCATTCAATGGTGCCGTTATTGCTTATGAGCCAATTTGGGCAATCGGAACCGGCAAATCTGCAACGCCTGCTCAAGCACAAGCGGTTCACGCCTTTATCCGTGGTCATATCGCGGCGAAATCTCAAGCGGTTGCCGATCAAGTGATTATTCAATATGGCGGTTCGGTAAATGATGCCAATGCGGCAGAATTATTCACCCAACCGGATATTGATGGCGCATTAGTAGGCGGTGCATCATTAAAAGCGCCTGCATTTGCCGTGATTGTAAAAGCAGCGGCAGCAGCGAAAAACTAATTTTTCGTTTGGTGAGAGAAAAAGTGCGGTTAATTTTAACCGCACTTTTTGTTAATGTTGCGCCCGTTCCCATAAATCCGCATATTTTACGAAGGTGGAATGGGCGGAAAGCACGGCAAGCAGAAAGCCTTGTTTGCCATCTAAAAAACCTGCCTTTAGGATATACATTTTCACAAAACAACCAAGTGCGTGGCTGATTCCTTGAAATAACGAGGCTTTTTTCCCTTTCGCTTGGCGTTGATCTGCCCAAGCTTTTGCGTAACCGGCAGATTTTACCAAATAATGATGAATATTTTTGTAGGTGAAATGTTCCAAATCGCCTTTTAATCGTTCAACTTTTGTGCCGGCGGGATAGCAGACTTTTTCGTGTACGAGGGAATCATTATAGCCTGCCTCACCGGTGCGGTATAAACGCACGACATAATCGGGATACCAACCGGAATGACGAATTTCCCGTCCAAATACTTCGCTTACCCGAGGTATTTCATAAATGGTGTTTTCGGCATTTTTCTGTACTGCTTGTTGAATCGTTTTTTGTAATTCCGCCGTTACCCGCTCATCGGCATCCAGCCAAAACACATAATCGCCGGTGACATATTGTTGGGCGAGTTGGCGTTGTTTTCCAAAGCCTTGCCAATCGGTATTTTGGTAAAATTTTGCACCGTAGGATAAGGCAATTTCTTTGGTATTATCTGTGCTGCCGGAATCTAAAATGACGATTTCATCCACCCAATCTTTCACCGTATCAAGGCATTTTGCTAAATCCTGTCCTTCATTTTTTACAATCATCGCAACGCTAATTGTTGGCATCTTATTATCCCTTTTTTGATATACTAGCCGAAATTTTTCAGAGTATAACCGAATTTCATTTATGTGGCGTTTTTTTTATACCGGCTTAATGTTCCTGATTCAGCCCTTAGTGCTGTTTTTTATGTGGTTACGTGGGTTTAAAGCTCCGAATTACCGTAAAAGACTGGGGGAGCGTTACGGTGATTACAACAATTTATCCCGTCCTACGCCCAATGGAGTGGTGATTCACGCCGCTTCCGTAGGCGAAGTGATTGCCGCCACACCTTTGGTATTCCGTATTCAACAAGATTATCCCGAATTATCCATCACGTTTACGACTGTTACGCCCACCGGTTCCGATCGGGTAAAAGCCGCATTTGGCGATAGTGTGACGCATTGTTATTTGCCCTATGATTTGCCGTTTGCGATTAATCGTTTTATCGATTTTGTTCAACCAAAACTCTGTATCGTGATTGAAACAGAACTTTGGCCGAACCTCATTCAACAGCTTTATCATCGAAATGTGCCGTTTATTGTGGCAAATGCACGCTTGTCCGCACGTTCGGCAAGACGATATGGCAAAGTGCGCGCCCGTTTACAAGGAATGTGGTCGCAAATTAGTCTGATTGCCCCTCAAGATCACATTAGCGGAAAGCGTTTTTTAGCATTGGGTTATGCGAAAAGTAAACTTAAACTCACCGGCAACATCAAATACGATTTAACCATTAATTCGGCATTACTTGAGCAAATCCACGCTTTGCGTGAACAATGGGTGCAACAACGCCCCATTTGGATTGCCGCCAGTACGCACGAAGGGGAAGAAGAAATTATCTTACAAACCCATCGCCGACTTTTAAAAAAATATCCTCATTTGTTGCTATTGCTCGTGCCACGCCATCCGGAACGCTTTAATCCCGTTGCCGAGTTGATTGAAAAGGGAAAATTCCAATTTATCCGCCGTTCCTCCGGTGAATGTCCCAATGCCGACACGCAAGTGATTTTGGGGGATTCAATGGGCGAGATGATGTTGTTATACGGCATTTCCGACATCGCCTTTGTAGGTGGCAGTCTTGTCAAACACGGTGGGCATAATCCTCTTGAACCGCTGGCGTTTAAAATTCCCGTTATCAGCGGCAAGCATACTTTTAATTTTCCCGAAGTGTTTAGAATGTTGCTGGAAGTGCAAGGCGTGCTTGAGGTAAATTCCACGCCGGAAGCCTTGGAGCGTGCGGTAGAAGCATTGTTAAATTCAAAAACAGCCCGAGAACGCCTTGGCAATGCCGGTTATGAAGTCTTAATTGAAAATCGCGGCGCATTGCAACGTTTGTTGGATTTATTAAAACCTTATTTGGAACGCAACCTATGACAACAGTGATTTACCCCGGTACTTTTGATCCCATCACCAACGGGCATTTGGATATTATCAAGCGAAGTGCGGTCATTTTTCCGAAAGTTTTGGTTGCCGTGGCAAACAGCCCGAGTAAAAAGCCACTGTTTTCTTTGGATGAACGTGTGGGATTGGTGCGGCAATCTGTTTCGCCATTCGCGAATGTGGAAGTATTTGGTTTTTCCGATTTATTGGCAAAGGTGATTAAAAAACATTCTATTTCCGCCATTATCCGTGGCGTGCGGACGACAACAGATTTTGAATATGAGCTTCAACTTGCCGCACTCAATCGGCTATTAACGGAGGGAGTGGATAGTTTATTTTTCCCGCCCACAGAAAAGTGGGCGTTTGTTTCCTCCACCATTGTGCGTGAAATTTATTTGCACGGCGGTGATGTGGCGGAACTCGTGCCTGAGCCTGTGTTTCAAGCCTTGCAGAAAAAATGAAAAGGTTCATTTTTTTAACCGCACTTTTCGCCCTATCCGGTTGTGGCACGGTGGTGAAATTAATTGATCCTTCAGAAAAATACACCGCCTACGCCGGCGCAGCCTATGATTTAGAAATGGCTCAACAGTGGGGCTTACCGATTTTAGATTTACCGTTATCTTTTTTGTTGGATACGGTGTTATTGCCCTATGTTTGGGCGCAGTGATGATTTATATATGAAACTCAATCCTCAACAACAACAAGCGGTAGAATACGTTACCGGTCCTTGCCTTGTGCTTGCCGGTGCAGGTTCGGGAAAAACCCGTGTCATTATTAATAAAATCGCTCATTTGATCGCCAAGTGCGGTTATTCTCCCCGCCAAATTGCCGCCGTTACCTTCACAAACAAAGCCGCACGTGAAATGAAAGAGCGGGTAGCACATTCTATCGGCAAAGAATCGACCAAAGGGCTGACTATATCGACTTTCCACACACTTGGTTTTGACATCATTAAGCGGGAATATAAAGCCCTTGGCTTTAAGGCGAATATGACTTTGTTTGATGAACAGGATCAACTTGCCTTATTAAAAGAATTGACCGCCGATGTGTTGAAAGAAGATAAAGATTTACTGCGTGAATTGGTGGCAGTCATTTCTAATTGGAAGAATGATTTAATTTCCCCAAAACAAGCCTTCACCTTAGCCCGTGATGGCAAATACCAAACCTTTGCGAAATGTTATGAGCGTTATAGGGCACAACTTCGTGCTTACAATGCGTTAGATTTTGATGATTTGATTATGTTGCCCACTTTGCTGTTTAAACAAAATGAAGAAGTGCGCTCAAAATGGCAGGCAAAAATTCGCTATTTGTTGGTGGACGAATATCAAGATACCAACACAAGCCAATATGAATTGATCAAATTGCTGGTGGGCGATCGTGCGTGTTTTACTGTGGTGGGCGATGACGATCAGTCCATTTACTCGTGGCGTGGTGCAAGACCGGAAAATATGGTTCGCCTACGCGATGATTTTCCACGCTTACAAGTGATTAAATTGGAACAAAATTATCGTTCTACCCAACGTATTTTGCATTGTGCCAATATTCTTATCGATAATAACGACCACGTGTTCGATAAAAAGTTGTTTTCCAATATTGGTGAAGGGGAGAAATTGTTGGTCATTGAAGCCAAGAATGAAGAACACGAAGCGGAGCGTATTGTGGCGGAACTTATCGCCCACCGTTTTAGCCGTAAGACAAAATATAAAGATTACGCCATTTTGTATCGTGGCAATCATCAATCCCGTCTATTGGAAAAGGTGTTAATGCAAAACCGTATTCCATACAAGATTTCAGGCGGCACGTCTTTTTTCTCCCGTGCGGAAATTAAGGATATGATGGCGTATTTGCGATTAGTGGTAAATCAAGATGATGATGCGGCATTTTTACGTATTGTGAACACGCCAAAACGTGAGATTGGCACGGCAACTTTACAAAAACTGGGGGAATTGGCTCAGGAAAAGCATATAAGTCTGTTTGATGCGATTTTTGAAGTTGAGCTTATCCAACGTATTACGCCAAAAGCCTATGATGCGTTGCAAAAATTTGGCAGATGGGTGGTGGCATTGAATGATGAAGTACAACGTGCAGAGCCGGAACGTGCGGTGCGTGCAATGTTGTCGACAATTCATTATGAAGAATATTTATACGAATACGCCCCCAGCCCGAAAGCTGCGGAAATGCAAAGTAAAAATGTAGCAACCTTGTTTGATTGGGTGGCGGATATGCTAAAAGGGGATGAAACCAACGAGCCGATGAACCTCAATCAAGTGGTAACACGCCTTACCTTGCGTGATATGCTGGAACGGGGTGAAGACGATGACGAAAGCGATCAAGTGCAGTTGATGACCTTGCACGCATCTAAAGGATTGGAATTTCCTTATGTGTATCTGATTGGTATGGAAGAAGGGATTTTGCCACATCAAACCAGTATTGATGATGATAACGTGGAAGAAGAACGCCGTTTAGCCTATGTAGGGATTACGCGTGCGCAAAAAGAATTGACCTTTTCATTGTGCCGTGAACGCCGTCAATACGGTGAATTAATTCGCCCCGAGCCAAGTCGTTTTTTAGCCGAATTACCAAGTGATGATGTGATGTGGGAACGCGACAAACCCAAATTAACGACAGAACAGAAACAGCAACAAACGCAAAGTCAGTTAGATCGTTTGCGTGCGATTTTGAAGGGATAAAAGTGCGGTCAAAAATAATGATGTTTTACCAACCGCACTTTATTTGCACAATCTGAAGATAAAATATTCAAATGATCTTTTTTTGGAAAAAAGGGTTTGACATATTTTCTAAAAAACGTATCATACCGCCCACACACCAACGTGGTGAGATGGCCGAGTAGGCTGAAGGCGCTCCCCTGCTAAGGGAGTATGGGGTCAAAAACTCCATCGAGGGTTCGAATCCCTCTCTCACCGCCATTTGTGTTTTTATTTATTCTGCACCCGTAGCTCAGCTGGATAGAGTACTCGGCTACGAACCGAGCGGTCAGAGGTTCGAATCCTCTCGGGTGCGCCATTTTAAATCGACTCTATCTTTTAAATGGTTAAGGTTAAATAAAAAATCACTACGCACCCGTAGCTCAGCTGGATAGAGTACTCGGCTACGAACCGAGCGGTCAAAGGTTCGAATCCTTTCGGGTGCGCCATTTCTGTTTTATATTCCAATTCTATTTATTTTCTTAAACGGTCAAATTGCTTGATGTTTTATCGTCCTTCTCGATCATCAATCGTTTTCAACAAATAATTTCCGTTAATATCCGCTAAACTACGAAACCCAACATTGGTGATTTGGTAAGAATATTGTGTGTTATAAATGACATTTTCGTGGTGATGTCCGTGGAAAATATGTTTTACACCCATTTTATCTGCCAAGTCATTGATCACCTGAAAGCCCATTGGATGAGGCTTAGGGGCTTCGTGGCAGATCAAAATATCGGCTTGTTTATTTTCCAGAACTTCAATATCGGAAGGAAAAATTGAGGTGCGATGACGCAATGGCACGCCACCACGCCAGATTTTTTCTTGAGAACTGTATTGGCAATAGTGAATAGGGTCAAAAAACATCGGACGATTCGGCGGCATCCAAATTTGTCCACGGAATACCCCACCAAGACCTGCAATACGCACGCCTTGAATTTCTTCAACACGATTATGCAGATTACGGGTTTTCCACTTGCTTCCCCAAATAGCCTCAAAAGCCGCAACGGTTTTGCTGTCGTGATTGCCGTGAATAAACCAAATATCGCAATATTGTGCCAGCTTATCTAATTCATCAGGCGAAGAAAGCTGCAAGTCACCCAAAATAATTAAGGCAACATTGTCATTAGCTTTAACGAAAGGATAAAGATGTTGATAATCCCCGTGAGGATCGCCTGCGAATAGAATCATATTATTTGCTCTTTAAAACGCGTGGGCCGTTTTGTAAATCGTCCAACTCTTCCTCGTTGAGAACCTTTTCAATCACGGATTTCACTTGATTATAACGCTCTAAATAACTTGGCGAATCAATTTCAATATAAGGAACTTTATATTTATCCAACAATTTTTTCAGCAGTTGCTGAAATTGCTGCCGTTGTTTTTTTGAACCTAAGCTACGTAAACCGTCATCGACCCATTCTGTATTATTTTTGAGTAAAATCGTCACATCAAAGGGATATTCTTTAATCATTGAATCCAAGAATGGATGAGCCTTCCCTTCATATTGAATACAAAATGCCTGAGTTGTGATGAAATCCGTATCAATAAAGGCAATTTTATGGGCGTGGCGAACGGCATAATCAATATAGCGTTGATGCCCAAGTGCCATTTGCGGATAGTCGGAATATTGCATTGCCTGCTCATCCCCACCGAGTTTTTCAAACACAAATTCACGCCCATATTCCCAAGCGGAAGTCGTATTAAAAACGGCAGCAAGTTTATTGACTAACACGCTTTTACCGCTACTTTCACCGCCTAAAATTGCCACGGTTTTCGCAAAAAACGGGCGTACTTCTTTTGGGATAAATTTCCAATATTGAAATGGGGTTGTACGGATTTTTGTTGCGGACACATTAAAGAAAGAACGGTCAGGATCGACCAAAGAAACCTCTAAACCCAAGTATTTTTCATAAGGTGCTTTATCTTGTGGCTCGCTACTGAACACGATGGAAGGCTCAAAGCCCTTTTCTTTGAATAAATTTTTTACGGCATCACTCCAAGCCTGCCAACCGTTCGGATAGCTTGGAATACCGTCTTCAATTAAATGATGAATAAAAATCTGATTTTTTTGATATTTAAAAATTTGCTGCATCCAACGAAGGCGATCTTGTACCGTTGGCATCCGTTTCATCTTACTATCGTAAAACAGCTTTAAATCCCGCTCGGTATCGCTACACACGATCACGTGTAATTCATCCATCTTACTGAAGGCTTCATAGATCATATTAATATGACCGGTATGCACAGGATAGAATTTGCCAAAAATGACACCGATTTTTTTCTCTTTAACAGCCGACATACTTTACCTTCTCGCCGAACAGGATTGAATGTCCCATTGTAGGCGAAATGAAAATATTTTTCACGTTCTGATTTTGCACCTTTTTATTTTGCGTTATACTTAGCTCCGCATTCTCAGGGCAGGGTGAAATTCCCTACCGGTGGTAAAGCCCACGAGCGCTTAAAAGTGCGGTCAATTTTCTCATAAATTTTTTCGCTTTTAAGGTTAGCAGATTTGGTGAAATTCCAAAGCCGACAGTAAAGTCTGGATGAAAGAGAATAAAACGGATTGGATTCCCAACCCGTTCTTTTTATTTGTATTTCTCAGCCCTGATTCTGGTTAATTTTAGTGTTAAACAATAAAGGAAATTACGATGAATCAGTCAATTTTATCCCCATTTGGCGCAACCGCCGAAGCACGCGTACTCAACGCAATCAACGCATTTAAAAAAGGTAACGGCGTATTAGTATTAGATGATGAAGATCGCGAAAATGAAGGCGATTTAATCTTCCCTGCCGAAAGCATTACAACGGAACAAATGGCAAAATTAATTCGCTATGGGAGCGGTATTGTATGCCTATGTATCACCGATGAATTATGCCAACAACTGGATTTACCGCCAATGGTGGAACACAACAATAGTGTGAACAAAACGGCGTTCACGGTAACGATTGAAGCCGCTCAAGGCGTATCCACCGGTGTTTCTGCCGCTGATCGTGTTACCACGATTCAAGCCGCCATTGCAGAAGGGGCAAAGCCACAAGATTTGCACCGACCGGGACACGTATTCCCCCTCAGAGCCGTAAATGGCGGCGTATTAGCCCGCCGTGGACATACGGAAGCTTCGGTAGATCTAGCCCGCCTTGCCGGCTTTAAACCTGCCGGTGTCATTTGTGAAATCACCAACGATGACGGCACAATGGCTCGCGCCCCGGAGATTATTGAATTTGCCCAAAAATTTGGTTATACGGTATTGACCATAGAAGATCTGGTGGAATATCGTTTAGCACACAATATTTAATGCAAAAGTGCGGTTAAAATTCAGCGAGATTTTTAACCGCACTTTTTAATGAAAGATATTCGTTTACTTTCTAATTTAGGATAATTTTAATGCACAGAACAGCACAGCATAATTACGTTATTAGTTTAACAACCGCCGTAGAACGCCGAAAACATATTGAAGAACAATTCGGCAAACAAAATATCCCTTTCGCATTTTTTGATGCCATCACCCCCGATCAAATTGAAGACGTTGCCAAGAAATTTAATATTACCCTTGATCGTTCCGATAAAGCAAAATTATGGGATGGCGAAATTGCTTGTGCATTAAGCCATATCGTTTTATGGGATTTCCTTTTAGAACAAAATTTGGATTATCTTAATATTTTTGAAGATGACATTCATTTAGGGGAAAACGTAAAAGCGTTATTAGAAATTGATTATCTCCCTAACGGCACGGATATTTTAAAATTAGAAGCTAACGGCAAAATTATTTTTAAAAATCCAAAAGAAGTAAAATGCAATCGATCTATTTACCCCATAACCTTTAAACAATCCGGTACAGCCGGCTATACCATTACCCGAAAAGGGGCAAATTATTTACTTAATAAAGTGAAAAATAAACCGATGGAACTCGCCATCGACTCACTTATCTTTGAAGAATTATTAAACGAAAAAGAGTATAAAATATTACAACTTTCACCTGCAATCTGCGTTCAAGATTTTGTGTTACATCCGGATAAACCTTTTGAAAGCAGCTTACAAAAAGGCAGAGATCGTGTTTACGAAAACCAAACCAAAACATCAATATTAGAAAAAATAAAAAATGAACTAATAAGAGTAAAACGAAAATTATTGATGAAACCGGTGACTTTTAAATAAAAAAGTGCGGTCAAAATTCAGTGAGATTTTTGATCGCGCTTTTTTAAGGTTGCTTTCTAAATTCCGTTGGTGTCATTCCAAATTCTTTCTTAAAAACAGAGTAAAAATATTGAATGGACGGATAGCCGCAAATTTCGGAAATTTCCTGAATTGAGATGTCGGTTTGTTGTAATAACTGCTTTGCCCGTAAAATTTTTTCTTCGTGAATCACTCGGTGAATGGTTTTATTCATTTCTTTTTTGAATCGTTGTTCAAGGTTTGAACGTGATGTTTCAAGATGATCAAGCACTTGTTCTACTTTAATGCCTTGGCAGGCGCGATGGCGAATATAGTGCATTGCCTGTATCACGAGGGGATCGCTGAGAGAGCGATAGTCCGTAGAATTGCGTGCGTGTACGCTAATAGGTGGGATCAAGAGTGGCGTGTGGGCGACTTTTTGCCCATTCAATAAGCGATGTAATAACTTTGCGGCTTGATAACCAATTTCCCTTGTACCTTGTTCCACAGAAGATAAGGATACGCGCGAAAGGTATTGGATCAATTCTTCATTATCAATGCCTACCACACAGAGTTCTTCAGGAACGGCGATTTTACTGTATTCACAGGCTTGTAAGAGATGGCGCGCTCTTGCGTCTGTCACCGCGATAATACCGGTATGAGGTGGTAAGGTTTTTAACCAATCAATCAATTTTTCTTGTTCTGCCAACCAATTTTGTGCCTGAACCGGTTTACCTTCATAAAGATAAATGGGATGGTGATGTTTTTCCATTAAGGCAACAAAGGCATTTTTTCGTTCCTTTGACCAATGTTTTTCGCTTTCCACTTGCATACCGTAAAAAGCAAAATGGGAAAGCCCTTTTTGTTGAAGGTGTGAAAAGGCGACTTCGATAAGTTTAGTATTGTCGGTGGCGACATAAGGAAAGTGCGGGTAAAAACCTGTTTGTTTATAAGAACTGCCTACGGCGATAGTGGGAATATGAGTTTGTTTAAGCAGTTCTGCGGTTGTTGGATCGTCAAAATCCGCAATAATGCCGTCAATGGACAGGTGATTTATGGTGTCGGCGTGATAAATAAATTCATCTTCTACAAAAATATCCCAGGTGCATTGTGAGGCTTGAATATATTGTCCAATGCCTTCTACAACTTGTCGATCGTAAACCTTATTAGCATTAAATAAGAGTGCGATTTTGTAGTATTGCTCCGCCATTCTTTATTCCCTTTGATTTGACGGTGAGAAATATAGCGGAAAAAGTGGTTTTATAAAAGTGCGGTCAAAAAAATCGCCATTTTTTATATGGCGATTTTTGAGGGCGTGTTTACATTTTTTTCTTGCTGCTGGTATCAACCCATACGGCAAGTAATAGGATTGCCCCTTTTACGATATATTGCCAGAAAGTTGGGACATCAAGCATACTCATTCCGTTGTCTAATGAGGCAATAATCAGCGCACCAATCACGACACCAAATACACTGCCCACACCGCCGGCTAAACTTGCCCCACCTATTACACAGGCAGCAATGGCATCAAGTTCGGCGTTTTGTCCGGCAGAAGGTGAACCTGCCCCTAAGCGTGCGCTTAGGATTAAACCGGCAATGGCGACTAATACACCATTCATCGCAAAGATGATGAGTTTGGTTTTCTCAACATTAATGCCGGATAATTTTGCCGCATCAATGTTGCCACCAATGGCATAAACGTGGCGACCAAAGCTGGTTTTTCGGGAAAGAAATAAGCCGAATATGGCAAGAATTGCCAGCACTAAGACAGGAAACGGAATGCCACGATAATCGTTTAATAAATAAATCGCACCAAGCACGCAAACGGCGAATAAGGTATATTTTGAGAAGTCTTTCGATAACGCCGGAACATCTAATTGAAGTTGTTGGCGGCTTTTACGTTGATAATTTCCCCAAAGCACAAAACCAACTACGGCAATACTACCTAATACGAAACCGGTAATGTCGGAAAGATAACCTTGTCCGATGACAGTCATTGAGCTACTAATTGGGGAGACAGTGGTGCCGTTTGTTAAGCCGATTAAGATACCGCGGAAAGCCAAATAGCCCGCAAGGGTGACGATAAATGAAGGTACTTTCCGATAAGCGACCCACCAGCCGTTCCACATACCAAAAAGTAAACCTAATACAATGGTGGCAATGATGGTTAGTGGCAGTGGAAATCCCCACCAAACATCGGCAATTGCCGCGAATCCGCCGAGCAGCCCCATTAATGATCCCACCGATAAATCAATTTCAGCGGAAATAATGACAAACACCATTCCAATGGCAAGAATACCGGTGATTGAGGTTTGGCGTAATAGGTTGGAAATATTTCGTGCACTGAGATAAGCACCGTCTGTGGTAAGGGTAAAAAATACCATAATGACCGCAATTGCGATGAGCATAATATAAACTTGTAGATTTACGGATTTAAACTTAAACATAGATTACTCCTTGAGTGCGGTTTCCATCACTTGTTCTTGAGTGAGATTATGGTTAATGAGGCTGGCTTTGAGTTTACCTTGGTGCATAACCAAAACACGATCACTGATACCAAGCACTTCCGGCAATTCGGAGGAAATGACAATAATACCGATACCTTGTTGTGCTAATTGGTTGATTAATTTATAAATTTCATATTTAGCCCCAACGTCAATACCACGTGTGGGTTCATCTAAAATCAAAATTTTAGGATTCAGTAATAAACATTTTGCCAAAATGGCTTTTTGTTGGTTGCCGCCACTTAATCGTCCAATGGGGAGGTCGGGGGAAGACGTTTTTACTTTCAGTTGCTTTATTGCCGAATCAATAACTTGCTCTTCTTTGGCTTCATTGATGATCATTTTGCCAAAGCAATATTCTTTTAGTGCTGAAAGCGTAATATTTTTGCCTACCCCCATAATTGAAACAATGCCGTGTTTTTTACGATCTTCCGGCACCATCACAATTTTATGTGCAATGGCTTGTGCACAATTTTTAATATGAACCGGTTTTTGATGAATAAAAATCTTACCTTCACACTTGCCTTGATAAGAACCAAACAAACATTGCACCATTTCAGTTCTACCGGAGCCGACCAAGCCGGCAATGCCAAGAATTTCACCGGCGTGAAGATGAAAACTCACATCATTTACCCGTTTAATATGGGTATTGATTGGATGCCAAGCGGAAAGATTTTCTACGCGTAAAATTTCGTCTTTAATCTGATGTGGTTCGTGGGGATAAAGTGAGGTAATTTCCCGCCCGACCATCATTGTGATAATGTCATCTTCGCTCATCGTATTGGCATTTTTCGTGCCAATGTGTTCACCATCACGGATAACACAAATTTTGTCGGAAATTTCTTTGACTTCATTGAGTTTATGAGAAATATAAATACAGGCGATATTGTGGGCTTTTAAATCTTTCACAAGATTTAATAAAATTGCCGTTTCTTTTTCGGTGAGTGAAGCAGTAGGTTCATCAAGAATGAGTAATCGCACCTGTTTATTTAATGCTTTGGCAATTTCCACCAACTGTTGTTGCCCTAAACCCAGTTCCCCCACTTTTGTATTGGGATCAACATCTAATTGAACTTGCTGTAATAATGTTTTACAGCGTAGGTACATTTCATTATCGGCGGTGAGACCGTTCTGTGTCATTTCATTGCCTAAGAAGATATTTTCTAACACCGACATATTTTTGACGAGTGTAAGCTCCTGATGAATGATTGAAATGCCTTTTTCTTCCGTGTATTTAATATTTTTTGCCTTTAATTCGTGTTCTGAAAAATAAATCTCACCACCGTAATCGCCATAAGGATAAATGCCGCAAAGCACTTTCATTAAGGTTGATTTTCCCGAACCGTTTTCACCACATAGCGACAAGATTTCACCGGCTTCAAGTTCAATGGAAATATCACGAAGTGCGGTCACATCACCAAATTTTTTTGTGATGTTTTTCATTTCTAACAATGCCATATTTACACTCCTATAAAATAGGGGAATAAATTTCCCCTTTGAGCTTATTGATAAACGCTTTCTTTGGTGTGGAAACCATCTTTAATTACCGTTTCATCAATATTTGTTTTATCTACGGCAATAGGATCGAGTAAGTAAGCAGGCACATTTTTAAAGCCATTATTTAATTCGGCATTGGTTTCTACCTTTTCATCTTTCGCCAATTCCACGGCAATTTGCGCGGCTTTGTCCGCCAATTTAGTGATAGGTTTATAAACGGTCATCGTTTGTGAGCCGTTTACAATGCGTTTAATTGCCGCTAAATCCGCATCTTGTCCGGAAATTGCCACTTTGCCGTTTAATCCTTGCGCGCTTAATGCTTGAATTGCACCGCCTGCCGTTGCATCATTTGAAGCGACTACCGCATCAATATTGTTTTTATTTGCAGTTAACGCGTTTTCCATAATTTGCAGTGCTTTTTCAGCCAACCAAGAATCGACCCATTGATCGCCGACCACTTTAATTTTTCCACTTTTAATTAGAGGATCTAAAACTTTCATCTGCCCTTTTCTGAACAACTTGGCATTGTTATCCACCGGTGAGCCGCCCATTAAGAAATAATTCCCTTCAGGTTTTACTTCAACAACACTTTTAGCCTGCAATTCCCCTACTTTTTCATTATCAAATGACACATAAAAATCTAAATCGGCATTATTAATTAAGCGGTCATAAGCCAGCACTTTAATCCCTTCTTTTTTTGCTTCCGAAATCACATTGCTTAATACTTCACCGTTGTGCGGAATAATCACTAAAACATCAATATTTTTGTTAATCATATTTTCAATTTGAGAGATTTGGGCAGAATCATCCCCATTCGCGGATTGCACAAATACTTTCGCCCCCATTGATTCGGCTTTTTTTACAAAAATATCGCGATCTTTTTGCCATCTCTCCAAGCGCAAATCATCAATGGATAGCCCAATTTTGAGATCTTTAGCATAAATGGAATGACTAAATACCGTGAAGACCGCTGCAATTGTGAGTAAAGCTGATTTGATTTTCATACTGATACCTCAATGGTTAAGTAAATGGAATAGAGCGGCATTGCTCTGATTGGTAGTTTTCCTACTTTAGTCACGTCTTGCAATTACAAAATCTTTCACTGCTATTACGTTTTTTCACTTTTGTGATCGCTGCCACAATAACCAATTATCAAAATAGGAAAACCAAATAACGTAATTGAACCCATTTTTAATTCTCATCATTATAGTTGTGGTTTAACACTTCACTCACGTATAGGAGAATTAATAATGTCTAACTATTTCGCTAAAATTGAAAAAGTAAAATATGAAGGCAGTGCTTCAACAAATCCTTTTGCTTTTAAACATTACAATCCGAATGAAATCATTTTAGGCAAAACAATGGCGGAACATTTACGTTTGGCAGTGTGTTATTGGCATACCTTTTGCTGGACAGGTAATGATATGTTTGGTGCAGGTTCGTTAGATCGCAGTTGGCAAAAAACAGGCGATTTATTGGAAGGGGCAAAACAAAAAGCCGAAATTGCTTTTGAATTTTTCCAAAAATTGGGGATTCCTTATTACTGCTTCCACGATGTGGATATTGCACCGGAAGGCAATTCCTATAAAGAATATGTGCATAATTTTCATACTATCGTTGATCTTCTTGAGAAAAAACAAGCTGAAACCGGAGTGAAATTATTATGGGGAACGGCAAATTGTTTTACCAACCCACGTTATATGTCTGGTGCTTCTACAAATCCGAATCCGGAAGTGTTTGCTTGGGCGGCATCGCAAGTCTTTAATGCAATGAAGGCAACCCAACGTTTAGGCGGTGAAAATTATGTATTATGGGGTGGGCGTGAAGGCTATGAAACCTTGCTAAATACCGATTTAAAACGTGAACGTGAGCAAATCGGTCGCTTTATGCAAATGGTGGTGGAGCATAAATATAAAATTGGCTTTAACGGCACGTTATTAATTGAACCAAAACCGCAAGAACCAACCAAACATCAATATGATTATGATGTTGCAACGGTTTATGGTTTCTTAAAACAATTTGGTTTAGAAAAAGAAATCAAAGTCAATATTGAGGCAAACCACGCAACCCTTGCAGGTCATACATTTCAGCACGAAATCGCCACTGCTGCGGCATTAGATATTTTCGGTTCAATCGATGCAAACCGTGGCGATCCGCAATTAGGTTGGGATACCGATCAATTCCCAAATAGCGTGGAAGAAAATACCCTTGTGATGTATGAAATTTTAAAAGCGGGGGGATTTACGACCGGTGGCTTTAATTTTGATGCGAAAATTCGCCGTCAAAGTACCGATCCTTATGATTTATTTCACGGTCATATCGGTGCGATTGATGTGCTTGCCCTGTCACTGAAACGTGCGGCGAAAATGATTGAACAACAAACTTTACAAGACATTGTGAATAAACGTTATGCCGGTTGGAATGGGGATTTAGGGCAGAAAATTTTGGCAGG
The DNA here is from genome assembly GCF_001999305.1 of Rodentibacter myodis. GTDB lineage: Bacteria > Pseudomonadota > Gammaproteobacteria > Enterobacterales > Pasteurellaceae > Rodentibacter > Rodentibacter myodis. The sequence goes on along the minus strand of NZ_MLHQ01000023.1, from coordinate 45,268 downwards.
GAAAAGCTCTCTGGAAGAACTTGCCCGCGTTGTGGAAACACAGCAGTTTGATCCAAAACCGGTTTCCGGTCAGCAAGAATATTTGGAAAACATTGTGAATCAAGTGGTTTACGGTTAAATTTTACCTTAAAAGTGCGGTCGTTTTTGACCGCACTTTTTGTCTTGGAGGCATTATGTATATCGGTATTGATTGTGGTACACAAGGCACAAAAGCGATAGTGGTTGATTGCTTGCAGAAAAAAGTGATAGGTGTGGGCTATGCTTCCCACAAATTAATAGAACAATCAAATGGACGGCGGGAACAACATCCTCATTGGTGGATTGAGGCTTTTCAACAAGCGTTAAATGAGGCATTAAAACAGGCGAAAATTTCACCGCACTTGGTGAAAGGCATTGGTATTTCAGGGCAACAGCACGGATTGGTGATGTTAGATGAAAATGATCAGCCTTTGTATAACGCGAAACTTTGGTGCGATACGGAAACTGCCAATGAAAATGAAGAATTGATTGAACAATTAGGCGGGCAGGAAGCCGCATTTGCTAAATTAGGCATTATGTGCCAAACGGGCTATACCGCTTCAAAATTATGTTGGTTTAGAAAACATTATCCGGAGCAGTTTAAACAAATCCGCAAAATAATGTTACCTCACGATTATCTCAATGATTGGCTGACCGGTCATTTTTGTACGGAATTTGGTGACGCCTCCGGTACGGGATATTTTGATATTGTAAATCGTTGTTGGAGTCGGGATATTTTTGAAAAACTTGTCCCGAAACTTAATATGAATGAGGTGTTGCCAACTTTACTTTCGGCAGAGCAAAAAATCGGTGTCATCAAACCTGAAATTGCGAAATTATTTGGTTTTAACGAGAATGTGGTCGTTTCCACCGGTGGTGGCGACAATATGATGGGAGCGATTGGGACAGGGAATATTAAGGAAGGCATTGCCACAATGAGTCTTGGCACTTCCGGCACTTTGTATGCCTATACAAAACAACCTTTGCCAAATTTGCCGCCAATGATCGCAAATTTCTGTTCTTCTAATAATGGCTGGCTACCCCTTATTTGCGTAATGAATATGACCTCATCCAATAAGCAATTAATGCGCCTGTTTAATATTGATGTGGCTGAATTTAATCGGCTTGCTCAAAGCGCGCCAATCGGTGCTGAAGGTATCACTATTTTACCGTTTTTTAATGGTGAACGAGTGCCACCGCTACCAAATGAAAAAGCACGCATTTTAGGATTGGATTCGAGCAATTTTACCCGTGAAAATCTTTGTCGGGCGATGATGGAAAGTGCCACCTTTACCCTACGTTACGGTTTGGATCTTTTCCGGCAAGCGGGGCTGGAAACGTCGCAAATTCGCTTAATCGGCGGTGGTGCAAAAAGTCCGCTTTGGCGGCAAATGATTGCCAATGTAATGAATGCCGAAGTGGTTTGCTTATTAGAGGATGAAGCGGCGGCTTTAGGGGCGGCGATTCAAGCAATGTGGGCAAATGGTGAAGGTGAATTAGCGTTATTATGTGATCAATTTGTGCATTTAGATGAAACGTCACGTTGTTTTCCGAATAAAGATGAGGTTGAATCTTATGAGGCGGTTTATCAGCGTTATTGCTTTCATCTTGATTCGAACCGCTAAATAAAAGGTGGAATATCCACCTTTTAATCATTTCATTTATCTGCAAGCAAATTCACTGCACCGTCATAGCCCAACTGTCGCCAAGCTTCATAAACCGCAACAGCCACGGAATTAGACAAATTCATACTGCGGCTGTTGGCAGCCATTGGAATGCGGATTTTTTGTTCCATTGGCATTTTGTCGAGGATTGCCATTGGAATACCACGGGTTTCGGGGCCGAACATTAAATAATCACCAAGCTGAAATTTCACTTGGCTGTGCGCAGGGCCACCTTTGGTGGTGAGGGCAAAAAGGCGTTTGGGATTTTCACTTGCTAAAAAGGCGTCAAAGGTTTTATGCCGTTTAATGTCGGCAAATTCGTGATAATCCAAGCCTGAGCGGCGTAGGCGTTTGTCGTCCCAAGTGAAGCCGAGTGGCTCGATTAAGTGTAGGCGAAAGCCGGTATTGGCGCAAAGGCGGATGATATTGCCGGTGTTTTGTGGGATTTCCGGTTCATATAAAACGATATCTAACATAGTTTCTCTCAATATTGATATAAACGATAACTTACTTGCCCAGTGGTTTTTTCTTTGAGTAATGTCCAGTTTTCTGGCGTGGCAAGTGGTTTCTCTTTTTCGGTTTCTACATAAATGAGGGCATTGGGGCGTAGCCAGTTGTTTTCCGCCAGCAAAGAAATGGCTTGTTCTGCCAGCCCGAAGTGAAAGGGCGGATCAAGGAAGATCACATCAAAGTGCGGTTGATTTTGCGGTTGTTTTAAAAAATCCAAACTGTTTTGGTTGAATACTTGAGCTTGTTCTTCGCTACATTTTAAGGTTTGCAGATTTTTTTTCAGTTGGTTGGCAACGGTTTTATCCTGTTCTAAAAACGTCACTTTTTTCGCTTGGCGGGAAAGGGCTTCAAAGCCGAGTGAGCCACTGCCGGCAAAGCCATCTAAACATTCTGCGTTGTGAATGTAAGGCATTAACCAGTTAAACAAGGTTTCTTTCACGCGGTCGCCGGTGGGGCGTAATCCTTCGGCATTGAGTACCGGTAATTTTCGTCCCCGCCAATGTCCGGCGATAATTCTTACCTCTCCTTTGGGATTTGGGGTTTGCGGTTTTTTCATAAAAAATCGTGGATATTCATTGAAAATAGTGCTTAGTTTAGACGATTTTTTGCTAGAATAAACGACATTTTTTATCGGGATAACCTCAAGAGAAGAATTTATGGCAGAAGAAAAGAAAAAAGGCGGATTTTGGGCGTCCTTATTTGGGCGTAACAAAAAACAGGAAGAGGTAAAAATTGAGCCGGTTCTTGAAGAAGAAAATGTGGAAGAACCCTCGTTAGAAAATCAAGTTGAGGAAAGCCTTGAGAGCCAAGCGACAAATACGCCGGAAAGTGCGGTTGATTTTGAGCCTGTTTTAGGCGAAGAAGGGCTGCAACCGACACTTCAAATCGAAGTGCCGTCTTTTGCTGAAGAAGAAAAAACATCGGAAATATTGACCGCACTTGATTCTGTCGCCGATGAAAAAATCATTGAACCCGAAAATGTGGCAGAACCCACTATGCCTACTACAGTTGTAGAAGCCGAGATTGCACCTGAAATTGTGGAAGAAGTGAAGCAGGAATTACAACCGACTTCAACCCGTGAAAAACCAAGTGAAGGTGGTTTTTTTAGCCGTTTAGTGAAAGGGTTGCTCAAAACCAAACAGAATATCGGGGCTGGATTCCGCAGCTTTTTCTTAGGCAAAAAAATTGATGATGAGCTGTTTGAAGAATTGGAAGAACAGCTTTTGATTGCCGATATTGGCGTGCCAACCACCACAAAAATCATCAAAAATCTGACTGATCACGCCGATCGTAAGCAGTTGCAGGATGCCGAACTTTTATATCAACAATTAAAAGTGGAAATGGCGAATATTCTTGAACCTGTGGCTCAGCCATTAGTGATTGATTCCGCTAAAAAACCTTATGTGATTTTAATGGTGGGCGTAAACGGTGTGGGGAAAACCACCACCATTGGTAAACTCGCGCGTAAATTCCAAGCGGAAGGCAAATCCGTAATGCTTGCCGCAGGCGATACCTTCCGTGCCGCGGCGGTAGAGCAGTTGCAGGTGTGGGGTGAGCGTAACAATATTCCGGTGGTGGCGCAAAGTACCGGCGCGGATTCCGCTTCCGTTATTTTTGATGCAATGCAATCGGCAGCAGCCCGTAATGTGGATATTTTGATTGCGGATACGGCAGGTCGTTTGCAGAATAAAAATAATTTGATGGATGAATTGAAAAAAATCGTTCGTGTGATGAAAAAATATGACGAAACCGCACCGCACGAAATTATGCTGACACTGGATGCCGGCACGGGGCAAAATGCCATTAGCCAAGCAAAATTGTTTAATGAGGCGGTGGGCTTAACCGGTATTTCGTTAACCAAATTGGACGGCACGGCAAAAGGTGGGGTGATTTTTGCTATTGCAGATCAATTCCAACTACCGATTCGTTATATTGGTGTGGGGGAAAAAATCGAAGACTTGCGCGAATTTAACGCGAAAGAATTTATTGATGCGTTGTTTGTGCAGGAAGAAGAATAAGGACAAATCGTGATTAAATTCTCTAATGTATCCAAAGCCTATCACGGTGCAACCCAACCGGCGTTGCAAGGGCTGAACTTCCATTTGCCGGTAGGCAGTATGACTTATCTTGTGGGACATTCGGGCGCGGGGAAAAGTACCTTGCTTAAGCTCATTATGGGAATGGAAAAAGCCAATGCGGGGCAAATTTGGTTTAACGGACACGATATTACGCGACTTTCAAAATATGAAATTCCCTTTCTACGCCGTCAAATTGGAATGGTACATCAAGATTATCGTTTATTGACGGATAAAACGGTGTTGGAAAATGTCGCATTGCCGCTCATTATTGCCGGTATGCACCCAAAAGATGCGCATTCTCGCGCGATGGCATCCTTGGATCGCGTGGGGCTTCGCAATAAAGCCCATTATTTGCCGCCGCAAATTTCTGGAGGGGAGCAGCAACGTGTGGATATTGCGCGTGCTATTGTTCACAAGCCACAACTTTTACTGGCAGATGAACCAACGGGCAATTTAGACGATGAGCTTTCATTGGGGATTTTCAGTTTATTTGAGGAATTTAATCGTTTGGGAATGACGGTGTTAATCGCCACGCACGACATTAATTTAATTCAACAAAAACCAAAACCTTGCCTTGTGCTTGAGCAGGGTTATTTACGTTATTAAAGGAAAAACTATGAGCCGACCAACCGATGCTTCTGTTTTCGTGCAAACGGCTTACACGCTGCGCGCAGTGTGGACGGATTTGTGGCAACGCAAATTTGGCACGTTATTGACCATTTTGGTGATTGCCGTTTCACTCACCATTCCTACTGTCAGCTATTTAATGTGGAAAAATCTGCATTTAGCGACCACACAATTTTACCCTGAAAGCGAATTGACGATTTATCTTCATAAAAATCTGAGCGAAGAAGATGCCAATCTGGTGGTGGATAAAATTCGTCAGCAGGAGGGCGTGGAATCGCTGAATTATGTTTCCCGCCAAGAAAGTTTAAAAGAGTTTAAAAGTTGGTCGGGTTTTGGGGAGGAATTGGATATTTTAGATGATAATCCCTTGCCTGCCGTGGTAATGGTGAAGCCGAATAAAGATTTTAATGTTTCGGAAAAGCGTGAAGAATTACGCACCAATCTCAATAAAATCAAAGGCGTACAAGAGGTTCGTTTAGATAATGATTGGATGGAAAAATTGACCGCACTTTCGTGGTTGGTGGCACACGTGGCAATTTTCTGTACTCTATTAATGGCGATTGCCGTGTTCTTGGTGATTGGTAACAGTATTCGTTCTGATGTATATAGCAGCCGAGCAGATATTGATGTGATGAAATTGCTTGGTGCAACGGATCACTTCATTCTTCGACCTTACCTTTACACCGGTATGATTTACGCTTTTTTAGGGGGATTTGTTGCCGCAATTTTCAGTAGTTTTATCATTGGCTATTTCACTTCTGCCGTGAAATATGTGACGGATATTTTTGCCGTGCAGTTTAGTTTGAACGGTTTGAGTATCGGTGAGCTGATTTTCTTATTAGTGAGTTGTTTACTGATGGGGTACATTGGTGCTTGGATTGCGGCAAAAAGACATATCGCTTTACTTGATCATCGTCACTAAATTTTAATTGAACAAAGTGCGGTTATTTTTCGTTTTGTTTTTGTTTGAAAAAAATGAAGAAAAATAACCGCACTTTTTATATTTGTTTTGTATAAATTGCTTGCTATCTGCTCAAAGTTTGTGTAATATTCGCAGGCTTTCCGATTTTGAAAGCCGTTTAATGTAATCATTTATTAAACGTGTGTAACGATATGTTGCACTCACAATGTTTCCGATTTGGAGACTATATAACAGGTAACTTGCACCTCCTTTTCTATTTTGATGTTAGAACTGCGATTGGTGTTAGTTTTTTTATTAGCTAAATTTTATTGGAGCTCTGGTCTAATGCAGAACCAAAGAATCCGTATCCGCTTAAAAGCGTTCGATCACCGTTTGATCGATCAATCTACTGCGGAGATCGTAGAAACAGCTAAACGTACCGGTGCGCAAGTTCGTGGTCCGATTCCTTTACCAACCCGTAAAGAGCGTTTTACCGTGTTGATTTCTCCACACGTAAACAAAGACGCACGTGACCAATATGAAATCCGTACTCACAAACGTTTAGTAGATATCGTAGAGCCAACAGAAAAAACTGTTGATGCATTAATGCGTTTAGATTTGGCTGCCGGCGTTGACGTGCAGATCAGCCTAGGTTAATTAAGAGGTTATTACAATGATTGGTTTAGTCGGTCGTAAAGTCGGTATGACCCGTATCTTCAATGAAGACGGCGTGTCAGTACCGGTTACCGTTATCGAAATTGAAGCCAACCGCGTAACTCAAGTGAAAACTCTTGAAAACGATGGCTATACTGCAGTTCAAGTTACCACAGGTTCTAAAAAAGCGAATCGTGTAACTAAACCGGAAGCAGGTCATTTCGTGAAAGCAGGTGTTGAAGCTGGTCGCGGTTTATGGGAATTTCGTACTGAAGGTGAAGAATTCACTTTAGGTCAAGAAATCAATGTTGACATCTTCGCGGATGTTAAAAAAGTAGATGTTACCGGTACTTCTAAAGGTAAAGGTTTCCAAGGTGGTGTGAAACGTTGGAACTTCCGTACCCAAGATGCTACCCACGGTAACTCTTTATCACATCGTGTACTTGGTTCTATTGGTCAAAACCAAACTCCGGGTCGTGTGTTTAAAGGTAAAAAAATGGCAGGACATTTAGGTGCTGAACGCGTTACCGTTCAATCACTTGAAGTTGTTCGTGTAGATGCTGAGCGTAAATTGCTATTAGTAAAAGGTTCTGTACCTGGTGCAATTAATGGCGATGTTATCGTTAAGCCGGCAGTTAAAGCATAAGTCTAGGAGATAGAGATGGAATTACAAGTTGTAGGTGCAAATGCACTCACTGTTTCTGAAACTACCTTCGGACGTGAGTTTAACGAAGCGTTGATCCACCAAGTAGTTGTTGCTTATGCTGCAGGTGCGCGTCAAGGTACTCGTGCGCAAAAAACTCGTGCTGAAGTGTCCGGTTCAGGTAAAAAACCTTGGCGTCAAAAAGGTACAGGTCGCGCCCGTGCAGGTGACATCAAATCACCAATCTGGCGTTCAGGTGGTACAACCTTCGCGGCAAAACCACAAGATCACAGCCAAAAAGTGAACAAAAAAATGTACCGTGGTGCAATCAAAAGCATTCTTTCAGAATTAGTTCGTCAAGACCGTTTAATGGTTGTTGAGAAATTTGAAATTGATGCACCAAAAACTAAAGTTTTAGTACAAAAATTAAAAGATTTAGCAGTTGAAGATGCGTTAATTATCACAGCAAGTTTAGATGAAAATCTATTCTTGGCAGCGCGTAACTTATATAAAGTTGACGTACGTGATGTGCAAGGTATCGATCCGGTAAGCTTAATTGCTTTCGATAAAGTGATTGTTACCGTTGATGCTGTGAAACAAATCGAGGAGATCTTAGCATGAGTCAAGAACGTTTGCTGAGCGTGCTTCGCGCACCGCATATCTCTGAAAAAGCAACTAACAATGCTGAAAAATCTAACACTGTTGTACTTAAAGTTGCTTTAGATGCGAACAAAGCTGAAATTGCTGCTGCTGTTGCTCAATTATTTGAAGTAAAAGTAGATTCAGTACGTACTGTGGTTGTTAAAGGTAAAACTAAACGCCGCGGTGCTAAAATGGGTCGTCGCAGTGACTGGAAAAAAGCTTATGTAACTTTAGCCGAAGGCCAAAACTTGGACTTCGTGGACAGTGCAGAGTAATCGGAGGAAAATAGAGAATGGCTATCGTAAAATGTAAGCCGACCTCCGCTGGTCGTCGTCACGTTGTTAAAATCGTGAACCCTGAATTACACAAGGGTAAACCTTACGCTCCACTTCTAGATACCAAATCTAAAACCGGTGGTCGTAACAACTATGGTCGTATTACTACTCGTCACATTGGTGGCGGTCATAAACAACACTACCGTTTAATCGATTTCAAACGTAACAAGTTAGATATTCCGGCGGTTGTTGAGCGTTTAGAATATGATCCAAACCGTTCTGCTAACATCGCTTTAGTGCTTTATAAAGATGGTGAACGTCGTTATATCTTAGCACCTAAAGGTTTGTCGGTAGGCGATCAAATCCAAGCCGGCGTAAACTCACCAATTAAAGTGGGTAACGCATTACCAATGCGTAACATTCCGGTAGGTTCAACCGTTCATAACGTTGAGTTAAAACCGGGCAAAGGCGGTCAAATCGCTCGTTCTGCAGGTGCTTATGTACAAATCATCGCTCGTGAAGGTAACTACGTAACATTACGTTTACGTTCAGGTGAAATGCGCAAAGTATTAGCGGAATGTGTTGCTACAATCGGTGAAGTTGGTAACTCAGAACATATGCTTCGCGTATTGGGTAAAGCAGGTGCCAGCCGTTGGAGAGGTATTCGTCCAACAGTTCGTGGTACTGCAATGAACCCGGTAGATCACCCACACGGTGGTGGTGAAGGTCGTAACTTTGGTAAACACCCGGTAACTCCTTGGGGCGTTCAAACCAAAGGTAAGAAAACCCGTCACAACAAACGTACCGATAAATATATCGTACGTCGTCGTGGCAAATAATAGATTAAATTAAAGAGGATTAGCCATGCCACGTTCTCTCAAGAAAGGTCCTTTCCTTGACCTACACTTGTTGAAGAAGGTAGAGAAGGCGGTGGAAAGCGGGGATAAAAAACCAATCAAAACTTGGTCCCGTCGTTCAATGATCATTCCATCAATGATCGGATTGACCATCGCAGTCCATAATGGTCGTCAGCACGTTCCTGTTTATGTTTCCGATGAAATGATCGGTCATAAATTAGGTGAATTTGCACCGACTCGTACATACCGCGGTCACGCGGCAGATAAGAAAGCTAAGAAATAAGAGGTAAAGAGATGGAAACTATCGCAAGACATCGTTACGCTCGCACTTCTGCCCAAAAAGCTCGCTTAGTTGCCGATTTAATTCGTGGTAAAAAAGTTGCGCAAGCATTAGAAATCTTAACTTACACAAATAAAAAAGCTGCGGCTTTAGTGAAAAAAGTTTTAGAGTCTGCTATTGCAAACGCAGAGCACAATGATGGTGCAGATATTGATGATCTTAAAGTTGCTAAAATCTTCGTAGATGAAGGTCCTAGCATGAAACGTGTTATGCCACGTGCTAAAGGTCGTGCAGATCGTATTTTAAAACGTACTAGCCACATCACTGTGGTTGTGTCAGATCGTTAATAAGTAGAGGAATAGCAATGGGTCAAAAAGTACATCCACATGGTATTCGCCTAGGTATTGTTAAACCTTGGAGCTCTACTTGGTTCGCGAATACACAAGACTTCGCCGATAATCTTGAAGGCGATTTTAAAGTACGCAAATTCTTAAATAAAGAATTAGCAAATGCTTCAGTTTCACGTATTACTATTGAGCGTCCTGCGAAAAGTATCCGTGTAACTATTCACACAGCTCGTCCGGGTATCGTTATCGGTAAAAAAGGCGAAGATGTTGAAAAATTACGTAACGCCGTGTCTAAAATTGCAGGCGTTCCGGCTCAAATCAACATTGCTGAAGTGAAAAAACCTGAATTAGATGCGAAATTAGTTGCAGACAGCATCGCTTCTCAATTAGAACGCCGTGTAATGTTCCGCCGTGCAATGAAACGTGCGGTACAAAGTGCAATGCGTTTAGGTGCCAAAGGTATCAAAGTTGAAGTTAGCGGTCGTTTAGGTGGTGCAGAAATCGCACGTTCAGAATGGTATCGTGAAGGTCGTGTGCCTCTACATACTCTTCGTGCGGACATCGATTATAACACCGCAGAAGCTCACACAACTTACGGCGTAATCGGCGTGAAAGTGTGGATCTTCAAAGGTGAAATTCTTGGTGGAATGGCTGCCGTTGCGCAATCAGAACAACAACCTGCCGATAAGCCTAAAAAGGCACCACGCGGTAAAGGTCGTAAGTAAGGAGAAACGCTAAATGTTGCAACCAAAACGTACAAAATTCCGTAAAGTTCACAAAGGCCGCAACCGTGGTATCGCGGGCGGTACTGAAGTTAGCTTCGGTACTTTCGGTTTAAAAGCAGTGGGCCGTTGTCGTTTAACCGCTCGTCAAATCGAAGCGGCACGTCGTGCAATGTCACGTGCAGTGAAACGTCAAGGTAAAATCTGGATTCGCGTGTTCCCGGATAAACCAATCACTGAAAAACCATTAGAAGTCCGTATGGGTAAAGGTAAAGGTAACGTTGAGTACTGGGTAGCCTTAATCCAACCGGGTAAAGTACTTTATGAAATGGATGGTGTGTCTGAAGAAGTCGCAAGAAACGCATTTGCATTAGCAGCGGCGAAATTGCCAGTTAAGACCACTTTCGTAACTAAGACGGTGATGTAATGAAAGCTCAAGATTTACGTACAAAAAGTGTTGAAGAGCTGAATGCTGAATTAGTGAACCTTTTAGGTGAACAATTCAAGTTGCGTATGCAGGCAGCCACCGGTCAGCTTCAACAAACCCATCAGGCTAAACAAGTGCGTCGTGATATTGCACGTGTAAAAACTGTATTAACCGAAAAGGCGGGTGAGTAATGACTGATAAAATTCGTAGCGTACAAGGTAAAGTTGTTAGCGACAAAATGGAAAAATCTTTCGTTGTTGCTATTGAACGTAAGGTAAAACACCCGTTATATGGTAAATTTATCCGCCGTACAACTAAACTACACGTACACGATGAGAACAACGAAGCCAAAGTTGGTGATACCGTAGAGATTCGCGAATGTCGCCCTCTCTCAAAAACCAAATCTTGGACGTTAGTTCGCGTTGTTGAGAAAGCGGTTATCGCTTAATTAGCAATCTTAATCTAATCTTAATGCCCTCTTTATGAGGGCATTTCTTTTTCCCTTTCTAATAAATTCTTCCTTAAATTTCACCGCACTTTATCACCCATTTCCAAAAAGTCGCTCATTATAATGAGCTTTCATTTGTTATTGCATAACAAATGAAATACTACTGCTAAAAAAGATTTTTATTCGTTAGTAAAATTATCTGGAGTTATTATGGCTGAACTTAGTGAAATTAAAAATGTTCGATTATTTGAAAAATATCCTGAAAAAATTTGGGATGGAGGAGAGATATGGGGATATATAGGAGTTTGTGAGGCTTGGGATGTTCGAGCTGAGCTTTTTAATGATGCTATGGATATCTATCCTAAATTATATATTGATATGGGAAAAGCTTCTTTTGAAAAACCGTTTCCTAAGACAAAATTAGCAAATGCCAAGAAATCTTATGCAAATTCTTTAGGTTTTAGTGAAAGTGAGACAATATTCTTTTTAATTGATACAACTTTATTTGGTAGTGTGGATGAGGGTGCTATTTTCACTGATGAGAAAATTTATATTAAAAATCTTTGGGAAGATCCTATTGTCATTAAATATGAGGATCTTAGAAGAATAAGTGTTTCTGAGAAAGAGGAAAAGATTATTTTTTATGATTATAATGATAAAGAATATGTATTATCATCTTGGTCTGGCACTTCAAATTATCTATTTCGCCTATCGTTGACTCAATTTATTTTGAAATATGCTTTCTTATTAAGACTTGATAAAGAAGGCGGAGAGATTAAAACAGAGAGTGATTGGGAGGCGTTTGAGTTATCAATTTTGTTGCTGATCGCTCCTTAGATCCGGTAGAAACTGAAAGCGGAATACTTTCTTTATTAAAACCATATAAGAAGCGTATTATTAAATTATTGGCTGAGGGTGGTCTTCCTATATTGGAAGATAAATATTTAAATGAAGAAAATATTAAAAGAATCACAGAGATTGTTTACGGTTTTCTTCCTGCGCCTGCAAGAATTTTAATAAAACAAGAACATATTGAAACAGTAATAATGAATGCAAAAGAACAATTTGTTGCGTTTTTACGTTCTGGAATGGAAGAGGACCAAGAGAATGAAGGAGTATGAGTATAAAATCTCCGCAACATTTGAAGGTGGAGGAAAACAGTTTTTCGTGTTTGTAGCGACCACAGAGCGTGAGGCAAGAAATAAATTTAAAGAGAGTTTTCCTAAGGGAAAAATTATTTCTTGTGTTAGGGGATGTGAAAGATCTAGCCAATCACAAAAATATGCATCTCCAAAGAAAACATCATCAGATAACCATTCTGAAGCTAGTTCCGGAGGAAAAGTTGTGGTTGGACTATTAGGTTTAGCCGGTGGTTTTTTAGCTTCTAAATTATTTAAGTAGTGGGAATGAAGATATTCGTAAAAAAGAGTGATGTAATTTTTTCATTGGAAGCATTAAAAAATATTGAACTTCCTTATGGTGATTATGAAGGAGAACCACTGAACAGTGAGGCTGTTCTCCAAAAATTTGGCATCGATATTTAAAATAGGATTACTGAAGCAGTAAAATTGGTTTTTGACTATTTGGAGAAGCAGGGTAATCGAGGAGCTATTGAGTTAACTCGGTCAGGCTATGTTACAAGGATAGATCCGTGTCAATATGATCCTTATCATCAAGTTGTGGCAGTAAGGGTAACAGGCGAATTCTATTTGCAGTGGATAATTTAGACCGTTTAAAGTCATTTTGAAAATAGCTAATAAATTATGATGAAAAATAACCGCACTTAATCATTCAAAGTGCGGTCAATTTTTTTATGCGTTTTTAAAATTATGCTTTGGGGCCGGCAGTAATTAAGGCTTTACCTTCCTCATTAGTGGCGTATTTCACAAAATTTTTCACGAAACGATCGGCTAAGTCTTCCGCTTTTGTTTGCCATTGGGCTTTGTCGGCATAAGTATCACGAGGATCTAAGATTGATGCATCCACACCCGGTAAGGCTTTAGGAATTGCCAAATTGAAGATTGGTAATTCACTCATTTCTGCTTTTTCGATTGAACCGTCTAAAATCGCATCAATAATACCGCGGGTATCTTTGATGGAAATGCGTTTACCTGTGCCATTCCAACCGGTGTTGACTAAGTAGGCTTCCGCACCTGCCGCTTGCATACGTTTTACCAACACTTCCGCATATTTTGTCGGGTGAAGGGTTAAGAATGCCGCACCAAAACAAGCGGAGAAAGTTGGGGTTGGCTCGGTAATGCCACGTTCTGTACCGGCTAATTTAGCGGTGAAGCCGGATAAGAAATAATATTTGGTTTGTTCCGGTGTTAATTTAGAAACCGGTGGCAACACGCCGAAGGCATCGGCTGTGAGGAAGATGACTTTTGTCGCGTGACCTGCTCGGGATACCGGTTTGACGATATTGTCGATATGGTAGATTGGATAAGACACGCGGGTATTTTCGGTTTTTGAACCGTCATCAAAATCAATTGAACCGTCCGCACGCACAACGACGTTTTCTAATAAGGCATCACGGCGAATTGCACGATAAATATCCGGCTCATTTTCTTCAGAGAGATGAATAGTTTTCGCATAGCAACCACCTTCAAAGTTGAAGATACCGATATCGTCCCAACCGTGTTCATCATCACCAATAAGTTGGCGTTTTGGATCGGTTGATAGTGTGGTTTTACCGGTACCGGATAAGCCAAAGAACACGGCAACATCGCCTTTTTCACCAACATTGGCAGAACAGTGCATTGCGCCCACGCCTTTAAGAGGAAGGAAGTAGTTCATCATTGAGAACATACCTTTTTTCATTTCACCGCCGTACCAAGTACCGCCGATTAATTGAATGCGTTCTGTTAGATTGAATGCAACAAAGTTTTCAGAATTTAAGCCTTGTTCTTTCCAATTTGGATTAGTGACTTTAGAACCATTCATTACCACGAAATCAGGTTTGAAAGTTTTGAGTTGTTCTTCTGTTGGGCGAATGAACATGTTTTTTACAAAGTGAGCTTGCCACGCTACTTCAGTAACAATACGCACGGCAATTCGGTCTTGCTCACTTGCTCCGCAGAAACCATCAATTACAAACAAACGTTTGCGGGAAAGCTGGTTGGTGACGAGATTTTTTAAACTTTGCCAAGTGGCTTGATTCATTGGTTTGTTGTCATTCTTTGCTGCTTCGGATGTCCACCAAACCGTATCTTTGGTTTGTTCATCCAATACAATATATTTGTCTTTTGGAGAACGACCTGTAAAAATACCGGTATCCACCGCTACTGCGCCGGTTGTGGTCAGTGTACCTTTTTCAAAACCTTCTAAACCCGGTTTGGTTTCTTCTTCAAATAATTGTTCGTAACTTGGATTATAGACAACCTCTTTTACGTCATAAATACCAAGGGCTTCAAGTTCTTTGATTACTTTGTTTAAGTCTGTCATAAGTCACCTCTAATATTAAAGATTAAAATTTAATGATGATTTATTCTAAATGAAGACAATGGAAAAAAATGTTAACTAGATCTCATTTTTGAAAACTCATGCAATTTTCTACCTCTTTCTAGGTGAATTTTATGGAGTAAATAAAAAGTGCGGTTAAATTTGGGACAGTTTTATGATATTGCTGTTGTTTAAGGAATGAGGTGAGGGAAAAATAGGTGTCGCCGTGATATTAAGTCATTGAAATTGTATCTTTTTTAAGGACACGAGATATCGTGTCCTTACCTAATCAAGTTATTTTTTCCAATTTTTCAAGGCATCGGCAAAGGCATTACCCATTGCACTGTTGCCTTTGAAATCACGATCTTGGCGTGATGACGAATTGCCACGGGGCTTAGCGGATAAAGTGCGGTCGGATTTTCCGTCATTTTTGACCGCACTTTCATCTAACCGCATTGTAAGGGCGATACGTTTCCGTGGCACATCCACTTCCAATACTTTCACTTTCACAATATCACCGGTTTTCACCACTTGATGCGGATCTTCCACAAATTTATCGCTTAACGATGAAATATGCACTAAACCGTCTTGATGAACGCCAATGTCCACAAAAGCCCCAAAATTGGTTACATTGGTGATCGTTCCTTCTAAAATCATTCCGGCTTTTAAGTCAGTGATTTCTTCCACGCCCTCGGCAAAGGTTGCCGTTTTAAACTCGCCACGTGGGTCACGTCCCGGTTTTTCCAATTCTTTGAAAATATCCTGCACGGTCGGCAAGCCGAAACGATCATCGGTAAATTGTTTGGCATCCAGTTGGCGAATGGCATTACTACCCATCAATTCTTGGATGGATTGTTGGGTGGCTTGTAGAATTTTTTCCACGAGCGTGTAGGCTTCAGGGTGAACGCCTGATGCATCCAACGGATTCACACCATTGGCAATACGCATAAAACCGGCACATTGCTCAAAGGCTTTTGGCCCTAAACGAGGGACTTTTTTCAATTGTTCACGATTGTCAAAACGTCCGTTTTCATCACGGTAATCCACAATATTTTGTGCCAAGGTTTTTGTCATCCCTGCCACACGAGCCAGTAACGGCACGGAAGCGGTGTTTAAATCCACCCCCACCGCATTCACACAGTCTTCCACCACCGCATCTAATTTACGCGCCAGTTGGGATTGATTCACATCGTGCTGATATTGCCCCACACCAATGGCTTTTGGTTCGATTTTCACCAGCTCTGCCAGTGGATCTTGCAGGCGGCGGGCAATAGACACCGCTCCCCGTAAAGACACATCTAAATTTGGAAATTCATTGGCGGCAAATTCGGAAGCGGAATAGACGGATGCACCTGCTTCAGACACCACCACGGTTTGTGGTTTATTTTCCTTAATTTCTTTAATCACTTCTTTGGCAAAACGCTCGGTTTCACGAGAAGCCGTGCCGTTACCAATGGCGATTAATTCCACATTATGTTTGCGAATTAACCCAAACAAGGTCATTTGCGCTTCGGCTTCACGCCCGGTGTGAGGATAAATCGTAGCGGTATCCAAGAGTTTTCCGGTGTTATCCACCACCGCCACTTTCACACCGGTTCGCAAGCCCGGGTCAAGTCCAATGGTGTTTTTAGAACCTGCCGGTGCCGCCATTAAAAGTGCGGTCAAATTGCGGGCGAAAACGTCAATGGCTTCTTCTTCCGCTTTTTCACGCAATGCGCCCATTAATTCGGTTTCAAGGTGAAGGGAGACTTTGATTTTCCACGTCCAAGCAATAACCTGTTCACGCCATTTATCTGCCGCTTGTCCGCTAAAATGAACACCTAAATGATCACGAATAATTTCTTCACAATAGCTTTGGCGAACGCCCTCTTCCGCATCGGGATCGGCATTTAACGTGAGTTGTAAAATCCCTTCGTTACGTCCGCGGAACATTGCTAAAGCACGGTGTGAAGGTACATTTTTCAACAATTCTTTGTGGTCAAAATAATCTTGGAATTTTGACCCTTCCGATTCTTTCCCTTCAATGACTTTCGCTTCAATTTGTGCATTTTGTTGCAAATATTGACGCACTTTTGCCAATAATTGGGCGTCTTCGGCAAAGCGTTCCATTAAAATATAACGCGCTCCTTCCAGTGCAGCTTTGGTATCTGCCACACCTTTTTCGGCATCGACAAAAGAAAGTGCGGTCGTTTCCGGATCATTTTTTGGTTCGTTCCATAAGAGATCGGCGAGCGGTGCTAAGCCTGCTTCAATAGCAATTTGCCCTTTGGTGCGGCGTTTTGGTTTAAAGGGTAAATATAAATCCTCCAATTCCGTTTTGCTTTGCGTGGCGGCGATTTGGGTGCGTAGTTCGTCCGTGAGTTTGCCCTGTTCCTCAATTGATTTCAAAATGCTTTGGCGGCGATCTTCAAGTTCACGCAAATAGCCTAAACGGGTTTCAAAATGACGAAGCTGGGTATCGTCCAGCCCACCGGTGACTTCTTTACGATAACGTGCAATAAAAGGAATGGTGTTTCCGTCATCCACAAGTTGAATGGCGGCAAGAATTTGGTGAGCAGCAACATTGAGTTCTGAGCCGATAATTTGGCTGATTTGTTGATTTAACATATTTGAGTACATCTTCTAAAAATGAATAAAAATTACGGCATAGAATACTGGTTTTGATACCTCGGCTCAAATATAATTCAACAATTTTTCTAACCGGAACAACAAATGGCAAAATCAAACTACATTACACGCCAAGGCTGGAATGCGTTGGATCAAGAATTAAAATATTTGTGGAAAGAGGAGCGACCCAAGGTTACGCAAGCGGTGTCCGATGCCGCCGCATTGGGCGATCGCAGTGAAAATGCGGAATATATTTATGGAAAACGCCGTCTGCGTGAAATTGATCGCCGTGTGCGTTTTCTAAGTAAACGTTTAGAGGTGTTACAAATTGTGGATTATAGCCCAAAGCAAGAGGGGAAGGTTTTTTTCGGTGCTTGGGTGGAATTGGAAGATGAAGAAGGCGAAGTGAAACAGTATCGTTTGGTGGGATGTGATGAGTTTGATCCTGCCAAAAATTGGATTTCGATTGATTCACCGGTGGCGCGTGCTTTGATTGGCAAAGGCATTGATGATGAGGTGAGGGTCGATACCCCCTCAGGACGGGTTACCCTTTATGTGAATCGAATTTGGTATGAAAAAGCGTAAAATTAACCGCACTTTGATTAATGAGGACGTTATGCATTCAATCGTTGTATTTTTAAAATGGCTTGTTATTTTGGTTGTATTGATTGCCGCTGCAATCTATGCATTTTTAAATTTTCACCCCGTTTGGGGCGGTAAGCCCGATGCGGAAAGTCTTGCTAAAATGCAGGCTTCCAAACATTATGACGGTAAAAAATTTAACAATTTAGAGCCGACAGCATTGGTTACTTCCGATGAACCCTTATCGATTTGGCAGTGGGCGTACAATCACTTAACGACATCAGAAAATAAAAATCCAAATGAACCCTTGCCAACGGTTAAACTTGATAATCACCAATGGCAAAATGGCAGTGTGGCGTGGTTGGGGCATTCAAGCGTCATATTTCAAACCGCAGGTAAAAAATTTATCACCGATCCCGTGTTTTATCGGGCTTCTCCTGTGCCGTTTACCGGCGAACCTTTTGCAATGACAAACACGCCAACCATTGATGATTTGCCACAAATTGATGTGGTGTTGATCTCGCACGATCATTATGACCACCTTGATTATCAGGCGATCAAGGAAATAGTGGCAAAAGGAAAAGCGAAACAATTTATTGCACCGCTTGGCGTGAAAGCACATCTTGTTCGCTGGGGCGTGAAAGCGGAAAATATCACGGAATTGGATTGGGAAGAACAAACGAATATTGGGGATATTGCCATTACCTTCGTTCCGGGCCGTCATTTTAGCGGACGGGAATTGAACATACAAAACCCAACACTGTGGGGCGGTTATGTTGTGAAATCCCCTGATCTGTCGCTTTATTTTAGTGCCGATAGCGGCTATGGCAAGCATTATGCCGAAATTATTGCAAAATACGCCCCTTTTGATTTTGTGATGATTGAAAATGGAGCTTACGATCAAAAATGGTTGCTTATTCACGAGCTGCCGGAACAAGGCGTGCAGGCATTAAGAGAAATTAATGCAACAAAAGCAATGCCGATTCACTGGGGAAAATTTGATCTTGCCAACCATCATTGGAAAGAACCGATTGAACGTTTCTTAAACGCGGCAGAGCCGGCAGGTTTTGACATCGCCACCCCAAAAATCGGACAGATTTTTCAAATTGAACAACTACCAAAAGAGAAGTGGTGGGAAGAAGTGAAATAATTAGTTTCACATATCAGACAAATGGAGCGAATCATCTAGGAAAAGGAAATGTTACGCCCTAAATATCTCCTAAATATCTTATTGATAGATATAACTTTTAATTTATAGATTAAATATATTATAATTACATAACTTTTAAGTTATGGATTGACTATGTTTGAGTTATTTTTTCATCCAGAAGCCGTTGGAGAGATAGAATCATTATCCCCAACGATGAAAGCAAAAGTATTAAATGCGCTTGATAAATTAGAAATACTAGGGAATGACCTTCGTTTTCCACATACCCGCTCGGTTAAAGATGGGCTTTTTGAACTTCGTGCCGGCAGTAAAGATATTTCTCGTACATTTTTTGCTTTTGCTGTTGGGAAAAAAATTTATATCTTGCGCACTTTTGTAAAGAAAACGCAAAAAACACCGCCACAGGAAATTGTATTAGCATTAAAACGTTTGGGAGAAATGATAGATGAAAGTACAGCCAATTAGTTATAAAAAAGTGAAAGAACATTTACTTCAAGACGAAGAAACAAAACAACTTTATTTACAGGAAAAAAGGATTGAAGAACTGCAATTATTACTCAGAGAAATACGCACCCGCGCAGGATTGACCGTCTCTCAAGTGGCAGAAAGAATGGGGATAACCCAACCGGCTGTGAGCAAACTTGAAAAAAATGCAAGTCGTGCTTCATTTTTAACACTTCAACGTTATGCACAAGCCTGTGGAACAGAGCTAAGAATATCGGCATAAAATAATTCTAAATTTAACCGCACTTTTGTGCGGTTTTTTATTTAGCCTTTTATAAATCGTAAGCGAATGCGATCATAAATCCAATTAAAGAAAAAAGTGTACACCATAATAATGAACGTCAGACCAATATCCGCTAAAAATGCTTGCCATAGGTTGAGTTCGAGAGCGTAGGCAACCATTGGAATGGTGAGAATCAATAAGGTTGCTTCAAAAGAAAGGGTATGAAAAAGACGAAATAATAGGCTACGTTCTTCTCGTTTACCGGTAAAAATTTTGTCAAAAAGCCAATTGAAGGTAAAATTACACAGCATCGCAACCACGGCAATTGCAATCGTAAGTACAAATGCCGTATGTATTCAGCAGCAAAATTTTCATCGCCTCTTGATAACCCGATATAATAATAGGGTTGCACAATACACCGGCTTTATTTACTCATAAAAAAGGACAAACAAATGAAAACGATTAGATTACTCTATCCTGATTTTGTCAGCGGAGGATTAGAAACCTATCATTTTGGTGCCAATTTACTGGCTCATATTTTGCCGCTTAACCCAAATCAACCGCTTATTCGGGTAAATATTGCCGAGCCGAGTGGGGAGCAATATCCAATAACAGACGGAATTTATGCCAAAGAACAGGTCATCAGTGGGATTAAAAATGCAATGGAGGCGATTGAAATGGAACAGCCCGATAAAATCATCACGATTGGCGGAAACTGCATTGTCTCCCAAGCCTCCTTTGATTATTTACACGGGCGCTATGAAAATGTTGGCGTGATTTGGATCGATACCCATCCGGACGTGTCGTCTCCGAAAGACGGCAACCCGAATGCACACGCAATGGTGCTGGCATCGTTGATGGGCAAAGGTGATAATTCGTTAACCTCATTGATGAAAAATAAAAAATTCACTGCCGGGCAGATTTTATATGTCGGTTTACAACCAATTCACGCTTACCAACAGCAATTTTTAGATCAGCAGGGTGTGCAGTATAAAATTCAAGATAAGACATTTTTATCCGATGGCGAAATCAAAGCCTTTACTGATAAGTTTGAGCATATTTTAGTGCATTTGGATATTGATGTGCTGGACGAACATTTCTTCCACTCTACCTATTTTGCAAACCCCGAATTAAAAGGTGATGGTAGCGGTGGCGGAAAAATGACAATGGAACGACTTACAGAAATTTTGCAGCTGATTAGCCGTAATGCGGATGTAGTTGGCTTTACTATTGCTGAATATCTGCCATTTGATGAACATAAATTGTATAAAATGTTTAAATCTATTCGCTTATTTAATGAATAGCAAGGAAGGGGTTGAATGGAAAAATCGCTCTGATTTTTGAGTCTCTAAGATGGCGCAAGTTTGAAATTTGTGCCCCAAAAAATAATTGTAAATTTTGTTTATAAATCAAAGAGAAAAAGGCACAATCATAGGCTTGCGCCATAGTTAAGAGCTAAATCCGCCCGGTTAATTTGTGGGACATCGTCCCATAATTTCAATGTGAATACATTGCTTTATTTCCCCAATGGTCTATCAAAACGCACGTTTGCCGTTAGTTTATTCAGTGCCATTACACCCGATAATTCGTGGGGAAGGTAGCATTCTTCCAGATACCGAATATCATCATCAGAAAGCATGACATTCAAGGCATTGACCGCGCCATCAATATGATTGAACTTAGTGGCACCTGCAATAGGTGAAGCGACTTTGGTTAAAAGCCACGCTAGGGAGATTTCGGTCATTGAAACGCTGTATTTTTCCGCTAACTTCACCACACGTTCAATGATTTTGCCGTCTTGTTCGGCGGTTTTGTCATATTTGAATTTTGCCACTTGGTCTGCTTCTAAGCGATTGCTACCGAAAAGCACGATGGAGGCGAGTGAACCGACAATCATTGCCCCCAATTCAAATAATACGGTATGAAAAATACGTTCTTTGACTTGCATAGCGATAAAATTAACCGGAACTTGCCACGCAAATATAAATCAAAACGCCGTAAAAAATGACAGCACTTATGCCAAGTAATCTTGTGGCAAGGGCGTAATTGCGTTGGTGTAATTTATAAAGTAATCGGGCGATAAGGGCGAGAATAAAAGGATAGATCCAAAATAAGGTAGAAAAGAGATTGATCTGCGCTTCACTTAATGCGGTGTTTTTGGCAAAATTGGTTGAGATCAATAATGCCATAGGCCAAAGTAAAACCGGCACGCAAAAAGCGGCAAGCCCCCAAGTGAATTTGCTAAATTTTGTTGGCATTGAACTGCGAATTGATGGACGGGACATAATAAAAATTGACGACTGAATCATAGGGGACGAAATATAGCAAATGCCGTTCGGCTTGGGTAGCAATTCTTTGCTTTCACCCGCTTGAAATGGTAGAGTATGCAACGTCTATTTTCAGCTGGTAGGATACTGCGTGAAACACGATCTTAATCAGGCGAAAAAATATGTTGAAATCCTAGACCAACGCCGTATGGAACGCGCATTATTGGGTTTGAATGACGGATTCCAACAGGTTTTATCCCTCATTCCGCTTCTTCTTCATTTCAATCATCCGAGTTTACCCGGTTATGTTTCTTCATCGCATACGTTTTTTGGTATTGCCGATTTTTCCTTGTCCGCATATCAACAGCGTTTTCTTTCCAATGAATATCCAAGCCAATGCGATGCGTTAAAATCACATATTTATGTCAAAAATCCACCTATTTTAGGGGTTTATGTGATGGGGAGTTTTGGTTCGATTAGCCAAACGTCCACTTCCGATATTGATACTTGGATTTGCCATAGTGAAGACTTAACTGAAGAAGAACGGGATTTACTTGCGCAAAAAGCACGCAAAATTGAAGAATGGGCGTTGCAATTTAAAGTTGAAATTCATTTTTATTTGATGGATCAACAACGTTTTCGCAACGATCGCTATGCCGAGACCGTGACCAACGAAAACAGTGGCTCGGCACAATATATGCTCTTGCTGGAAGAATTTTATCGTTCTGCCGTTCGTCTTGCCGGAAAACCGCTTTTATGGCTGCATTTGTGGGTAGAAAATGAGGCCGATTACGAAAAAGAAGTGCAAAAACGCATTGAAAACGGATCACTTAATCCGCAAGATTGGGTTGATTTTGGTGGGTTAGGTCGGTTTTCTGCCAAGGAGTATTTTGGTGCGAGTTTGTGGCAACTTTATAAAGGGGTCGATTCGCCCTATAAATCCGTCTTAAAGATTTTACTTTTAGAGGCGTATTCCAAAGAATATCCCAACGCCCAACTGATCGCCCGACAATTTAAAGAAGATCTCTTCGCCGGCAATACCACGCCGGAGCATCATTTTGACCCTTATATTGCGATTCTGGCAAAAGTTACCCAATATTTGACCGCACTTTCCGAGTTTAAACGGCTTGATTTTGTTCGCCGCTGTTTTTATGTAAAAGTGATGGAAGATTTATCACGCTACCAAATTGATAACTGGCGTACAAACTATATGCGAATACTCGCTCAAGAGTGGGGCTGGAGTGCCGAGACGATTCGGGATTTAAATCATCGTCCGTTTTGGAAAATTAAGCGGATGAAAGAAAGTCACGGAAGTTTGGTGAAATTTTTAATGCTGAGTTATCGCAATTTAATTACGTTTGCCCGCAAACATAAAATCCATTCCAGCGTGATTCCGCAGGATATAAATATTCTCACCCGTAAACTTTACACCGCGTTTGAAGAATTACCGGGTAAAGTAAATTTATTAAACACGCAGAATTTCTGTGATTTATCCGAACCGCACCTTTCCTTTTTAGAAGTGCGGGGTAACAAACATTTTAAGGACGGTTGGTATCTTATTAATTGCTCGCCGAATACAATGTTCTCCTCAAAAGATCGGGTTGTTGAATATAATGAAAATCTGAATAAGTTGGTGGCATGGGCATATTTTAATCATTTATTAACCGCCGAGACGGAGCTTTATCTTTTCAGTAAAACCGTTAGCATTGAAACCCTACGCAGTTTTGTGTCGGATTTACGCCTTTCTTTTTCCCGAACCCTCACCAATGTTGGTACGGATGCCTTGGCAAATTCCTGTGAAATTAGTCAAATTTTAATTGCCGTAAATTTAACCGTTGATCCTTCTGCCCCTTTAACCGAATTTAGAGACAACCTTTCGGCAAGTGATCTGTTCAGTTTTGGGCCTTTTGAACAAAATTTTGTGGGGAGCATTGATTTTACCTACCGCAATATTTGGAATGAAATTCGCACCTTTCATTTTGAAGGGCCTAATGCCATTTTGCTGGCACTAAAAGTGCTTTCTAACAAAATTTATCGTGGCGTGAATAGTCCACGCTCCGTACAAGTCTGTTGTTATAGCAAGCATTATCGCCGCACCTTACGCAATTTGGTAAATGCGTTGGTAAATCGTTGTATTCGTATTCAACTTGGCGACACAACCCCACCGCACACATCAAGATTACGTGTTGCAGGAAAAAACTGGCAATTCTTTTTTGAAGATCGCGGGATTAGCTTAAAAGAAATCGAAAATGATGAACAAAGTGCGGTTGATTTTGACGATATTTTAAAAACAACCGTTGATGAAAAGGCAACCATTACAAATGGCGATCGCCAATATCCGGCAGGGATTGACTTGTTTGCCCGAGAAGGATTCTTACAATTTTTCTTTGAAGATAATAAGGACGGCACGTTCAATGTCTATCTGTTGGACGAATTAAATCATCTGGAAATTTACCGCCATTGTGATGGCTCAAAAGATGATAAAGTGCGTGAAATTAACCGACTTTACCAAGCCTCAGAGCGGGGCTGTGATAATCCTTATCATATTGAATCACGTAATTTTAACTATCCACAATTTTACCAATTACAACATTGCCCGCAGGGACAGGTGCAAATTTTACCTTTTAAATTTCAACCAACCCCGCCTTAATCCTACCTCAAAAGAGGGATTATGAATGAGATAGATCAACTTCCCCCATTTTTTGCGTTGGAAGGTATTTTAAATATCGCTAGAATGGGGCGTTTTTTGTGACGGGATTTCCGTCAATTGTTGCCAAGGGGGAAATATGCAAGAAAAATTAAAAGTGTTACTCATCGATGACCACCCACTAATGCGCCGTGGCATTAAGCAACTTGTTGAATTAGATGATAATTTTGAAGTGATTGCCGATGTCGGTAGCGGAGTGGAAGGGATTTCCATCGCATTACAAATCTCACCGGATTTGATCATTTTGGATCTCAATATGAAAGGGCTTTCAGGCTTGGATACCCTCAAAGGATTGCGGGCAGAAGGCGTGGATGCACGCATTGTGATTTTAACCGTCTCCGATGCTAAAAACGATATTTTCGCATTAATTGATGCCGGGGCAGACGGCTATTTATTAAAAGATTCCGAGCCGGACACCTTACTTGAACAATTAAAAAGCATTGCACAAGGCGAAGTGATTTTAAGTGATTCAATTAAAAATTTACTCCTCGAACGTAAACATCGCCAAGATCCAATGGATTCCTTAACCGAACGGGAAATGGATGTATTAAATTTAATCGCCACCGGACTATCCAACAAACAGATTGCAGGCAAATTATTTATTTCGGAAGAAACCGTGAAAGTACATATCCGCAATTTGTTACGTAAACTAAACGTCCATTCACGCGTTGCCGCCACCGTGCTGTATTTTGAATATAAGAATCGGCATTGATACATTGAAAATGGCAGTATGATGGAAACCAACGCGCAAGGTGGAAGTCATTTGAATAGCATATTAATCCATTAAAATTTTTTTAGTTTTCAATGCAAATGCCAATTGTGGTATTCCCAATTTCTTTTAAATACATATCGTCGGAAATTTATTCCGCCGTTTTTATTTTGGCACGCCCCGTAGCAAAGGAATTGGCTCATAGGGGGCTTGCGAAGTGGGGGCTGGCGTATCATTAAAGAGCAGAATAAATGGTTTCGGCGGTACAATACGTTCGTTACGCCATAAACTGCCCATTCCCACCAGTTGAATATCCGCCGGTAAATTTTTCAGCCCTTGTTGTAATACGGCAACGGTATTTTTACGTGGGTGTCCGATCGCGATCGCCGTACCGTGTTTTCGGGCGTATTGGATTGCCGCTTGGAATTGGCGTTGGACATCGGCAAATTCATTACTGTCATCAAGAAAAATATGGCGATCCAACGCCCGCACGCCTTGTTCTTTGGCGATTTTCCCTGCAACGGATTTGCCAATGGTTCGACTGTCTAAAAAGAACAAATGCTGTGCGTTTAATGCACGCATTAAATGGGTCATTAAGGTTGTATCTGCCGTTGCGGCACTGCCCATATGATTATTCATACCAATGGCATAACTTACGATATTTTTTGCCGTTTGAACACGATGGCTAACCTGTTCTGCCGACATCCCTAAATGCAGACCGCCTTCTTCAATTTTTACTTGGCTGACAGGTTGCATTGGTAGATGAATAAGAATATCACGCCCTTGATTTTTGGCTTCCAGATTTCGTTGGCGGGCATAGGGGGCGACAGGAATAATCGCCACGGAAATTTCACGCGGCATCGCGAAAATTGCCGCATCTTCTTTTGGGTGATAGCCTACATCATCAATCACAATAGCGAGTTTACTTTGTGCGAGGCTAAGGCTTGAGAAAAGTGCGGTTGAAAAAAACAGTAAATTTTTAACCGCACTTTTTAATGTGTTATTCATTATTTTATCCATCCTGCCGGATTGACCGGTACGCCTTTACGGCTAATGCCAAAGTACAACGCCGGACGGGAAAGTTCGCCGGTATTGCCTACCTGCGCAATGGTTTGACCGGCAGACACCAGTTGATTCGGTTTCACAAACACCGCTTGGTTAAAGCCATATAAACTCAAATCGCTTTCTCCGTGTTTGATAATCACCATATAGCCATAACCATTAAGCGGACCGGCAAGAATCACACGACCGCCGGCAATCGCTCGTACTGCCGTACCGTTTGGGGCGGCAATCACCATTCCTTTCCAACGGGCTTCACCGGCTTGTGCCGAACCAAAGGCATATAAGGTTGAACCGTTCACCGGTTTATTATATTGGCGTTTTGCCGCCCCCAAGCCGTTGGTGCTGTTAATCAACTGTCGCTCTTGAGCGGTAGGTTTATAAGGTTTGGCGGTGCGTTTTTCTTCCGCCTGTTTACGCTGTGCCAAGGCTTCACGTTCCCGTTGTTCTTGCTGACGGGCGGTTTGTTCTGCCCGTTGAATTTCTTGGCGTAAAGCGGTTTCGTTTGCCCGCAAGCGTTCTAATTTATTTTGATCTTGATGAATACTTTTGTTGATTTCATTAAGCGTGGATTGACGTTCACGCTGGATTTTTTCTAATTCCTGTTGTTGTTTTTTTTGTGTAGAAAGCTGATCCCGATGGTTTTGCTGTTGCCCTAAAATTGCTTCTTTTTGTTTCACAATTTGGGCTTGCGTGGCTTGCAGATTATGGATCATCTCAATGCGGGCTTGGTTTAAATGTTCGTAATACACCTTCATCCGCGCCGCTTTTTTCGCATCTTCAGAGAACATTCTTTCCAATACGGAAGGATTTAGGCCCGAACGATAAATCACATCCATTTGTTTTGCCAGTTTGGCTTTTTGCTCACGCTCTTTTTTTTCTAATTGCTTGATTTGTTTATCTGCCTCGGTGATTTGCTTGCGAATTTCTTTCAAGCTGAGTTCTGTTTCCCGCAATTCGCCTGCAACGGAATTAATTTTACTTTCTTGATTTTTTAAGGTGGATTGAAGTTTCGCCTGTTGACGTTTTTGTTCGGCAAGTTTTGATTCTTGTTGTTTGATCTGTTGTTGAATTTGATTCAGGTTGTTGCCGTAGCCGAATGGTGAAAACCCCATTATCCCACAGGCAAAAAGTGCGGTCATTTTTGAAAATGTTTTTATACTCGCTTTCCAATATTGCATAGGTCAAACTCTAGAGATAAAAATAAGGTGCGTAAAGAAAATTCGCAGATTGTGAATAGTAGCATTATTTTAAGAGGGCTAAAACGCCAACACCCGATTTTTTGCGAAAGATCAGGAAAACACGCCTTTTCGCTTTTAAAGCCAATGATTTTTTGCTATAAAGTGCCGGTTTATTTTTAACAACATACCCTTAGGAGATCCTTATGGAATTAGTCTTTATCCGTCACGGTTTCAGTGAATGGAATGCAAAAAACTTATTCACCGGTTGGCGTGATGTCAACCTCACCGAACGTGGTGTGGAAGAAGCCAAAGCCGCAGGTAAAAAATTATTGGATGCAGGTTACGAATTTGATATTGCGTTCACTTCTGTTTTAACCCGTGCAATCAAAACTTGTAACATCGTATTGGAAGAATCGCACCAATTATGGATTCCTCAAGTCAAAAACTGGCGTTTAAACGAACGTCACTATGGGGCATTACAAGGATTAGACAAAAAAGCAACGGCAGAGCAATATGGTGACGAACAAGTTCACATTTGGCGCCGTTCTTACGATATTTCTCCACCGGATTTAGATCCGCAAGATCCAAATTCCGCACACAATGACCGCCGTTATGCCAACATTCCGGCTGATGTGGTGCCAAATGCAGAAAATTTAAAACTCACTTTAGAGCGTGCGCTTCCGTTCTGGGAAGACCAAATCGCTCCGGCAATGCTTTCCGGCAAACGTGTTTTAGTGGTAGCACACGGTAACTCACTTCGTGCCTTAGCAAAACATATTATCGGCATTTCTGACGCAGAAATTATGGATTTTGAAATCCCAACCGGTCAGCCGTTAGTATTAAAACTGGATGATAAATTAAACTACGTAGAACATTATTATCTGTAATGTTAATTTGAGTATTAAAGTGCGGTTAGTTTTAACCGCACTTTTTGTTTAAGGAGATGAAAATGAAAAAATTAGTCAAGGTGTTATTGGCGTTGTTACCTTTTCTTGCCGTCTCGGCAATGGCTGCCCCGGCACAAAAAAGCCCCATCAAACAAAGTGTCAAACAGACGAAAAACACATCGGTAAAAAAACAGGCTGAGAAAAAACTTGTGGTGAAAACTACATCCACAAAAAAAGTGGTAGATAAAAAGTCGGTTAAGGCAAAAAAGACGAAAAAAAGTGTAGAAAATAAAAAGACGGTGCAGAAAAAATCGGTGGCAAAAGCCGATCAAAAAATGCTGAAAAAACAACGTTCTACGGATAAAAAATCAACTAAGTTAGCAACGAAATCCGCTTCCCGAAAGGAGCTCAATAACGCCCCAAAAACCACATTGGCAAAAGCAAAAAATATGGATAAAAAGGGCGAAAAAACAGAAAACAATGCGGCTAAAGCGTTACCACTGAGCCAAGCGAAAAAAATGGTAGTCGTGCCGAAATGCCAAGACGATAACGTGGTTAAAGTATTATCCGATGCTTTCAAACAACAAGGTAAGGCAACCGGTGTACCAATGACAGTAAAACAACTCAGCCAAACCCGCGAAACACAACATTATCCGCAGCAGGGAATTCGTAGTTGCCACGCTTTAGTGGAAACAAGCGGTAAAAAATACCAAACGGATTACAGCGTGATTTTGAATGGAAATGGCTTTTTTGTTCAGGTGGAAAATGCACAAGCGATATTTTAATATCGTGTGGAAATGAATAAGGTGCAGTTTACACCTTATTTTTGTTTTAACGAAAGGAATAACAATTCAATTTCTTTTTCTGACAGCTCCCGATATTCGCCATTAGGTAATCCTTCAATAGATAATATTCCCATTTGATAACGCACTAAACGTAAGGTGGGGAAGCCGATATGTGCCGTCATTCGGCGGACTTGGCGGTTGCGGCCTTCGGTGATTTTTATTTCTAACCAAGATGTGGGGATGGATTTTCGCTCGCGGATTGGTGGGAGGCGTTGCCATAAATTCGGTGCTGAAATTAACCGCACTTTTGCCGGTTTTGTCATTCCGTCTTTTAGTTCTATTCCTTGGCGTAGCCGTGTTAAATCCTGTTCCTTTGGTTCGCCTTCCACCTGCACCCAATAGGTTTTTTCCGTTTTGAATTTTGGATCGGCAAGTCGTTGCTGTAATACGCCGTTATTGGTGAGAATGAGTAAGCCTTCGCTGTCGCGATCCAATCGTCCTGCCGCATAGACATTGGGGATTGGAATGAAATCTTTCAGCGTGGTTCGCCCATTTTCATCGGTGAATTGGGTGAGGACATCGAAAGGTTTATTAAAAAGAATAACCCTTGTTTTTACGGGCGTTTTTATTTTGGGTTTACGGGTTTTGAAAGAAACGCCAACAGGGCTTTTGTTGGCGTTGTTGCGTGAGGGAAATTTTTTCATTAGTGCGTTTTGTGGCTGGTGCTATAAAGAATTTTGTCTGTATAAGCCAAGGCAATCGCCGAGACTAAGAAGCCAAGGTGTAAGAAAAGCTGCCACATCATTGTTTTTTCCGGCAAATTACTAACATTGACAAAGGTTTGTAGCATATGGATAGATGAAATGGTGATGATCGACATTGAGAGCTTTACTTTCAATACGGTTGCGTTTACGTGGCTCATCCATTCCGGTTGATCAGGGTGATTGCGTGTTTTTAGTTTGGAGACGAAAATCTCATAGCCGCCAATGGTTACCATTACAAGTAAGTTGGCAATCATTACCACATCAATAAGATTTAACACGGCGAGCATAATGGTGTTGGAATCCATTTCGTTAATGTTGGTAATTAGATGCCAAAGGGATTTCATAAATTTATAGGCGTAAATACCTTGTACGACAACAAGCCCAAGGTAAATCGGTAATTGCAGCCAGCGGCTGGCAAAAACAATTTTGCTAATGGCGTTTGATTGTCGATTATATTTTGCGTAGGGATCTTGTGATTTTTGTTGTTCCATTTATTTTTCCTAAGTTTTGCTATGTTCAGAAATAAAAAACCGCCAAAAAATAGCAGTTTTTTTGAAAATAGCAAGGCTGAATTGTGGGATTATTTTTGTTCTTGCGTAATGAGGGATAGGCGGCTTAAATCTACGTCATTATGTAATAATTCCACATTCGGCATAATTTTATTGGCTTTGGCGGATAAATCTTTGAATCGCTCCACTTTACCCACTAAGCCTTGCTGCCCCACCAATGCGGTTACTGTGCTGTTATATTGATTGCTGACGGTAGAAAGGGTATTTCCCAGTTTATTCAAGCGTTCGGCAACCAAGCAAATTTGATTATAAATTTCTCCGGCTTTTTCGGCGATTTCTTTGGCTTCTGCATTACCCCGTTCTATACGCCATAGGTTGGCAACGGTTCGTAAAATCGGCATTAGGGTGGTGTGAGATACCATAATCACATTTTTCTCATAACCGTAATTGAACAAGGTTGGATCTAATTTCAGTGCTTCAATATATGCCGGTTCAACGGCAATAAACATCAAGACAAAATTGGGGCTACACATACCGATGAGGTTGCTGTAATCTTTTTTGTGAAGATCATCAATATGATTTTTAAGTGCTTTAATATGCGCTTTCATTAGGCGTTCCTGTTCAAAATCTTCCTCAGCATTGACCGCACTTTCATAATCCACCAAGGACATTTTGCTGTCGATAATAATGTTTTTGTTGTCAGGTAAATTCAATACAAAATCGGGATAATTTCGCCCGCCCAGCTCATCTTTGAAGTGTGCTTGTGCGCTGTAATGGACGTTTTCAATTAAGCCTGCGAGTTGAAGAGCGCGTTCCAGTTGCACTTCGCCCCAATTTCCTAGGGTTTTCTTTTCTCCCTT
The DNA here is from genome assembly GCF_001999305.1 of Rodentibacter myodis. GTDB lineage: Bacteria > Pseudomonadota > Gammaproteobacteria > Enterobacterales > Pasteurellaceae > Rodentibacter > Rodentibacter myodis. Next base: position 13,922 of record NZ_MLHQ01000023.1, on the reverse strand, counting down.
GAGTGCGGAAGTGAGATTGTTGGCTTCTTGCGACATATTTAGCCCGATTTCCAACACTTTTTTAATTTCGGCTTCTAAGCCCGCATTGCCTTTTAGGGATTCCGAGTGAATTTCATTCACCCGTTTTTGGAAGCCTTCAATTTGCTCACGGAAAGGTTTTAGCAAGGTTTCTAATGCCGTTTGATTGGTTTGATTAAAGGAACGGCTTTTTTCTTCTAAAATGCGATTGGCAAGATTTTGAAATTCAATACCAAGTTGTTGTTTTGATTGTTCGATATTTTGTTGTTGTTCGGCAAAATGCTTTTCTTTTTCCGCCAACGTGGTTTTTAATTCCGTGAGTTCTTGCGAAAGTGCGGTCAATTTTTCCGTTAAATTTTGCACTTCTTGTTCTTTGCGGAGTAAATGGGTTTGATTTTGTTGCAACTGGGTTTGTAGGCTTTCCGCCTGTGCCGAAGCAATGCCAAAGCGTTCTTTTAAGGCAGTGATTTGTGCGCCGATTTGATCGTTGCGAAGCTGTTCTTCATCTAATTCTTTGATGAGATAGGCGATTTTTTCATCACGCTCACCTAGACGAATTTGCAAGCCTTCACTTTCTGTTTGTGCCTTGACGGTTTGTTGTTCTAAGCGATTTTTTTGTTGAGCCAACACATCAAAACGGGCGGCAAGTTGATTAAAATCGTGGTTGGTTTTATTTAAGTCTTGTTGTAATTCCTGCACATCACGGATACGGCGTGCCAGTAGAAAACCGAGAATGATTAAAATAAAAAAGGATACGGCAAGGAGTGTAAGAAAAGGTATGTTCCAATCTGTCATAATAAACCTCAAATTTTTAATGGATTTTAGCATAAATGCATTTTAAAAAAGTGGGATTAAATAAAAGGAAATTGAGCATTAAAACGAAAAATCACTTGAATTTTCGTAATGCAACCGCCATATAGCGGGCAAGTTTTTTCTTTAAAAGGACAGAATAATGACAACGATTGTAAGTGTACGCCGTAATGGACAAGTGGTTGTAGGCGGTGATGGGCAGGTTTCTTTGGGAAACACGGTGATGAAAGGCAATGCGCGTAAAGTTCGCCGTTTATACAATGGTAAAGTCTTGGCGGGGTTTGCCGGTGGTACGGCAGATGCTTTCACCCTGTTTGAGCTTTTTGAACGTAAACTTGAAATGCACCAAGGACATTTGCTGAAAAGTGCGGTCGAATTGGCAAAAGATTGGCGCACGGATCGTGCGTTGCGTAAATTGGAAGCAATGCTCATTGTTGCCGATGAAAAAGAAAGTTTAATCATTACCGGTATCGGTGATGTGGTGCAACCGGAAGAAGATCAGATTCTTGCAATTGGTTCGGGTGGGAATTATGCCCTGTCGGCGGCACGTGCGTTGGTGGACAATACGGATCTTTCCGCCCGTGAAATTGTGGAAAAATCATTAAAGATTGCCGGTGATATTTGCGTGTTCACGAATACCAATTTCACCATTGAAACGTTACCGAATTAATTTTATCTATTCATTTTTTCATCCGTTAATAGACGGAATATCACAACCAAGGAATAAATTATGTCTGAAATGACTCCTCGCGAAATTGTCTCTGAATTAGATCAACATATTATTGGGCAAGCGGATGCCAAAAGAGCGGTGGCGATTGCATTAAGAAATCGTTGGCGTCGTATGCAGTTGCAAGAACCGTTGCGCCACGAAGTTACCCCTAAAAATATTTTAATGATTGGCCCAACCGGCGTGGGGAAAACGGAAATCGCCCGCCGCTTGGCAAAATTGGCGAATGCCCCGTTTATTAAAGTGGAAGCCACAAAATTTACCGAAGTGGGATATGTGGGGAAAGAAGTGGATTCTATTATTCGTGATTTAACGGATGGGGCAATGAAACTGGTTCGCCAACAAGAGATTGCGAAAAATCGAGCAAAAGCGGAAGATGCGGCAGAAGAGCGTATTCTTGATGCGTTATTACCACCGGCGAAGGATCAATGGGGACAAGTTGAAAACAGCGATAACAATAGCAGTACCCGTCAAGCCTTCCGTAAAAAATTGCGTGAAGGTCAATTAGATGATAAAGAAATCGAAATTGATGTTTCCGCTGGTATTTCTATGGGGGTGGAAATTATGGCACCGCCGGGAATGGAAGAAATGACCAGTCAGTTGCAATCGATGTTCCAAAATCTAGGTAGCGAGAAAACCAAAAAACGCAAAATGAAAATTAAGGATGCCTTAAAAGCCTTGATTGATGATGAAGCGGCAAAATTAATTAATCCGGAAGAACTGAAACAAAAAGCCATTGATGCGGTGGAGCAAAACGGCATTGTGTTTATTGATGAGATTGACAAAATTTGTAAAAAAGGCGAGTACAGTGGGGCAGATGTTTCACGCGAGGGGGTACAGCGGGATCTCTTGCCATTAGTGGAAGGTTCGACAGTAAGTACCAAACACGGTATGGTGAAAACCGATCATATTCTGTTTATTGCCTCCGGTGCCTTCCAAGTGGCACGCCCTTCGGATCTTATTCCTGAATTACAAGGTCGTTTGCCGATTCGTGTTGAGCTTTCGGCATTAAGTGCGGCTGATTTTGAACGTATTTTAACCGAGCCTCACGCTTCACTTACCGAGCAATATAAAGCCTTAATGGCAACAGAAGGGGTGAATATTGAATTTACCGAAGATGCCGTGAAGAAAATTGCCGAAGCGGCATTCCGTGTGAATGAAAAAACCGAAAATATTGGTGCGCGCCGTTTGCACACGGTGATGGAACGTTTAATGGATAAAATTTCATTCAATGCCAGTGATATGAACGGACAAACTGTGAAAATTGATGCAACTTATGTTGCAGATGCATTGGGTGAAGTGGTGGAAAATGAGGATTTAAGTCGTTTTATTCTTTAATTTTGTTGTGTTTTCTTATGGTATCTACGGGTCTTGTTATTTTCCCTTTGTGAATTTACTACATCATCGTGGAAAAACACTTCAAAATTTGACCGCACTTTGTTTCCCAAAGTGCGGTTTTGTTTTTATAGATCGTCAATCACCAGATAAATCTTGGCAACAGGCCCGTGTACCCCGATCACTTTGATAAGCTCAATATCTGCCGTAGAACTTGGCCCTGAGATGATATTGATACAAGAAGGCATACGTTCACCTTGTTGTGCTTTTTCGTGTAATACTTTTGCCACTTGTGCAACACGAGGAACAACTTGGCTTTTACGTAGCACAACGATAGATTTTTCAGGTAACAAACTGACTGAACGACCACGTTCCGGACTTGAAAACAAGACGATTCCACCGGTTTCCGCCAAGGCATAATCGGCATAAACAACACCAATATTGGCTTTTTCTGAAAAGTCGATATTTTCTTTTGCACTTTCCGGCGACCAAGTGTGGCAGTGGTATTTTGTCTCTAAGGCTTGTGGAATGCCTAAAGCGTTTAATCTTTCATCGGTGTTGAGGACAATATCCCCACCACCATATTTTTCACATAATGCCAAGAGAGTATTCGCCGCTTCTGCTTCGGTCGTAATATTGACATCCACCATCATTGCTTGTGCAGAACGAATAAATTCGTCAACACGTTCGGTTTGCGAGAGTTGTGTTAAACGCTCGGTTGGATAGGTATTGACCGGTGTTGACATTGCTTCCGGTTGGGTGCTACGGGTTTTTCCCATTTTAGCCGCCAACTTGTTCAGAAAGTTATCGCGATTTTGTGTATCCATTAGTTTTTACCTCTGTTATTAAACCATTGACGGAAACTTTCGCCTTCCGGTTGTGGAATGTCGCGGGCTTTCGTCCATTCTGCCAATGCCCCAACAGAAAAGGCCGGTTTGCCATTCTTAATGAGTTTGCCGGCAAATTTAGCCCCCATATTGACACCGACTTTCCATAAAGTCGGATGCGAATTGGCAAAAGTGAAACCAAAAATAGAAAGCTGTTCCATTGTTGGTGTTTTACCCAATTCAACCATTTTTTCTCTATGTTTTGAGATAAGTTGGGCTAATGGAATACGAACAGGACAGACGGAATTACAGGCATTACATAAGGAACAGGCGTAAGGTAATTCTTTAAATTCATCATAGCCGCCGAGTAATGGTGAAATAACCGCACCGATTGGGCCCGGATAAATAGAACCGTAACCGTGGCCACCAATTTGACGGTAAGCCGGGCAGGTATTTAAACACGCACCGCAACGAATACAGCGTAAAACTTCTTGGAACTCGGAGGCTAAAATATCGGAACGACCGTTATCGACAATCACTAAATGAAATTCTTCCGGACCATCGGTTTCACCTTCAAGACGAGGACCGGTTAACCAAGTGTTATAACCGGTTAATTTTGCGCCCACCGCACTGCGGGCAAGCATTGTGATTAATACATCCACTTCTTGGAAAGTCGGCGCAAGGCGTTCCATTCCCATTACGGCAATATGTGTTTTGGGAAGGGTGGTGGCTAAACGTAAATTTCCTTCGTTTGTTACTAAACAAACAGAGCCGGTTTCCGCTACGGCAAAGTTACAACCACTGATCCCAATATCGGCTTCTAAGAAATCCTGACGAATTTTTTCACGCACAAAACGTGTCATATCTTCCGGCGTTTCTTCACCTTGGTAACCGAGTTTTTCAGCAAGATCTTTGCGGATTTGATGACGATCTTTGTGAATGGCAGGTACTACAATGTGAGAGGGTTTATCTCCGGAAATTTGTAATAAATATTCGCCCAAATCCGTTTCAATCACCTGCATACCTTCTTTTTCTAAGGTTTCATTTAAGCCAATTTCTTCGGTAACCATTGATTTGGACTTCACGATTTTTTTCGCATTTTTTTCTAATGCCACTTGGCGAATATATTCACGGGCTTCTTCGGCGGTTTCGGCAAAATAAACTTTACCGCCATTTTTTTGCACGTTTTCGCTTAATTGATACAAATAGGCATCTAAATTGGCTAAAACGTGGTTACGAATTTGCTTGGAAAGATCACGCCATTCTTCCCAATGCCCTAATTCATCCACCATTTTTTGACGATTTGCACCGATGGTTTCTTGTGCTTTCACCACCGCTTTACGCATAATTTCATTATTCACTTCGTGATTAACACGATCTTTAAAGGCAAGTTGGCTGGTTTTTAATGACATTTTATTTCCCCTCTTGCATTAATACTTCGGCAATGTGCATTACTTTGATTTTGCTACCTTCACGTTGTAAGCGGCCGCCAATATTTAATAAACAGCTTACATCCGCCCCAATTAAATAATCGGGTTCGACTTCTTCAATGTGTTCAACTTTTTCTTTGACCATTTCACCGGAAATTTCTGCCATTTTCACCGAGAATGTTCCACCAAAACCACAGCAGGTTTGTTGGTTATGAATAGGCAATAATTCCAAACCTTTCACACCTTTTAAGAGTGCGATAGGTTCTTCTACAATGCCTAATTTACGGAAAAGACTACAAGAAGGGTGATAAACCGCTTTTCCCGGTAAGTATGCCCCCACATCGGTAACACCTAGGGTGTTGACGATAAAATCGGTGAGATCGTGAAAACGGTCAGCCACTTTTTGCGCACGGGCTGCCCATTCCGGTTCACCGGCGCGGGTAAAATATTCAGGATAATTTTTGATGGCATAGACACAAGAACCGGCAGGCGCAACGATAGGATAATCATTCACTTCAAAAGTTTGCACCAAGTTTTTCATTCCGGGAAGGGCTTGTTTGGTGTAACCACTGTTTAATGCAGGTTGACCACAGCAGCCTTGTTTTTCAAGAAAGGTCATTTTACAGCCGAGTTTTTCCAGTAATAAAACGGTGTTTTTTGCCACACCGCTTTTTACAATATCAGCAATACAGGTAACGTAAAAATTCACGTTCATATTTTATTACTCCAACAAAAGAGAAGTTATAACGACCGCACTTTATTGAAAAGTGCGGTCGTTTTTCCAAGTAAATTCTAAAGAGTATAGAAGAGTGGCACTAATAATAATGCAGAAACGGCTGCAATGATACCGTAGATTACCATTGGCACAATAGTTTTCTTAATAATTGGGCCTTCTTGGTTAGAAATATTTAATACCGAACTTACCGCCACGATATTGTTAATACATACCATATTCCCCATCGCACCACCTACGGATTGTAAGGCGAGAATGAGTACAACAGAAAGACCGGTGGTTTCGGCAGTGGAAAGTTGAACACTACCGAAAGTGAGGTTGGATACGGTGTTTGAACCGGAGAAGAATGAACCAATTGCACCAAGGAATGAGGAGAAAATCGTCCAGTTGCTGCCACTTACATCCGCAAATGTACGGCCGATAATTTTCACCATTGAATGATCACCGCCAACCAACATTAAATTTACCATAACAAGCGCACCGACTAAGGCGATGAATGGATTTTTGGTTTGTTTCAAACTTGAGGAGAAAATTTGTTTTACATTGGCACCGGATACTTTAAAGACAGGGATTGCAATGAGTACGGTGATAATAAATGGAATTAACGCAGGTACATATAATAATTTATAGCTGGAAGAGACTTGAGAGCCAAAAATATTTTTCAAGCTAAAAATCAAACCTTGACTGATTTCAAAGGTACCGAGTGAACCTAACACGGTTGAGAACCAGACGGTAGTATCATTCATCATTGCTTTGAATGGTAATTGTTGGATACGGGTGACGATTAAAAAAGCAATGAGTAAGCCGGTTGGAAATAAGGCTTTGATAATTTGAGAAGTAGTGACCGCTTGATTATCAAGGGTGTTTTCCACTTTTGCCAAACCGATATTGCGGTTCGCCGCCCACACAGAGATGAATAATCCAATAGCACCACCAATTAATGATGGGAATTCATTATTGACTTGTGCTAAGAGGAAATAAGGCACGACACAGGCGAAAACGCTGATGTAGATAAATAACAAATTTTTACGAATTTCTTGCCAGCTCACAACGATACTCAAGGCTAAAATAGGAATGATTAATGCCGCGACAGAGTGGATAAATGCGGTTACCGCGCCGATTTGTAATACCATATCCGCAGGTAAATTTAACGGGCCGAAACCAAACCAAGTTGGTGTACCCACCGCACCGAAAGAAACCGGTACTGAGTTCATCACCAAAGCAAGCATTGCTACTTTTAATGGATGAAAGCCTAATCCCACCAAAATTGGTGCGGCAATCGCAGCCGGTGTACCAAAACCACTTGCACCTTCAATCATAAAGGCGAATGCCCAACCGATAATCATTAATTGTGCCACCGGATTTGGGTTAATATTCCCCAACCATTTACGCATCACATCGGTTGCGCCGGACACTTCGCTAAAGCGGTTAAATAAAATAGCACCGAAAATCACGGTGATAGGGGTTTGTACGGCAACAATCGCCGAAACCACATTTGCGCTAATTGTGACGATGTCTGTATCAAAATGAAGAAGATGAACACCCATTACTAGGGTAGCGATCCAAGGAAGTGCAACATAAGAGGGTAACGCATTGCGTTTTACCATCAGATAAATTAATAAAATAATAGGGAAAATACTAAGTATAAAAGACAACATACGGTATCCTTAAGTTATGTTAAAAAAACGTGAATATATTAGTTTTTTTTATGTTAAGAGGATATACCCATTTTGAGAAATTGTGAGTATGATCACAAAAAAATACGCATTTCTTTACCGTTTTTAAACGTTATTTGAAATTTTAAAATTTTTTAACAAATTTTAATAAATTATTCGTATTTTTACCTCATTTGGTAATTGGAAAGAAAGGGGTTGGAAAGAATAAAAAGGCTGATTTAAAAAAACAAAATCAGCCTTTTTCATTTTTAATTGAATGTATCACATTGTTGAGGATTGCCGCTTTGCAAACCTTTTCTAAACCAAGTCAAACGCTGTGCGGATGTGCCGTGGGTGAAACTGTCGGGAACAACATAACCTTGCCCGCGTTTTTGCAAACGATCATCGCCGACTGCTTCTGCCGCATTAAAGGCTTTTTCTTCATCTCCCCGTTCAAATAAGCCACTTTTCACCGCTTGATTTGCCCATACTCCGGCAAAACAATCGGCTTGTAATTCCAGTTTTACGGAAAGTTGATTTGCCGTTTTGCGATCTGTGCTTTGTTGGGCGCGATGAACCTGCCCTAAAACGCCCAATAGATTTTGTACGTGATGTCCTACTTCGTGAGCAATCACATATGCAAAGGCAGAATCACCGGCGGCACCCAATTTATTTTTCATATCATTATAAAAAGATAAATCCAAATAGACTTTTTGATCATTCGGACAATAAAACGGCCCCATTGCCGATTGTCCTGTGCCGCAAGCGGTAGAAGTTGCACCGCTATAAAGCACCATTGTGGGTTCTTGGTATTGATAACCCATTTGTTTAAAATAATTTCCCCAAATGGTTTCGGTATCAGCCAAAACGACTTTTGATAAACCGGCAAGTTGTTGTTCTTCTTGCGTTTCTAAGCGTTGAGATGATTGTCCTGAAAAATCAGGCGTGCCAACCAAGCCCGATAAATCAACGCCGTAATAAGCACCGACCAACAAGACAATTAATCCCAAAATGCCACTGCCTTTGCCACCGCCAAAATGACCGCCTGAACCGCGTCTGTCTTCAATATTTGAGCTTTCTCTTCTACCTTGCCAACGCATATTTTTTCCTTTGTTTTGAGATGATAAAAAACGCACGCATTCTACCAAAGTGCGGTTGGCTTTGAAGATATTTTCATAAAAGATTTACAAGAATTTACACATTGATTGGTGGACATTCACACGGCTTTTCAGTATCGTAGCCGGCGAAATTCACAACCAAAAAGGAAGAAAAAATGGGTTTATTTGATTTTGTCGGTGATATTGGCAAAAAAATCTTTTCTAAAGAAGATGAGGCTTCACAAGCGGTGACACAACACATTGCGGAAGATAATCCGGGGGTAGAAAATCTTTCGGTTACCGTTGAAAATGGCGTGGCAAGTATTCAAGGTGTAGCGGCAACTGCTGCCGCTTTGGAAAAAGCCGTATTAATGGCAGGCAACATTCAAGGTATTACTTCCGTCACTACCGATGCAACCATTAGTAATGGTGAGAGTTTAGCCTCTGAAGACACTTTCTACGTTATCCAAAAAGGCGATACACTTTGGAAAATTGCGGAAAAAACCTATGGCAACGGCGCAAAATACACGGCGATTGTTGAGGCAAATAAAGAAGTGATCAAAGATGCCGATAAAATTTTCCCGGGACAAAAAATTCGTTTACCGAAAGGTTTATAAGTCTTCACCCAAAGTGCGGTCATTTTTAACCGCACTTTTTTTGTATCCGAAAACTTGTTGATAAATTCATCAAAATAAATCGCTTTTTGCTTGATTTTCAGACTTTTTTATCGACCGGTTGATTTTAATTCGCTATAATCCGCAAGTTTTTTTATCACTATTATTTTTAACAACGTGTTCGGTGTGAGTTTTACCGAGTGCAAAATTAATTGAGGTTACAAATGTCATTAAATATTGAAACAACCCAAGGTTTAGAGCGCCGTGTGGCAATCACCGTTCCGGCTGAAACTGTTGAGAAAGCAACACGCGAAGAATTTAAACGCGCAGCAAAAAATGTTCGTGTAGATGGTTTCCGTAAAGGTCACGTACCGGCACATATTATTGAACAACGCTTTGGTGCATCAATTCGTCAAGATGTATTAAACGATTTATTACCACGTCATTTCTTTGATGCCGTGATTGCAGAAAAAATCAATATTGCAGGTCGTCCGACTTTTGCTATTGAAACCTTTGAACAAGGTAAAGATTTGGTTTTCACTGCCACGTTTGAAGTTTATCCGGAAGTTCAATTACAAGGTTTAGAAAATATTAAAGTTGAAAAACCGACCGTTGAAATTACGGAAGCCGATGTTGATAAAATGGTCGATGTATTGCGTAAACAACAAGCCACTTGGGCAGAAAGTCAAGAAGCCGCCAAAGCGGATGATCGTGTAACAATCGATTTTGTTGGTTCTGTTGATGGTGAAGAATTTGACGGCGGTAAAGCATCGGACTTCGTATTATTAATGGGACAAGGTCGTATGATCCCGGGCTTTGAAGAAGGTATCGTTGGACACAAAGCCGGTGAACAATTTGATATTGATGTGACTTTCCCGGCTGAATATCACGCAGAAAACTTGAAAGGTAAAGCCGCTAAATTTGCGATTACCTTGAAGAAAGTTGAAAATATGGTATTGCCTGAATTAACCGATGAATTTGTAGCAAAATTTGGCCCAAATACAAAAAACGTTGCAGATTTACGTGCAGAAATCCGTAAAAATATGGAACGTGAATTGAAAAATGCCTTAGTGTCTCGTGTTAAACAACAAGTGATCAACGGCTTGATTGAACAAAATCCGGTTGATGTACCTTCTTCTGCCGTTGAAGAAGAAATTAATGTATTACGCAACCAAGCAGCACAACGTTTTGGCGGCAATGCACAACAAGCGGCGCAATTACCACGTGAATTATTTGAAGCGGATGCAAAACGCCGTGTTCAAGTGGGCTTATTGTTTGCCGAAGTGATCAAATCAAACGAATTGAAAGCCGATGAAGAACGTGCCAAAGCAATGATTGCCGATATTGCTTCCGCCTACGAACAACCGGCTGAAGTGATTGAGTATTACAGCAAAAATGAAGAATTGATGAATAACATTCGTAACGTCGTGTTAGAAGAACAAGCGGTTGATGCGGTTCTTGCCAAAGCACAAGTGACTGAAAAAGTATCATCATTTGATGAAGTAATGAATCCGCAGGCATAATCAATTTATCGCTGTGATGAATTAGAAAGCGCGGTCGCTATTTTAATAAAGGCGACCGCATTTTTATTTGCCGATATTTTTTCGGTAAAATACCCAACTGTTTTTATAAGTGATAGGTGAGAAAATGAGTTTAGTTCCTATGGTCGTAGAACAAACTTCGCGTGGCGAACGTTCTTACGATATTTATTCCCGTTTATTAAAAGAGCGTGTGATTTTTTTAACCGGACAGGTTGAAGACAATATGGCAAATCTGATCGTAGCACAGCTATTGTTTTTAGAATCGGAAGATCCAACCAAGGATATTAATATTTATATCAACTCACCGGGTGGCTCGGTGACCGCAGGAATGGCAATTTACGATACGATGCAATTTATTAAGCCTGATGTGCGTACTCTTTGTATCGGTCAAGCCTGTTCGATGGGGGCATTTTTATTAGCCGGCGGCACGGCAGGAAAACGAGCGGCATTGCCAAATTCTCGAGTGATGATCCATCAACCTTTGGGGGGATTCCGCGGTCAGGCATCAGATATTCAAATTCACGCACAAGAAATTTTGAAAATCAAGCATACATTAAACGAACGTTTGGCTTTCCACACCGGACAGAGCTTGGAACGTCTGGAACAAGATACGGATCGTGATAATTTTATGTCGGCGGAAGAAGCGAAGGCTTATGGCTTAGTGGATGAAGTGTTGATTCAACGTTAAGGATTTAAAATGACAACGGAAGATAAAGATTTACACTGTTCTTTTTGTGGTAAAGAAAAAAGCGAAGTGGATAAATTAATTGCCGGCACAGAGGGCTACATTTGTAATGAATGTATTGAACTGTGCCACACGATGTTGGAAGAAAGTAACGAAACCAACGATGAAGATGAGGGTGAAAGTGCGGTTAAAAAGGAAGAAAAATTGCCTACTCCGCACGAAATTCGCGCCCATTTGGACGATTATGTGATCGGTCAAGATTATGCCAAAAAAGTGCTTTCCGTAGCGGTGTATAACCACTATAAACGTTTGCGTACCGCACAGGAAAGTGGTGATGTGGAATTAGGCAAAAGTAATATTTTACTGATTGGCCCAACGGGAAGTGGTAAAACATTGTTGGCACAAACCTTGGCTCGCCGTTTAAATGTGCCTTTCGCAATGGCGGATGCAACAACCTTAACAGAAGCCGGTTATGTAGGGGAAGATGTAGAAAACGTATTGCAAAAATTGCTCCAAAACTGTGAATACGATACGGAAAAAGCAGAGCAAGGCATTATTTATATTGATGAGATTGATAAAATCAGCCGTAAATCCGAAGGGGCTTCTATCACTCGTGATGTTTCAGGCGAAGGGGTTCAACAGGCATTGTTGAAACTTATTGAAGGGACTGTCGCCTCCGTGCCACCGCAAGGGGGACGTAAACATCCTCAACAAGAAATGTTGAAAGTGGATACCTCAAAAATTCTCTTTATTTGTGGTGGAGCATTTGCCGGGTTGGACAAAATTATTGCAAAACGCACACAAATTGCGACAAGTATTGGTTTTGATGCCAAAGTGGAAAAAGATGAAGAGCAGGTTTTATCCGAATTATTCCGCCAAGTAGAACCGGATGATTTAATGAAATTTGGCTTGATTCCCGAATTTATCGGTCGCTTGCCAATGATCGCACCATTAAGTGAATTGGATGAAGAAGCGTTAATACAAATTCTCACTCAACCAAAAAATGCGCTGGTAAAACAATATCAGGCATTATTTGGTTTAGAAAATGTTGAACTGGAATTTACCCAAGAAGCCTTAAAGGCAATGGCGAAAAAAGCCCTTGAGCGTAAAACCGGTGCGCGTGGTTTACGTTCTATCGTAGAGGCGGTGTTGCTGGATACGATGTATGATCTTCCCTCTATTGAAAATCTCGAGAGAGTGGTGGTGGATGAAACGACAATCACTGAAAATGAAGCTCCGAAGTTGGTTTATCGTTCCTAGTGAATATCTGCTTTAGAAAGTGCGGTTGATTTTCTCCGTGTTTTAGGTTTCTATTTTTCGATAGGAAATTTAAAAAGAAAATGCTACAATCGCACGTTCTTAACTTTACTCCTATTTCCCCCTTTTTAAACGGATTCAATTATGGCAACTGAAATTGTTGATAAAAAGAAAAAAACAGAAGAGTCGGTAGAAGGTAAATCAAAAGGTTTAAATACGTTACTTTGGGTATTGGTTGCGGTTTTCTTCGCAGCCGCCGCTATTGGTAATGTATATTTCCAAAAAGCATTTTCCGCACCGGTTCGTGTCATTGCTATGGCGGTATTGCTTGTTTTAGCATTTATTTTGGCGGCAATCACCAATCAAGGTACGAAAGCACGTAATTTCTTTAAAGAAGCAAAAAATGAAGCGCGTAAAGTGGTGTGGCCAACCCGTGCCGAAACTCGCCAAACAACATTAATTGTCATTGCGGTGACGGTGATTTCCTCATTATTTTTCTGGGCGACAGATTCCATTATCGTGTCAATTATTAACTTCTTAACCGATTTGAGATTCTAAAATGACTGAAGAAGCAATCGTATCAAAAAAACGTTGGTATGTTTTACAAGCCTTTTCCGGTTTTGAAAGCCGTGTTGCATTAACTTTGCGTGAATATATTAAACAACACCAAATGGAAGACCAATTCGGTGAAGTGTTAGTCCCAAGTGAGGAAGTGGTTGAAAACGTTGCCGGCAAACGCCGTAAAAGTGAACGTAAATTCTTTCCGGGTTATGTCCTTGTTGAAATGGAAATGAACGATGATACTTGGCACTTAGTGAAAAGTGTACCACGTGTTATGGGATTCATTGGCGGCACACCGGATAAACCGGCACCGATTTCCAAACGCGAAGCAGATGCGATTTTGGATCGCTTAGAACAAACTGCTGATAAACCACGCCATCGTAACGAATATTCACCGGGTGAAGAAGTACGTGTTACTGAAGGCCCATTTGCTGACTTTAACGGCACAGTGGAAGAAGTGGATTATGAAAAAGGTCGCTTGAAAGTTTCCGTTTCTATCTTTGGTCGGGCAACACCGGTTGAACTTGAGTTTGGTCAGGTAGAAAAGGCACATTAGTATAAGTGTTAAAATAGCGATATTATGTAGTGTTTACATAAAGAGCGTTTGATCAAAACATAACAAAAGCCCTTAC